>JADJVI010000061.1 GCA_016710645.1 Actinomycetales bacterium | reverse complement strand
CACATCCAGTCAGGTCAGGACCACGAGCGTGTTCAAGCCTACGGTCGAGGCTGCCAGTGAGGCGGCGTCCATCTTGTTCAATTTGCCTGAGTACCGCGTGGTCGCGGTGACTCGAGGCGCCGACGGTGGCCGGGAGGTGTTCCTGGATACCCCCGCAGTGGAGGCCGGCTGCCCGTCGTGCGGGGTGGTATCCACGCGGGTGCATCAGCGCACGATGCAGCGGGTCCGGGACGTCCCGTTCGATGGGCTGGTGACGGTGTGGTGGGTCAAGAAGCGGTGGCGGTGCAGCGAATCCTTGTGTGCGAAGACGACGTTCACCGAGCACACCGAGCAGGTCCCGCCGTATGCGCGGCTCACGACCCGGTTGAAGGAGCGGATCCTGGCCGCGTTGTCTGGTGAGGTTCGCTGCGTCGAGGCGGTCGCCGCCGAACTGGGTGTGTCGTGGCCGACCGCGATGCGGCAGCTGACCCGTGCCGCCACCGCGCACGCTGACCGCGCGGCGGCACGACCAGCGCTGGTGTACTCCCTGGGGATCGATGAGCACCGGTTCCGTACGGTCCGCTGGTACAAGGACGAGCACGACGCGTGGCGGCGGGTCGAGCCGTGGATGACGACGTTCACCAACTTGGCCACCGGGCAGGTGATCGGCGTCGTCGACGGCCGCGATTCCGCCGCCGTCAAGACCTGGCTCAAGACGCAGCCGCGGTGGTGGCGGCACCGGGTGCGGGTCGTGGCGATCGACCCCTCGGCGGCGTTCCGATCCGCGGTCCGGTCCTGGCTGCCCAAGGCCCGCGTGTCGGTCGACCACTTCCACCTCATCCAGCTCGCCAACGCCATGGTCACCGACGTGCGGCGGCGCGTCTCCTGGGAGCGGCACGATCGTCGCGGCCGAGCCGGCGACCTCACCTGGGCCAACCGGCTCCTGCTCATGCGCGGGTACGACTCGCTGTCCGAACGCGGCCGCACCAAGCTGAAAACCGTTCTCGCCCAAGACGACCCGACCTGCGAGATCGGCGCCGCGTGGGGCGTCAAGGAGCAGCTCCGGCGCGTCCTCGCGTGCACCACCGTGGCCGATGCTCAACGAGAACGCGCCCGGTTCAACAGCTACGTCACCCTCGCCGCGATGCCCGAGACAACCCGGCTGAAGAAGACCATCGACACCTGGTGGCCCGCCATCGCCACCTTCATCCGGACCCGAGCCACCAACGCCAAGACCGAAGCAGCGAACGTCACCGTGAAGAACATCAAGAGGATCGGCCGCGGCTACCGCTCGCACGAGAACTACCGATGCCGCATCATGCTCTACAACGCCGCCCGGATGGCAGCGTGACCACCCCGCCCCATCACGCGGAAAGTCGAAGACCCGGATTGGCTGACTGTGAGAAGCATCTAGCGGAAGACGGCTCATCGTCTTACTCGCTTCTAGGCCGTGTCAGGAGGTCCGCCGCAGATGTCGTTCGATGTTGTCGATCACCGCGCATTCGCCCGGCAATGGGCAGTGCAGAACTCCAAGATCGGCTGGTTGCTCGGTGCGGGAGCCAGCGCCGCCGCCAGGGTGCCGACTGCCGACCACATCATGATGGACCTGCTGCTGAGGATGTACGCCGATGCACACCAGCTGGTCCGACAGAAACTGTCGCTTTCTGAAGCGAGGGACCGTGACCGCATCCGCGAGTACTACGACAACCGCAACGGCATGCCCGCCCTGTCGGATCCCTCGGCCTACAGCGTCGCCTTCCAACTAGCTCTCCCCGATGCTGGCGCCAGGCGCCAGCACCTCCGCTCGCTGTTCGAGGGCCGATCGCCGTCGTATGGGCAACGGATCTTGGGCGCCTTTGTGGCCGCCGGACTCTCCGATCTTGTCATCACGACCAACTTCGACGACCTCATCGAGAAGGCTGTTGAGCAAGCCCAGGTCACACTTGGAGACCCCACCCGCAGCCGGCTGGGGGTTGCCGATCTGGGCAACTCTGGCCAGGCGAACTTGGCGCTCAGCAATAGTGACTTCCCGTTCCTCTTCAAACTCCATGGCGACTTCCGCGACCGCGAACTCAAGAACCTTGAATCGGAGCTGCAGACGCAGGATGCCAACATGCGCCAGGCCGTCTTGGACGCCAGCCGTCGCTTCGGCTTGGCAGTGATGGGCTACAGCGGCCGCGATGCCAGCGTCATGGGCATGCTCAGAGAGGCGGTAGCCACTGAGGGCGCCTTCCCAGCTGGCTTGTGGTGGATGGGTCGCCAACCGGAGACGGTGCTCGCTCCAGTCGAGGAACTCTTCGACGCCTGCGCGACGAGCGGCGTTTCGGCCTACTTCGTGAAGATGGAGACCTTCGATGAAACTCTGGGCGCTCTCGGGCGCCAGGCTGAGCTTCCCGACGGCCTCCGCGGCTACGTCGACGGCATACAGGCTAAACCGCGTGCGGTCGACGGCGGACTGCCCCAGCACGATCGGGGTTCGCTGCCAGCCCTCCGGATGAACGCACTACCGGTGTTGGAGACCCCAACACGAGCGCTCCGAGCAACGCTTACGAAGGTTCCGGATCGTAAGGAGATGGGCCAGGCTCTCCATGACGTCTTCTGGCGGGGCGCCGCGGTGTCCACAGGACGTCAGGTGCTGGCTTTGGGGAGCGCCGAAGTCCTCGGCAACGCGCTCGATATCGAGGGTTCAATCGAGCAATGCGACATCAACCCAGCCATCGAGGGCGCGCCCACCGTAGAGCGCGCGCTCATCTATGAAGCGCTGGCTCGCGGACTCGCCAGGGACCTCCCAGTCCAAGCGCGGATCCGCGACTCGGGTCACCGCCTCATTGTGACGACGGAGCGGAAGGATCGCCCTGACAGCGAGCACAAAGCGCGAGTGCGACGGCTTCTGCAAGAGGCGTACGGCGAGGAATTAACGGGCCAGTGTCCGAGCAAAATGGGGCGCGGAGCTGACGGGAAGTCCCGCCGGTTCGCCGAATCCGTTGAGCTGTCACTCGAGTGGCGGCTCGGGGTCCTGTGGCTGCTCTTCGTGCCCCGCACGTGGGTCTCCGCACTCCCTCCTGCGGGCCGGCGAAAGGGCCAAGGAGATCCAGCGTCGGCCTGGCGAAAGGAACGCTGGGTTAACCGTCGCAACGAGAAGTGGGCGGCGATCATCGACGCGTGGGCCAAGGCCATCGCGCCGCAAGACCAGACGGAAGTATCCGTGTTGCCAGCTGACCTCAGCGAGCGAGACCTGGTCGGAGGGCGCTTCGTGTTGAGTCGGACCACCGCATACAGCCGGGAGGCCAAGTGACTACCCAGGTGATCGGCAGCAGACTCCCCCCGCACCGGCTGCTAGACGAGCCGCTCTTGGCGTTTGGGAACGGCGGCAGCGACAAGCATCCACTGCGCGGCCTGCAAGCGCATGGTCCCTACAGCCGGAATTCGTTCGGTACGGCTGACATCCGATTTGCGGTCATCACAACCACGTCGCTCTACCCTCGGGCGCGCCGGTTCCTCGGCACGCTCGTGAGCCAGCATCGACCGACGGATCGGCCGAAGTACGTCCCGCCCTATCCGGGCTTCAAGAATGTGTACGGAGTTGATCTCACTCCCGCTGATGACACTGTCGTGCAGCTCGACCCGGACATCGCCAAAGCTCCGGATCCCCACTTCGCGATCGCCGCAGCGCTGGCACAGGCCGTTCGCCAGGTCACGACAACGCGATCGAGCTGGGAAGTCCTGATCGTGGCCCTGCCCGCAGCATGGCGGCGGTGGAAAGTCTCCAGCGATGGCGCCTTCGATCTCCACGACCAGCTGAAAGCGTTCGCCGCCCCTCTCGGCATCCCCACGCAGATCGTCTGGGAAGACAAGGCCATCAGCTTTAGGCACCCCTGCAGCCTCAGCTGGCGCCTGTCGATGGCCCTGTACGCCAAGGCAGGAGGCACACCGTGGCGCCTCCACCGCTCGACTGATGCCGACGTGGCCTATGTCGGCTTGTCGTACGCGATTCGGGGTGGCACGTCGGACGCCTTCGTCACGTGCTGCTCGCAGGTGTTTGACGCCGACGGCGGCGGCATGGACTTCGTGGCGTACGACGTTGGCCAGGGTGTCGACCTCGACAACCCTCACCTCACGCGCGATCAGATGCGGGCCGTCATGAGCCGAAGCGTTCGGCTCTACCAGGACCGCCACGCCGGCAACCTGCCGACCAGGGTCGTCGTTCACAAGACCACCCGCTTCCGCGACGACGAGGTAGACGGGGTCTTTGACGCTTGGGATGCCTGCGAGGAAGTGGAGTGCGTCCGAGTACAGGCGAGCACGCCATGGCGCGGAGTTCGCCTGGTCGTAGCGAAGCCAGGCCAAGGCCCGAGCCAACCGGCCAACTGGCCGGTCCAGCGCGGCACACTGCAGTTCCTGTCTGGTCGCGATGGCCTGCTTTACGTCAACGGCACGGCCATCGGACTCGCAGCCGGGAACAACAACTTCTACCAAGGCGCTAAGAGCATCCCCAGCCCGCTGCTCATCACCCGTGACGCAGGCTGGGGGCCGCTAGAGCGCACCGCCGATGACGTGCTCGCACTCACCAAGATGGACTGGAACAACGATGCGCTCTACGACCCGTTACCCGTAACGATCAAGTACTCCCAGACCCTCGCCCGAGTCATTGGGCACACGCGGGGGCTTCCCGACGCGGCCTATCCGTACCGGCTGTTCATGTAGGCCAGAGGGGACCAGAGCCTCAACGAGCGAGAGCTTCGGGGCCATCATCGCCGGGCCGTAATGACTTGCAGAGACGCTCGTCCTTGGGCGTCAACGATGGATCGGCCCCGGTCGTGGGCCTTGTACCCACCGGTAGCGGCAGGTGGGCGACGACCAACAGGATCAGGATGTCGTCGCTGTCCCTTTCCGCCGCGACAGACGGACTGTCTATGGCCAAGCGGAAAGCTGGGCGACTCCCCTGCGGTTCCGTGTCGGAACCAATAGAGCACGGGGCGCTCTGGCGGAGCGGGTAGCGGGCCAGGTAGGGATCGCCCACATAGCATTTGCTATGATGGAGTCGTGAACGGACTCACAGAGGTGGCGCAGCGCACCGATGAGGTGACGGCGCGAGCTCGCGCTGAACTGGTCAGTGCGGTCCGTCGGGCTGCCCGTGAGGGATTGACCCAGGCCCAGATCGGTCAGCTCATCGGGCGCAGCCAGCCGGAGGTGTCGCGCCTGCTGCACTTCCACGGAACGTCCCATGTGGCGCGCGTGCTGCGTGCCCATGCCGCCGAGGTCCGTCGGATCATTGCGGATGCGGGGGGACGTGAGGTCCGGGTGTTCGGCTCGGTCGCGACCGGGCGCGAACGGCCTGACTCCGACATCGACCTTCTGTTCACCCCGACTCGGCCGCTGAGCCTGATGGAACTCGGGCGGGTCGAGTCAGCCGCGGCAGAGGTGTTGGGAGTGTCGGTCGACCTGATCCCTGACACCGCGCTCCGCCCGGACCTGCGAGAGCGCGTGCTGGCCGAGGCCGTGCCGCTGTGAGCCGTTCGACCGAGGAACTGCTCCGCGAAGCACTCACCCACTTCGACCTGGCGATCGGGTACACCCACGCGGGGGCGCTCGACCAGATGACCATTGATGCGGTCTGCCTGCGGTTGGCGTCAGGAATCGAGGTTCTCGCACGACTCGAATCATCTGTTCGCGAGAGCCTGTTCGGTCAGGACTGGACCCTCATGTGGGGCATGCGCAACCGAATCGCTCACGGATACCTCCTCGTCGACCAAGGAACGGTCAGGGAGACCGTGGAACGCGACCTTCCCGAGATCGTTGGGACGCTACGCCGCGCTCTCGGCATCGATTGAGACGTGCGGAACTCCCCGATGCTGGAGTAGCAGGGGGTCGGCGAACGAGGGGGCCAGGTGGGGGGTCTTCCAGCGTTTGCGAAGGTGGGTCTCGAACCCCGGTGGGGTCCTGGGCCCACATGGGTGAGCGCAGCGAGCCCATGGGGAGTCCCCTTGGCTCCACCAACCAGCCAACCAAAGGTGACCGGGGGGCGGTCCGAGTGAAAGGTCCCCATCCGAAACCTCAGCGCTGGACAGACGCCGACGCCGCCGATTTGGCGTCACCTCCCCCTCCGTTGCTCGCGTTTTACCCTGTCGCCCGCCGTGGTGTGGTCGACTGCTCCGGGTAGAGGGGCTACGCGGTCAGAGGGCTGTGATGTCAGGCGATGAGGTCCGTGTTGTCGCGGAATCGCTGATCGAGGCGTCCCGCGCGGTCACAGCCGTGGTGGATGCCGTGCCCGGTCGGTACATCGAGGGCCTGGCCTCTGTTCACACCGGTCACCCAAGGTTGCAGACGGTACTGGGTGACTTCACTGCCCGTTGGCAGGAAGGTGTGGACGCGCTCGTCGGCGACTCCCTGGATATTGCCGCCAGCCTGAAGACCGCCGCTGAGAACTACATCGGAATGGACCTGGACGCGGCAGCTCTCTTCCTTTCCCTCGACAGCGGGCAGCAACCGTGAGCGCTGTCAGCGACCTGATGGCCAACCTCCCGGCCCGTTCGCTTGTCCTGGGCGATCCGGACGGACTGGACGAGTTGATTGGCAGCCTGTCTGCCTGGGCTGACGTGCTCACTTCCGCGGCCCGCGGTTTGGGACGGATCGAGACTGACTGGGACGGCCAGGCGGCAGCCGACTTCAAGGCTCGGTATGCCGTGCAGCCGGAGCACTGGAAGGCCGCCGCGCGAGCCTTCGATGACGCAACCGGAGCGCTCACGGCATACCGGTCGGTGTTGATCGACGCCCAATACCGCGCCGAGCGAGCCCGGCGACTGTTCCAGGCGGGCATTGCTGCCGCAGAAGCGACCGAAGCCTCAGCCGGACCTGGTTTCGCCGCAGTCCCGCCGTACCAGGGCAACGTCGGGCAGTCGTTCGACCCGACCGGCGCCGCAGACCGTGCGCGCGCCATCACGATGCTCCAAGACGCCCGAGCTGACCTGCGAGCGGCTGGTGACCGCGCCGCTGACGCGCTCGTGGCTGCACAAGCTGCCGCCCCGCAGGCACGGCACTGGTGGGATGCCGCCTCGGACTTCCAGCAACAGGTTCGGGCCTGGACCTATGTGCAGGAGATCGCAGCGACGCAGTGGACTTACAACAACGTAGTCGTACCGATCGTCAACGGACTGGCCAACTGGGGCTATGCGGCAGTGCATAACCCAGCTGCCCTTGGGGAGATGTTCGCCGGGGCCTTCATGATGGCATCGGGTATCGCTGGCGAAGGCACGGGCGCAGTGCTTGACGCGACCGGCGTAGGACTGCCCGTCGGAGTTCCGCTGAATATCGCCTCCGCTACCGCCATAACGGCTGGGGGCACCCTGATCGTGGGCGGCGCATCCACGATCACCCAGGCGGCTGCTGAGACCAACATGACCGTCCTCCAGATGGGACGCAGCCGTGCCGAACTGGAGCGGGACCCCGGCTTCGGGGGCACCCCTGTCCGCTCGGCAAACGCCGGCCCTGTCACCGAGCCCGGAGCGAGTCCCTACCAGGATGCGTTTGCCAAGCGCGTGGAGCCCTATGGCGGCCAAGGCGACAAAACCTCGGGCCTGCTCACATCCTCGGACGGGACGGCACGGGAGTTGCTTTCGGGGCGCCGCGACTTCGTTACGGAGATCACCAAGCCCCGTCCCGGACGCAACGGTGTGACGATCACTCACGTGGAGTCTCAGGTGGGTGCGATCATGAAACGCGAGAGCTTGGACAACGCCACTCTCTACATCAACCGCCTGCCGTGCTCGCAGAGCCGCGGATGCTCCACGCTGCTGCCGAACATGATCCCGAAAGGATCGACGCTGACCATCTTCGGCCCGAACAACTTCGTACGGGTCGTACACGGGATTGGAGAATGGTTGTGACTCAGTGGCTGGTGGAGGGCGGCGACGTGACGGCCACGCTGACTGTCGGCTCTCCCGACGAGGTGCTTTCAGTCGTCTCAGGCTGGCATGCCGCCCGACAAGGCCGCATTCCCTGGCTAGTCCAAGCGTCGACCACCAACGGCACGGGGGCGGCACTCGTGATCGGCGTGGGGGCAGCGCTCGTTCCCGTGTACTTCAACCTTGAAGGCGCCAATGCGCGATCCGTTGGACACCTCCCGCCAATTCCGGCTACTGAAGATCGGGTATGGCGATGGCCGGGGGGCGCAGTTCCTCCCGACGGCGACCCTGCTTGGGCGGATTTCGATGCATGGCTCGCTGAGGGCCGACGACTCGAAGCTGGGCGCGTAGAGGGCCCCACGTTCCGCTTCCACGGCGAGTGGGAACACTCGGACCCGAGCGAGCTCGTGCCCCACACCCTGGCGTTCGCGGCCATGACCGAGTTCCTTGCCACCGGCCAACGGCCCACCAACATCACCTGGGAAGACCTGTAGCAGCCAACGCGGAGTCATTGCTGGCCAGCACATCTCTACCGGACGACGTTTCCGCCTATCTAGATTCCTGCAGCGACGACGACCTCATCGAGGAAGTGTTGTTGCCGCTGTTCCGCCGGAAGCGAACCGGCGGGTGCTGGTCGACCATGCGTTCATCGTGGCTGGGGCTGAGATCACCAAGGCGGCCCGCAACTGGCTCGCCAACGTGCTTAACGCATCCAAGCGCAGCCAGATCATGTTCATGGACCGCGACGACATCTTGAACCTGTACGTCGTGACGAGTCTGCCGCTACCTGCCGGCGCCCTCCAGAAGCCGTCAATGAGTGCGTGGTGGGCATCCGATGAGGCTCCCTTCTGAGCTCAAACAGTCGGCCGAAGACCACTAACCAGCCATGGGAAGCGCGGGGTGATTTTCGCAGGATCACACCCTCGACGAGGGGCCGAAGGCGCAGGTCAGAGGGTTACGCGAACAGCCCACAAACGCTGGAAGACCCGGACATGCTTTACGTCCGGGTCTTCCAGCGTTTCGGTCAAGCCCGATAACCCCGGTCTAGTTGATCGAGCACATGGTCGACCAGCGCTCGCACCTGGACGGCATTCGGGAGGCCATCCTCGGTGGATGGTGCAGCCGTCGAGACAGCGCTCCCCTGGTCGGGCAGCAGCAGGCTGGTGATCACGCCGAAGACGGCACCCACCATGGCGGTGACCTCCGCTCGGTATGCCGGGTCGGTGACCTCGAGCGCGTCGAGCACCCGGGCGCCGGCGAAGGACCAGAGGCGCCATTGGGCCTCCCGGAACCAGGGCACAAGCGGCGGGTGCTCGCGGGCCAGTCGAGCCAGGTCACGCAGGGCGATGAACGCCCCGACGCGGACCTGGTGCGCGACCAGGTCCCGCATGACCGAAGGCAGCGTTTGCGGATCAGCCGGAGGCTGCCATGCCGCCAAGCCGGTGCCCGCTTCATGAAGGACGACGGCGGCGACGGCCTCTTCCTTGCACGAGAAGTAGTTGGAGAAGGTGCGCCGGGCCACGCCCACCGCATCAACGATGTCATCGACGGTCACGTCCGCGAACCCGCGCTCCTCCACCAGCTGGTATGCCGTGCGCGCCAGTTCCCGTTCGAGTGCGGCCCGCTTTCTCGCGCGTAGCCCCGGTGTCATGACCAGCACTATGTCATCGGTCGGAGGTCGGGGTGGCACTGCGGGTCGGCCCGCCGGGCCGCGCTAACCGCTGACCGTCGATGTCGATCGTGGGCAGCAGCCGGTCGAGCCAGCCTGGCAGCCACCAAGCCCGTTCGTCGGCCAGGTGGAGCAGGGCCGGGATCAGCGTCATCCGGATGAGGAAGGCGTCAATGAGGATCCCTGCGGACAACGCGAACCCGAACTGGCGGATCGTCGTGTCACTGCTGAGGACGAACCCGCCGAAGACCGAGACCATGATGATCGCGGCTGCGACGACGACCCGACCGGCGTGGTGGAATCCGGTACGCACCGCGGCCCGGGCAGGGACCCCGTGGGCGTGGTCCTCGCGGATCGAGGTGCCCAGGAAGACCTGGTAGTCGTTGGCCAATCCGTAAAGGATGCCGGTAGCCATGATCGGCAGGAACGAGAGGATGGGCCCGGGTCGGTCGACCCCGACGAGCCAGGTCCAGTCAGGGTTGCCGAAGGCCGTGACGATGAGTCCAGTCGTGGCGGCCATTGTGAGCAGGAATCCTGCTGTGGCCGCCAGCGGCACGAGCAGCGAGCGGAACACCAGCAGCAGCACGATGAGGGAGAGCGCGACGACAATCACGACGTAGGTCGGAATGGCCGCAGCGAGGGTTTCGGACAGGTCGATATTCATGGCCGTGAGTCCGGTGACCCCCAAGGTACCCAGGTCGGCAAGCTGGCTGGTGCGCAGCGCGGTGACGAGAGATTGAGTCGACTCCGCGGTCGGTCCTTGTCTCGGGGTGACCTGGAAGATGGCCAGATCGGCGTGGGGTGAGGTTCCCAGGAGGGCCACATCGACGACGTCGGTGACCCCGGCCAAGGATCGTTGGGCAGCGAGCAGCGCCGATTGGTCGAAGGACGTGCCCGAACTCTTCCCAGCTGTGACGATCAGTGGTGCGTTGTAGCCCTCCCCGAACCCGTCGGTGATGGCGTCATAGGTGATCCGTTGAGAGGAGCCTGCTGCCGCGACGGCCCCGGACGGCATACCCAGCTTGAGGCCCGTGGCGGGGATGGCGACCAACCCGAGCACCGAGGTCACCGCGAGGAGAGTGAGGATCGGCCGGCGGGTGATGAGCGACACCCACCTGTTCGCGATCGGATGGCCATGGGCCCGGTGACGGCGCAACCGCGCCCGTGGGCTGACGATGCGGTCTCCCACCAGGCCGAGCAGTGCCGGGAGTGCGGTGAGCGCGATGAGCACGGCCAGGGCCACGGTCGCTGCGGCGGTGATGGCCATCGTGGTGACGAAGGCGATGCCGAGGGTGAGCAGCCCGAGCAGGGCGATGATGACGGTGAGGCCGGCGAACAGGACTGCGCTGCCGGCGGTTCCGGTCGCCAGCCCGATGGCGTCGGCTGCGGACATGCCCTTGGTGGCGACCAGGCTTCGGTGCTTGTGGACGATGAACAGGGCGTAGTCGATGCCAACCGCGAGACCGATCATGAGCCCGAGAGCGGGCGTCGAGGTGGTCAACTCATAGTGGGCGGAGAAGGCGAAAGCTCCGCCGATGCCGATGAGCACTCCGGCCAGCGCGGTGAGGATGGGTAGGCCCGCCGCGACCAGCGAGCCGAGGGTGAGCAGGAGGACGACGACGGCGATGCCGAGGCCGATGGCCTCGTGGCCACCCAGTGGCGGCTCGACCGGTAATAGCGAGGAGGACGCGGACATATCGAGACCGGCGGGGGCACTGACCTCGTCGACGGCCTTGAGCACCTCCTGGGCTGCGCCGCTGGGCAGGTGGGCGATCTGGTCGGTCAGCTGGAGGCTGGCAACGGCGGTGCACCCGTCCTTCGACACCGAGACGGTTCGGTAGGACACGCCGTCGGAGGTCAAGGGTGTCCCCATCGGGTTGGTGCCGGTGAGGAGTGTGTCGAGGCCGGCGAGCGCTTGCGAGCGCGCCCGAGCGATTGCGTCATCCGCCTGGGCCCGGAGATCGCCCAGCCCTTCGGGGACGGTGGGCAGACTGCGGCCAGGCAGCACACCGAGCGCTGTGGCTCGCGCCTGGAGGACATGGATCTGCGCGAACAGTCCCGACGCGCCGTCGATCTGGTCTCTCGGTGGGGCGGTGCTGAGGGCGTGAGCCCGGTCTGCCAGGGCCTGCAACTCCTCGGCAACGCTGCCCTTCGCCGACGGGACCGGTGCCACGGTCGGTGCGGTCTCCCTGAGGTGGGCGAGTTGGTCGGAGAGCGCGGTGGCCAGCTGGGTGAGCTGGGGTGCGAGTTCGGCCGCCAACCGGGACTCCACTTGGGTGGTGACCCGCGCAGTGATCTCGGTGTGCTGCTCGGTCACCTTGGTGTCACGATCGACGACGTAGCCGGTGGCCTGCGCCGCCTGGAGTGCCGCGACGATGGCACGCGAACGCTCGGGAGTGTCCACCCGGCCGGCGTCGCCGGCAGTGAAGACGAGGCTGCCCTGAGTGCCCCGCGCCTGAGGTAGCTCAGCGGCGATCGTGTCCAGGGTCCGTTGGGAGGGGGTGTTGGTCAACGTCAACCCCGTCACCAAGGAGGTGGGCTGGCTGACCACGAGCGCGATGACGGCGCCGATGACGAGCAGCCAGCCGAACAGAACCCGCCACGCATGGTGATAGGCGTAGCGGCCGAGCCGGGAGAGCGAGAGTGACATGGGATCTCCGTGTGCCGAGGGTGGACCCGGTCACGGTAACCATATAATGCCCACTGAGCAAAATTACCCAATGAGCACCAATGTGCCCGCGGGGCGACCTTGGGGGTTGGCGCGGTCAGGTAGATCGGGTGGTTGAGCGGGCCGCCACGGGGCATGACTGCAGGTGAGGCTACGGCGAGTCACGCAACCCAGGCGTGGCCAGGCTCACCGGTGCGCAACCGCGCCTCCGGAGCACACCGCGCGACGAAAGGACCAGCCCATGTATGTCGGCACCGGAATCTTCCTGTTGGTGGTCGGAGCGATCCTGACCTGGGGCGTGAGCGACCGACTGTCCGGGGTCAACCTGCCCGTGATCGGCTACATCTGCATGGCGGGGGGCGCTCTGGCGATCCTCCTGTCACTCGTCACGAGCTCACGTCGGCGCGGCGGATACACCGCCACCCGCAGCACTCGAGTGGATCCCGTCTCGGGCAGCCGCGTGGACGAGGTCGACGTCGATCCGTCGTGACCGAGAGCAGTGACTGACACCGAAAGGGCGCTCACGGCATACCTGGTTTGTGGGGAATAACCAGGGTCAATCGGAGCCGTGACAAGCGAGCGGAGTCGTGTCAATCTCTTGCCAGGTCTCCCAGAGACCACCTCCACCACTACGGTCCCCCACATCGACGGTGGAGAAGGCGCGGAACCGGTGAGCCTCCGACTCGGCCTCCGGATTCCGTCGCGGAGTGGCTGTGTGTCAGGCGGCAATGCCCCGGACAACACAGCCACTCCCTATTTGTGCGGGTGTTCTTTGTGCGGGTGTTCTGAGGGAGCCGTCTGGGCCGCCTCGCGCCGCACCCGGGTTGCGATCCGGCTCAGGCCCACCTCCGAGATGCCGAGGAAGTCGGCAATGTCCTTCTGCTGCACATAGCGCAGCACCGGCGCATAGTCGATGAGGAAACTCCGGTAGCGCGCCTCCGCGGGCAGGCGCATCCGGTCGCGCTCGTAGCGCATCGCCTGCGCATAGACCAGGTATGCCGTGGACAGCGCCCGCGCCCACGCGAGGGTGTAGGTCGCGCGTCGCTGCATCTCGCCGATCGGCACCTCGACCAGCGCGCCGGGCGTGAGCGCCTTGATGTAATAGCGCTGGTGGGCCGCCTCGGTGTAGCCCCGATGCATCTCCACACCGGAGATATTCGAGGGCATGAGGGGCTGGCGAGGGTCCTCGATCGACGGCAGGTTGGCGAGGAACTCGCCCCGGCCGGCGAAGTTGACCGTCGTCATGGACCCGTCCCGGGCGACCACCCGCACGTGATAGACGCCCGAGGTGACCAGGAAGATGACCGCCCGGTCGGCGTTCTCGTCGACGACGACCTGACCCTGGCGCACAGGGAACGGCCGGATCATCGGCGCGACGGCGTGCCAGTCGGGCAGCGGCCCACCGGCATACCTCTCGAAGAGCTGACGCAACTGCTCGCGCGCTGCACCCGCTGCACCCGCTGACATGCGACTCCTGCTTCCCCCGCCTCCCCCAGGCGGCCTCCCGATCCCTCTGGCGCGCCAGCCTAGGACGCAGCGCGTGGCCGATGTGCCCGAAATTGCCCCCTTCGGGCGCCAAGGGCCAGGTATGCCGTGTCGCCGGTGGTATCGCTGCAGGTCAACGGGCGGTCACGGGGCGGGACCGCCTCTGGGCAGGGCCGCGGACCTGTGGTCCGTGAATTAATCACGATCAACTGCATTTTTCCGAGATGAACGTCCGGAGATAACTGCGATCAATCGGCACGGTGACAAGGCTGTCAAGCCGTGGCAACTTTAGGCCTGCAGCAGCGAGCACGGGGGGGAAAACCGAGTCGCGCTGCAATGCCAGACCAGTCAGGGCCGCGTTGGGCTGCCCTGACTCTGCTGTGCGCCCGGCTACTGCCCAGTCGGTCGCACAGCACCGATGCGGTCCCGCGGGACCCTGGACGGGGAGCACGTAGATGAATAGCTGGCTGACGAAGGATTCGTCACAGTGGACCACCCGAACGGCGCGGCGCTCGCATCAGCGCCTGAAGGCCCGGCTGCGTCGCGGGATCGGAGCCGCCCTGGTCATGGCGATGGCCATCCTGGGGCTGACCGTGGCGCCGTTTGCGCATGCCGCCGACACCGCGGCGACGATCGAGAAGACGATCGTCAGCCCGAAGTCGTCGTATGCCATCGGTGACACGGTCACGTATCGGCTCACGCTGCAATGCAGCAGCCTGACCGGGTCGTGTGGCATCGGCACCATCACCGACCTCTTCGACAGCCACCTCACGGTGACCGACGCCAACGTCTTCCTCCCCACGTCCGGCACGGGCGGTTCGACGCCCCCGCCGCTGACGAAGTCGGTCAGCGGGCAAACGCTGACGATCACCGTGGGCAACGCGACCACGCCGTGGGAGGACGGCAAGGGCTTCGACGTCCTGGTCACCGCCACGGTCAACGCCTATCCGCTCACCTCCACCCCGATCGGCACCATCCCCAACTCGGCGAAGGTCGACATCACGGCCGGCCAGGGTGCGACCGCGGGCCCGGTCGTCATCAACGTCACCCCGCCGGCCAAGGACTGGGGCCTGTCGAAGTTCAAGGCCTCGCCGAGGACCAACCCGGCACCGGGTGAGTTGCTGACGTACGAGATCCACTGGACCCGTCCGACGAAGACGAGTGGGGTCGACATCACCAACGCCACGCTCACCGACGTGCTCGACCCGCGGTTCGAATATGTCAGTTCGCAGGTGCAGTACCCAGGCACGGGGACTCCCGTCACGACCTACGATGCCGCGACTCACACGCTGACGATCTCGGGCCTCAACATGCAGGCCAACACCCGGATGAACTGCGATGGCAGCGGCTGTTGGTCCTACACGGTCGTGTTCGTCACGGTGCGGGTTCCTCCGAACGCCGTCGACAGCACCACCCCGGCCCCGGGCACGGTCTTCTCCAACACCGCCACCTCCAATGTCACCTATGCCGACGGCACCACAGGGACCCTCACCGGGTCGACTAAAGTGAGCATTGACGCGCCCCAGCCCTCACTCTCCGGGTTTAAGTCGGGGCCTTCGAGCGTCCCGCCCGGTGGCGCTCTCGAGTGGCGGCTCCTCAGCGCCAACAACGGCAATGTCACGCTCAACGACTTCCAGGTCGTTGACAGCCTCCCCGTGGACGCGGCGGGCAACCTCATGGTCGAAAACGTCCAGTTAGTGCGAAAACTCACGAGTGCTATGCCGCTCAGCCCCAACACCGGGACGTGCTGCTGGAGTGGAGCAGCGACGGTGTGACCTGGGGTTCGCCGACGACGATCAACGCGAACTCGACCACGCCGACGACCTTCGCCGCACCTGCCGGCGCGAAGTACTTCCGGTTCTCCGTGGCCTCCTTGGCACCCGGCTACAGCTTCGAGATGTACGCCCGCGCTACCGTGCCCGCATCCACCTCGCTGGATGCGTCGGTGACCAACTGCGCCACGTTCAGCGCGACTGGTGCGACCACTGTTGGCCCGTCGTGTGTGGTCACGACAGTCGACCCGCCGTCGGCCATCATCAGCCCGCTGAAGGCAGTGCGGTTGCCGGCTTCCGGACAAAACTCGGTCCAGCCCGGTGACGTCTTCAACTGGCTGGTGGGCTTCTCCATTGAGTCGGCCATCCCGGTCAACACCATCACCGTGTCTGACCTCTTGCCGCCGCAGTTCGAGCTGGTCGGCGTCACCTGCTTCTCCTCGCAAGGCACCGGTAGCGGCATCTACAGCGCAGTCGTTGACGGTGACTGCCCGAAGTACCCGATCCCGGCCTACACTGCGGTTCCTCAGGCCAATGGCGCCACCCTGATCACCTTCAAGGACATGCCGATCCCGGACTTGGCCAGCCAAGGCAGCCTCGGCTACGGCATCACGCTGCAGGTCAAGGTGCGCCCGGGCACGTCGATCGCTCTTTACATCAACGAGGTGCTGATCAACACCAACGACCAGGTGACCAAGTGTGACGCGCAGCAGAACGTCAACAGTGACTTCACCCGACCCGACACGACCGACATCGACGGCGACGGCAACACGACCGAACCAGCGTGCGGCGACTTCTCCGTCGTCGACGTCGTCGAGGCTGCCGCCGTCGGGCTGACCAAGTGGGACATCGGCACCAAGCCCAACGTCTTCGAGGCGACTGGCACGGCCACGCCGCCGGCCGGATCGAACGTCACGGCCTGCCCGGACTGGGACGGCTACACCCGTTACCCGTGTGTGGCGGTGACCGACCCGGGCAGTGACTTCAGCTACCGGCTGCGGATGCAGAACGAGGGCAACGTCCCGCTGACCAACTACGTGATGTATGATATCCTGCCGCTCGTCGGTGACACAGGTGTCGGCCAGCTGCTCAGCACTGGCCAGCGCGGCACCGAATGGTCGCCGGTCATGACCGGCCCACTGGTCTTCGAGCCGACGCTGTCGACGGCGACCAACCAGACCTACAAGGTGGAATACAACTTCACCTCCAACCCGTGTCGGCCCGAGCTGAACACCACCCTGGCCACCGCCGACCAGCCGTGGCAGGCCTCGTGTAACGACGTCTGGTATTCCGCCGCCGACATCGCCGACTGGACCATGGTCAAGTCGTTCCGGGTCACCATGTACCAGCCCGCCGGTGGCACCAACCCGTCGTGGGCCCCCGGTGACACCACGGTGTTCACCGTGCCGATGAAGGCACCGCTTTCCGCGGGCACCTCGAGCCTCGACCCGCTGGACCTCTCGGTGGCCTGGAACTCCGCGGCGCAGCGCTCCTACCGGATCAACGCCGGTGGCACCACCCTGTGGATGACCCCGACCGAGCCGCGCAAGGTGGGCATCATCGTGCCCTTCACGCCGCCGACCGGTGTCTCCGTCGGTGACTACGTGTGGGAGGACACGAACCACGACGGTAAGCAGGGCGACCCCGCAGTCGAGCCGCCGATTGCCGACGTTGCGGTCACGCTCTACACCAAGAACGCCGACGGCACCCGGAGCTGGGCGGCGTCGACGACGACGAACCCTGACGGGTACTACTCGTTCGTCAACGTCACTCCGGACACCGACTACATCATCGAGTTCACCGCTCCGACCGGAAAGACGTTCACGATCGTCAATGCGACCGGCGACACCTCCAACAGCCGCGACGGTGACCTCACCGACTCGGATGCGGTGCCTGCCGCCGACGGCAAGACCGGCACGGTCGAGTTCAACTCCGGTCCGGTGGGCAACAACGACCCGGGTGGTCCCACGATCGCCAACGCGGTGACGGACAACCCCGGTTTGGACGCGGGCTTCTGGACGCCCCCGCCGGCCGCGATGAACCTGCAGTTGGCCAAGTCTGGTGGCACGTGGTCCGGGCTGCTGAAGCCTGGTACTGAGGTGTCGTGGACGTTGTCGCCGAGTAATGCGGGGACGACGGATGCGATCGCGGGTTGGTCGGTGACTGATCTGGTGCCGAGCGGTATGGAGATCGTGTCGATGTCCGGCACGGGTTACACGTGTGACATCACGACGACCCCGACGGATCCGGTGTGTGTGGCTGACGCTGGTTTGGCGGCTGGTGCGACCGGGAACCCGATCACCGTCGTGACCAAGGTGTCGGCTGGGTGGACTGGTTCGGCGTTCACCAACGTCGCGTATGTCGACAAGGCTCCGACCGATGTGACGGAGACGGTGCCGCTGGTGATCCCGGCTCGGGACACCGATGTGTCCAACCCGGCCACGACCACGGACAACGACGCCTCTGTCGGGATCCACGTCGTCAGTGTGGGTGACTACGTGTGGTGGGACACCAACCGCGACGGCGCCCAGAGCACCGGTGAAGCAGTCGTCCCGGGGTTGAAGGTGACCTTGTATGCCGGTGACGGCACCACCGTGGTCGCCACGACCACCACGGATGCCAATGGGTTCTACTCGTTCACTGGGTTGACCCCGTCCACGGCATACGTGATCGAGTTCGATAAGTCGAGCCAGCCTGGGGCGTCGTACACGACCCCCAACGCCGGTGGCGTCACCTCGAACTCGGCCACGGCTGATGTGACCGACTCCGACGCGGTCGTGACTGACGCGACCAAGCCTGACTTGGCGCGGGTGTCGTTCACGTCGCAGGCCGCCGGGTCGAACCTGGGGGATGCCACCAAGGCGGATAACCCGGGGATCGACGCTGGTCTGGTGAAGTTCAACCTGACCCTGACCAAGACCTTGGTGACGGCTGGCCCGTTTGTTCCGGGTCAGACGGTGTCTTACACGCTCACCCCGAGCAATGCCGGTCCCTCGGACGCTCAGGCTGGTTGGTCGGTGACCGACCTGCTGCCGGCCGGCCTGTCGTTGGTGTCGATGACCGGTACCGGGTATGACTGCACCACCACCCCCGGCACGTGTGTCGCCTCGGCTGCGTTGCCGGTGGGTGCTGGTAACCCGATCACGGTGACGGCGACGTTGGGTGCGGGCTTCACGGGGTCGGCGAAGAACGTGGCGTATGTGTCGCCGAAGTCGACCGACGTGCCGGAGACCAACCCGTTGGTGACTCCGGACCTGACGACGGACACCAGCACGACTCCGACGGACAATGACGCTGAAGCGGTGCTGTCGGTGGCGAAGGTGTCGATTGGTGACTTCGTGTGGTGGGACACCAACCGCAACGGTCAGCAGGACACGGGTGAATTGCCGGTGCCGAACGTGACGGTCAACCTCTTGCACGCTGACGGCACCGCCGTCACCGACGCCACGGGCACCCCGATCAGCACGACCACGGACGGTAATGGCTTCTACGCCTTTACCGACTTGTTGCCGGGCACGGCATACCTGGTGGAGTTTGTGAAGCCGACTGGCACGGTGTTCACTACCGCGCTGTCTGGTGCGACGGCGACCGACTCCAACGCCGATGTGGCTACTGGGCGGGCGACCGTCACCACGAAGACCTCGGGCAACAACCTGGCCGACCCAGGCCAGGCTGACGACCCGACGATCGACGCCGGGCTGGTCCAGCTCGTGTCGGTGGGTGACTTCGTGTGGTGGGACACCAACCGGGACGGCCTGCAGGACACGGGTGAGGCGGTGGTGCCGGACGGGTTTGTCGTCAAGCTGTACGACGCGAATGGCACGTTCCTGCGGGACACGACCACGACGGCGGGGTTCTACTCGTTCACTGATCTGATGCCGGGCACGGCATACACGGTGGAGTTCGTGAGGTCTTCGACGACCGACACCACGGGTGCGGCCTTCACCACGGTCGACGCCTCGGGTGACACGTCGAACTCGCCGACGGCTGACCTGTCCGACTCGGACGCTGACGTGACGACCGGGAAGGTGACCTTCACGACCACGGACACCGGCTCCAACTCGGGTGACCCGGGCGCGGCTGACAACCCGGGCATCGACGCTGGTCTGGTGAAGTACAACCTCACCCTGGCCAAGACGTTGACGACGGCTGGTCCGTATTACCCGGGGATGACGGTGACCTACACGGTGACCCCGTCCAATGAGGGTCCGGCGGATGCGTTGGCTGGTTGGTCGGTGACCGACCTGGTCCCGACCGGGATGACGTTGGTGTCGATGGCTGGCACGAACTATGACTGCACCACCACCCCCGGCACCTGCGTGGCCTCGGCTGCGTTGCCGGCGGGTGAGGGTGAGCCGATCACGGTGACCGCGACGATCGATGCCGGGTTCATTGGCACCGCTCGTAACGTCGCCTACGTCTCCCCGTCGAGCAAGGACGTGCCGGAGACCAACCCGCTGGTGGTGCCGGTCAAGGACCAGGACGTCACCAACCCGGTGACCCCGACCGACAACGACGCTCAGGCGCCGCTGACCGTCGTGCCGGTCTCGGTCGGTGACTACGTGTGGTACGACCGCAACCGCGACGGCCAGCAGGGCGACCCGACGGTCGAACCGGTGGTGCAGGACGGCATGGTCGTCAACCTGCTGCACGCCGACGGCACCCCGGTGCTCGACGCTGCGGGTGTGGCTCGCACGACGACGACGGTGGGTGGCTACTACGTGTTCACCGACCTGGTGCCGCACACGGCATACCTCGTGGAGTTCGTGAAGCCCGCGAACACCGTCTTCACCACCGCCCTGCAAGGCGACTCCGCGACGGACTCGAACGCGGATGTCACCACGGGCCGCGCGACCGTGACCACGAAGGACACCGGCTCGAACCTGGCTGCTCCTGGTCAGGCTGATGACCCGAGCATTGATGCTGGTTTGGTTGAGCTGGTCAGCGTGGGTGACTACGTGTGGTGGGACACCAACCGGGATGGTCTGCAAACGGCTGGTGAGTTGCCGGTGCCGGGGATCACGGTCAACCTGCTGCACGCTGACGGCACCCCGGTGCTCGACGCCGCAGGGGTGGCTCGCACCACAAGCACGGACGCGAACGGGTACTACTGGTTCACCGACCTGCTCGCGGGGGTGGACTATGTGGTGCAGTTCGACAAGTCCTCGCAGGCGGACGCCCATTACACGGTGGCCAACTCGGGTGGCGTGACGTCGAACTCGGCCACGGCTGACCTGACCGACTCGGACGCGGTGCCGGCGGATGCCGCCAGCAACCTGGCGACGGTGGCGTTCACCGCGGCAGTCACGGGTGACAATGCTGGTGGCGCGAACGCCGCGGACAACCCCGGCATCGACGCTGGTCTGGTGACGTTCAACCTGACCCTGGCCAAGACCCTGGACACGGCTGGCCCGTACTACCCGGGGTTGACGGTGACCTACACCCTCACCCCGACCAACGAGGGTCCCTCGGACGCTCTGGCTGGGTGGTCGGTGACCGATGTGCTGCCGGCTGGGTTGACGTTGGTGTCGATGACGGGCACCGGGTATGACTGCACCACCACCCCCGGCACCTGCGTGGCCTCGGCTGCGTTGCCGGCGGGTGCGGGTGCGCCGATCACGGTGACCGCGACCCTCGATGCCACCTTCACCGGTGCCGCCAAGAACGTCGCCTACGTCTCCCCGTCGTCCAACGACGTGCCGGAGACCAACCCGCTGGTCGTGCCGACGTCGACGACCGACACGGGCACCTCGCCCACGGACAACGACGCGCAAGCCGTCGTGTCGGTGGCCAAGGTCTCCATCGGTGACTACGTCTGGTACGACCGCAACCGCGACGGCCAGCAGTCTGCTGGTGAGCCGGTGGTGGAGGACGGCATGGTCGTCAACCTGCTACACGCGGACGGCACCCCGGTGCTGGACGCTGCCGGTATGCCGGTGACCACGACGACGGTGGGTGGCTACTACGCCTTCACCGATCTGTTGCCGCACACGGCATACCTCGTGGAGTTCGTGAAACCCGCTGGCACGGTCTTCACCACCGCGCTGCAAGGCGACTCCGCGACGGACTCGAACCCCGACGTCACGACGGGCCGCGCGACGGTGACCACCAAGGACACCGGCTCGAACCTGGCTGCTCCTGGCCAGGCCGACGACCCGACCATCGACGCTGGCCTGGTTGAGCTGGTCAGCGTGGGTGACTACGTGTGGTGGGACACCAACCGCGATGGTCTGCAGTCTGCTGGTGAGGCGCCGGTGGCGGGGATCACGGTCAACCTGCTGAACCCGGATGGCACCGCTGCGGTGCTGCCCGGTGGGGCGCCGGTGACCACGACGACCGACGCGAACGGTTACTACGCGTTCACCAACCTGATCGCGGGCGTGGACTATGTGGTGCAGTTCGACAAGTCGAGCCAGCCTGGCGCGGCATACACCGTCCCGAACGCTGGTGGCGACACCAGCAACTCGGCCACCGCCGACCTGACCGACTCGGACGCGGTCCCGGCGGATGCCACCAGCAACCTCGCGACGGTCGCCTTCACCGCGGCGGTCACCGGGAACAACCTGGGTGACGCGGGCAAGGCGGACAACCCGGGGATCGACGCCGGCCTGGTGAAGTTCAACCTGGTCCTGGCCAAGACCCTGACCACGGCCGGCCCGTACTACCCGGGGATGACGGTGACCTACACGATCACCCCGTCCAACGAGGGTCCGGCGGACGCTCTGGCCGGCTGGTCGGTGACCGACGTGCTCCCGGCTGGGCTGACGCTGGTCTCGATGACCGGCGCGGGATACGACTGCACCACCACCCCGGGCACCTGTGTCGCTGCCGCGGCACTGCCCCAGGGCGCTGGTGCGCCGATCACGGTCACCGCGACCATCGACGCCGGGTTCATCGGCACGGCCAAGAACGTGGCCTACGTGTCCCCGTCGGCCAACGACGTGCCGGAAACCAACCCGCTGGTCGTGCCCACGGTGACCACCGACACGGGCACGTCCACGACCGACAATGACGCGGAAGCGGTGTTGACGGTGGTGCCGGTCTCGATCGGTGACTACGTGTGGTACGACCGCAACCGCGACGGCCAGCAGGGTGACCCCTCGGTCGAGCCGGTGGTCGAGGACGGCATGGTCGTCAACCTCCTGCACGCCGATGGCACTCCGGTGAAAGACGCTGCCGGTATGCCGGTGACGACCACGACCGTGGGTGGCTACTACGCCTTCACCGGGTTGGCGCCGCACACGGCATACATCGTGGAGTTCGTGAAGCCGGCGAACACGGTCTTCACCACCGCCCTCACCGGGGATGTGGCGACCGACTCCAACGCCGACGTGGTCACCGGCCGCGCGCCTGTCACCACCAAGGACACCGGGTCGAACCTGTCCGCTCCTGGCCAGGCCGACGACCCGACCATCGACGCCGGTCTCATTCAGTTGGTCTCGATTGGTGACTATGTGTGGTGGGACGTCAATCGTGATGGTGTGCAGGGTGCTGGCGAGTTGCCGGTGTCTGGTGTGGTGGTGAACCTGTTGAACCCGGATGGCAGTGCTGCGGTGTTGCCGGGTGGGGCGCCGGTCACGGCCACGACGGATGCGAATGGGTTCTATGCGTTCACGAACCTGCTGGCGGGGGTGACCTACCAGGTGCAGTTCGTGAAGCCGGCGAACACCATCTTCACCAGCCAGGATGGTGCTGGCGTGTCCAGTAACGACCCGGCCACCGATGGCACCGACTCCGACGCCAACGAGGCGACCGGCCTGGTGACCGTGGTTGCACCGATCACGGGGACCAACAGTGCGACGGCGCCGGATAACCCGTCGATCGACGCCGGTCTGGTCAAGTTGGTCAGCGTGGGTGATTACGTGTGGTGGGACACCAACCTGGATGGTGTGCAGGGTGACCCCGCTATCGAGAAGCCGGTCGCTGGTGTCACCGTACGCCTGCTGGATGCGGCCGGGAACCCGGCTGTCCTGCCTGGTGGTGCCCCGGTGACGACGGTGACGGACGCGAATGGGTATTACGCGTTCACCAACTTGGTCGGTGGCGTGGACTACATCATCGAGTTCGTGAAGCCGGCCGAGTCGATCTTCACGGTCGCCAACGCCACGGGTGACACGTCCAACTCGGCGACCGCGGATGTCACCGATTCGGATGCGGATCAGGTCACGGGTCGGGTGGCGTTCACCGCTGCCACCACCGGGGCCAACCTCGCCGAAGCCGGGAAGGCGGACAACCCGGGGATCGATGCTGGTCTGGTCGAGCTCGTGTCGGTGGGTGACTACGTGTGGTGGGACATCAACCGTAATGGTGTGCAGGATGCTGGGGAGAGCCCGGTGGATGGGTTGACCGTGCACCTGCTCAACCCGGATGGCACTGCTGCGGTGTTGCCTGGTGGTGCGCCGGTGACGGCGGTCACGGACGCGAATGGGTACTACTCGTTCGTCAACTTGATCGCGGGTGTGGACTATGTCATCCAGTTCGACAAGTCGAGCCGTCCGGGTGCGTCGTACACCACCAGCAACGCGGGTGGCGACACGAGCAACTCGGCCACGACGGACCTGACCGACTCGGATGCCATTCCGGTGTCCGGGAAGCCTGACCTGGCTTCGGTCGCGTTCACAGCCCCGTTGACCGGGAACAACTCCGGTGCACCGGGCAAGGCCGACAACCCGGGGATCGATGCAGGGTTGGTGAAGTTCAACCTGGTGTTGACCAAGACCCTGGACACCCCTGGCCCGTACCACCGGCGCCAGACCGTCACCTACACGTTGACCCCGTTCAACGAAGGCCCGGTCACAGCCTTGGCTGGTTGGTCGGTCACCGACCTGATCCCCACCGGGATGACCCTCGTCTCGATGACCGGTACCGGCTATGAGTGCACCCTGTCCACCGCCACCTGCGTCGCGACCGCGCCGCTACCGGCCGGGCCAGGAGCACCCATCACCGTCACCGCCACCATTGACGACACCTTCACCGGCACCGCCCGGAACGTCGCCTACGTGGCACCCGCCCCAACCGATGTCCCCGAGACCAACCCCCTCGTGGTCCCCTCCAAGGACCAAGACATCACCAACCCCAACACCCCGACCGACAACGACGCCACCGCGCCCCTGACGGTCAACCCCAAACCGGCTCCGGAACCCACCCCCACCCCCGGACCCACCCCCACCCCCACCCCCGGACCCACCCCCAACCCCACCCCGGGACCGGGACCCACACCAGTGCCCGACAACGGCACTGACACACCGCTCCCCCACACCGGAAACGACAGCACCGGCCTGATCGGCTGGTCGCTCGGACTGGTCTCCCTGGGCATGCTCCTTCTGGCAGCCACTCGCCGCCGCAAGGACGAGGACACCAGCACCACCCGATAACAGGGAGCACACAAGGCCAGGGGGTCCTCGGAAACGAGGGCCCCCTGACCCATTCCCGGGCAGCAAGCGAAAGCCACGGTATGCCGGTCAAGGAGGCAGTTCCCGGGAGTCACGGCAGTCACGGCATACGGGAAAGGCGGGAAGCGCATGGTGCGCTTCCCGCCCTTTCGTGGCGTCGGATCGAGTTGGGGTCAGCCGGTCAGCGGCTCGGCCGGGTTGAAGGTCGGGACCGACACGGCCCGACTGCGCACCCGGGATGCGATGCGACTCAACCCCACCGGAGTCACGCCGAGGTAGCGAGCGATGTCCTTCTGCGGCACGACGCCGATGAGATCGTCGTGGTCGTCGAGGAACTGGCGGTAGCGCTCCTCCGGGGTGAGCGTCAGCAGCTCCCGCTCGCGCTGCTCCTTGGCGAGGGTATGCAGGATCATCGCGTTGTAGACGGCGAGCGCCCATTGGGAGTGTCGCGTCATGAGGCGTTCCATGATGCGGAAGTCCAGGCGTTCCAGCTCAGTCATCTCCAAGGCCGTGGCCCGGCTGTTGGTGACACCGACGCCGGCCGTCCCGCGCAGCTTGGTGATGCCGTGCGGCAGGTTGGACAGGCGGCGCACCCCGGCCGGCACGATCGCCGACACACTGGCCAGCATGTCCGGCGGCCGACAGAAGGCCAGCAGGCACTCCCGTCCCTTCTGGTCGGCAAACCCCACGCGGATCGAGCCGCGGCGCACGACATAGATATAGGGATGTTCGACCCCGGCTTCGAAGAGCACTTCGCCGGGACGAAGCCGCACGAGGCGGATGGTGCTTGCGAACGAGTCCCACTCCGGCAGCGGACCACCGGCGAACATCTCCAGGAATGCTCGAGCGACGCTCTGGGTCGGTGTTCCGAGACCTGCGCCGAGGGAACGGGCCGGGCTGGGCGATGGCGTGGCTATCCCGCCGAGTGACTTCACGTTGACTCCTTGTGCTTCACACTTCGAGCACCGGCCGTCACTCCCAGCGACGCTGGACCCCCGAGTGTCGACGTGCTCCCGCAAGGTGGTCCCCACCACCGGCCTGCGGATCCGGGTGGTGATGCGGACCATCCGATTCCTTTGGCTGGAGCACAGACAATCCGACTGCTAAACCCCAATCAACAGGTCATGGCCACCTGACAGCCGAGATCATCTGGTCTTGATGAGAGCAACTCCTCAACTTGAGGAGTGAGACGGGCCTCCCCCAACGGGCGCAACCGGATCCGGCTGCGTATGATGCGTGAAGCCTTCGTCGCCCCCGCGAAGACACTCACTTTCCTTGGCACGGACGATGCCGCACGGCATACCCGGGTCAGGTCTTCGCTGGGCAAGGGGCGGGGGAAACCACAGGGTCAGTTGAGTCAACGAAGGGGGGTCGGCGGATGCGCGCGCCAGAGGCATCCCGGCCCCGTTTTCCCCGCGCGCGGTTGGTCGAGCGTCTGGACCGGGTGCGGCCCGGCTCGGTGGTCCTCATCACCGCTCCCTCTGGCTACGGGAAGACCGACCTCCTGCTGGCCTGGTCGCGGGCCAGTCAGGTGCCGGCCATCCGGCTGACCCTGCGGCCCCACCATGACGCGCCGGGGGCGTTCGTCGCAGCCCTCGCCGATGCGCTGGCCCCCGTCGGGGCGGAACCCACGATCGGGCAGCCACTCTCGCAGTCCCACGCGTCCGCTGTGGATGCCTCCGCTGCGGTCGCCGGCCTGCTCGATCAGCTCGCTCGGCGCCGCCTGTTGCTGCTGCTCGATGACGTCCACCGGCTCACCTCTCCCGAGGCGCTGGCCGACCTCGACGCCCTGGTCGCCGGACTGCCGCGCAGTTGTGTGCTGGCCCTGGCCGGGCGTCGGCGGCTGCCGCTCGCCACCGCCAAGCGGGCCATGGAGGGGTCGCTGCTCGTCGTCGAGGCCGATCAGTTGCTGCTCACGGTCGACACCGTCGGCGCGGTCGCCGGGTTATCGCGATCGCAGGTCGACCGGGCCTTGGAGCTCACCGGCGGTTGGCCGGCTGGTTTCGGCATGCTCACGGTGAACGGCGCGGACGCCCAGCACGGCCCCGATGGCGCGAGCCCTGACGGGGCGGGTCTCGACGCCGCGGGTTTCGACGCCGCGGGTCTCGTCGCCGAAGGACTCGTCGAAGCGGCCATCCACGAGGCCTTGCTGGTCGACCTCGACCCGCTCGTGCGCGCCTTCCTGCGCGATGCTGCGGTCCTCGGGTCGGCCGACGTCGAAGTCCTCGACCACGCTCGGCAGGCCAACGACGCGCGCAAGCTCGTCGAGCAGCTGCGCGCCCAGCCGTTGCCGATGGTGTCGATCACTGGGCGCGATCTTCCCATGGTCCGCGTCACCGGCTTGCTCCGCGCATCGCTGCGACGCGAGGCCGAGCGTGAGGATCGACAGCGGGTGCGTGACATGCTCAAACTCGCCGCCGCCGTATGGGAGATGCGCCAGGACGTCCTCCCCGCCCATGACGCCCTCACCCGACTTGGCGACAAGGCCGCACTGGTCGCTTTCCTCACTCGGGTCGGGCCGTTCGTCATCCTCGAGGGGCGCATCGCCCTGGTTGCCGGGTGGCTGAAGGCCTTCGGCGGCGAGGACGTCAACACCTTCTCGGAGCTGCCGTTCCTGCACTCGATGGTCGAAGGGGTGAGCGGCAATTTCGACCTTACGCAGCGCTGGTTGAAGCTGCTGGACAACCACCAGGTCAGCGACATCATCCAGGCGCAGCTCAAGCCCGAGCTCAACCCCAACACCGTCGCCCGCCAGGCGCTCAACTTCACCACGGTGGGCGACGAGGTCGAGCAGGCGTCGACGTCGACGAGTTGGTGGGCCATCGTGTCGCAGTTGACTCTGTCCACTGCCGCCTTCAGCCGCGGCGACGTCGAGATGGCGCGCGGCATCCTCCAACTGCTTGAACCCTTCACCCGTGATGTGCACCTGGCCGACTCGTGGCGCTTCGCCCTCCTTGCGCTCGTGCAGGCGCGCGCCGGCCGCCACGACCAGGCCCGCGCTCAACTGGTGCGGTGGCAGACGCTGATCGACGAGTACGGCCTGCGCGCGCAGCCCACCACCGTGGGTCTGGACTGCGCATGGGCCGTGTATGCCGTGCACGACGGCGACCGCGAGGCCGCCATGCGTCACTATGCCGACGCGATGGTCAAACTACGCCGGTTGGCGCCCGGCATTGCGCTGCACCTCATCGGGGTGGCGGCGCCGTTGGCGTTGGCCATGGAGTTTGTCCACATCCCGGCAGCGCGGGAGATCACGACGCTGTTGCTGGGGCTCCCGGTGACTGCACCCGAGGCGCCGGCGCTCGTCCCCGAGTTGCAGGAGCTCGCCGCGCGACTGGATCGGGTCGATCTGACTCTGGACGCCGCGGGCCTGTCGCCCGCGGAGGCCAAGGTCTTGGCCCAGCTCGCCACCCACCTGCCGGTGCCGAAGATCGCCGAGGAACTGTTCCTGTCACCGGCGACCGTGCGCACCCACGCCTCCAACATCTACCGCAAGCTCGGCGTGCACTCGCGCAGCGAGGCCGTCGACGCCGCCCGCGCGCGGGGACTGCTCAGCTAAGGCAGACCGGCAGACTCGTTTCGCACCCGCGTCGCGATCCGGCTCAAACCCACTGGGGTCACGCCGAGGTAACCCGCGATATCCTTCTGCGGGACCACTCCGATGAGGTCGTCGTGGTCTTCAAGGAATTGTCGATAACGCTCCTCGGGAGTCATCGTCAATAACTCACGCTCGCGCCGTTCCTTGACCAGGGCATGCAGCACCACGGCGTTGTAGACGGCGATGGACCAAGACGCGTGCCGGCCCATGAGTCGTTCCATGACGCGAAAGTCCAGGCGTTCCAACTCGGTCGCTTCCAGGGCGCTGGCCCTGGTGGCGGTGCGTCCCACGCCGATGGTGGCGCGCATCTTGGTGATGCCGGTCGGCGGCTCCGCCAAACGCCGTAGCCCGGGCGGCACGATCGCCGACACACTGGCCAATAGATCCGGGGGCCGGCAGAAGGCCAACAGGCACTCACGGCCACGTCCGTCGGTGAAGCCCACCCGCACCGAACCCCGCCGCACGAGGTAGATATAGGGGTGTTCCTCCCCCACGTCATAGAGCACCTCTTGCGGGCGCAGCCGCATGATCCGGATCGACCGAGCGAACGAATCCCATTCCGGCAGAGCGGCACCCGCGAAGAACTCCAAGAACGGGCGGGCCAACGACGTCGTTGGCTGACCCGGTGTCGGAACGGTCCCCCGCAGGATCGCCGACGAGTCGAACGGCACCCCATCCAGCGTTCTCACAGCGTGCTCCTCATGTCTTAAACCCCCGCGAAGACGTCAGCAGTCGGCCCCAGTTCCCCCCGGGTCCGATCTGTCCAACTGCCATGCTCTCCCCCATGCGGCCGGCATACAAGCAGCCCTTAACTCAAGCTAAGTGAGTCGAACTCAGGTCATGTCCGCTCGGTTTGCACCCAGATCAGCGCTCATTGATTCAGATCATTCGACGATGATGGACATCATTGACGATAGTAAGCAAAACGGTCAGGTTTGAGTACATCTCCCACCGAATTGTTCCGGATCATTTCCTAGTTTGACAACCCACTACTGCGCAAGTCCAACAAAAACGACAATTGCCGCAGCGGCATGGTGCCGCTTCCGCTGTGCGGGGGTACCGAAAGGGACGCACATGTTACGTCACACCTGGGGTGGTCGGGCCACGGCGGCGTTGGCCGTCGTGCTGATGTCTGCGGTCGGGGGAGTCGTCGGCGCGGCTGAGGCCAGCGCCGTGCCCGTCACCGTCACCGTGTCACCCGTCAACGGGGCTCGCTCCGTGACGGTTTCGTCCAATATCGTCGCTGTCTTCAACACCGCGGTGTCGGGGGTCGACGCCACGAGCTTCACCCTGGTCGACACGGTCACTGGCACGCCAGTCCCGGCAGTTGTGACGTATGCGAGCACCACCCGAACCGCCGTCCTCAATCCAGATGCCAACCTCACCGCAGACCACACCTACCAGGCGACGTTGACCAGCGCGATCAAGTCCGGCAACGACCTGTTGGCACCCACCACTTGGCAGTTCCTTACCGGACCGGCACCATCGCTGATCTACCGTTGGCCGGATGTGGGGGCGAAGGCTGTCGAGCCCAGCACGGTTGCCCAGCTCACCTTCAGCGAACCGGTCACCGGTGTGACATCGTCGACCTTCTACATCCAGAACATGTCCACCGGGGCCATCGTCCCGGCGAACCTCATCAGCACCAGCTCCGGTCGGCTGTGGCAGGTGCAGCCCCTTGCACCGATCGCCGAGGACACGTGGCACAAGGTCGTGGCGGTCGGTGGCATCGCCGGCATCCGCGACCTCGCGGGTAACCCGTACGGCGGCACCTCGTGGACCTTCCTCAGCGGCTGGCGGCCCTTCCTCACCTCGTGGACGCCCTCGACCGGCGCGGTCGGCGTCTCGACGACCAGCCCGATCTCCCTCGGCTTCAGCGAGGCCATCACCGGCGTGACGGCAGCCACCTGCTACCTCACCGACCAGGTGACCGGCGCGCTTGTCCCGGCGACCATCTCGTCCAACGCCGCCGGCACCGCCTGGACGCTGCAGCCCAACGCCCCGCTCGCTTCCGCCCGGCAGTACCGCATCACCCTGATCGGGAGCACCGGCACCGCCACCTCGTCGATCCGAGACCTGGCCGGCAACCCGTTGGCGTCGATGGCCTGGAACTTCACCACCGGCTAATCCGGCCGGCTGACGCACAACCTGACACCGAGCTGTCCAGCCCCAACCTGGGCACTGGCTGGACGGCGGGACGCGGACCGGGCACCTCGCCCGGTCCGCGTTTCCGTATGCCGTTTGAGACCATCGACTCATGGGTTCCCTCCCCGCTGGCCAGGCTCAGCCAACGCCCGTGCCGGAGCACCTCGTCCGATTGCTTCGCCAGGCGCGTCGAATCACCGTTCTCACCGGTGCCGGCATGTCGGCCGAGTCCGGCGTCCCGACCTTTCGAGATGCTCAGACCGGCTTGTGGTCGCACTTCGATCCCGAAGACCTGGCCACCCCTCGGGCCTGGGCCCGCGACAAGGCGCTGTGCAACGCGTGGTACCTCTGGCGGGTCCACCTGGTCCGCTCCGTCGAGCCCAACGCCGGCCACCGGGCGCTCGCCGAGTGGGCGCGGCGACCCGGCATACAGCTGCGGATCGTCACCCAGAACATCGACGACCTGCACGAGCGCGCTGGTTCGGAGGTCCTCGCGCACCTGCACGGGAGCCTCTTCGCGTGGCGTTGCGACACGTGCCATGCGCCGGCCCCGACCCCGCACGCGCCGGCCGAGCCCCACCAATACATCGACCCCGACCGCTGCCGCCACTGCGCCGCCGGCGATATCCGTCCGGGGGTGGTGTGGTTCGAAGAGCCGCTTCCGGCAAGGGAATTCGACCAAGCCATCGAGGTATGCCGGGACGCTGACCTCGTCGTCGTGGTCGGCACGTCGGGGATCGTCCAGCCTGCAGCGAGCCTCCCGCACCTGGCCGGCGCGAACGGCATACCGATCGTGGAAGTGGACCCACGCGAGACGCTGCTGACCGAGGCTGCGACCGTCAGCCTGCGGGCGACTGCAGCAGGCGCCCTGCCCGCCATGGTGCGCGCCGCCGTAGAGTGAGTAGGTCGGGGGCACCGTACCGAGAGGTCAGGGGGGCCACACATGAGCGAGCCGGACGGGATCGCCTTCGCGCAGGCGTTACGGCACGCGCTGACCGAGCGTGATCTCACGCTGGACCGGGTGCAGGCGCGGCTGGCCGAGCGCGGCATCAGCGTCGGGCGCAGCACGCTGAGTTTTTGGCAGAACGGCCACCGCACTCCGCGCGGAGCCGCGTCGCTGCGAGCGGTCGCGGCCCTGGAAGAGGTGCTCGAGGTGTCGCCCGGGCTGCTGACCGACACCCTCGGACGGCCGCCCAGCCAACTGCCCGTGGTGATGTCCGAGGATGCCGAGCCGATGCAGACCGTGCTGCAGGCGATCAACGGCGAGCGGCTGATGGACAACGTCCGGATGCGCCAGGCCATCACCCGGTTGTGGGTGACCGAGCAGGGGTGCATCGAACGCGTCGAGACCCAACTCGTGCTGCGGGTCGTGCACCCCACCAACCGTTTCGCCTTTGTCGCCGTCGGTGAGCCCGGTGCCGACGCCAGACTGGTGAGCCCCAGCGTCGAGGGCGGCCGGATCGGCCGGGTGGCAGCCCATGCCGAGATGCTCGGGGTGGAAATCCTGCTTGAGCAGGACCACCGCCGGGGTGACTTGTTCCTGCTGCGGTATGCCGTGCAGGACGCCAACCGCGTGCCGGCGACTCAGTTCGTGAAGTTCTCCGTCGGCGGTGCCTCGCTCAACGGGCTGATCGTGTCTTTCAACGAGCAGCGACTGCCAGTCCAGGTGGAGCACTTCCAGCGTGCCGAGGCCACGGGGTCAGACCTCATGGTCGTTCCCCTGTCCCTCAACGCCGGCCACCGGGTCTCGGTGCTGCGCGAGCGGGACCGCAGGGGGATGATGGGCGTCCGCTGGCGCTTCGCCGACGGTGACGACGGGAGTCAGCGCGGCGGGATCGAGTAGGTGAGCGAGGCGTCGGCCACCAGCTCTTGGCTGCCTTCCGCGTGAACCCGCACGTGCCCCACCGCCAGCCGTGAGCCCAGCTTGAGCAACTCGCCTTCGGCCACGAGGTCGCCGGGTGGCGGTTTGCGCAGGAAGTTCATCCCGACGCTCGTCGTCACCGCGAGGGCCACCGGCCCGATCTGGGCCAGCACCAGCAGGTAGACGCTGACATCGGCCAGCGTGAACATCGTCGGCCCCGAGATCGTCCCGCCGGGTCGCAAGGTCGACTCGTGCGCCGGCAGCCGCAGCCGGATGTGCCGCTCGTCGACCTGCTCGACTCGCAGGTCGAGCCCCCCGACCTCGGGGAACTCGCGCGCCAAGAACTCCTGCAAGTCGCCGGCGCTCATGACGGTCACACGGCGATGGTATGCCGTGCCGCTCACCTCCCAGCCTGAGCCTGCTCACCCGATCTAGCCTCCGCGCTCTCTGCCCAAGCCATCCGAGTTGAGTCTGCATTCGATCCCCAAACTGACGCGTTTGGGTGCTTCGACCCTGCCCAAGCAACCAAACGCGTCAGTTCGGCCCGGCGCATGGGCTTCGTGGAGGTGAGGCGAGACGGCATACCGGGCGGAAGACCCGCGCGCAGGGTGAGGCGGGACGGCATACCGGATATATCGGGCGTGTCCGGCTGCGAGAACCAGCACGGAGGTCAGCGAGACGGTGCCCGGGCCTTCGCTGCGCCCATCGCGACCCCCAAACTGACGCGTTTGGCTGCATCGACCGGGTTCAAACAACCAAATGCGTCAGTTCGGCCCGGTGGACGAGAGCGGAAGGTGAGGCGGGACGGCATACCGACGCGGCGGGCAACCTGCCCACGAACCGGGCAAAAGCGTGGGAGGCTGTAACCCCGGAACGACTCATCGTGACGGGAAGGAAGCCCCAACTCATGGCGGCATTCGGCTGGAAGCTCAAAGGCGACGGACACCGGCTCGCGCCGGGTGAGGTGGTCGCTCCGGACGAGCGGCTCTCGTGGGGCAAGACGGTAGGGCTCGGGGCGCAGCACGTCGTCGCGATGTTCGGGGCGACCTTCGTCTTCCCGATCCTTATGGGCCTCAATGCCCAGCTCGCGATCATGATGAGCGGTATCGCGACGATCATCTTCCTGCTCATGGTGAGCGGGCGGGTGCCGTCCTACCTCGGCACGTCGGCGTCCTTCGTCGGCGTGGCGGCCGCGATCCGGGCGCAGCCGGGGGCTGACTCAGGCACGGTGACCGGCGCGATCCTCATCGGCGGTCTGGTCCTGGCGCTCGTCGGCGCGGCGATCCACTTCCTCGGGTCGAGCGTCATCCACAGAATCCTGCCGCCAGTCGTCACCGGCGCGGTCGTCATGTTGATCGGGTTCAACCTTGCGCCGGTCGTCGCCAATGTCTACTGGCCGCAGGACCAGTGGGTGGCCCTCATCGTCATGACCTTCGCGATCGTCTGCGCGGTCGCGCTCAAGGGCTTCCTCGGACGGATCTCGATCTTCCTGTCGCTGGTGTTCGGCTATCTGCTGTCCTGGCTGTTCGACCGCGGCTTTGGCCAGATCACGTCCTTCGACCCGGGCGCTGGCAAGGCCACGACGCACTGGCGGGTCAACCTCGAGGGGGTCGCCAGCTCGCCGTGGTTCGGCTTCCCGAAGTCGACGATGATCGCCGACGGCAAGGAGGTCGTCGGGATGCACGCGCCGACCTTCTCGTTCGCGGCGGTGCTCGTCGTGCTGCCGGCGATCATCGCGCTCATCGCCGAGAACACCGGCCACGTCAAGGCGGTGGCCGAGATGACCGGCGCCAACCTCGACGACGTCATGGGCCGTGCGATCGCGGCCGACGGTGTCGCGACGATGGTCGCCACCTCGGTCGGCGGCTCGCCCACGACGACGTATGCCGAGAACATCGGCGTCATGGCAGCCTCCCGGGTTTACTCGACGGCCGCCTACTATGTCGCCGCGCTGATCGCCATCATCTTCGGTCTGTCGCCGAAGTTCGGTGCGCTCGTCGCGGCCACGCCCGGTGGCGTCCTCGGCGGCATCACCGTCGTCCTTTACGGGATGATCGGCCTGCTCGGCGCCAAGATCTGGAAAGAGAACAACGTCGACTTCGCCAACCCGATCAACCTCGTGCCCGTGGCCGCGGGCATCATCCTCGGCATCGGCAACTCGTCGCTGAAGATCTCCGATACCTTCGAGTTGGCCGGCATCGCCTTGGGCACGATCGTGACGATCGCGGCATACCACGTGGCCCGTGCCTTCGCCCACTCCGAGCTGCGGGCGGACGCCGACGGTGGCGCCATGCTGACTGTCGGCCCTGAGGGCAGCGATCGCGTGTGACGGACGCGATATGGGTGTGAACACCCATTGCGTTCGCCTCGCTTGACGGACACAATCCGCGCTCTAGAGTGGAGGCGCTCCCCGCGTGCTGCGGGGGGCGCCTTCGCGTCGCCACGCTCCACTTCTCGTTCCTGCAACCCCGGGGGTATGCCGTGCTGGAAGCCGTGCGGCATCCCGGCCGCATCGTCCCAGTGTTGTTCTCTGTCTTCCTGACGGTCGGCACGATCCTGCTGTGCCTGCCGATCTCGCGCACCAACAGCGACGAAGCGCCCAACGTGCTGGCCGCCGCTTTCACCGCCGTGTCCGCCTCGTGTGTGACGGGCTTGGCGGTCGTCGACACGGCGACCTATTGGTCGACCTTCGGGCAGTTCGTCATCATGCTGCTCATCCAGGTCGGCGGCTTCGGCATCATGACGATGGCGACCCTGCTCGCCATCCTCGCCGGGGGCCGGCTGGGGCTGAGCACCCGGCTGGTCGCGCAGAGTGAGTCGCACGCGTCGTCGATGGGCAATGTCAAGGCCATCCTGCGGACCATCGGCACGACCGTCGTCATCACCGAGGGCGTGGTCGCGCTGGTCCTCGCGGCGCGGTTCTACTTCGGCTACGGCTACTCAGTCGGATCGGCGCTGTGGCAGGGGGTCTTCCACTCGATCTCGGCCTTCAACAACGCGGGGTTTGCGCTGTATTCGGACGGCCTCATGGGGTTCAACCAGGACATCTGGATCATCGGCCCGATCTGCGCGTCGATCGTCGCCGGTGGCCTGGGCTTCCCGGTGTTCTACGAGCTCTACCGCCGTTGGCGGGTCCCGGACAAGTGGACCGTCCACGCCAAGGTGACGATCCTCGGCTACTTCTCGCTGTTGTTCGTCGGATGCGTGGGTTTCGCGGCGTTCGAGTGGAACAACGACGGCACCATCGGGTCGATGTCGTTATGGGGCAAGTTCATCAACAGCCTGATCGGTGGGATCACCCCCCGCACCGCGGGCTTCAACGCCATCGACTACGGCAAGGCATCCCATGAGACCTGGGCGCTGGACGACGCGCTGATGTTCATCGGTGGTGGCTCCGCTGGCACCGCGGGCGGTATCAAGGTCGGCACCTTTATCCTGCTCGCCTTCGTCATCTGGAACGAGATCCGCGGTGAGGCCGACGTGGTCGTCGGTAATCGCTCGGTCCCCCGTGAGCTGCTGCGCCAGGCCGTCACCGTCGTTCTCTTGGCGATCGGCGTGGTGGCCATTGGCACGATGGCGCTGCTCATCCTCACCGACTACTCGCTCGACGTCATCGCTTTCGAGGCGATCTCGGCGTTCGGCACAGTGGGCCTGTCCACCGGCATCACCCCCGCGCTGCCTGGCGCCGCCCAACTCGTGCTGATGTTCCTCATGTATGTCGGTCGCATCGGCACAGTGACCACCGCCACCGCTCTGGCCCTCAACACCCGTCACAGGCACTTCCGCCTGCCCGAAGAAAGGCCGATCATTGGCTAACCCATTCCGCCGCGACGACGACAACTCGCCCGTCCTCATCGTGGGGCTGGGCCGGTTCGGCTACTCCGTCGCTCGCTCCCTCGTCGCCATGGGCCAAGAGGTCCTCGCCGTCGACACCGATCCCGTTCTCGTGCAACGGTATGCCGACGAACTCACCCACGTGGTGCAGGCCGACGCGACCGACCACGACGCCCTTGAACAGCTCGGTATCAGCGACTTCGACAAGGCCGTCGTCGGAATCTCGGTCAACGTCGAAGCCAGCGTGCTGGCGACCATCGCCCTGTCTGAGGCCGGCGTGCAGGACATCTGGGTCAAAGCCAGCAGCATCGACCACGGCAAGATCCTCGAGCGCATCGGCGCCCACCACATCGTCTACCCCGAGCGCTCGATGGGCGAGCAGGTCGCCCACATGATCGTCGGGGGGATGAGCCAATACCTCGAGTTCGACGACGACTTCGCCATCGCCCGCACCATGGCTCCCCCGGAGCAGTGGGGAAAGACGTTCAGCGAGACCGGGATTCGCGCGAAGTACGGCGTGACGATCGTCGGGGTCAAGCGGATGGGCGAGGACTTCGTGTATGCCGTCCCGGAGACTCTCGTGGAACAGCACGATGAGCTCGTCGTGTCCGGTCCCACGAAGAGGGTCGAGCACTACTGCGCGCTGGCCAAGCCCAAGCTGCCCCGCCCCCGCACCTGACCGAGGGGGACTGGTCGGCGCACGACGCCGGGGTGTCGCGTGGGTCACGTTGCCGCGCAACAGGCTTGGGATGTGTCCGGGCCCACTACCCGCGAGTAGCTCCCACGCGCCAGCGCTGCGATAGCGGGCGTTAGTCTGGAGTGGACGGCATACGGATGCGCACCGACGCGCTTGCCTGGGGAGGGTTGACGTCATGACAGGCCGGGTCACCGAGATGACCAACGCGGACTGTTGGGAGATGCTCCGGCGGCAGGAGTTCGGCCGGCTGGCATATCACCTCGGCGAGGGCGTGCAGATCGCGCCGATCAACTACGCCGTCGACGGTGACTGCATCGTCTTCCGCACGGCAGAGGGCTCCAAACTCAGCGGCATCCTCGGCAACGGCGACGTGGCCTTCGAGATCGACGAGCTCATCGAGGACGCCGCCGCCAGCGTGGTCGTGCGCGGGCGGGCCGTCGAGCTCACCGGCGACGCCGCGATCGCGGTCGATCAGTTGCGGTTGCGTCCCTGGGTCCGCACCGTCAAGAACCACGTGGTCTCGATCAAGGTCACCGAGATCACCGGCCGGTTCTTCATGCTGAGCAAGCCCTGGCTGCACATGGTGCCGAGCTGATCGGCCTAGTGCTCTTGCGCTCGCGCTTCTGAGAGTCTGCGCCCCCCGGCGGTGGTCCCCCACGGGGGGCGCAGTGATGTTCCAGGGTCGGCATGACTGCCGCTCCCAGACACTCCAGACAGAGGTATGCCGTCCGGTCGGCGACCGGACGGCATACTCGGGTGTGCGGGGCGCGGGTGTGCGTGACGACGAGCGTCACGCCGCGCCGCGATCAGTCGGTGGCCTGGTCCTTGAGTTCCTTGGCCTTGGCGGCGACGTCGTCGGCAGCCTCCTCGACCGCGTCCTTGGCGTCTTCAGCGGCGTCAGCGAGGTCGTTGCCGGCTTCGTCGATCGCGTCGCCCAGGTCGTCGGCGACGTCGGCTGATGCGTCGGCCGCCTGGTCTACCGTGTCGGCGACGGCTTCCTTGACCTCGGCAGCCTTGTCCGCGGCGGCGTCCTTGACCTCGGTCGCAGATGGCACTGGTTGGTCGAGGTAGCTCTGGGTCTTGGCGGGCGAGAGGTAGGTCGGCTCGCCGGCGGGGGCTGCCCATGGGTCGTCCTTTGAGCGGGTCGCGAGGTAGGCAGCGATAGCGGCACCCACCCCGGCGCCGATCCCGAACAGCAGGAAGATCCCGCCCTTGCGGCTGCGTTTGCGCGAGGCGGGTGCGGCCTCGGCTACCGCCTCCGCCACGGCCTCCTTGACGGCCGCGAACGTCGCCGGACCGTCGGCGACAGCAGCCGATGCGGCTGCCGAGGCAGCGTCGGCAGCCTGCGCCTTGGCGGTGCCGGCAGCGGCGACCAGGCTCGACACGGCAGCAGCAACCTTGGGCAGCAGGTCCTCGACGATGTGGTCACGAGTGGCGTCGACCTTGGGGCCGAAATCCTCGACGGCCTTGACGACCTTGGGCCCGGCCACCTCGACCCCGTGCTCCAGCTTGGGCTTGGCCCACTCGACGCCGGCCTCGACATAGGGCTGCGCCTTCTCACGGCCGGCTTCGACATAAGGGGTGGCCTTCTCCAGCCCGGCCTCCAGCAGGGGCGCGGCCTTTTCGCGAGCCTTGTCGCGGGCCTTCTCTGCTGCGTCCCGAACGACGGGCGCGGCCTTGTCCGCGGCAGCCGACGCCCGGTCGGCAGCCGCGGCGGCCTTCTCCTGGGCCACCGGCGCATAGGTCCGCGCCACCTCGGCCGCCGCTGCGGCTGCCGCCGTCGCCGCAGCCACCAGGGCGCCGGCCTTCGACTTCGCGACGGGCGCATAGGCCTTGGCCTTCTCCGCGCCCATCGCTGCCGCGGGTGCAAGCGATGCGCGCAAGTCGCTGAGGCGCTCAGCGGCCGACGTCCCGTCGGCGTTCTTGGTCATCCGGAACACTGGGTCCTCCCAAAGGTCGACTGTCAGGCCTGGTGCCCACCTCGCGTGCAGGACGCTAGGCGCGCGGCTCGGTTCCATCCTGCCCTGTTCGGGGGACAACTACACCTCCCGGGACCGGGATTCCCGGTATGCCCTCCCACCCCTGCACCTTTTGGTGCGGCAGATCATGCGCCAGGGCGCCAAGTCCACCGCACCAAAAGTTGCGTGGGATTCCCGGTATGCCGGCCCACCCCTGCACCTTTTGGTGCGGCAGATCATGCGCCAGAGCGCCAAGTCCACCGCACCAAAAGTTGCGTGGGAAGATGCCTCCCATGAAGGCAACCTTGCATACCAACCATGGCGACATCCACGTCACGCTCTTCCCCAACGAAGCCCCCAAGACGGTCGACAACTTCGTCGGGTTGGCCAAGGGCACCAGGAAGTACAAGGACGAGGCCGGACGCACCGACCCGACGCCGTTCTTCGACGGGCTGATCTTCCACCGCATCATCGACGGCTTCATGATCCAGGGCGGCTGCCCGCTCGGTCAGGGCTATGGCGGCCCGGGCTATGCCTTCGACGACGAGCCGCACCCGGACAAGACGTTTAACAAGCCCTACCTGCTGGCCATGGCCAACGCGGGCAAGCGGATGGGCAAGGGCACCAACGGGTCGCAGTTCTTCATCACCGTGTCGACCCCCACCTATCTCAACTTCAAGCACACCATCTTCGGCGAGGTCGCCGACCAGTCCAGCCGCGATGTCGTCGACGCGATCGCCAAGGTCCGCACCGACCGCAACGACAAGCCGCTGCAGGACGTCGTCATCACCTCGGTCACCATCGAGGACTGACGCTGAGCACGCCCAGCGGGTACTCAGGGACGGGCGCTCCGGCGCCCGTCCCGGTCTGCTCGCGCCATCCCGAGCGGCCGTCCTACGTCCGCTGCCAGCGCTGCCACCGGCCCACCTGCCCGGAGTGCCAGCGACCGGCGCCGGTCGGCATCCAGTGCGTCGACTGCGTCGCCGCCGCAGCCGCGAGTATGCCGCGCCAGCGCTCGGTCCTCGGCGTGCCCCTCTCGGGTGACAACCGTCCGACGGTGACCATGTCGCTCATCGCGGCCTGCGTCGTGGCCTATGTCGGGCAACTCATCTCGCCGCAGGTCACCGCCAACTTCGCCTTCACGCCCTATCTGGGCTGGTCCGAGCCCTGGCGGGCGTTGACCGGGGCATTCCTGCACTCGCCGACGATGCCGCTGCACCTGGCGCTCAACATGCTCTTTCTCTGGCAGGTCGGGCCGGCCCTCGAGCACGCCCTCGGGCGGGCCCGCTACCTCGCGCTCTACCTGCTCAGCGCGCTCGGCGGCAGCGCGGCGGTCGTCCTGCTGGCCAAGGCACCCACCCGGGTGCTCGGGGGCGCGGCGGAGGCCACGGCATACCAGTCCTGGGTGCAGGGGGTGGTGGGCGCGTCGGGCGCGGTGTTCGGGCTGTTCGGGGCGCTGCTGGTCATCAACCGGCACGTCGGGCGCTCCTCCACGGCCCTGTATGCCGTGCTCGCCATCAACCTCGCGTTCGGCTTTCTCTACCCCGGGATCTCCTGGCAGGGTCACCTCGGTGGCCTGGTCACCGGGATCGCGGTGGCCGGCAGTGTGCTCGCCCTGCGCAGCCCCGCCCGACGGCCCTACCAGTGGGCTGCGCTGGGGTTGATCCTCGTCGTCGTGGTGGGCGTCGTCGTGGCGAAATACCTCACGGTGCCGGTCTACTACCGCTGACCCGTTGACCCGGGTAAGAAGTTATCCACAGGTTTATCCCCAGGGTGGGGAGAACTACACAGGTGTAACTCGCGGCCGGAAGGCCTGGGGCGCAGTCTGGCGGGCTACTTCCACTTCATCGTCATGGCGAACCCGGTCAACAGCAGCCCGAACCCGACGATGAGGTTCCAGTAACCGAACGCCTGGATCGGCCAGGCGCCCTGGGTGACGTAGAAGACGACGATCCAGATCAGGCCGAGCACCAAGAGCGTGACGAACACCGGCGCCCACCAGGTGGGGTTGGGAGCGGCTTCGGCGCGCGCGCGGCGCCGGGCCTCCTGCTCGGCGGCGGCCCGCTTGGCGGCGGCCTTGGCTGCGGGGGGCACGACGGCCGCCTTGGCGCCGTCCTGGGCCCGGTCGCGGTCTGCGGAGTCGGACACGAGGTCTCCTTGCGTGGGTGCTGGTGTGCCTTAGCGTAGTTGTCGACCCGCACGCTACCGTCACGACAGCGCTCGGCTCACCCGAGCAGGCGCAGACGAGAGGAGGACCGGTATGCCGTCCCCCTCACCGTCCCCTGCACCGATGACGCCCGCCACCCCCTCGCGCTCGGTCTGGCGTTGGCTGGCCCCGGTCATCTTCGCGGTCGCGGGGCTGTTGTTCACGACGAGCTTCCAGACCGCCCGGGGCACCGACCTGCGCAGCGATCGCGGCCTGCCGGGGCTCATCGATGCCGGCACGCGGGCGGTGGCCGACAAGGCCGCCCGGGTCACCACGCTGCAGACCCAGATCGATGACCTCACCGCTGCGGCGGCAGCCCGCGGCGACACGACGGTCAGCAAGCTCACCGCCTCGGCCCGATGAGATTGCCCCGTCGGCCGGGCTCACCGAGGTCGATGGACCGGCGGTGGTCGTCACCCTTGATGACGCCAAACAGGGGTCGGCCCAGTTGCCCGACGGGGTCACCCCCGACGACCTCGTCGTCCACCAACAGGACGCAGGCGGTCGTCAATGCGCTGTGGCGTGGGGGTGCCGAAGCGATGATGATCCAGGATCAGCGGGTCATCGCGACCTCGGCGGTGCGCTGCGTCGGCAACACCCTCATCCTGCAGGGTCGGGTCTACTCGCCACCCTTCGTCATCAAGGCGATGGGCAAGATCGATGCGCTCAAGGCGGCCCTCGACGCCGACCCCAAGATCGAGATCTATCGGCAATATGTCGATGCGATCGGTCTTGGTTATGACGTCAAGGTCATCACCAAGACCCGATTCCCGGCGTTCACCGGAGCGATTGGGCTGAGCCAGGCGGTCGTCGCGCGGTAACCTCCCGTGCATGGGCCCCTGACAGCAGCATGGGCCCAGTGGGCCACGAGCGCCGGGGGCGCGGCATACAAGGAGGACGTCGGTGGCGGGGAGGCGCTGGCGCGCGGTCGTCGGGGGATCGGGAGCTGTTCATCACCGTCGGGGTGGTGTTGGTGCTCTTCGTTGTCTGGCAACTGGGCTATGTCGCGGTCGTTGATTCGCGCGCCCAGCTCGGGGTCGTCGCCGAGGTCGAGGCGCAGTTCGCGGCGGGCGGGGCCAGCCTGCCGGACATCCCGCTGCAGTCCGACCCGACGGCCACCGGCGGCGCCGGCGGCACTGGCAGCACATCACCCAAGGTCACCCTCGAGGATGGCCGGGTCTTCGCGATCCTGCGGGTGCCGCGGCTTGGCGGCCCGACCTGGGCCCGCCCCATCTACGAGGGCGTCGGCCTGCCGGTGCTCGCCAAGGGCCTGGGCCGCTACCCCAACACCGCGCTGCCCGGCGCGATCGGCAACTTCGCGGTCGCCGGCCACCGCGCGGGCCACGGCAACCCGCTCATCGACATTGACGCCATCCGCAACGGTGACGTCATGATCGTCGAGACCCGCGCCGGCTGGGTCGTTTACCGGGCCCAACGGCATACCATCGTGCCGCCCACGTCGGTCGACGTCGTCGCGGCCGTGCCGCAGAAGCCCGGCGTCAAGCCGACTGAGGCGTGGTTCACGCTCACCTCGTGCGACCCGCGGTTCTCCTCGACCAACCGCTACATCGTCTTCGCCAAGCTCGAGCGGGTCATCCCTCGCGCCGAAGGCCTGCCCGCCGACCTGCTCGCCGACCCGAGGTAGGACAGCCCATGTATGCCGCCCTGTGGCGCCGGCTCCCCGGCAACCGTCTGGTCAAATCCCTGCTCGCGCTGCTGCTCTTCCTCGCGGTGGTTGCGGTGCTCTTCATCTGGGTGTTCCCGGCGATCACGCCGTTCCTGCCGTTCGAGAACGTCACGGTCGAGGGCGGTCCCTGAGGGATGATGGCCGGTATGCCGTCCGCCCCGCATCCTCGTCGTCGACAATTACGACTCGTTTGTCTTCACCATCGTCGGCTATCTGGAGCAGCTCGGCGCGGAGTGTCATGTCGTGCGCAACGATGCGGTGACCCCGGATGAGGCGGCCGAATATGACGGGGTGCTCGTGTCGCCCGGGCCTGGGACACCCGAGGACGCCGGGGTGAGCATGGCGATGATCGCGGCCTGTGCGCAGCGTCGGCAGCCGATGCTCGGGGTGTGCCTCGGTCACCAGGCGCTCGCGGTCGTCATGGGCGCGACCGTCGGCCGGGCGCCAGAACTCCTGCACGGCAAGACCTCCCAGGTCGAACACGACGGCACCGGGGTGCTGGCCGGGCTGCCGCAGCCGTTCCGCGCGACCCGCTACCACTCGCTGGCCATCGACCCGGCGACGTTGACCGAGGAGCTCGTCGTCAATGGCCGCACCGCGAGCGGGATCGTTATGGCGGTGCGCCACCGCGACCTGCCGCTGCATGGCGTGCAGTTCCATCCCGAGAGCGTGCTGACCGAGGGCGGGCACCGGCTCTTCGCCAACTGGCTGGCCGAGTGCGGATCGGCCGGATGCGATCGAGCGTTCGGTGGGCCTCAGCCCGCTCGTCCACAAGCCGGCTGACCGGCTGACCGCGCCCGGCCGACCTCGCCCCGTCGAGCGCCCCGCGCCCAGCGTCAGGGTGAGGTCGAGGCCGACGAGGTCGAGGTGGAGGTCGAGGTCGTCGGGGGCGTCGATGGCGTGAAGGTCACCGTGGCAGTCGGCCGGCGCGAGACCGTCACCTTGACCGTCGATCCGACGCGTCGACGAGGGTGTCGGTGGCACGTCCTGGGCGACGACCGTGCCCTCAACTTGGTGTCGTCTTCGACCCGGGTCGTGTCCAGTCATAGACCAGCTTGAGCCCGGTCGCGGTGCTGCGGGCCGTGTCGGTCAGCAGGTCGACCAACCGTGGCATCTTCACCTTGCCGCTGGCGACGCGCAGGGTGATCGACTGGGTGAGCGGGACGATGGTGCCCACGGGCCGGGTCAATCGAGACGACCGCCCCTTGGCCTGCGACGGTCGTCGACCTCGACCGACCCGGTCACCGTGAACCAGCAGCGGTCAGCACCTGCTTAGCCGCCTCCAACTGCTGACCCCTAAGCATTGGGGACCGGCTTTCTCCCCGGGCCCGGAGGACACCTCGACAGTGACCGCTACGATCCGACCGCGACCTGAGGTGCCCTCGGGGTTTGCTGTCGACGACCAGGCCGACGGCAACGCCGGCGTTCCGCACGGGTTCGGCGGCCATGACCAGGTTCCTTTAGCCGTAAGGTGGCGCGGGCCTGGTCCTGGGTCTGCCCGGCCAGTAGCGCACCTCGACGAGCGTCAGGCCCGGGTCGCGCAGGATTCCTGGGTCAGCACGATGGCGAGCACCAGCGCGCAGGGCGGCCCCGATTCCCAGCGCACGTATGCCGTGCGCCGCCGCCTCTGTCGGCCGGTCGGCCAATCGGTTGACCGCAATCGTCGGCGCATCGCGGCGGGCGCGCGCCTCGGCACGGGAAGTGGGCAGCGGCGCGGTGTCGGCCAGACGGCATACCGGCGTGGCTTGGGTCTGCCGCTGACCCCGCGCCGGCGTACGGCATGAAGCCACCATCGGCGTCGTGCCCCGTCGACGGAAGCACGCGGGTCGCTGCGGTGCCGAGGCGGCGGCGCTGATCGGCTCGCCGGTGCGGGCCCGCGCCAGGTCGGCGCGGAACTCGGTGGCGTCCTGGTAGCGACCGTCGCGGTCCTTGACCATGGCGTGCAAGGGTGATCGCGTCAGAAGGCGGGCGGCACATCGGGTTGCAGGGTCGAAGGGGCGACCGGCTCCTGACCGACGTGTT
>JADJVI010000060.1 GCA_016710645.1 Actinomycetales bacterium | reverse complement strand
TCGGCACCATGTGAAGTTGTCCGGAGAATAAGTGTCGACGCTGACGGCGTCAGAGGACCAATGCCGAAATTCTACCGGCGCGCTGCACTCGGCGCTCTTTGCCACCTCGGCCGTTGCTGCTGCGCTTTGTACGGCAATGATGGCGCCGGGGTCACCTTGGCGGGGTCGAGCTTGCCGGCCAGGCACAGCTCGCCTGGCGTTGGCCGCGTCGACGAATCCCGGCCGGGCTGACGCCCTTGGTCACCGAGGCGCCACGGTAGGTCTTCCCACCGGCCTGGATGTAGCCCCTAACATCGAGTTGTAGGTGTTGCTTCACCGCGCTCACCCACGGCACGTCGGCCGGGCCACTGATGGCCTGGCGCTGGGGTTGCTGTTGCCCGCCGCCGAGACGGCTGAGAAGACACCCGCGTCGGCGGCAAAGAGGGCGCCAGGGGGGGTGTCGTGCGGGGGGCGCCACGGTCGCCACGCCACCGACGGAGCAGCCGGACGCCGACGCCGCCAGCGACGGCCTGGTCAGATCACCGCGCCACCAGGTCGGTGATGAAGTGCCACCGGCGCTGGAGCGCCTTGTAAGCGATGACCAGGGCCCGGGGAGCGATGCCCAGATTGCCGCCTTCGGAACCCCCAAGATCGACGCCGCGATGTTGGCGCCACGTGGCCGCCGATCGACGCGGTGCGTGCCGTGGCCTCGTCGTCACGCGCCGAGTCGAACTCGCCCGGGCTGATGCCTGAGCGGCGCAGGTAGGTGTCCAGGCGGACGCGAGCGCCCACGAGCTTGTTGTTGCAAGTGAAGGCGCGTCCCGCGTTGCCGTGCGCGGTGCTGCCGAAGCGCAGGCTGAGCCGACTGTCGTCCTCAGCGGCGCGTGTCGAATCGCTGTCGTCGGCGGAAGCCAAAGCCTGGTTTTCAGATGCCGGTGTCGATGATACCAACGGTCACGCTGCTGCTGCTTGATTTTCCTGGCGCCTGCGGACTCGGTGCGCTTGGTCAGGCCGAGGTGCAGTTGTAGAGGTCGTTGGCTCCGGCGAGCTGGCCGTGATGCTGACGCCAGCTGCGCGAGGCTTCGTCATCCGCCGTCACCTGGCGCATGTCGTCCCTGAGCACCAGCGTTAATGTCGGGGTTCTTGCGCAGTGACTCAACCCTGGGCTGCTGCTGCTGAGACCGCGAAACCGTTGAGGGCGCTGGTGCAGGAGGAGGTCTTGGCTGAGGCCGGGACGTTGGCTCAGGCGAGGACCTTGTCCTGGTTCCCATGCGTTCTCTCGCGCGCCTTGGCGCTGGAGGTATCGAGGTCCTTCTTCGGTGCCGTTTCTCGCCGAGATGCAGCGAAGACTGGTACCGAACTCAGGCGGGCGTACTCGGCAGAAATTCGTCCGGATCAGTGGTCGTGCAACATCGCCCTGGGTAGCAGCCGGGAAGCGCTTCCAGGTCCTCAAGGCGCGGCATGAGCGGGCGGATCTCGCTTGCTCGGGAGATGTGGCAATCAGCCAGAGTGTTCGCGCTGAACACCAGCGCGGGACTGTGCCGAAATGACCTCTCTGTCGATGGATAGCGCTGATCTTCTTCGCCACCCCCTGCGATGCCAAGTTGTGAGGTCGTGAATTACGCTGGCGACGATGCTCGATACCTGGCATCACGCTTCGCGCACCGAGGTGGCGGCTTCTGGGTGGCGCAACCTAAAGTCGCCGTAACATCAGGTGAACGTGCCATCCGAATTTGAAGCACCAGCTCACCTCCACCTTACGGCGTCAGGCCGCAGTCACCGATGAAGACCCCTCAGCCGTGAGTCTCGATGATCCCAGCCCCAACCCATAGTCGGCGGACCGGAAAGACGTTCCAGTCGATCCACTCCGGCTGGCCGCGAGAACCGCCAGTGTCCGTTAAAAGCGCAGATCTTGCTCAGGTCGTCGGCGCCATCTTTCGGAACCGAAGCCTTGGCGTGGATGACGATGCAGCTAAGACTGCACGATGTCGTGCTGGGTACTCTGCACAACTCGGCCCGTCGGGTGGGGCCTTGCAAGATCGCCTTCGAGCAACCGGGGAGCGTCTACGTACTCTATGCGCTCTATGCGCGGCAGAAGAGTGCGTTCCTCGCAGCCAACTCGCCGTCGTGAACGACCTGCGAATAGTCGCCGGGGTGACAGTCCGCCAACGGTTCTTCTGGCCTGACGCGCCAGTCCTCAAGGTTGCTGAGCGTCAGTCGATGGATTGTGCGCGAAGGCGTAGGGCGTTGGTGATGACGCTGACGCTGGATAGGGCCATGGCGGCCGCGGCGATGATGGGTGAGAGCAGGAGCCCGAAGACGGGGTAGAGGACGCCGGCGGCGACGGGGATGCCGAGGGCGTTGTAGACGAACGCGAAGAACAGGTTCTGTCGGATGTTGCGCATGGTCTTCTCCGAAAGCTCGCGGGCGCGCACGATGCCGGTGAGGTCGCCCTTGAGGAGGGTGACCCCAGCGCTTTCCATGGCGACGTCGGTTCCTGATCCCATCGCGATGCCCACGTCGGCGGCAGCCAGTGCGGGGGCGTCGTTGACGCCGTCGCCAGCCATCGCGACCACGCGGCCTTCGCCACGGAGCTTGGTGACGATGTCGCTCTTGTGGTCGGGCAGGACTTCAGCTTCGACCTGGTCGATGCCGAGGGTCTTGGCGACAGCGTGGGCGGTGACGCGGTTGTCGCCGGTGAGCATGACGATCCGGATGCCGTCCTCGCGGAGGGCTTTCAGCGCGGCCGGCGTGGTGGGCTTGATGGGGTCGGCGATCGCGAAGAGCCCTACGAGTCGGCCATCGGCTCCCATGTAGATGACGGTGGCTCCGTCGCCGCGCAGGTCATCGGCACGGTTGTTGAGTTCGGTGGTGTCGATGTGGTGGGAGTCGAGGAAGTCGGAGCTGCCGAGGACCAGGACCTGCCCTTCGACGGTGCCGATGACGCCGCGGCCGACTGGTGAGTCGAAGTCTGTGACGTCGGGGACGGGCAGGCTCCGGACGGTGGCGGCTTCGACGATGGCCAGGGCGAGCGGATGCTCGGAGGCACGCTCGACACCGGCGGCGAGGCGCAACAGGTCGTCTTCGGATCGCTCGCCGGTGGCGATGATGCCGGTGACGGTGGGCCGGCCCTCGGTGAGGGTTCCGGTCTTGTCGACCACGAGGGTGTCGACCTTCTCCATGCGCTCGAGCGCTTCGGCGTTCTTGATGAGCACGCCCAGTCTCGCGCCGCGTCCGACTCCGACCATGATCGACATGGGGGTGGCCAGCCCGAGCGCGCAGGGGCAGGCAATGATCAAGACCGCGACGGCGACGATGAGCGCATGGGCGAGTTTGGGGTCGGGTCCGACGAGCGCCCATACGATGAAGGCGACGACGGCGACGACGATGACGGCCGGCACGAAGATGCCGGCGACCTTGTCGGCCATGCGCTGGATGGGGGCGCGGGAGCGTTGTGCGTCGGCGACCATGGCGACGATCCGGGCGAGCATGGTGTCGCGGCCGACCTTCTCGGCGCGCATGATCAGGCGCCGCTGCCGTTGATGGTGCCGCCGATGACGGTGTCTCCGCTGGTCTTGGTCACGGGCATCGACTCCCCGGTGACCAAGGACTCATCGACAGCTGAGCGACCCTCCTCGACGGTCCCGTCGACGGGCACGGCCTCGCCGGGGCGGACCCGCAGCCGGTCCCCGAGCTGGACCGTGTCCAGAGAGACTTCTTCGTCAGCCCCGCTGTCGGTGATGCGGCGGGCGGTCTTCGGTGTGAGATCCAGCAGGGCCTTGATGGCTCCGGAGGTCTGTTCGCGGGCACGCAGCTCGAGGACTTGGCCGAGCAGGACCAGGGTGGTGATGACGGCAGCGGCCTCGAAGTAGACATCGACGGTGCCTGCGTCGCCGCGGAAGGAGGCGGGGAAGGTCCCGGGCGCGATGGTCGCGATGACGCTGAATAGCCACGCGATGCCGGTGCCCATCGCGATGAGGGTGAACATGTTCAGGTTGCGGGTGCGGATCGAGGCCCAGCCGCGTACGAAGAAGGGCCACCCGGCCCACAGCACGACCGGCGTGGCCAGGACGAGTTGGAGCCAGACGGAGGTACGCGCGGAAATCAGGTCATGCAGGAAGGGGATGAAGTGGCGGCCCATCTCGAGGATCACGATCGGGATGGTCAATGCGGTGGCGACCCAGAAGCGGCGGGTCATGTCAGCAAGTTCGGGGCTGGGACCGGTGTCGGCGGTGACGGTGACCGGCTCCAGAGCCATCCCACAGATCGGGCACGACCCCGGACCGGGACGGCGCACCTCGGGGTGCATCGGGCAGGTCCACTCGGCGGCGTCTTCGTTCACGTCCTGGTTGCGCGGGGCCGCGTCGTCGGAGTCTTGAGGGGCGTGAGGAAGCTGGCCGGGTCGTGGCGAAAGCGGTCGCGGCAACGATCGGAACAGAAGTGGTATGTCGTGCCATCGTGATCGAGGGTCAGCGCCGTGTTGGGATCGACCTGCATCCCGCACACAGGGTCTGTCACGGACTGGCTGGTCTTGGTGACGCTCTGGTGGTGCTCATGGTCGTGCTGCATGTCCGGGTTCTCCTCCGGCAGTGCTCGTGACGCCCGTGTGGCGCCACGGCTGGGCGTGGGTCAGTTGCGGCGGGGCGGTGTAGCCGGCCTCGGCGACGGCCCTGACGACAGCGTCGTCGGAGACGAGACCACTAGTAGTGATGATGACTTCGCCGGCGGCCCTACGTCAGGTCCGCGGGTGAGACCTGTGCGGACGCGCTGCGTGGCCAAGGTCATCCGGACGGCATAGTCTGGGTGGAGTTCATCCGGCTGGTCCTTGTAGGTGACACTCTCAACAGCAGATCCCCGAGGGCTGCTTCTCGGGTCGGCCAGTCGTCGGGGTCGGGCGGCCGCCTTCACGGCTTGTTCTCGTGGTTGGTGCCGTGGTTCATCCACGCCATCATCAGGCCCATCATGAGCAGGCAGCCCAGGGCGTAGAGCAGGCCGCCGGCGCCCAGGCCGCCGGTCGCGATCAAGGTGCCCACGATCAGCAGCATGGGCACGCACATGAGCCACATCAGCCAGTGGTGGCCGCTGCGGCGACCGGGCTCAGTGGGGGATGACTCGGTGGGGGTCGGCTCGGCGGGTGGGGTGAGGGGTGTGTAGGTCGGGTTCGGGGTGTTCTGCTGTTGCATGGCTGCTCCCTTGGTCTCGGTTGCGGTGCTCGGGGCTGTCCCCGGGTGCTTTCAGCCTGCGAGGTCGATGTGGCCCTCGGGTCGTGGTTCGGTGAAGATCTGGTCTAGGTCTATGCGGGCTTCACAAGAGCTTCTCGACGGTGGCGCCCCCGTCGACGGTGCGCAGTACTGCGCCGTCGGCGACGAGGATGGTTTCGATCTGGCCGTCGGTGCCGCGTTGGGCGAACAGGGCCTGTGGAGCTCCGATGCGCTTGGGTTGCAGGGTCCAGGTCGCTCCGGTGTCGTTGCTGGTCGCGATCTGGCCGTTCGCGGTGGCGATCACGATGGTTTGCTCGTCGGCCCACGCAGCGAGCAGGGCCGTAGCGGGTGGGGTCAGGCCCTTCCAGGAGCCGCCGTCGTCGGTGCTGTGGAGGAGCCCGGTTTCGGTGGTGGCCAGCAGTGCTCCGGTTTGCGGTGACGCGGCCAAGGTGCGGGGGGCAGCCGGGATGGTGCGGGTGCTCCAGGTCTCGCCGTCGGTGGTGCTGCGAAGAGTGCCATCGAAGCCGACCACGCTGGTTGGGCTTGAGGTGAGGGCGTGGAAGTCGGACTCGCCGCCTCGAGAGCTGACGCGCCACGTGCGACCGGAGTCGGTGGAGGTGATGAGCCCGACCGGCTGGGGCAGGTCGACGCCGGCGCCGGGGTGCCCGGAGGCGTAGTAGGTGCCGTCCGGGGCGACGGTGAAACCCATCAGGTCGATGACCGGTCCGTTCTGGAGGAGGTCGCCGTTAGCGTGGCGGAAGAGTCCCTCATGGGTGGCCAGGAGTAGGTCACCGGTCTTGGGGTCGCGGGCGACAGCGTGGATGTGGGTGATCGCGACCGGCGGTTGGTTGGCCGCTGATGCTGTGGAGGTTGACCCTCCTGCGGCCGCGGTGGGGGCCGCGATGGACGTCGTATTGCGGTGGGGTGGGTGGTCGTGGCGCCACACGCGGCCAGGCTCGTCGTGGTCACGAGTGCGCCCCGACGACGAGGATGCGGCGTCGGGTGGTGGTGATCATCAGCGGTACTCCAGGGCGATCATCATGCCCGCTTCTGCGTGGTAGATGTTGTGGCAGTGGATCATCCAGTCGCCAGCGTTGTCGGCGTCGAGGTCGATCGCGAAGGACTGCATGGGCGCCATCAGCACGGTGTCCTTGCGCAGCCCCGAGGGCAGGGCGAAAGTGTGCCCGTGCAGGTGCAGCGGGTGGGTCATCATCGTCATGTTGGTGGCGTTGATCCGCAGCCGTTGCCCAGCCCTGACGGTCAGTGGCTCGTTCTCGCCGTACTTGGCGCCGTTCATGCCCCACTGGTAGGGCTTCATCGAGCCTTGCAGGGCCAGGTCGACGGTGGCGTCCGGCGCCTTGCCCGGCAGCATCGAGGCTTCGGTCGGGCGCAACTGAGAGCCGATGAGGACCTGGCCAGCCAGCTCGCTCGGGTTCAGCGGCAACCGGAGAGCAGCGCCGGCGCCGGTACGGACCAGGGCCATGGCCTGCCCGCCGCTGGTCTTGCCGAACGGTCGGGCCACGAGGGGGAAAGGCGCCATCTGCGAGGGTGACGATGGCGTCGTACCGTTCGCCCATCCCAAGATAGAACGCGCCAACCTCGGTGGGCTGGACCGCGTGCCCGTCGCTGTGGGTGATGGTGAGCCGGTGCCCACCTAAGGCCAGGCTGAAGATGGTGTCGGAAGCGGCGTTGATGACCCGCAGGCGCACCGTCTGGCCCGGTTTGGCGGCCAGCACGTCCGGGTCGGTCGGGGGTTTGCCATTGATCAGGAACAGCGGATAGGTGACGTCGCCGGCGTCACCCCACGGCCCGTCCCCATCGACATCCCCCCCATGGATCCGTGGTCCATGCCACCCATCCCGCCCATGCCGCCTCCGTTGGCGGGGCCACCGTCGGCGATCAGCTTCTTCAACACCTCGTCGGGGGTGGTGCCGGTGCCATCGATCCAGTCGTCCAGAACCACAACCCATTCGGCGTCATAGCGGCCGGGGTCGTTGGGGTCGTCGATGATCATCGGGGCGTACAGGCCGCGGTCGAGTTGGACCCCCACGTGGGGGTGGAAGAAGTAGGTGCCCGGATCCGGGGCGGTGAACTCGTAGACGAACTTGCCGCCGGTCTTGACCGGATCCTGGGTGAGGCCGGGGACGCCGTCGGCGGCGTTGCGCAGTCGGATGCCGTGCCAGTGAATCGTGGTGTCTGCGGGGGAGCTGGTTGTCGAGCGTGAGTCGCAGGAAGTCACCCGCAGTTGCTCGCACCAACGGGCCGGGAAGCGCACCGTCGTAGGCCCACGTCGCCACTGTCCGCCCGCCCAGGTCAAGGCTGACCGGCCGGGCCGTCAGGGTCTTCTCGAGCACCTTCTGTCCCGGTGACGGGGACACTGGCGTCGGGGGGCCGACGGTGCGCGACGGCATCCCCGCCATCCCCGACGAACTGGAGGTGCAGGCGGCCAACGCTGCGCTCGAGGCCAGGCCGAGCCCGCCGAGGAGGACGTTGCGGCGGGAGAATAGGGACGAAGTCATGATGCCTTTCAGAGGGTGGTCACTGTCAGTGGCCGTCGACGATCAGGCGGCGGCGTTGTTCGTACTCCTCCAGGCTCACCTCGCCGCGGGCCAGGCTTTCCTTGAGGAGAGTGAGCGGATCCGTTCGGGTCGATTCCTGCCGGACGCGCCCGGCCGGGAGCAGGGCCCGGATCACCAGCACAATGACGACCCAGAAGCCGAGGGCGCCGCCGCCCATCACGAGCCACATCCACCAGCCCATCCCGGCACCGTTGCCCCACATCATGAGCGCTCTCCCGTCCCGTCGTCGCGGCGCACTGCACCGTCACGATCCACAGTGCAACCCGACCCTCAAGACCGGACCGCGGCGAGGTTGAGGTTTGACGAAGATCTGCTCCCGGGCCGTGCGCGAGACCCGCATACGGGCGGAGGGCAGGGACACTGTCAGGGTGAGCACGACACCACCATCGGGCGCTCGAGTCCTGATCATCGAGGACGAAACAACGCTGGCCGGAATGATCGCCGCCTACATGTCCCGCGCCGGGTATGACTCCAGCGTGGTCCACACCGGCCCGGACGGTGTCCAAGCCGCGCGTGACCTAGCGCCCGATGTCGTGATCCTGGACCTGGGGCTCCCCGGGCTGGACGGCATCGAAGTGTGCCGGCAGCTTCGCACCTTCACCGACTGCTACGTCATCGTCGTCACCGCCCGAAAGGACGAGATCGACACCCTCATCGGGTTGTCCGTCGGCGCGGACGACTACATCACCAAACCGTTCAGCGTCCGCGAACTGGTCGCACGAGTCCAAGCGGTACTGCGACGACCCCGCACCGGATCCACCACCGCCTCCGGGACCGCCCGTAGTGAACCGACCAGGGTGTTCGGTGCACTACGTGTCGACCCGGACGGCCAGCGTGTGCACCTGCGCGACGTCGAGGTGGCCCTGACCCCCACCGAACGGGACCTGCTCATGGCTTTGACGCGCCGTCCATCGATGGCTTTCTCCCGGCGCCAGCTCATCGACGACATCTGGGGCCGGACTGGGTCGGCGACGAGCACCTCGTCGATGTTCACGTCGCTCACCTGCGCCGCAAACTCGGCGACGACCCCGAAACCGGCAGATACATCACCACAGTCCGAGGCGTCGGGTACCGGATGGGACAAGGGTGATGGCACCAGCGCGCACAAACAGCGCTGGGCTGGCGACCCGACTATTGGCCGGACAGGCCATCGTGCTGGTCGCCGGTGCCCTCACTGTCGGCCTGGTTGCCACCGTGATCGGCCCACCCATCTTCCACCAGCACCTCGTCGAGGCCGGCCACCAACAGAACTCCCCTGAGCTCGTCCACATCGAGATGGCCTACCGCGATGCGTCCTTGATCTCCGTCGGGGTCGGTCTGCTGATCTCGCTGCTCGCTGCCGGCGCGGTGACATGGTTCCTCACCCGACGGCTCCGCCGCCCTCTCGAACAGGTGACCACTGCTGCAAAGGAACTCACCCGTGGGCACTACTCCACGCGCGTGCCGACCATCGCCTCAGGCACCGAACTGGAAACCCTCGCAGCCGCGTTCAACACGATGGCCAGCAGGCTCGAAGGCATCGAGGACACCCGCCGACGGATGCTGTCAGACCTCGCGCACGAACTCCGCACACCGATCGCGACCCTGAGCGCCTACCACGAAGGGCTCCACGACGGTGTCGCCGATCTTGGGCCCGAATCTCGCGCGGCGTTAGGAGAGCAAACCCGCCGGCTGGCGCGGCTCGCCGACGACATCGACGAGGTCTCCACGGCCGAGGAGGGCCGCCTCGCGCTCGACCTCCGCCCACACCACGTCACGGATCTTCTCTGGGCGGCCCACGAGGGCATGCGTGACGCCTTTGCCGCCAAGGGGGTCAACCTCGTCGTCGAGCCACCAACGGCCACAGGGCTCGAAGTCCACGTCGACCGCAACCGCATCGGACAGGTCCTGACCAACCTCCTCACCAATGCACTCCGCCACACCCCCCCAGGAGGAACCGTCATCCTGGCCGCCAACCGCCAAGGTGAAGAAGCGGCAATCTCCGTGATCGACGACGGAGACGGAATGACCCCCGAACAACTCGAGCACGCCTTCGAACGGTTCTATCGAGGTGACGCCGCCCGCACCCGCGACCGCACAGGTTCAGGCATCGGGCTGACCATCAGCAAAGCACTCATCGACGCCCACCACGGCAGCCTCACCGCCAACAGTGACGGCCACGGAGAAGGCACACGACTCATATTCACCCTCCCACTCCTTGGGCGTTAGCCAATCTCCAACACTCGCCTCCGGGGATCGCCTCACCTCCGCAGCCGCACGGCCTGACTCGGCCAACTGCGCCAGCGCAGCCCCTGCGACTCACAAGACGCACTCAGGGCTGGAGGCACCCAGACGGGTGCCGGCTCGCGGCGTGTGGGCAGTGCTCGGGTCCGTGCCCATTCCTCCAACAACGAGCCGACAGGCTGCTTAGTCAAGATCCAGTGCAGGCCGACCAGACAACACGACTCGCGGTCATCGGCATGAGGGCGAGACTGCGGGGTTCGTGAGATCACATGGGCTGCACTACCAGGGGCGTCGACCGTCCATAACGGCACGTTTGGCCTCCAAGAGCTTGGGCGTTCTGCGCGTTATTGCCGCAATAGTCGGGCGACTTTGCAATGTTCGCTGCATCTCGACAGGTGCCACGCTGCGCACCAAGGGGTCAGCCTTCATCACCACGATGTAGGGGGACGTGCGGCCCGCGGCGTTTGCGGGAGCCCCTCCGACCAGCCCTACCAGGGGTGTTGCCACCAATGCCGCGACCGCGACCTGAGCGACCCTTCGTCTGTTCACACTGCCTCCCAGAGACTGGCCGCGCTCAGACGCGGCTCCCGGCCGACGATAACCGGCGTCTATCGAGATGGCTAGGGGAGAAATGGGACGCCGGTGCCAGGTCGCGGGATGCAAGCGTTTCGTATGCCGTCCGCTCGCCTCACCGGGTCGAGCAGATTTCGTATGCCGTCCGCTCCCCTACCGGGCGCAGAGGAAGGGTCCTCTGGCGCCGCCTGCGTGGTAGCGATACTCCTGCCCGCCCGATCGCAGGATCACCAGTGCACCGTCGATGACCTCGTCGATATAGGACATGCCTGGGGCCGGACAGCCGAGTGCCGAGTTGGTCCAGGTCACCGATCCGGCGGCTGTCACCTCGATGGCGCTGGGGTCGACCGCGAGCCGTTTCGACAGATCCGCCCGGGCGATGTCGACATAGCTCGCCAGACTCGGGTCGACGCCGGTGACCGTGGGCTGCGGCACCACTGGCACCGTCGGGCGCCGGGACGACGAGGCTGTGGACGCGCTCGCGGCGGCGGAGCGCAGATCGGACCGCAGTGCCGTCGGGTCGAGCGGGTCAGTGGGTGGGGTCGCTCCCGAGCCGGCCGCGGCGCAACCGGACAAGACGACCGCCCAGAGGCACAGCCAGACCGACAACCCGAGTGACAGCCCCACTGCCCCGTTGCGCCGCATCATCTCCCGAGGCTAACCGCCCAACCTGAACTCAGCGAGGCTGGAAGCGGCGCAGGCGCAGCGAATTGGTGACGACGAAGACCGACGAGAACGCCATCGCAGCACCCGCGATCATCGGGGTCAACAGCCCGAAGGCCGCCAGCGGGATGGCCGCGACGTTGTAAGCAAAGGCCCAAAACAGGTTGCCCTTGATCGTCCGCAGTGTCGCCCGACTGAGCCGCACCGCGTCGACGGCAGCCATGAGGTCACCGCGCACGACGGTGAGGTCAGACGCCTCGATCGCGACGTCGCTGCCGGACCCCATGGCGATCCCGAGGTCGGCCTGCGCGAGCGCCGCCGCGTCGTTGACTCCGTCTCCGACCATCGCGACGACCCGGCCCTGCTGTTGCAGACGGACGACCTCGGCGACCTTCTCGGCCGGGAGCACCTCGGCCAGTACGTCCTCGCGGGCGATCCCGGTCGATGCGGCCGCCGCACCAGCCGCCGCCGCGTTGTCGCCGGTGAGCAGCATCGGCGTGAGCCCCAGCTCCCGGAAGGCCGCGACAGCCGCCGGCGAGGTGGGCTTGAGGGTGTCGGCGACGGTGATGAGTCCCTTGATCTGCTCACCCCACGCGACCCAGACACAGGTCTGACCCGCGGCCATGGCCCGCTCGGCAGCCGCGGCGAGCGTGGGGTCAGGGACGGCATACCCCTGCTCTGGGCTGGTGAGCCACGCGAGCGTGCCGACCGACACGAGCGACCCAGCGATCGCAGCGCTGACCCCGCGACCCGGGGTGTCGCGGAAGTCGGTGGCAGTGACGGTATGCCGTGCCGTCCGCTGGGTGGACTGCTCCAGGGTCGCTGCGGTGACCACGGCCTTGGCGATCGGATGAGTCGAACCCGCCTCGACCGCGGCGGCGCGCATGAGGATCTGACCCTCGAAGGCGCCGGGCCCGGCATACACATCGGTGACGGCCATCTGACCGGAGGTGACCGTGCCGGTCTTGTCGAGCACGACGGTGTCGACGCGGCGGGTGGACTCCAGGACTTCGGGGCCCTTGATGAGGATACCGAGTTGGGCGCCGCGTCCGGTGCCGACCAAAAGCGCTGTGGGAGTGGCCAATCCGAGCGCGCAGGGGCACGCGATGACCAAGACTGCGACGGCGGCGGTGAAGGCCTGCTCGGCGGTGTGGCCGGTGAGCAGCCAGCCTGCGAGGGTGACCAGCGCCAGGACGATGACGACAGGGACGAAAATGCCCGAGACCCGGTCGGCAAGGCGCTGCACCTGGGCCTTGCCCGATTGCGCCGACTCGACCAGGCGGGCCATCTGGGCGAGTTGGGTGTCGCCGCCGACCCTCGTCGCGCGGACGACGAGACGGCCGGCGGTGTTGACCGTCGCGCCGACGACTGGATCGCCGACGCCGACTTCGACCGGCACCGCCTCACCGGTCAACAGGGATGCGTCGACCGCCGAATTTCCTTGCACCACAACGCCATCGGTGGCGACCTTCTCGCCGGCTCGGACGACGAACTCGTCGCCGACGAGGAGTTCACCTGCCGGGATGCGGATCTCGACCCCTGATCGCACCACCGCGACGTCCTTGGCCCCGAGGTCGAACAGCGCCCGCAGCGCCGCGCCGGAGCGCCGCTTGGCCCGCGCCTCGGCATACCGGCCGATGAGCAGGAAGGTCGTGATCGCCGCCGCGGTCTCGAGGTAGTAATGCCCGTGCTCGCCGTGCTGCCCGAGCATCCACACCGACCACAGGTACGACGCGAGGATGCCCCCAGACACCAGCGTGTCCATCGTCGTCGCGCCATGCCGGGCGTTGACCGCCGCCGCGCGATGGAACGGCCAGGCGCACCACGCCACGACCGGCGTGGTCAGCGCGAGCACCACCCACGGCCACCCGGCGAACTGCAGCGCCGGCACCATCGAGATGGCGACGACGGGCACGGTGAGGACGAGGGCCACCAGCAGGCGACGCCAGAGGTATGCCGTGTGCTCGGCTTCCGGGTCGGTGGCGGTGGGGTCGGCCGCGGCGGTGAGGTCTCGATCGGGAGCGAGCGTCGCGGCATACCCGCTGGCGTCGACCGTAGCGAGCAGTTGCTCGACGGTCACCGAATCCGGGTGTCGCACAAAGGCTTTGCCGGTGGCGTAGTTGACCGCGGCGGTGACGCCGTCGATCTTGCCGAGCTTCTTCTCGATCCGCGCCGAGCAGGAGGCGCAGGTCATGCCGGTGACGACGAGAGCGGTTTGTTGATCGCCTGACGAAGGTTGCGCGTCAGGGGGGAGGGGCGCCTCTGGGGCGGGCGGCGGCGGAGAGGGCTGCGTCTGCTGCGTCATCGCACCAGCGTGTAGCTGCCCGCCTCCTCCAAGGCCGCGACGATCTGCTCGTCGGTGAGGGCCTGGGCGTCGGCGAGGTCGACGTGGACCGTCGAGGTGCCGCCGGCGACGAGGTCGACCCGCACGTCCTGGACGCCGTCGACGGCCTTGAGCTCGGTGCTCACGTGGCCGACGCAGTGACCGCAGGTGAGTCCGTCGACCTGGAACGTCTGAGTGCTCATGGGGTACCTCCAGAGACGGTCGAACGAAGAACCTTCATGGTATGCCGTGGTTGACAGTGAAACGAAAGGTGCGCCAGAGCGTGGCTTTCGTTTCACCATCTGCGCGAACGGGTGCGGGCGCGGGCGAGCCTGTGGATTGCGCGCAGCCGGTATGCCGTCGGGTCGGCATCCTGGCGGCATGGACTGGCCCACCCACCCCCGCGAGCTGGGCCTGGTCACGACCGCCGAGGCCATCGCCCCGCTCGATGCAGGCGGCCTCGGCATGACCCCGCGGGCCGTCGGCTGGGCTGTGTCCGCTGGCCGGTGGCAGCGACCGCACCGGGGGTGCTGGTGACCCACCCGGGATCGCTCGACTGGATGACGCGGGCCGCGGCGGCACTCTTGGCATTCGGCGACGACTCAGCCCTGTGCGGACCATCAGCCGCAGCGGTCCATGGCCTGCTGCCGACCCCGACCGGTCGCGCTGCCGCCGCAGCGCCGATCCACGTGGTGGTGCCGCGACACCGGCGGCCGCGATCTCAACGCGGCACCATGCTCCTGCACTCTGACGTCGCGAAGATCGTCGACCTGTGGCCCTGGCGGACGGCATACGAGACCACTGTCGTGGACCTGCTCGCCGACGGCAGCCCCGACGCGATGACCGCGCTCCTGGCCACCGCCTTGAGGGGGCGTAAGACGACGGTTGGCCGGCTGCGGGCGGAAGCCGAGGGCCGGCAGCGTCTGCGCAACCGACGGCTGGTGCGCGACCTGCTGACCGAGGCCTCGACGGGGTCGAGAGCCCGCTGGAGCGTCGCTTCGTCCACGACGTCCTGCGCCGCCACGGCCTTCCCCTCGGTGTTGGACAGTGGCTGGTGGCGGCGCTGGGCCACTCGCGCGACCAGCGTCGGTTCGACCGGGCGTTCCCGTCATACCGCGTTGTCGTCGAGCTGGACGGCGCCCTCTACCACCATGGCGCTGCCCTGGTCGCGGACCGGCACAAGAGCAATACCGTGGCGCGACATGGCTGGCTGCTGCTGCGTTTCGGATGGCTGGACTGCACGAGCGATGTCTGTGCCAGCGCCGCGGAAGTCGCCGTCGCCCTGGAATCGCGGGGCTGGCGCGGTCCACTCCGCCCGTGCGGTCCCACCTGCACGGCCGAGCGACGGCGACCTACGGCGAGCTGAGCAGACTAGGACAGGCCTGGCCCGGCCGGACTCCGGAAGCCGAAACGAAACCCACGCCCCAGCGTGGGTTTCGTTTCCGGTTAAGGGGTCCAGCACTGGGCCATAGGTGAAGGGGTTACCGTAACCGGGTGAGCACCTCTGCCGAGCGCACGCCACTGACTCGGCGCACCGTGCTGACGGGGCTTGGCCTAGGCGCGGCGGGATTGCTGGCCGCCTGCACGAACAACTCGGGCGACCACGATATGGGCGGGCATGACACCGGCCGCAGTTTTGGCCCGCCCACCCCGTTGCAACCAGTGCCCGGCCAACGCCTGGTGACCGCCACCCTCAACCCAGCGCCGACCACCGTCGACCTCGGCGGTATCCAGGCCCCCACCTGGGCCTACGGCGGCGCCATCCCTGGCCCGGTCATCCGCGCGAGCGCCGGCGATCTCCTGCAGATCACGGTCCGCAACGGCCTGCCGACCGGCACAACGGTGCACTGGCACGGCATACGGCTGCGCAATGAAGCCGACGGCGTGCCCGGCCTCACTCAAGCCCCCATCGCCCCGGGCGCGACCTACCGCTATGACTTCGTGCCGCCGGACCCCGGCACCTACTTCTTCCACTCCCACGTCGGTGTCCAGATCGACCGCGGCCTCTACGGCACCCTCGTCATCGACGACCCCCGCGAGCCCGGCGGCTACGACGCCGAGTGGGTCGTCGTCCTGGACGACTGGACCGACGGCGTCGGCAAGACCCCAGACGACATCCTCGCCGAGCTCGTCGCGGGCGGTGGCGGTCACGCCGGCCACGGGATGGGCATGGGGATGGGCGATCCGCCGTGGGGCATGGGCGGCGATGTCACCTACCCGGACTACCTCGTCAACGGCCGGGTCGCCACCGCCCCGGAGACATTCGCCGCCAAGCCCGGCCAGCGGGTGCGGATCCGCCTGGTCAACGCCTGCGCCGACACGATCTTCGCGGTCGCCCTCGGGGGGCATCGCCTCACGGTCACGCACACCGACGGGTATGCCGTGCAGCCCCGCGAGTGCGGGGCGCTCTACCTCGGGATGGGCGAGCGCTACGACGTCGTCGTCACTCTCGCGGACGGGGTCTTCCCGCTGGTGGCGGCGCCGTTCGGCAAACTGGCCATCCCCGCGCGGGCGCTGGTCCGCACCGGGTCGGGCGACCCACCTGCGGCCAACGCCCGCCCCACGGAGCTTGCCGGCGAGATCCTCACCCACGCCGACCTGGCGCCAGCTGACGCGGTGCGCCTGCCGAGTAAGGCGGCCGATTCCGTGCTGCCGGTCGTCCTCGGCGGAGGTATGGGCAACTACGCCTGGACCATCAACGGGGCGGCATACGGCAAGAACACCCCGCTGCAGCTCACCGCGGGGCAGCGCACCCGGCTGCGGGTCGTCAACCAGTCGATGATGACCCACCCGTTCCACCTGCACGGGCACACCTTCGCTCTCGCCAGCACCGGGTTGCGCAAGGACACCGTCCTGGTGCGGCACATGGAGACCCTGGACCTGGACTTCGACGCCGACAACCGCGGGTCGTGGATGGCCCACTGCCACAATGCGTATCACGGTGAGGCGGGCATGATGATCGAGCTGGCCTACCGGGCGTAGACCAGCTCGATCGCGTCATTCACTCAGGCAGACAGGCCGGCCGGCAGGCAGTCAGTCGCCGCAGTCAGCTGACCTTGGGTGCTCCTGGGCGGGCGTAGCGCAGCCAGGTCACGACGATGCAGAAGATCGCGAAAGCGACGCCGATCCAGTAGAAGGTCGCCGCCGGCATGAGGGTGAGGCCGACCCCGAAGAGGAACGGACCGAAGGCCGCGATTGCGCCGGTCCAGCCGATGACGCCACCGGCCTGGCGACGCTCGAAGATCATCGGCATCTGCTTGAACGTCGACGCATTGCCGATGCCGGCGAAGAGGAAGATCGCGAGCATCCCCCAGAGGAACTGGTTGAAGCCACCCTGCAGGGCAGCCGCGCTCGACGTGTCGGGGACCAATCCGCCAATCGTGTAGATGATCGACCCGACCAGGCCCAGCCCGGCGACGAGGGTCCACCGGGCGCCGCCCATTTTGTCGGTCAGCGGGGAGAACAGCACCCGCGCGCCGGCGCCGACCAGCGGGCCGAGGAAGACGTACTTCACCGGGTCGGGCACGGCATACCCGCTCACGAGAAGCTGAGCCGTCGCTCCGGTGCCCTTGACGATCGCCGCGTTACCCGAGCCGTAGAGGTTGGTCATGAGCAGGCCGAACTGCGCCGACAGCCCCGAGAAGGTGCCGAAGGTCATGATGTAAAGGGCCGTCATCCACCAGGTGTCCTGGTTGCCGAAGATGTCGAACTGCTGGCGGATGTTGGCCTTGATCGGCACCGACTTGAGCAGGGTCCAGGCGAAGATGACGCCGAGGATGATGAACGGGATGTAGAAGAACGCCGCGTTCTGGTACCACACGGTGACGTCTGGCTTGCCGGAGACCTTCATCTGTTGCGAGGCGCCGAGGAAGCCGATCATCCCGAAGCCGATGAGCCACGGGGTGAGCAACTGCACCAGCGAGACGCCGAAGTTGCCGATCCCGGCCTGCAGGCCGAGCGCCGTGCCCTGCATGCGGCGCGGGAAGAAGTAGGACGTACTCGGCATGAAGCCGGAGAAGGCCCCGCCGCCGATGCCGGCGAGGAAGGCCAGGACGAGCAACTCCCAGTAGGGCGCCGTCGGGCTCTGCACCCGCACGCCCCATCCGAGGACCGGGAAAAGCAACATCCCGGTGGTGATGGCGACCATCTTGCGGGTGCCGAGGATCGGCGGCAGGACCATCCAGACAATGCGCATAAGGCCACCGGACAGACCCGGGATGGCGGCCAGCCAGTAGAGCTGGTCCTTGGTGAAGGAGTAGCCGAGCGCATTGAGCTTGGGCACGATCGCGCTGGGCAGGAACCACGCGACGAAACACAGCGTCAGGGTGAAGGTCGTGACGATGAGGGTCTTCCAGGCCAGCCGTTTGTCCCAGGTGGCCTCGTTCTCAGGGTCCCAGGACTGCAGCCATTCGCCCGATCGGGCCGGCGTGGTGTCGGGGTCGGCGGTGCTCATGAGCGGGTCTCCTGAAGCTCGCGGGTGTCGACGTGTTCGGTGTCGAAGTGGTGGGTGAGATCCGGGGCGCGGCCGTGGAGCATCCGCACGACGGTGGTGTGCATCCAGATGGCGCAAGCGGCCGTCAGGAGGAACAGGCAGAAGAACGTGCTGGACGGGAAGCCGGACCATTCCTTGGAGTAGGCGAACAGCGGCGGCAGGAAGAACCCGCCGAGGCCACCGAGCATCCCGACCAGGCCGCCGACGGAGCCGACGTTGTCCGGGAAGTACTCCGGGATGTGCTTGTAGACCGCGGCCTTGCCGATGCCCATGGCGCAGCCGAGCAGGAAGACCAGCACGACGAAGGGCACCAGACCGATGGCATACCCCAGATGCGAGCTTTCACGCCCGTCCGGGTGCTGCACGACCAGGTGACCGTTGGGCATCATCAGCACGCCGGTGGTCAGCAGCATGATCGTGAAGGTGAGGTACATGACCTTGCGGGCGCCCATCCGGTCGGACACCCAGCCACCGAGCGGCCGCAGCAGCGAGGCCGGGAAGATGAAAGTCGCGGTGAGCAGCGCAGCGGTCTGCAGCTCGACCCCGAAGTTGTCGACGTAGTACTTCGGTAGCCAGGCCGACAACGCGACATAGGCACCGAAGACCGCGACGTAGTAGAGGCTGAAGCGCCACACCCGCACCTGGCGCAGCGGGACGAGCATCTCGCGAATCGGCTTGCTCGCCCCGGGCATCCGGTCGCGACGCGGCACGACAAGGAAGGTCGCGGCGGCGAGTGCGAGCAGCAACGCTGCATAGATGACCGGCACGATCCGCCAGCCACCCTGGGTCCCGAAGGCATAGGTTGCGCCTGCCGTGCCCGCGATGAGCGGCGGCCCGATGAACTTCGTCACCGAGGCACCGACATTGCCCGCCCCGAACACCCCGAGGGCGAAGCCTTGCCGCTCCCGGCCGTACCACGCGGCGTTCCACGCGATTCCGACCGAGAAGAGGTTGCCGGCGAAACCGACGAGGAAGGCCAGCACGAGCAGCATCCCGTAGCTGGACGCCTTGGCCACGAAGAAGGCCGGGATCGCCGTCGTGGCGAGCATGAAGACGGTGACCTTGCGCCCACCGATCCGGTCGGTGAGCATCCCCGCGGGCAGTCGCCACATCGAGCCGTTGAGCACGGCGACGGCCGTGATCCAGGACAGCTCGACGTCGGTGAGCTTGAGTTCCTTCTGGATGGGTATCCCGAGGATGCCGAACATCAGCCACACGGCGAACATCACCGTGAAGGCCAGCGTCGACATGACCAAGACCCGGGTGGCGCCCTTCCCGGTGTCGTGGATCGGTGCGACAACTTCTCCGTATGCCGGGTCGGCCGACGGTGCCACGCTCATCACGTCCTCACGCTCAGCGTTCCTCTAAATAGCCAGAACGCCTCCGTTAAAGCGAACCGCCAGGGACGCTACTCGGATTGGCCGTCCTCTAATTCACTAGGCTCTCCTCGCAATCATGTCGGCCTGATCACAGCATCAAATCTGGGCAAAAGGTGCCATCCACCATCGCTCGCCCGACCCGCAGTGTGGTTCCATAAGAGCCGTCGAATCATCCTCTAAAACCAGCGAGGTGTGCGCCGTGCGTGACTCCACGGAGACGGCCGCGAGCCTTGATAGCGCGGAGAGCGCCACCGCGGTGCTCTCCTCACAGGTGCGCCGGCGCATCCTCGAGCACCTGACGATCGTCGGCGAGAGCGCGGCCAAGCCCGCGGGCGGATCCGGCCCCCGCACGTCGACCGCCGGGCGCAGCGCAGCCGAGCTCGCGGCATACCTGGGGTTGCATGTCACGACCGTGCGCTTCCACCTCGACCAACTCGTCGCCGGCGGATTCCTCGTCACCGCCTTCGAGCGCAGCACGCGGGTAGGTCGCCCGCGCAAGTTGTATGCCGCCCCGCCCCCTGTCGCGGCCCAGTCGCGGCAGGACCTCAGCCGGCATTTCGAGGTCTTGGCCGGGCTGCTCGCGACCTCCTGGCCGACCGACGGCCGAGCGCCCGCCACGCCCCACGAGGCCGGCCAGCGCTGGGCGATGGAGCACGCCGACCCCTCCACCGCGTCGACCGAGGCCGCCAAGACCCCCGGTCGCTGGCTGGCCAAGGTCGGCGACATGGTCGACCAGCTCGACGAGTGGGGCTACACCCCGGCGCTGTCCACCTCGCACGGCGGGCGCACCGTGACCATCGAGTTGCACAACTGTCCGTTCCTCGCGCTGGCCCGGGTCCGGCCGGATGTCGTGTGCGGCGTCCACCACGGGCTCATCACCGGATCGCTCACCCACGTCGGCGAGACCGATGTCGCCATCGACGTGCGGCCCTTCGTCGGACCGACCCGCTGCCTGGTCAAGGTAACGACGGCCACCGAGTTCGCAGCACCCACGCTCCCCTCGCCCATCACCAGCACCCGCTTGCCGATGACCAC
>JADJVI010000059.1 GCA_016710645.1 Actinomycetales bacterium | reverse complement strand
ATCGCGGCACATGCCGGGGTGAGTGAGGCGACCGTCTCTCGGGTGCTCAACAATCACCCCGGCGTCAGCGAGGCGACTCGCCAGACGGTGCTGACCTCGCTGGACGTACTCGGTTTCGAGCGACCGACCTATTTGCGGCGCAAGAGTGCCGGCCTGGTCGGGCTCATCCTGCCCGAGCTCACCAACCCGATCTTCCCGGCCTTCGCGCAGATCATCGAGTCCGCGCTGGCCCGGCAGGGCTATACGCCGATCCTGTGCACCCAGACTGCCGGGGGGGTGCACGAGGACAGGCCTCGTCCGAGCTGCCGCCCGACCGGCGTCTGCAGCATCATCGGCATCTCGGGCCTGCACGCCGACACCGAAACCGATCTGGCGCGCTACTTCCGGCTGCGCAGGCTGGGCCTGCCACTCGTGCTGGTCTTAGGCGAGGTCCCGGGGCTCGCGGTGCCCGCGATCATCAACGACGACGTGGCCCACCGTCGAGCTCGCGGTCGCTCACCTCGTGGAACTCCGCCACCGGCAGATCGGCCTGGCCGCGGGTCCGGTGCGCTTCGTGCCGGTGGTGCGCAAGACGGCGGGCTTCCGGGCGGCCATGACCCGGCTCACCGGGGCCACGCCACGCACCCTCGACGATCTCATCGACAACCAACTCTTCACGGTCGAAGGCGGGGCGACGGCGGCGGCGCGGTTGCTCGACCGGGGCGTCCCGACGATCGTCGCGGCATCCGACCTCATGGCGCTCGAAGGCGGTGCGGGCGGTGCGCTCGCGGGCCTGCGGGTACCCGGATGTCTCGATCGTCGGCCATGACGACTCGCAACTGGTGGCCCATTCGCGGACCCACCGCTCACGACGTCCGCCAGAACGTCTGGCCATGGCTGAGGCCGCTGTGGTCGCGTTTTTACGATGAGATCCGCGGGTCCGACGCCTCCGGGCGGAATACGTCTACACCCTCGAGGCTCGTCGCGCGCGGCTCGACGGCGGCAACCAGTCCGGTGCGGGTGGTGCGGACCCCGTTGTGACGGCTCGGCGACGCACCCACGGGTGGTCCAAGGAAGCCGCTGATCGCGGGCCGCCGCGCCGCGCGCCTGGCGGCTCTGGGTCGGCGCTCGGATCGCTGGCGCGAGAGGCCGATTGGCTCTGCGGATTGACCCATGAGGATCTCCGATGTGTTGCGTAACAAGGGGTGGCGGCGTCGTGACCATCCGCCCCGACGACACCGTGGCGCACCTGCTCGGTCCTCTCGAGCATGGCATCGGCGCGCTCGTCGTCCAGCGAGCGACGCCGCAGGCCTGAGCCGGCATCGTCAGTAGGCGCGACGTGGTGCGTCACCTGCACCGCTCGGGTGCCGACGTGCTCGGGTCGGCGGTCAGCGCGATCATGACCAGCGAGGTGCACACCTGCGAGGGCGGCGACGAGGTCGAGGGCCTGGCCCAGATCCGGTGACCGACCGGCGCATCCGCCACGTGCCCGTCGTGCAGGACGGCGAGCCACCGCGATCGTCAGCATCGGCGACGTCGTCCGGCACCGCATCAACGCTGCAGTCCGAAAGGCGTGACCATCACCAAGGACTCCGTCCAGCGGTAGTCCCTTACACCGTTGTCTCCATGACGGCATCGGCGCGGCCCCTGCGGGGCATGGGTATGCCGGTGCGTCAACCTGTGTCGGCTCGCCGGGTGTACGTCGGGTGCCAGGCTCTGGAGCCCTGGTTCCGGGGGGCCAGGGGCGGTCCAGTGCTCAGGCGCTGGTATGCCGGGCGGCGGGGTTCCCGCCGCCGCCGACCGACAGCTCATGCAGCGCCTGGGCCCATATCGGTTGATCCAGCGCATCGGTCAAGGCGGGATGGGCGTGGTCCACCTCGCGCTCGACCCGTCCGGCCGGGCGGTGGCGATCAAGGTCCTGCGCCCCCACATCGCCGACGATCCCGAAGCTCGCGACCGGCTGCAGCGTGAACTTGACACCCTGGCCCGCGTCGATCATCCCCGGGTGGCTCCCGTCTTCGACGCGGATATCTCCGGTCCGTTGCCCTATCTCGTCACCCGATACATCGGTGGCGACCCGCTCGATGACGTCGTCACGGCATACGGGCCGTTGTCCGGACCGGCCCTGCTCACCCTCGCCCAGGGGTTGGCCGACGCTCTCGACGCGATCCATGCCGCGGGCATCGTGCACCGCGATCTCAAGCCCGGCAATGTCATGCTCGACGACGACGGGCTGCCGGTGCTCATCGACTTCGGCATCGCTCACGTGGCCGATGACGTGCGGCTCACCTCCTCGGGGCTGGTCATGGGGACGCCGGGGTATCTGGCGCCGGAAATCATCGAGGGCGCCGAAGTGACCGGCGCGACCGACTGGTGGGGATGGGCGGCGACGCTCGCGTATGCCGCGACCGGCCGGCCGCCGTTCGGGTCGGGTGGGATGGATGTCGTCCTCGCGCGGGTGCGGTCCGGGCAGTTCGACCTGGGTGGGGTTGATCCTCGGCTGGCCCCTTTGCTCGCAGCGGCCTTGTCCCCGGATCCGGCGCAGCGTCCGCCGGTGGATGCCGTGCTGGCGGGACTGCGTCGGTATGCCGATGGCGAAGTCGCTACGACTGTGTTGCCGATCTATCCCGATCCCAGCTCGCCAACTGCCTCCCCTGTCAATTCCCCTCCTTACGTGGGGTATTCGCCCCCATATGGCGTTGATCCGGCACCCGTTGATCCGGGGGTGCAACGGCATACTCGGGCCTTGCCGCAGCAGCAGGGCTGGGGTCCGGGCGGCGCGGTGCCGCAGGCGTGGCAGGGCCAGGATGTCGAGCCGCACTCCCAGGAGTGGGACGGAGAGGTCTCGACCTGGGACGAGGAGTGGAGTGTAGAGCCTGGGCAGACCGACCCGCGGATCGGACGCCCGGACCGCTCCGGCACGTTGCTCGCGGGGGTGGCCCTGACCGGCGCGCTCGCCGCCAATGCGCCGATGGCGGCACTGCTGCTGGCGCTGGTGTGGGCCTGGGTGGCGCGCTTCGCCGACAAGGCGATGACCTCGCTGCTGCTGCGACGGCATGAGTTCGGGCATCGGCGGCGCGATGTGCCGCTGTCGATCGCCTTGTCGCCGGTGCATGTGGTCACTGCGGCGTTGGCCGCGGTGCTCGGGGGCCTGCTGCCGGTCCTGGTCGGCGTAGCGATGGTGTTCTGCGTGGCCCTGGCTCTAGCTGCGGCGACGGGTGGGGCGCCGACTCCGGTTCATCCGCTGGGGCTCGGGGTGGGTGCGGTGGCGTCGCTGCTCATGGCGTGGTGGGGGCCTGGCGGGGCGTCCTTGCGCCGCGGGTCACGGTCCATGGTGCGTGGGGTCGTGCGGGCCGGGATGATCACCGACGTCGTCGTCGGGATGCTCGTCGCCGCGTCGCTGGCGTTGGCGGTGTGGGCATTCGTGCGCGGCGGAGCGGTGCTCTGGTGGCCGCTCAGCTCGGCGCCGGGATTCCTCGGCCCATTGCCGACCGGCCGCTAGGCGAGGTGCTGACCGGCGGTGAGGCGAGGTGCTGACCGGCGGTGAGGCGAGGTGCTGACCGGCGGTGAGGCGAGGTGCTGACCGGCGGTGAGGCGAGGTGCTGACCGGCGGTGAGGCGAGGTGCTGACCGGCGGTGAAGCGAGTGTCGATTGGCCGCTAGGCAAGGAGTGCGCCAACGGGCACGTTCTGCCTAGCCGGAAGCCGGGTGGCCAGGCTTCGCCCGTGGGTGGCTAGGTGCGCAGCTGGAAGTTGGCAGTCTTCGCCCCCGACGCAGCGCTGTCCGGCCGGTCAGCGAGTTTGATGACGAGGACGCGCGGCGGCGCTATGCCCGCAGGGTGAAGTGGACGGTCTTCGCCCCCGCGCCGTTTCCGTGTGCCTGGGCCTCTCGGGTGATTTGGTGGTGGTAGCCGGGGTCGTGCATCTTGCGGTGGTGGTAGCCGCACAGTGGGATGGCGCGGTCGAGATCGGTCAACCCGCCTTTGGACCACGGATCTTCGTGATGCAACTCCGACCAGGCATACGGTCGGTCGCAGTCTTCCGCCGCGCAGGTTTCGTAGATCGTCGCGAGCGCGGTGCGTTGATGCTCGGTGAAGAACCGCTCCTGCCTCCCCACATCCAAGACGTGCCCAGGCCCGCCCAACACCACCGGCAAGATCCCGGCGTTACAGGCGATCCGCCTCGCGGCACTCGCGGAGATCAACTGGCCGGTGTCGGTAGTCGCTGCCCCGGAACTCGGAGCCATGTCGATCAGTGTGCCGGTCGCGTCCAGGATGGTCTGCTGGAGTTTGGCTGCTTGCGCGGCGCCCATCACTTGTTCGGCGGTCATGGTGATGATGACGGTGGAGGCGACCTTCCCGGTGAGCTTCTCGGTGTCGAGGTGCTCGATCAACTCGGTCAACGCCCGGCCACGACGGTGCGCCCAGTCGATGTCGGCCCAATCCGCATTCCGACCCTCAACCCGGTGACCATTGGCGCCGAACTGCGGGTGGGCACCAGTGCCAGACGTGCCCTGCGAACCGGCACCGAACGCCGGGTGCTCGTGCGTGCCCGTGGCGCTCAACAAGTCAGCAGCGACCGAGCCGTCGTCCAGACACCCGGCAGGGGCTTGCCCGTCCGCCAACGCGGCCTCGGCAGCCTTGCGCAGATGGTCACGCCGAGGCGCGGTCATCGTCTGCAACACCTTGCCCAGCGCCTTCGCTGCCGGGGTCGGCAACGTCGCCGCCAACTTCGTCGTGCCGTCACCCAGGTCGTGCATGGTCACCGTCGCCAACCGATAGGCCCGACGCTCCTCATCCACCAACTGCTGCTCAAGGTGATCGGCCACCTCAGCCGCCGTCTTCTCCGCCGCAGCCAACGCCAGCTTCGCCGCCCGATCCAACCGGCCCGGGTCCAACCGGCGAGCATCCCGCACCAACGCCGACTCGACCCGCTCCCGATCCACGCCCGTGGTCGTCTCGGGCAACTTGCCCATGGTCCTGGCGATGATCCCCGCGTTCGAGCGAGAGACCTCACCAGCCTCGAACGCCACCCGGGTGCGGTCCAACCCATCGGCCAACGCCGTCGCCAACGCCACATCCCGAGCAGCCGCAGCACCACCAGAACGAGTCGCGCTAGCCACCCACGCCGACGTCGACGAATGCCCACACCGCCGATGAACCTGCTGCCGATCAGCTGCAGCGACCAACGCCAACCGCACCGCCTCCACCCGACGAGCGAGCCGATCCACTTCCTGCACGTCCGCGCTCGACACGACCACACCGGCCTCAGGAGACGACAGTCGGGCCAGGATCTGATCGCAGGTCGCATGCACCACCGTGGTCGAAACCCCCGCCACCGACGGCCCCTCCGACGCGCCACCCAACCGACCATCACACGGCATACCGCCGAGTGGTCGTGGGTCGAGAGCGAGCGTCGTCATAGAACAAGTATATGACGTACAGGTGTTCTAGCACAAGAGGTAGGAGCCCCTATTTCAGGAGATCTTGTAGCCAAAGCAGCGGTCCCTAGTCGGTGCCACCGGTCAACGCGGCGGCGACCCCCAGGGCAATCATCAGCGAGCCGCCAGCAGCGCCGACCGTTCCCAAACGCTGCGGCGATCGGGCGAACCAGTCGCGAGCCGTGCCGGCACCGATCGCCCAGATCGAGTCGCCGATTGCCGCCAGGAGTGCGAAAAGCGTTCCGAGCGTGACCATTTGCAGACTCGCCGGTCCTGTCGGGTCGACGAACTGGGGCAAGAGCGACGACAGGAACACCAGCGTCTTTGGGTTGGTCAGCCCGACCATGAGTCCTTGCCCGAGGGCGCGCAGTGAGGGGGTGACGGGCACGGCATACCCGGCCGTCTCGGTGGTGCGCAGCGCGGTGGCGAGGTCGGCGCGGTGGCGAATCGCCTGGGCGCCGAGGTAGACGAGGTAGGCGGCGCCGAGGAGTTTGACGGCCGTGTATGCCGTGGCCGAGGCCGCGAGGACCGCGCCCAGGCCGACGGCGACCAGTGCGCTCTGGACGAACAGGCCGACGGCGTTGCCGGCGACGGTGAGCAGGGCGTCGCGGCGGCCCACGGTCAGCGCGCGGCCGATGGTGAACAGCAGGCTCGGGCCGGGGATCGCGACGATGATCGCGGCGGCGGCGAGGAAGGCCAGGAGGTGGCCGGCGCTGGGCATGACGGCGAGTATGCCGTGCCCGGGTAGGCTTGTGCGGCCCGTTCCGGCGGGTGTGCCGGCGTGGCGCAATTGGCAGCGCACCTGTCTTGTAAACAGGGGGTTGGGGGTTCGAGTCCCCCCGTCGGCTCTCTAAGGGTGGCTCTGACCTGCACAAATGCGGTTGGCGACGAGTACATCCCAGCGGCTGAGAATGCGATCCGGCAGGTGAGTGATGTCGGTCAGTGGGACCGTCGGCCTACGGCCTCTGAGTAGTTGTCCAGCGCGTCGAGCACGTCCGGTGCTCGCCAGGTCAGGTTGCGTGTTCGGTAGTCCTGTCCCGGCACGAGAACCCCTCGGGCCACCAGTGTGTCTATGTGTCGATGGACGTTGTCCTTTGTCCCCAAGATTTCCCGGACCTCCTTCACGGTGACGACCGGCTGGCCGATGAGGCCGTCGGCCAGTCGATGCGCGGCTGAATCGGCGCGGACCGAACGCATCTCGTGCGCCCACCGCTGACGGATCGCCGCGGTGGCCTCGACCAGGTTCCGTCCGTGTTCGGCGGCTTCCAAGCAAGCTCGCGACACTTCCATGACGATCGCGTCAGGGTCACCTGCACGGTAGGACGTGAGAGCCGCAACATAGGAAGATTGGCGCACCAGCAATCCGGATGACACGGGGACGGCCGCATTACGGGTCACCCCCTTGTCGCGCAGCATCACGTGCATCAGGGCGCGGCCCACTCGACCGTTGCCGTCGGTGAACGGGTGGATTGTCTCGAACTGCGCGTGCGCCACCGCCACCTGAGCGACGACGGGCCAATCTTCCCGCTCGGTGTAGGCGAACAGGTCCGCTAGCGCTGCCGGCACCCGCTGCGGCGCGGGCGGAACGAAGTCAGCTGTCTGCGGGCTGTTGTCTGCTCCGATCCACACCTGTTCGTCGCGCCAATGTCCCGCGATGTCTGGCGCTGCTGTCCCCAGAAGGTGGCGGTGCATCATCCTGATCGAGTCGTCGGTCACCCCGTCAGCGCAGTCCAGGGCCGCTCTCATGGCCAGCGTGTTGGCGTAGACCTCGGCAGCGTTTCCTCGCCCGCCGCCGGTCACTTCCGCTTCCATCACTGCCCGGGCTCCAGAGCTGATCCCTTCGATTCGAGAAGATGACGCCGCTTCGCTGCGCAGCAGGATCGCCGCATAGGGCGCCAGACGGTGGCCCATCTGCTCATCGAACCGGGCCAGGGCCGCCGCAGCTTCGTCCGCCGCGGCGAGGCTTTGCGCGGACAGGATGGGATCGAGATCCGCGATCGGTGCGGTGATGGCAGCACGGTAAGTGCGTCCGATCATGGCCCGCTCTCGGCGGGTCATTCCGGCCCGGGGCTGGACGTCCCAGACGACATCTTCGCTACCGATCGAGGGCCAACTAATGGTCAGCGGATTGTCGACTCTGCCTCGTTTCCCTGAGTCGAACTCACCCCCGGCCAGCGCGCGCCTGAGGTGGCGTGGTCGATCCATCTGATGCTGCCTCTTAGTCGCTAGTATCACTTAGGGGCATAAGTGATATTAGCGATCAACGGGAGGGTCGTCAACTCTGGATCCGCCACATCAGCAGACTCCGATTCCCTCGCCGACGCTCACGAGTCTGCGGTCGGACCGCGAGCGCCGCAGGGGGCTACAGGCGGGCGTCGAGCCAGGCGCTGATGTCCTTCATGACCTCGTCGCGGTTGGTCTCGTTGAGGATCTCGTGCCGCGCGAGCGGGTAGAGGTGCATCTCGACGTGGCGCACCCCGGCCGTGCGGTATTGCTCGACCACCTGACGCACGCCCTTGCCGTTGTCGCCCACCGGGTCCTTCTCGCCAGACAGGACGAAGATCGGCAGGTCCTTGGGCACGGTCGCGATATTGGCCGGGTTGTTGACCACGCCCACCCCATGGAGCAGGTCACCGAAGAACCCGGTGGTGAAAACGCCTCCGCACCAAGGGTCTTGGATGTACTTGTCGACCTCGGCCTTGTCCCTGGACAGCCAGTCAAAGCCCGTGCGCGCCGGTTTGAAGGCGTCGTTGAACTTCCCGAAGGTCATCGTGTCCAGCAGCTTGCTGCGCGCCTTGCGCCCGCGTACCAGCCCCTCGCCGAAGGCCAGCGCCGCCCCCACCTTGGCCAGCGCACCAGGGTCGCCGCCGGCGCCGGTCAACACCAGCCCGCGCAGCGCATCGCCGTGGGACATGACATAGGCCCGAGCAATGATCGACCCCATGCTGTGGCCGAAGAGGAACACCGGCAGCTCGGGGTGGTCGGCCTGGATCTTGCGGGTCACGGCATACAGGTCCTCGACGACCTTCTCGAAACCGTCCGAGTCGGCGAAATACCCGACGTTGTCCAGGCTCCCCGCGGTCTTGCCGTGCCCGCGGTGGTCCTGCGCGTAGACGGCATACCCGCGGCCCGTGAGGTGCTCGGCAAACCGCTCGTAGCGCGCCGCGTGCTCGGCCATCCCGTGCGCGATCTGGACGACCGCCTTCGGCTCACCCGCGGGGGTCCACACGTAAACATGCAGCGGTATGCCGTCCGCAGCCTTCACCGTCAGCGTCGAGTTCTGCATCGGTCTACCTCTCTGTGGACCTGTGAATCCCCTCCCCACATAGTGCCCCACCCGGGCTGTTTGCGGCAGCCGTCGGGCGTGGATCAGCGCCGTGGCGGCCGCGGCACGAAAGCGCTGGTCCGGGCGGCGTAATCGGCCCAGCCCGGGCGCTGCGACATGGACTTCTCCAGCAGGGCGACCCCGCTGACCTTGACCAACAGGATGGTCATCGCGACTGGCGACAACACCGTCGCCCAGCCCGGACTGACCTGCAGCGCCATGAACCAGAAACCCCACCACACCACGGCGTCGCCGAAGTAGTTGGGATGCCGGGTCCAGGCCCACAACCCCCGATCCATGAGCCGCCCGCGGTTGGCCGGGTCGGCCTTGAAGGCGGCGAGCTGAGCATCGCCGACCGACTCGAAGACCAGTCCAGCGACGACGAGGGCGACCCCGAGCCAACCGACGCCGGCCACGACGCGATGCGCCTCATGGGTGGTCGTCGTCCATGCCGTGACCTGCAACGGCAGCGAGACGAACCACGCGATGACGCCCTGGACGAGGAAGACCCGGCGCACGGCATACCCGAACTTCTTGCCCTCGGGGGCGCCGGAGAGGATCTTGACGTAGCGCGGGTCCTCGCCCATGCCGCGGGTGCGGCGGGCCAAGTGCAGCGCGAGCCGTCCGCCCCACACCGTGACCAGCGCGGCGAGCACGAGTGACCGCGCCGTCGCCCCGCTCATGGCGACCCCGACCCAACTCACCGCCACGAAGAGCAACCCCCACGTGACATCGATGAGGGCGTACTTGTCCTGCCGCCGGGCGATGACCGCCGTCACGGCCAGCAGGACGAGGATCGCCAGGGCGCTGACCAGGAAGATCGAAGGCAAGGAGGGGGTCACCTTCGCGAGCGTAACGGCAGCCAGAGGGCAGCGCGCGGGCGTGGCACGGCATACCGTGGCGCTGTGGATGCCGCGCTCTCAGCCGATGCAGCAGCGTCCGGGTCGCCCGAGACGCTCGCGCACAACGGCCTGCCCGGGCCACACCCCGGCACACCCCCACGGCGGCCGAACTCGGTGCGCCGCACCACCAGCCTCGATCTCACCCGCCCGCACGGCCCGGACGGCCCGCTGCAGGTCGGCGGCCGAGCCCGCGACCTGCACACCGACGCGGCCGGCGCCCCCCACGTCATCGGCTCGGCCTTAACCTCCCTCACTGTCGAGGATGGCATCGTCACCGCCCTGTCGACCTACCCGCGGCGTCCGGCCCTGGCCCAACTCGTCGGCCGCCGCGCGCTCGTCGGCTGGCGCACCGGCCTCTGGCGCACCATCCGCGAGGACGTCGTCAGCGGCTCGGACCTGCACCAACTCCTCGACGACCTGCCGGGCGGGTTCGTCATCAGCGGGTTCACTCGCGGGCGCGCCCTGGCGCTCGCCTCGGGTGGCGACCCACTCCCGCAACCCGGGCGGCGCCTCGACGTCTGCGCCGGCTGGGCGTCAGACTCCCGGGCCGCTCGCATCCTCGACCAGACCGGCAGCGCGCCCCGGGCGGTGACTCCGCCGGCGCCGCCGCTGCGCGACGAGGCCGACCCGCACGGTTGGCACACCTGGCCGGCCACCCCGATCTGGGGGATCAGCCGTCGCCGCCGCATCGACGCCTGGCTCGACCCCCACCCCGAACGCCTGGATGACCCGCAGCGTCCGATCCACGTCGATGCCATGTTCCGCGACTCGTTCGTCGACCACGAGGGCGTCGAGCGGGTGCTGCACGAATACACCTTGCGCGCTCAGGTGGGCCGCACGGCATACCCGGTCCTGGAGGTCACGACGCAAGGGCGGGTGCTGCCGCACCGCGAGTGCCCCGTCGCCGCCGCGTCCTCGCAACACGTCCTCGGTATGCCGTGCGACGACCTGCGCGACCGGGTCTCGACCGCGCTCTACGGGCCGGGTTCTTGCACCCATCTCAACGACGGGCTGCGCTCGCTCACCGACGTGCCGGCGATGCTCGTCGCGGCGGGGCTGCTGGCAGCCGAGACCGCCTGATCCGCTGGGGCGTCGTGGGTCGGTGCGCGCCACTACGCTGGCGAGGTGAGCACCCCGCCCGAAGAAGCTGCCCCTGTCGTCCACGCCGGAATGGGTGCCGTCCCCGTCGATGAGGGGGTCGCCTTCCGGGTCTGGGCGCCACACGCGAGTGCCGTCCACGTCGTCGGTGATTTCAACGAGTGGAACGAAAGCGCCGCACCGATGAGCGCGGAGGGCAACGGCTTCTGGTATGCCGTGCTGCCGGACGCCCGCTGTGGCCAGGGCTACAAATACCTCGTCACCAACGGTGACCAGACCTTCTACCGGATCGACCCCTACGCCCGCCAGGTGACCAACTCGGTGGGGCATGGCGTCATCTATGACCACGGCGCCTATGACTGGGAGGGTGACCAGTTCGACTGCCACTGGCACCACGAGCTGGTCATCTACGAGCTGCACGTCGGGTCGTTCTTCACCGACACCGAGGGCCGGCCGGGCACCTTCGAGCTGGTCGGCGAGAAGCTCGAGCACCTGGTCAAGCTGGGCGTCAACGCGATCCAGATCATGCCGGTCATGGAGTTCGCGGGCGACTTCTCGTGGGGCTACAACCCCGCGCACATCTTCGCCGTCGAGTCCGGCTATGGCGGGCCCGGACGCGCTCAAGGACCTGGTCAAGCAGGCCCACCGGCGCGGCCTGGCGGTCATCGTCGACGTCGTCTACAACCACTTCGGCCCGAGTGACCTCGACCTGTGGCAGTTCGACGGGTGGAGTGAGAACGGCAAGGGCGGGATCTACTTCTACAACGACGACCGCTCAAGCACCCCGTGGGGCGACACCCGGCCCGACTACGGCCGCGACGAGGTGCGCCGGTTCATCCACGACAACGCGATGATGTGGTTCTACGACTTCCACGTCGATGGCTTGCGGTTCGACATGACGCCCTATATCCGCAGCGTGCACGGGTCGGGGGTGGACCTCCCCGAGGGCTGGGACCTCATGCGCTGGATCAACACGTCCGTGCGCGAGTCCTACCCGCGGGCCATCACCATCGCCGAAGACATGCACCAGGACCCGCGGATCAGCCAGGTCGACGACGGGGGCGCGGCGTTCCACGCGCAGTGGGACGGGGCCTTCGTGCACCCGGTGCGCCAGGTGGTCATCGCCCGCTCCGACGAAGAGCGCTCGATCGGTGCGTTGCGCGATGCCATCGTCACGATCTACAACGGCGACGCCTTCCACCGGGTCATCTACACCGAGTCCCACGACGAGGTCGCCAATGGCCGGGCCCGCGTGCCCACCGAGGTCAACCCCGACGACCCCACCGGCTGGCACGCCCAGAAGCGCTCGACCGTGGGTGCGGCGCTGGTGCTGACCAGTCCCGGCATACCCATGCTCTTCCAGGGACAGGAGTTCCTGCAGGGCGAGTGGTTCCGCGACGACGTGCCGCTGGACTGGGACCTCAACGAGGACTTCCACGGCATCGTCCGGTTGGTGCGTGACCTCATCCGGCTGCGCCGCAACTGGAACGACACGACCCGCGGGCTCACCGGCCAGGGCATCGACGCCTACCACGTCAACGAAGACGACAACGTGCTGGCGTTCCATCGGTGGTTCGACGGTGGGGCCGGCGACAGCGTGGTGGTCGTCGTCAACCTGCACCACGAGGCCCGCGAGGACTACCGGATCGGGATGCCGCACCCGGGTCTGTGGAAGCTGGAACTCAACAGCGACGCTCGCATCTACAGCGACGATTTCGGCGACTTCGTGTCGACCGACACGCACGCCGAGCCGAGTGACGACGACGGCCAGGGCGCCACCGCCTTGATCTCCATCGCGCCCTATTCGGTCCTCGTGTACTCCTTCGCCGGGTGACCATCTCGCAGCAGTCGACACCCCTCGCCGAGGTGGTGGCCACGGCCACCGAAGTCGGCGGCACCGCGGCCCGCCGGGTCAAGCTCGGGCTGCTCGCCGAGTTGCTGCGCCGGTTGCACCCGGGCGAGATCGAGGCAGCCGTCGGCCTGCTCACTGCGGCTCCCCGGCAGGGCAAGCTCGGGGTCGGCTGGCGCAGCCTGACCAACCTCTCCGATGTCGTCGGCACGCCGCCGCGCGAGGCCGTGCTCACCGTGCTTGACGTCGACGCATCGATCGAGGCCCTCGCAACGGCCGCCGGTCCCGGGTCGGTCGGGGTGCGCGGCGACGCGCTCCAGTCGCTGTGGGCCCGCGCGACGGCCCCCGAGCGGCACTTCCTCGCCAGCGTCCTGCTCGGGGAAGTCCGGATGGGTGCGCTCGCAGGGATGCTCACCGAGGCGGTCGCCCAAGCCGCCGGTATGCCGTCCGAGCCGGTCCGCCGGGCGGTGATGCTGTCGGGGTCACTGGGCCGGACGGCATACCTGGCCTTGACCGGATCGCTGGACGCGGTGGCGTCCGTGGGACTGCAGGTCGGCACCCCGGTGCACCCCATGCTCGCCTCGACCGCCGGGTCGGTGGCCGAGGCTGTCGCCGCAGTTGTCGCGCTGGATGCCGACTTTGCGTCCGAAAATGCGCCCGAGGGAGCGCCCGGGGCGACTGGCGTCGGCGCGTCGGTCGCAGCTGTCGAGGCCAAACTCGACGGTGCCCGGATCCAGGTTCACCGCATGGGTGGGCCGGGCAGCGAGGTGCGCGTCTTCACGCGCACCCTCGCCGACATCACCGAGCGGCTGCCCGAGATCGTCGAGGTCGTGTCGGGCTTTCCGGGAGGAGCGTTCATCCTCGACGGCGAGACGCTCGCCCTGGACGAGGACGGTGGTCCGCGACCCTTTCAAGACACCATGAGCCGGTTCGGATCGGCCTCGGGTGCGGAGATCCTGCGGCCGTGGTTCTTCGACGTGCTGCATTTCGACGGGGTGGACCTCATCGATGAGCCGCTCTCCCGACGCCGCGAGGTGCTCGCGGGGATCGTCGGCGGGCACGGCATACCGTCCGTGGAGACCGCCGATCCCGTTGTCGCGGAGGCCTTTTCGCGCGAGGTGCTCGCCGCTGGCCATGAGGGGGTACTGGTCAAGTCACTGACCAGCCGCTATGCCGCCGGCCGCCGCGGCAAGCCCTGGCTCAAGGTCAAGCCGGTGCACACTTATGACCTGGTCGTGCTCGCAGTCGAGTGGGGGTCCGGGCGCCGCACCGGCACGCTGTCCAATCTGCATCTGGGCGCGCGCGATCCGCAGGTCCCGCTCGGTGAGAAGGGCGACTTCGTTATGGTCGGCAAGACCTTCAAGGGGCTGACCGACGCGCTCCTCGCCTGGCAGACCGAGAGGCTGCTCGCCTTGGAAACCAGCCGCACCTCGTATGCCGTGCATGTGCGCCCCGAACTCGTCGTCGAGATCGCGATCGACGGGGTGCAACGCTCCAGCCGGTATGCCGGTGGGCTGGCTTTGCGGTTCGCGCGGGTCAAGCGCTACCGAGAGGACAAGTCTGCGGCCGAGGCCGACACCATCCAGAGCCTGCAGGCCCTGCTGCGCTGATCTGACCGCCTCGGGAGGGTCGACACCCTAGGTCTGGCGGCGCAACGCGGCCAGCGTGTCGGCGCGGTCCTGGGCTGCCGACAAGGACACCTCGCGCAGCCAGCGCTCGCCCTCGCCATCACCCTGGGCGGCGAGCAGTTCGGCGAGCGCGACGACATCGGCCGGCGCCTTGTTCTGGGCCATCTTGGCCTTGGCCTCGATCCGGGTGATCCGCAGCTCCAACCCGACGATCGCGCGCAGCATGGCCTCGACGTAGCCCGGGGCCGCATCGTCGACGGTCCACCCCTGCCGCGCGGAGCCAGGTTGACCTTCGTGCCTTTCGGTGAGGCGGCGGACCACCTGGCTGGTCCAAGCGAGGTCGTCGTGGGCGACGAGGTCGCCGTAGACGTGCACGGTGACGTAATCCCAGGTCGGCACCACGCGCCCATGCTCCCGAGTCGATGGCAACACCGCCGGGCTCACGTAATGGTCGGTCAGAGTCACCACGACGAGCGACTCACAGGTCGTCGGCTCGGACCACTGCCGGTTGTTGCGTGCCACGTGCCCGAGCAGGGCTCCGTGTGCGCCGATCGAGGCATCGAACACGAACGGCAGCGGGGTGGCCAACAAGCCCGACTCGTGATGGGTGACCAGGTCGGCGCTGCCCATCCGCAGGAGCACGTCTTGGATCTGGTCGTCGGTCATGGCGAAGTGCGCAGGCACATACATGGGCCAACCATCCCACCTGGTCATCGCCGCCATCGACGCCACCCGCCGAGGTTGGCAGTGGCGCCGCGTCGCGCTGTGCTGCCGCTCGGTGCTGCCGCCCGGTGAGGTGCTTCAGTGCAGGACGGTGGCCGCCACGAGCGCGGCCGTCAGGGACAGCTCGACACTGGCTCCGAGAATGTCACCGGTTACCCCGCCCAGTCGACGCCGTGCTCTGTCCACGATCGTTAGGGCCGCGAGGATGCCCACGACGACCGCGACGGGTCCGGCCCACCACGGCATACCGAGGGGCTGAATGGCCGCCCCCGCAAGGGCGGCGAGCACGAGAGTCGACCCCACGGCATACCGGGGCGCGACTGTGCCCGCGACAGTGGCGCCGAGTCCTTCGGGGCGAGCGGCAGGCACGCCGACGCGGCAGCACCAGGCGAGGGTATGCCGGCTGGTCACCACCGCGGCCCCGGCGAGCGCCGCGCCCGGCGCAGTCGTGAGCAGCTCGCTCAGGGCAGCCGCTTGGACGAGCAGGACGAGCACGACAGCGGCGAGCCCGGCCGGGCCGACGTCGCCGGTGCGCATCACCGCAAGGGCGCGCGAGCGGTCATAGCTCGCGGCGAGCCCGTCGCACGTGTCGGCCAGGCCGTCGAGGTGCAGTCCACGGGTCGCGAGCGTGAGCCCCACGAGAACCAGGGCAGCCACGAGGAGCGGCGGCATCGCGAGCCATCGCAGTGCCGCCCATCCGCCAGCGATGAGCAGTGCCAATGGCAGAGCGGCCACGGGGGCCAGCAGCATGGCGCCACCAGCGACCCTGGGCGTGATCCGGGCGGGCGGGCGAATCGGCACGGCAGTGAGCGTGCCGACGGCCAGCCGCCAGGCGTCGATCACGGGGCATCCTGCGGGGTCGAAGTGCCGACGCGCGTGTCCTGCGGCGGCTCGGTGGGAGCCGGGCTGTCCTGGCTGCCCCACTCGCGGCCGTGCTGCAGGTCGACTCGGGGAGCGCCGGTGAGGTCGATCACACGACCGGCCACGACGAGGAAGACGGAGTCGGCCGCGTCGGCAACCCGGGCGTTGAGCCGGCCGAGCTCGTCCTGGAAGACCCGCCCGGACGGGGTCAGCGGCACGAGTGACAGCCCGACCTCATTGCTCACGATGACCACCCGGCGCGAGGTCTCGCGCAGGGCGGCCAGCAGCGCGGTGCCCTCGCGATGCAGCAGCAGGGAGGCAGCTCTGGGGTTGCCCCAGGCGCCGGCCTGGTCAACGAGAGCGGTGAGCCAGGTGCCGAGGCAGTCGATGAGCAGCGGCCCGCCGGGCGCGCTCAGCTGCCCGACCAGATCGGTGGTCTCGATTGTCCTCCAGGTCTTCTGCCGACTGGCTTGGTGGAAGGCGACCCGCGCCGCCCACTCCGGGTCGGCGACGGGGTCGGCCGGTCGCGCACCCGCAGCGAGGTAGGTGACGTCGTAGCGGTAGCCGAGGATGGCTTCGGCATACCGGCTCTTGCCGCTGCGGACGCCGCCGAGGACGAAGGAGAGTGACACCTGGCCAGGCTAGGGCAGGATGACCGGGTGCCCCTTGACGTTATCCACAGCACGTGCGCCGCCATCTCGCCTCTGGACTCCGCCGCCGTCGCGGCTGCCGTCGAACGGCAGGCCCGACTGACCAAGCCGGCCGGGTCGATGGGGCGGCTCGAGGAGCTGTCGCACCAGCTCGCCGGCGTGTATGCCGTGTGCCCACCTCCCGTCCCCGCGCCGGTGACCGTCGTCGTCATGGCCGGTGACCACGGGGTGCATGCCCAAGGGGTGTCGCCCTGGCCGCAAGAGGTGACCGTGCAGATGGTGGCCAATGTCGCAGCCGGGGGGGCTGTGATAAACGCTTTGGCTCGCCAGGTGGGGGCAGCCGTCGAGGTCGTCGACGTGGGGGTCGCGGCACCGCTGCTGTTCACCGATGGCGTGGTGCAGCGGCGCGTGCGGTCTGGGACGCGGGACTTCACGCGTGAGTCCGCGCTGACCCGGGACGAGGTGGCGCAGGCGCTGGCGGTCGGCGTCGCCCTTGCTGGCGAGCGGGTGGACGCGGGGGATCGGATGCTCGTCACTGGTGACCTCGGCATCGGCAACACGACGGCATCAGCGGCGCTGGTGGCGGTCTTCACCCGGTCCGACCCTGCGGATGTCACCGGGGCTGGGGCAGGCAGTGCTGCCGAGATGGTCGCGCACAAGGTGGCAGTGATCCGGGCCGGGCTGGAGCGGCATACCCCGGACCCAGCCGACCCCATCGGAGTGCTCGCCTCCTTCGGTGGCCTGGAGCACGCGGCGCTGGCGGGGCTCTTGCTGGGAGCGGCGGCCCGGCGCATTCCCGTCGTGCTCGATGGGGTCATCGCCGTGTCGGCGGCGCTCGCGGCGCGGGCGCTGTGTCCTGGTGTCACGGCATACCTCGTGGCGGGGCATTGCTCGACCGAGCCGGGCGCCGCGGTGGCGCTTGCCGCGCTGGGCCTGCAGCCGCTGCTGGATCTCGACTTGCGGCTGGGGGAGGGCACCGGCGGGGTTCTCGCAGTGCCGATCGTGCAGGCTGCAGCGCGGATGCTCGGCGAGGTGGCGACCTTCGACTCGGCGGGGGTGTCCGGTCGCGACGGCTGAGTCGCCCCGCCGTTGCGCGGCCGCGACGTCGGTCAGCAGCCGTCCCAGGCGAACCGCTCGCCGGACTTGCGCAGCTGGAACGATGTCACCTTGGTGGAGTCGAAGAGGACCTGCGCTTCGGTTGCCTGCCCGGCCCAGATGAGGATCGGGACGGGGCCTCGGCCTTCCGTGGTGAGGTGGCCGGAGACGAGCGTGCCACCCATCGCGGCGCGGATTTCGCTCTCGTTGAAGCCCACCTCGCCCTTGCCGTTGAGGCGGACGCCGGGCTTGCTGACCGTGATCATGGCCAGGATGGGCGTGCCGTCGGTGCGCTTGGAGAAGTTCAGGCCAATCCCGGCCTTGGTCAGGGCCGGGGCCATGGCCAGGTCGCCCTCGCAGGCGCCCGGGCTGTTGACGAGGGCTCCGAGCTTGAGGGCCTGGTCCTGGGTGATGCCGAGGTGGACGGTGCCGATGCCGTCGAGGGTGAGGATGGAGAGGTCACCCAGCGCGGCACCCGAGGCGGGCGTGGCGACTGTCGGGGTGGTGAGCGAGGACGCCGTCGGGGACGCTGACGTGGCCGTGGGGGCCGTGGCCTGCGGCGTCGGCGAGGTGACTGACGGTGCGGCGCCCGACGGGGTCGATGCGGAGCCGGTGCCCGCTGTCGCCCCGCACCCAGCGAGCGCCACCGGCAGCAGGGCTGCCGCGACGACGAACCGCAGGGCGCGGCCAGGGCGGTGGTGTCTGGCAGACGGGGTCGTGGTGGCGGACATGTGCGGGCTCCTCTGTCGTCGATCTGGGTCTCACGCGATGGCTGGTGATCTCGCCATCTACTCCTGAAGATCCGCCGCGGGCCGGGAAGGTTGCCTCCTGGCGGCAGCGAGGTTCGATGCGGTCAGGGTGTGTTCGGAAGGGATCGGCCGAGGTCGAACTGCGTCGTGTCGGCGCCCGTCACCACATCCGTTGCCAGCTCCAGGGTGCCGTCGACAGCAAGCCGCAGGACGGTCCACCGGGCGTTCTGGGTCGTCACCAGCAGCAGGTGCGTGGGGTCTTCCCACACCTGACCGACGATCTGGGGAGGGGCGTCCGCGGGGGTGACCAGGTCGAGCACCATCTGCCCGGTGACCAGATCCGCAATCCCGCCAGCGCCGCTCTCACGGCCCTCGGCGATGCGCCCGCTCACCCATGCGTAGCGGCCATCCGGGGAGAGCGCCGTGATGACTCGCGCGCAGCTGCGCAGCTGCGAGGTCTCGCTCTGAGCGGCCCAGAGTGCGGAGCACGGGATCACGTCCGTCGTGTCCCGCAGCAGCGTGTCACTGCCCCACGCCCCACGCAGGTATCCATGCCCGGGCCAGCGGGCCACGCCCTCGCCGACCCGCCAGCGGTACTCCGTGACCGTCCCACCAGCCTGGTCGTGCAGGTAGATCGTGCCGTCGTCGAGGACGGCGAGATCGGAGACCTGGCCGGCCGAGAAGTCAGCCGTCGTCCGACTGCCGTCGAGGACCGACTCGCGCACCAAACGACCATCCCAGGTAAAGGCAACGGTGCGCCCATCGGTGCTCGCCGCCAGCGCGCGACCGACGCTGCGGCCGAGGATCCGGCCGTCGTCGGCGACTCGGACGATCTCGGAGGACTGCTCGTCCACGCGGTAGTTCGGCACCAGCCAGCCGTCGTGGACGCGCACTGGCGCCCCGTAACGACCCTGCACTGCGGGCAACGCGATCGGGGCGCCGGTGGGTGGCACGATCCGCCAAGCCGTCGGGTCCGTGACGTAGGGGACCGCGAGGTCCTCCCCGCGCGGCAGCCCGGTGATGGTCAGCGCGATCTGTCGGGCCGCGCCGTCGCCGGTGAGCGTGCTCGCCCAGGCAGCGTGCGCTCCGGTCGACGCGGTGGGTGACGCACTCCCGGTCACCGATCCGGACGCGACCTGAGAGGGGGACGCGCTCCACCGGTGCGCCAGATCGGTGCCGAGAGGGACGGCGGCGAGGATGGCGACGAGCGCCACCGAACTCCGGTATGCCGTGCGGCGCCGACGCAGTGTGGTCGCTCGGGCCAGGACCGCGGCGACCCCGAGGTGGTCCTCGGGCATGCGCTGGGCGCGGGCTGAGAAGAGGGTCTCGAGGGCCTGCTCCGGGGGAGTGAGGGGGGCGGATGTCATCGGGCGGGTCATTGGGGCTCCCGGGTCAACTCGGGGTGGGTAGGCACAGCCGAACGCAGGTGGGCGAGCGCCTTGCTCGCCTGGGACTTGACCGTGCCCTGGCTCACGCCCAGCACGGCAGCGATCTCGGCCTCGGACAGGTCCTCGTAGTAGCGCAGCACGAGCACCGCTCGCATGCGGGTCGGCAGTTCGCGGACCATCTGCCACAGGGCGTCCTGCTCGCTGGCATCGGGCAGGGTCGCGGGGTCGGCGGCAGCCTGGGGCGGGTCGGGACAGGTAGCTTCGCCCGAGATCGGCTCGGACATGATGTCGACGGTTCTTTCGCGCCTCCACCAGGGGCGACGCCAGAGCTTGCGCGCCTGGTTGATGAGGGTGGTCCGGGCATAGGCGTCCACGGCCCCCGATGCGTCGAGGCGGTCCCAGGCCAGGTAGAGGTTGGCTGCGGTCTCCTGGACGAGGTCCTCGGCCAGGTCGGGGTCTCCGACGAGCAGGTATGCCGTGCGCAGGAGTCGGCCGCGGCGAGCCAGGAACCACTCGGCGAACTCGGTGTCGCGCCCGGTGTCAGTGCGGGCCATGCCGGCCCCCGGTGCGCGAGTGGTTCATACCTGGTAGATCCGGGCGGGGAAGATCCGGTTGCCTGGCCGGGCTAGGTGGGTGTCTTTCGCCATGATTGCCCCGACACGCCGCGGTAATGCGCGAGCGGGTGGACAACGCGCGGTACAAAGGGTGAGGCCCCGCCAAGTATGAGTTGGCGGGGCCTCGTGCGTCCGCATCGTGACGCCGATGTGAACTCGGCCGGCGCGACTGGCTCTCCGACGTCGTCCTGTCGGACTCCGGGATTGCTCCTGGAGCGTGGAACCTCGGTTGCCTTCCGATCGCCTTCCCTTGCGGGAGGGCGTAGGACAGTTCTACTTCGGTTCGGCCAAGGATGCAAGAGGTGGGCCGAAGAATCTCGCAGCAATCGGGGTTTCTTCGGCGTGTCGACTGGACACGCCGACGAAATCTGTTGGTCGAAGCCGAAGTTCGCATGGACCTCAGCGGGGCGGCATACGCAAGGCGCCGTCGAGCCGGATGACCTCCCCGTTGAGCATGCAGTTGTCGACGATGTGGCGCACCAGCGCGGCATACTCGGCCGGATCCCCGAGCCGCGCTGGGTGGGGCACCTGCGCGCCAAGGGAGGCCTTGGTGGCCTCCGGCAGGCCGGCCAGCATGGGGGTCATAAAGGTGCCGGGCGCGATGGTCACGACGCGCACGAACTTGTCGGCCAGGTCGCGGGCAGCCGAGAGGGTGAGGCCCACGACGCCGCCCTTGCTGGAGGCGTAGGCCGCCTGCCCCACCTGACCGTCGAAGGCCGCGATGCTCGCGGTCATGACGATGACGCCGCGGTCACCGTCGATCGGCTCGTTGTCCAACATTGCGGCAGCGGCGAGGCGCAGCACATTGAAGGTGCCGATGAGGTTGATCTCGATGACCGTGCGGTAGGTGTCCAGGGGGAGTGGGCCGCCCCGTCCGATGACCCGTCCCGGGGTGGCGACGCCGGCGCAGGTCACCGCGATCCGCAGCTCGCCGAGCTCGCGGGCGGTGTCGATGGCGGCCTGGACCTGTGCCTCGTCGCGGACATCGGTCGGAGCAAACCGGACCGCAGCGCCGAGTTCGGCGGCAAGGTCGGCCCCCGGTGACGAAGGCAGGTCGAGGATGACGACCTTGGCGCCGTCGGCGACCAGGCGTCGCACGGTCGCTCCGCCCAGGCCGGACGCGCCGCCGGTGACAATGGCGACGGTCTTGTCGGTGATCTGCATCGAATCAGCCTCTCTCGCGCAGCAACTGGCGCGAGATGACCAGTCGCTGGATCTGGTTGGTGCCCTCGAAGATCTGGGTGACCTTGGCCTCACGCATGAAGCGCTCGACGGGGAAGTCGCGGGTGTAGCCATAGCCGCCGAGCACCTGCACGGCGTCGGTGGTCACGCGCATCGCCGCATCGGTGGCGATCAGCTTGGCCACCGACGCTTCCTTCGTATAGGGCCGGCCGGCGTCCTTGAGTCGTGCTGCATGCAGGTAGGTGGCCCGAGCCGAGGTCACCGCGGCTTCCATGTCGGCCAGTAGGAAGGCCAGTCCCTGGAAATCGGCGATGGCTCGCCCGAACTGCTTGCGTTCCTTGGCATACGCCGCCGCGACGTTGAGCGCCGACTGAGCCAATCCCGTTGCGGCAGCGGCGATCCCGAGGCGACCGTTGTCGAGCGCGTGGAGAGCGATCGGCATACCTTGCCCCTCCGCGCCGATGCGGCGGTCGGCCGACACGGGAGTGTCGTCGAAGATCACCTGGGCCACGGGGTCGCCGTGCAAGCCCATCTTGTCCTCGGGCTTGCCGAAGCTCAGTCCGGGCGCATCGGCTGGCACGACGAAACAGGTCAGCCCGTGCGAGCCGTCGTCGGACGTGCGGGCGAAGGTCGTGTAGAAGTTGGCATGCCCGGCATGCGAGATCCACATCTTGGCTCCGTGCAACCGGTAGCCGTCGCCGTCGCGGTCGGCGCGCGTGGCCATCGAGCCGACATCGCTGCCCGAGTCGGCTTCGGACAGGCAGTAGCCGCCCAACCATGCCCCGCTGAGCATGTCGGGCAGCAGTCGCTCGCGCTGCTCGTCGGTGCCGTACTCGGCGACCGGATAGCAGGTGAGCGCGTGCACGCTGACGCCGACGGCGACGCTCATCCACACGGTCGCGATCTCTTCGACGACCTGCAGGTAGACCTCGTAGGGCTGCCCGCCGCCGCCGAACTCTTCGGGATAGGGCAGCGACAGCAGCCCGAGCTCGCCGAGGGTGCGGAACGCGTGCTCGGGGAACCCGCCTTCGCGCTCGAACGCGTCTACGTGCGGAGCAAGCTCCTTGCGGCATACCTCCCGCGTCATCTCGATGAGTGCCTGGGACTCCTCGGAGGGCATCAGCCGCGTCGCTGCCATGCTCGGGAGCCTAATGCTCCGGTATGCCGTGCGCGCGGGTTGCGCGGGAGGAAGGTGGGTGAGCCGGGACTCAACCGCGAGTCGCCCGGGACCTAGGGGTGGTCTGGACCGAGGACCTGGCGCACGGCTCGGATGGCGCCGTCCAAATAACGTTGCACGACAACGCGATCCGATTCAGACAGGGCGCTGTCGACCTCGGCAAGCAGGATGAACATCGGCACGAGATGGCCGAGCAACTCCTCGCGACCTTGTTGGGTGAGCACGACCTGAGTGCGTCGGCCGTCCGTCGGATGCGGCGCGCGAACCACATGACCTCGGGCCTGCATGCGGTCGACGATCCCCGAGGCAGCAGCCGAGGTGACTCCGAGGCGGTTGGCCAATTCGACTGGCCCGTGCGGATTTTCGACGAGCAACTCCAGGGCCCTCAGGTCGGTTTGCCCGAGGTCGGCCCGGCGGGCCAGCACCGGAGCGACCTGCTCGGACAGGGCCAGCAGTTCGCGCAGGGCACGCAGAGTGTCGGTCTGGCGCCACTGCGCCACGTATGCCGTGTGCGGTAGCTCCTCGGTCGCAGGCGGCGGCGCCACGGCCTCATGCGGAAGCGACTCCGGCTCCGGAGTCGATCCGGGCGGTGTTCCGGTTGACAGGTGATCGCTCATTGGATTACTAATCTACTTAGCTGTCTAGCATCTGGCTAGTGTCTCACCGCTCTCATGAACAAAATCTCGACATCGCGTCTCGGCACGGCCCGTCGAGACACGCGCATCGTCACCGAGCATCGGAGTCTTGCATGACCCTTCTCGATCGTCCGGCCCAGCTCATCCGCCGGGGCCGGTCCTGGTGGATTGCGCTGCTCTTCGTGCTCGTGGCCGGGGCGCTCATTGGGGGGCTCAAGTCGGGCACCCGCACTGCCTCCCCGCTGGACAGCCTCCCGGTGGGATCCGAGAGCGCCCGCGTGGTCGAGCTGCAGGAGCAGTTCCCCGCCAAGGATGCCTCGTCGGCGCTGGTGCTCTTCACTGCTGACGACGGCAGTCTTGAGCCCGCCACCCTGGCGACCCTGCGCACCGCTCCCGGCATCCAGGGCGGCAGCCCGCTCATCCCCAGCCAGGACGGCTCAGCGGCCTTCTCGGTCGTGCCGGTGAAGTCGACCAGCGCCACCGACAACATCAAGGTCGTCAAAGCCTTGCGCGCGCAACTCAAGGAGTCGTTGCCCCCCGGCATCAGCGTGCAGCTCACCGGCCCGGCGGCCGTGCAGGCCGATCTCGGGGCGGTCTTCGACGGCGCCAACACGCGCCTGCTCATCGCGACCGCCAGCGTCGTCGGCCTGCTGCTCATCATCACTTACCGCAGCCCGCTGCTCTGGCTGGTGCCGCTCACTGTCGTCGGCCTCGCCGACCAACTCGCGGGCGTGCTCGCGACCCGGGTCCTGCAATGGACCGGAGTGGCGTGGGACGAGTCCACCGTCGGGATCCTCTCCGTCCTCGTCTTCGGTGCCGGCACCGACTACGCCCTGCTGCTCATCTCCCGATACCGCGACGAGTTGCGTCGTGAGGACGACCGGTATGCCGCGATGCGCACCGCGCTACGGCATACCGGCGAGGCCGTCATGCTGTCGGCGACCACGGTCGTTCTCGGTGTCCTCACCCTGCTGCTGTCCCTGCTGCCCGCCACCCGAGGGCTGGGCCTGGCCAGCGCCGTCGGGATCGTCGTCGCGGCGGGCTACGCGCTCTTCGTCCTGCCTGCGGTGCTGGTGCTCTTCGGCCGGTGGATCTTCTGGCCGCTGGTCCCGCGCGTGGGGCAGACCAGCCTGGTCGAGACCCGGTCGTTCTGGCGGCGGGTCGGCGACCAGGTCGCGAAGCGGCCTCCAGCCTTCGTCGCCGGCACCCTCGTCATCCTCGCCGTCATGGCCTTCGGACTCACCCAGGTCAAGACCGGCCTCTCGGCGACCGACCAGTTCCTCGTCAAGCCCGAGGCGATCAGCGCATCGGAACGCCTCGCCAAGTCCTTCCCGGCGGGCAGCTCAGACCCCGTGGCCGTCGTCACCGCTGGTGACCCAGCCGCTGTCGTCACGGCAGCCAAGGCCGTCAACGGCGTCTCGGGTGCCACCGTGGGCGCCAGTGCCACCGCCGGCAACCTCACGCAGGTCGCCGTCGTGCTGAGCCCAGAGCCAGGCACGGAGAGCGCCCGCCAGGCGGTGCGCGACCTGCGGACCGCGCTGCACGGCATACCGGAGACATATGTCGGTGGCACCGAGGCCAAGGCGGTCGACGTCGCCGACGCCTCCAACCGGGATCGGATGTTGCTCTTCCCGCTCATCCTCGGGCTCGTGCTGCTCGCGCTCGTCGTGCTGTTGCGCTCGATCGTCGCGCCGATCATTCTGGCCACGACGGTCGTCGCGACCTATCTGGCCTCGATCGGTGCCGCGTGGTGGATCTTCACCAAGGTCTTCGGCTTCTCGGCGCTGGACTCGGGCGCGCCGCTGCTGACCTTCCTCTTCCTGGTGGCCCTTGGCGTCGACTACAACATCTTCCTGGTCACGAGAGCTCGCGAAGAGTCGGCGACGCACGGCTCGCGCGAGGGGATGCTGCGGGCGCTCGGCGCCACCGGCGGGGTCATCACCAGCGCCGGCATCCTGCTGGCGGCCGTCTTCGCCGTGCTCGGCGTGCTGCCACTGGTCGTGCTCGCGCAGATCGGCGTCATCATCTGCCTCGGCGTGCTGCTGGACACCCTGCTCGTGCGCACCGTCCTCGTGCCCGCGCTGGCGCTCATCCTCGGCGATCGGTTCTGGTGGCCGAGGAAGGTCGCACCGGCCCTGGCCGCATCAGGGCCGGCAGCCTCCGCTCCGGTCGGCTCGGCCCCCTGACGGACTCAGGCCTTGACGTCCTCAAGCCCAGGTGCGCTGAGGCAACTCGAGCTGGGGCTGCTTGGGGGGCAGCCGGTCGCCGGAGGATTCGCCACGCATCCGGCGGCGCAGCCACGGCGTGACGTGGTCTCTGACCCACTGTGCGTCGCCGACGATGGCGTCGCGTCCCGTGGGAAGTCGCTTGTCCGGCAACGGAGTTCGCCAGTCGGCCTGGTCGGTGTGGTGGCCGAGGGCGTGCAGGGCATGCAACGCGATGCGGCGGTGCCCTTCGGCGTTGAGGTGGATCCGGTCGGGTGCCCACAGCCGCCAGTCGCGCAAGGCCGCCATCGTCCACTGGTCGATGACGTGCGCTCCGTGCCGGTTGGCGATGGTCCAGATGTTGGCGGCATAGGCCGCAGCACGCCCACGGGTGTACTTCATGACCGGCGCCTCGCGCGGGTCCATCGGAGTGGCCATGAGCACATCGGCACCGGTCTCGCGCAGCGTTGCCACGGCGGTCTCGAGCTGGTCGGCCAGCGCATCGATGTCGGCCGCCGAGCGCAGGATGTCGTTGCCGCCACCCACGATGCTCACGAGATCGGGCTCCAACGCGATCGCCGCCTGCACCTGCGGCCCGACGATGTCGGCGAGCAGGCGCCCGCGCACGGCGAGGTTGGCATAGCGGGTGCGGCTGCCCTGCGCCTGGGCGGCCGCGTCGAGGGCGACCGCGAGCCGGTCGGTCCACCCGGCATACCGCTGCACTCCGTCCGGCAACGGCCCTCCAGAGCCCACGTATGCCGTGCCCGGCGCCGCGAGTGGGTCGCACATCCCCTCGCTGAACGAATCGCCGATGGCGACGTAGCGCTCCCAGATCTGGTGGACCGGTGCGGTGGTCACGACAGGCTCCAATCGATGGGGGTGGCGCCTTGGGCGACGAGCGCGGCGTTGGCGCGGGAGAAGGGTCGGCTGCCGAAGAATCCCGAGTGGGCCGACAGCGGCGACGGGTGGGCGCTCTCGATCCGGGGGATGTCCCCGAGGGCGGGTGCGAGGTTGCGGGCATCACGCCCCCAGAGGATGGCGACGAGTGGACCTCCGCGAGCGACCAGACCTGCGATCGCCGCGGCTGTGAGGTCCTCCCAGCCTCGGCCGCGGTGGCTGCCCGGCTTGCCGGGGCCGACCGTGAGCACCCGGTTGAGCAGCAGCACCCCTCGATCGGCCCATGGGCTGAGGTCGCCGGTGCTCGGTCGAGGCAGGCCGAGGTCAGTGCCGAGCTCTTGGTAGATATTGGCCAAGCTGCGGGGAATCGGAGCGACGTCGGCGGCGACCGAGAAGCTCAGGCCGACCGGGTGGCCGGGCGTGGGGTAGGGGTCTTGGCCGACGATGAGCACCCGCACGTCGTCCAGGGGTTGCGCGAAGGCCCGCAGCACGTGCTCTCCGGCCGGCAGGTAGCCGCGCCCCGACGCGATCTCCTCTCGGAGGAACTCGCCCAGCCGAGCGAGGGTGGCCGCTTGCCCGCTCAGCACGCCGGCCCAGGACGGGTGCACCAGGTCGGTCAACGGGCGTGGGCTCACCCCGCCAACTTAGCCCCGCTCTGGTCGTGCCCTGAACCCGAGGGCGCCCGGCGAACCTCTCGCCGGGCGCCCCGATGGCAGTGCAGTCAAGCGCGGCCAAGCGCTACTTCGTCGGGTCGCGGAAGGCGATCCAGGCGTCGTTCATCCGCTTGACCTGGCCTGGCGTGAAGTGGTCCATGCACGCGTCGACCGAGTAGTCCATGAAGTTGTGGATCGGGTCGAGCCCCGGCGCCAGGCACGAGTCGGCACCCTCGGGGCAGCCGAACTGCGGCTGGGCTTCCTTGGGGGTGTCCTCGACCCAGTCGCCCGAGGACGCACACCCGTGAGCGAAGGTGTGCTCGAGCATCATCCAGTGCCCCACCTCGTGGGTCAGGGTGTCGCCAAGGTTGTAGCGAGGCACGGTGCCGCCGGGCATCGACTCGTCGAGCATGACGACGCCGTCGATGTAATCGCGGCCGTTGTTGTAGCCCTTGGGGAAGTACGACCAGCCGAGCAGGCCGTCGCCGATGTTGGCGGTGTAGACATTGAGAGTGCGCGAATCACCTTCGTAGAGAGCCGCTTTCATGTCGCGCTCCACCTTGCCGGGCGTCACGGCATACCAGGTGGCGTTGACCGTCCAGGTGATCTTGGTGAGCCCGAAACGGAAGGGCGAGTCGGACGCGACCCCTGCCGTGCGGCCCGCGAAGGAGTCGTTGAGCACCTGCATCTGGGCTGCGATCATGCCCTCCCAGCGCGCGGTCTCCGCGGTCGACAGGGCATGGTCGGAGATGACGTGGAACACGGTGGGGATGGTCACCGAGCCGTTGGCCATCCGCGGACTCGCCTTGAGCGCGCCATAGGCGTTGGCCTGGTTGTCGGGATAGAGCTTGGGCTCCTTGGCGGTCGCGCCGTCGCGCACGCGGGCCCCCGAGGATGCGTCAGACGCGGCGGACAGAATCGACAAGCTCGGGTATGCCGTGCTGTCCTCGCACGCCTGAACCGCCGGGGAGGCGACGCGGGCCGGTGCGGGGGCGGCGGCATTGGCTGTAGCGACTGCGGTGGCTCCGGCGCTGGTGAGCAGGCCGAGCCCCAAGGCCGCGGCCGACAGGGTGCTGGTAAGCACGCGTCGACGGGTGCGTGAGGTCATGTGGTTCCCCTTGATTGGTCGTGCCCCGAGTGGGAGGAGGCTACCCCGCGTTAGCCGGTATGCGACAGGGTTTCGTGACACCGGGCCGACCGACGCTGGGAGCAGGGGCACGCGGGGGCACGGGGCAGGGGCACGGCATACTTGCCCGGGGGTGGTCCCTATGCTCGGGACATGACCGACGAAAGCCGCTTCGAGCCCATCGACCCCGCGCTGGCCGCCATGCTCGCCACCGACCCGGTCGCCGACTTCCTGGGGATCCGCTTCGAGTCGATCCGGGCCGGGTATGCCCGCGCCACCATGCTCGTCACCGAGCGGCTACTCAATGCCCCCGGCACCGCGCACGGCGGCGTGATGATGGCGCTGGTCGATGTCGTCCACGCCGCGGTGAGTAACAGCCACGGCACTCTCGCTGTCGCGCAGGACGTGCACACCGAGTTCCTCAACGCCGGGTCGCTCGGCGACACGATGGTCTGCGAGGGCGTCGAGATCAACCGCACCGGGCGCACCGCGGTCTACCGCATCGACGTTCATGCCTTCGGCGAGAAGTACCCCGACGGCCGCCACATCGCGACGGCTCTGGCGCGGGTCTTCCGGGTCGGCACGCCGTGGGTCACCAGTGCGGACGCCGACGCCGCGCCGACGGGTCGCTAGCCTCGGCCGTGCCTGTGGCCGCTCCCGCCGCACGCCGATCCGAGCGGCCTGACGGCGGGTGTGGCGCGCCTAAGCTGACCGTATGCCGTCCGTGTCGCCACCTGGCTCGTCGCCCTGGTCCACCGTTGTCTTCGATCTGGACGGCACGTTGGTCGACACGATCGGGCTCATCGTCGCGTCCTATCAGCACGCGGCCCGCGAGGTGCTCGGGCATGAGTTGGATGAGCGGCGGGTGTTGGCCTTCATCGGCCGCCCACTCATCGAGTGTTGGCGTGAGGTCGACGCCGCGAAGGCGGACGCGCTCTTTGACAGCTACACCGAGTGGAACGAAGCGCACCCGCACCTCATCCGCCTGTATGCCGGTGCCGACGACCTGCTGCGGGGACTGCACGCGGCGGGGGTCGGCGTGGCCGTGGCCACCTCCAAGCGGCGCGACCCGGCCCTGCTAGCGCTCGAACGTTGCGGCCTCACTGAGCTGGTCCCCGTCCTCGTGACGATGGAGGACACCCCGGTCCACAAGCCCGACCCGGCGCCGCTGCTGCTCGCCCTCGGTCGAGCGGGAGGGTCGGTCGAGAGTGCCGCCTATGTCGGGGACGCCGCGGTCGACATGCTCGCGGCCCGAGCGGCGCGCATGCAGGGGATCGGGGTGCTCTGGGGAGCGGGGGAGCGGGCTGCCATCGAGGCCGCCGACCCGTATGCCGTCGCCCCGACCATGCCGGACCTTCACGCCCTCCTGCTGCCGAGAGACTGAGGCGCCAAAGGCGACGCGGCCGCGGGTCGGCCGGTCGACGCTCCTCGCCTCATGGCGCGGTCAGGCGCTCACGCGGAAGCGGGCAGTCTTCGCCCACGCAGCGGCGTTCATGCCCTCAGCGTGAAGTGGACGGTCTTCGCCCCCGACGCGGAGGTCGTCTATGTCCTCAGCGTGAAGTGGACGGTCTTCGCCCCCGCGCCGTTCTCGTGTGCGTGTGCGTCTCGGGTGATCTGGTGGTGATAGCCGGGGTCATGCATCTTCCGGTGGTGGTAACCACATAACGGGATCGCTTTGTCGAGGTCGGTGAGTCCGCCCTTGGACCAGGGGTCTTCGTGGTGTAGCTCGGACCAGGCGTACGGTCGGTCGCAGTCTGCCGCGGCGCAGGTTTCGTAGAGGGTGGCTAGGGCGGTGCGTTGGTGGTCGTTGAAGAACCGGTTCTGTCTGCCCAGGTCGAGGATCTGACTCGGCCCGCCGAGGACGGCCGGGATGATGTCGGCGGCGCAGGCGATCCGCCTGGCGGCGCTGGCGGACATGAGGTGTCCGGTGTCGGTCGTGGCTGCTGCACTGGAGGGACTCAGTTCGAGGAGGGTCCCGGTCAGCTCATGGACAGTGGCTTGCAGTTGCGCGGCTTTCGCAGCGCCGAGGACTTGTTCGGCGGTCATGGTGACGATGACGGTGGAGGCGACTTTCCCGGTGAGTTTCTCGGTGTCCAAGTGCTCGATGAGTTCGGTGAGCGCTCGGCCGCGGCGTTGGGCCCAGTCGATGTCGGCCCAGTCCGCGTTCCGCCCCTCAACCCGGTGTCCGCTAGCGCCCGTCGTCCCGGTCGTCCCGGCGGCGGCTGTCCCGAATGCCGCGCGCCCATGTCCGCCGGTCGTACCGGTCGTCCCCGCCCCGACAGTCCCGAATGGCGAGTGCTCGTCGGTGCCGGTGGCGCGCAGCAGGTCAGCCGCGACCGAACCATCGGTGAAACACCCGGCCGGTGTCTGCCCGTCGGCCAGGGCCTTCTCCGCGGCGTGGCGCAGGTGGTCACGCCGGGGTGCGGTCATCGACTGCAACACCTTCCGCAGGATCCCCGCCACCGTGGTCGGCAGCAGCGCCCGCAACTCGGTGGCGCCGTTGCCCAGGTCACGCAGGGTCACCGTCGAAGACCGATACGCCCGCCGTTCCTCATCCAACAACTGCGCTTCGAGATGATCAGCGACGTCAGCGGCGGTCTTCTCCGCAGCAGCCAACGCGACCTTCGCTGCCCGGTCGAACTTCCCCGGGTTCAGCTGCTTCGCATCGCGCACCAGGCAGGTGTGGACCTTCTCCCGCTCCACCGGCGACAGGGTCGTGGGCAGCTTGTTCATGGTCCGCACAACGATCCCGACATTCGACACCGAGACCTCACCAGCCTCGAACGCCTCCCGGGTGAGGTCCAACCCGTCCGCCAACGCCGTCGCCAGCACAACGTCACGCTGCGCGCTGGCACCTCCACTACGGGTCGTCGCAGCAACCCACGCCGACGTCGAAGAATGCCCGAACCGCCGGTGCGCCTGCTGAGCATCGGCCTTGGCCACCAACGCCAACCGCAACGCCTCAGCCCGGCGCACGATCCGGTCGACCTCGTGGATGTCCGCCGACGAGACCAGCACCCCGCCATCCGCGGCCAGCTGGGCGTGGATCCCATCGAACATCGCATGCACCACCGCCGTCGACAGCCCCACCACCCCCGGCTGCACCCGCTCCTCACCCGGGACCCGGCCGGACGGCATACCGCCGCCTGGCTGTGGGTCGAGGTGAGTGATCGTCATGGTCTTAGTGTACTCATACACGTGTCCGAATGCAAGACGAATAGCCAAAATCGCGGACAACTTTGCAACAGTCCAGCTTGTCGATCTGATGACACCCATAGGCGCACCCGGGCGCCCCGCTCAACCAACCGCGGAGCCGCGGAGGTGACCACACGGCATACCTCATGCACCTCATTGGTCACTGTCGTCACAGTCGGCCCAGCCGCCACGGGGATGAATGACACAGGTGTGATTCCCCGCCTATAGTGGCTGTCAGACATGCGGGTATGGAGGGATTGATGGCTGACACGGCAGCGCGGCTCGAGGCGCCGGGTGCGACCTTGACCGAGCGCGACCGCGAGGTGCTCGCGTTCGAGCGGCACTGGTGGAAGTACGCGGGTGCCAAGGAGCAGGCCATCAAGGAACTGTTCGACATGAGCGCCACGCGCTACTACCAGGTGCTCAACGGGCTGCTCGACAACCCCGCTGCCCTGGAGGCCGATCCCATGCTCGTCAAGCGACTGCGCCGGATGCGAGCCAGCCGACAGCGGCAGCGCAGCGCCCGCCGCCTGGGTCTGACCCTGTAAGCGCCCACGCCGCGTCCACGCCCGTGAGACGCCACGGGCATACCGTCCCCCGACACACACGAAGCCGCCCAGGTGCTCCTGGGCGGCTTCGTCGTCGGCGCCGCGGCGCGGTGACCGTCGCGTCAGGCGTCGGCTCCGGGGAGCCCGGCTTCGAGGTGGATGCCAGCCTTGGCCAACAACTCGGACACCCGAGCGATGTCCTCTTCGGTGGCCTCTTCGTGAACCTTGGCGGCGATCATGTCGTGGATCTCGTCATGGGTGATGAGGTCGTCGTCGTAGTGGCCCTCTTCGAGCAACGCCGTCGCCACATGCTCGACCTCGGCCGTCGTCAACTTGCGGTGCAGGACACCCATGAGGGCGATGTAGTCGCCCTGGGCGATGCCCTCGGGCCGACCGCCTCGGAGCCAGTTGAGGACACGGCGGGCGGGGCCTTCGGAGTGGGGGGACATGGGGTACTACCTCACTTGGAGAACGTCGGGAAGGGACCGTTGAAGCCGACCTTGAAGCCGAGGCTCGTGAAGATGAGCCAGGCCAGGCCGTAGGCGACGAGGGTCAGGATGATGAACAGCAGCACGCCCGCGACGATCTTGCCGGCGGGATTGGCCGGCTTGCCGGAGGCTTCGCCGCCCTGGGCCATGGCCAGGCCGTTGACGGCCAGGGCGTAGAGAGCGGGAATGCCCGCGCCCAACAGGAGTCCAGCGACGAGGACCTTCCACGCGCCGTCGAGGGCGATGATGAGGTTGTTCATGGTGTGGTCTCCGGATCAGTGGTGGACGTGTTGGGCGGCTTCGACAACGGGGGCGGCATCGGGCTCGGCGTCCCAGTCCTTGCCGACGCTGTGCTTGTCGACGGGGTCCTTGCGCGAGCGCACCCAGATCAGCAGCGAGACGCCGATGACGATGAGCATGACGACGCTCGGGCCGAGTAGCCCGGGCAGCCCGTCACCGATCTTGAGCATCAGCCCACCGACGACGGCAGCGGCCGGGAAGGTGATGGCCCAAGCGCTGGCCATGCGGCCGGCCACCGACCAGCGCACCTCGGCGCCCTTGCGACCGACACCGGCGCCCATGATCGAACCGGACGCGACGTGGGTGGTCGACAGGGCGAAACCCAGGCCGCTGGAGGCGAGGATGACCGAGGCGGTCGAGGTGTCGCCAGCAAAACCCTGCGGGGCGTTGATGTCGACGATGCCCTTGCCGAGGGTGCGCATGATGCGCCACCCACCGAGATACGTGCCGAGGGCGATGGCGACGGCGGCAGACACCTTGACCCACAGCGGGATGCCGATCTCGGCATTGGTGTCGATCTCGCCGGCAGCAATGAGCGCCAGGGTGATGACACCCATGGTCTTTTGGGCGTCGTTGGTGCCGTGCGCGAGGGCCACGAGCGAGGCCGAGCCGACTTGGCCCCAGCGGAAGCGCGACTCTCGGAACTTCTCACCCATCTTCTCGGTGAGCTTGAAGACGATCCGGGTGCCGACAGCAGCCACGATGAAGGCGATCACCGGGGAGATGAGCGAGGGAAGCAGCACCTTGCCGACGACTCCGTCGAGCTTCTCGGTGGAGTGCCCGAGCCAGTTGACCTGGCTGAACCCGAAGCCGGCGATCGTCGCGCCGACTAGTCCGCCGAGCAGGGCGTGCGACGAGGAGGAGGGCAGACCGAGCAGCCAAGTGAAGAGGTTCCACACGATGCCGCCGACGAGGCCGGCGAGGACGACGAGCAACAGCAAGGTGCCGTGCTTGCCGCCTTCGGTGCCGACGAAGTCGGGGTTGGGCAGGCCGTTCTTCTGCTGGATGCCGTCGATGACCGCATTGGTGATGGTGAGGGCGACCTTGACGGAGATGAGCGCTCCGACGAGGTCGAGAGTGGCCGCGAGCGTCACAGCGGCCTTGGGAGACAGTGCGCCGGTGGCGATGGAAGACGCCATGGCGTTGCCGGTGTCGTGGAACCCATTGGTGAAGTCAAACGCCAGGGCCGTGACGACGACCATGACAAGGATGACGGTGGTAGCGGTGGTCACTGCACCATGGTGGTGATGAACGCCAGGTGGCCGAGGGACGAATGTCCTATGTCACGACGTGAACCACGGCACCTTCCGCTCGCCTCTGCGCCTTGCCGCGTTCACCTGATATTCGCCATTGGCCACGAAGACCCCGCAGGCTGGCACGCAGAAGCCGCCCAGGTTCAGTCTGGGCGGCTTCTTTGGGTATGCCGTTCGGTGCCGACCGCGCCGACGGCGACGACACGCGTCAGGTGTCAGGCGTCAACTCCTGGCAGGCCCGCTTCCAGGTTGATACCCCTCGCGGCCAGCAGGGCGGTCACCTTCTCGATGTCCTCTTGGCTGGCCTGCTCGTGGATCTTCGACGCAACCATGTCGTTGATCTCATCGAAGGTGATGAGCTCGTCGTCGTAGGGGCCCTCCTCGAGCAGCGCTTGCGCGACCTCTTCGGCTTGGGCCTCGGTCAGGTCGCGGTTGAGCACTGCCACGACGGCGACGTAGTCACCGGGGGCTACCCCATCCGGCCGACCGGCGCGCAGCCATCTGAGCACTCGCCGGACGGGGTTGTCGGAGGTGGGGGACATGGGGATTACCTCACTTCCTCGGTAACCGGAGGCGCTGGCCTCGGTCCATCACAGGGTACCCGGGGCGGGTGAACGGATGGTGTCCAGACCGGGTGGGCATACGGCATACGGCTCACGGCATACGGCATACGGCATACGGCATACGCATACGGCATACGGCATACGGCATACGGCATACGGCTCACGGCTCACGGCTCACGGCATACGGAACAGTGGCGTGCGAAAGGCCCCGGCAGGACCTACCTGCCGGGGCCTTCGTTCCGGTATGCCGTGCGGCTACCGGGCTTACTGCTGGCTTACTTCTTCTTGTCGACGAACCAGGGGATGACGTGGTCGAAGGTGACGACCTTGCCGATGCCAGTGGCGACGATGAAGCTGATGCCGTACGACACGGCCAGCAGGATCACCAGCAGGCAGGCCCACCAGATGATCTTGCCGAATGGCTTCTTGGTCTGCTCGCCGATGATCGCGCCGGCGCCTTGGGCCATGGCCAGGCCCTTGACGGCGAAGGCGTAGATGATCGGGAGGCCGGCGCCGAGGACCAGACCGGCGGCCAGAACCTTCCACGCGCCTTCGAGGGCGAGAGGGATCATGTTCATGGTGACGATGCCTTTCTGGGCTCAGCGAGCCGACGGAGTCTGGACGTCGTCCAGCTCGTGGTGGGGGTCGATGATGTCGTGCGCGGCCACGGCGACCTCGGGCTTGCTGCCGTCGTGCCACTCGTCGGTGACGTTGGTGTGGTCGACCTTGTTGACCCGCGAGCGCTTCCACATGTAGAGCGAGAGCCCGCACAGGATGGCGAAGATGACCAACGGCCCGATGAGACCGCCGAGCGCAGCCGCGATCCAGTACATGATCGCGCCCATCAGGGCGGCAGCGGGGAAGGTGATCGCCCAGGCAGAAACCATGCGGCCGGCCACGGACCAGCGGACCGTGCCGCCCTTCTTGCCAATGCCGGTGCCCATGATCGAGCCGGTGGCGACGTGGGTCGTCGACAGCGCGAAGCCGAGCTGGCTGGAAGCCAGGATGACCGTGGCCGAGGAGGCGTCGGCAGCCAGGCCCTGCGGCGAGGAGATGTCGACCAGGCCCTTGCCCATGGTGTGGATGATGCGCCAGCCGCCCAGGTAGGTGCCCAGGGCGATCGCCATTGCTGCGGAGAGTTTGACCCACAGCGGGACGTAGACGGCCGTGGCGCTGATCTGGCCCGCTGCCACGAGAGCGAGGGTGATGACACCCATCGTCTTCTGGGCGTCGTTGGTGCCGTGCGCGAGGGAGACCATCGACGCCGCACCGACCTGGCCCCAGCGGAAACGACGCTCGCGGAACTTGTCCTCGACCCGTGAGGTGACCATGAAGATAACCCGGGTCGCGGTCGCCGCGACGATCATCGCGATGACCGGCGACAGTAGTGATGGCAAGAGGACCTTGCCGATGACGCCGTCGAGCTTGGTGCCGTCCCCGGCCCACTTGACGCCGGCGAAGCCGACGGCACCGATGGTGCCGCCGACGAGGCCGCCCAGGAGAGCGTGCGACGAGGAGGACGGCAAGCCCAGCAGCCAGGTGAACAGGTTCCAGATGATGCCACCGATGAGGCCGCCCATGACGATGAGCAGCAGCATGGTGCCGTTGTTGTCGGTGAACTCCTTGAGCGGCAAGCCCTTGGAGTCTTGGAGTTTCACGACGGAGTTGCTGACGGTGAGGGCGACCTCGACCGAGAGCAGTGCGCCGACGAGGTTGAGAATCGCGGCCAGCGTCACAGCGCCCTTGGGGCTCAAGGCCCCGGTGGCGATCGACGCAGCCATCGCGTTCCCGGTGTCATGGAAGCCATTGGTGAAGTCGAATGCCAGGGCAACGACGACGACCAGGCCAAGGATGATGGTTGCGGTGGTCACGGGCTCATGGTGGGCATCGCAACCCCGGCGCGCCAGGGTCGGATGCCCCTAAAAGCTGCAGGTCACACGCTGATTCGGGAACTTTCACATCGGCGTCGAACGGCGTTCACCTAAGCGCCCGCTTAGTTCACCTGGTGTTGGTCTAAGCGTCATGAGCGCCCCCTCTGGTGGCCTCGTGGCATCCTCTCGGTATGCCACCGTCCACCTGCCTGTTCTGTCGTATTTCCGACGGCACCGAGCCGGCCGAGGTCGTCCTGGCCACCCCGGACGTCCTCGGTTTCCTCGACACCCGGCCGGTGTTCAAGGGACATGTGCTCGTCGTGCCGCGGATCCATACCGGCACTCTGGTCGATCTCTCGCCCGCATTGCGCGACCCCTTCCTGGCTGCCGTCCAGCAGGTCGCGCACGCGATGACGACGGCGCTCGGGGCCCAGGGCAGCTTCGTCGCGATGAACAACGTGGTCAGCCAGTCGGTGCCGCACCTGCACTGCCACGTCGTCCCGCGCACCAAGGGCGACGGGCTGCGCGGCTTCTTCTGGCCGCGCGTCCGTTACGACTCCGAGGAAGAACTGCGCGAGTATGCCGTCCGCCTCCGGTTAGCCCTCGATGCGCCGGGTGTGGGTGTAGACGTTCAGTGACCGGCCCCGGCTGAACCCGATGAGGGTCAGCCCGAGTTCGTCGGCGAGCTCCACGGCCAGGGACGAGGGTGCCCCCACAGCCGCAAGGACGGGTATGCCGGCCAGCGCCGCCTTCTGCACCAACTCGAAGGACGCTCGCCCGCTCACTTGAAGGACGGTGTCGCGCAACGGAAGTCGCCCCTCGCGCAGCGCCCAGCCGACGACTTTGTCGACGGCGTTGTGGCGGCCCACGTCTTCGCGCACACAGACAACCGCTCCGTATGCCGTGAACAGCCCCGCCGCATGCACCCCGCCGGTCTTGGCGAACAGGCCCTGCCCGTCGCGTAAGGCGTCGGGCAGCTCCAACAACGTGCCGACGCTCACTCGCCACGCGGATTCGGCTGCCGTAGAAAGAGACAGCTCCGAGCCGACGCTGTCCGGCACGGTCTTGCGGACCTGGTCGATCGAGGTCGTGCCGCAGATGCCGCACGCGCTGCTTGTCAGGACCTGGCGCTGAGTCTCGGCTCCTGGCAACGGGATTCCCGCCCCGAGGGTGACGTCGATGACGTTGAAAGTCTGCTCGCCGGCCTCGTTCGTCCCCGCGCAGTAGCGCATCATGGCGATGTCGTCGGGCGCGCGCACGATGGCCTCACCCACGAGGAAGCCGGCCACGAGGTCGAAGTCGTGTCCGGGGGTGCGCATCGTCACCGTCAGATCGCGCGGTGGTGTCGCAGCCGGGCCGTGAGCCAATGCCGACAACCGGATCTGCAGCGGCTCCTCCACGGCCACGACGTCCTCGCGGGGAGCGGGAGGTGACCCCACGGCATACCGGATGATGCGCCGGCGCCGGGTGACCCGAGTCATGATCGGCAGCGTAACCCGCGTCCCATCCCGCGGTCCGGCCGCGCGGTCCCGGACGGCCACTGCCTACCCTGGTGCGGTGCTGCCGTTCGTTCTGCTCGCCCACCGCGCCGAAGATGCCGCCGCCGACGACGAATACGCGTCAGTGCTGCGTCTGGGCGGGCTGAAACCGCCGCAGTTGCGCCGGGTCCGGCTGGAACAAGGCCCGATCGGGGATCTCGACCCCACGGCATACAGCGGGGTGATCCTCGGTGGTGGGCCATATCTTGCGAGCGACCCCGACGAGCGCAAGACCGACACCCAACGCCGCGCCGAAGCCGACATCCTCGGCCTGCTGGACACGGTGGTGAGCCAGGACCTGCCCTTCCTGGGGCTGTGTTACGGCATCGGCATGCTCGGCACCCATCAAGGCGGGCTTGTCGATCGCACCTACGGCGAACCCGTCGGGCGGCTGTCGGTGACGGTCACCGATACTGGCGCCGACGATCCACTCTTTGAGGGGCTGCCGGAGACGTTCGAGGCATTCGGAGGGCACAAGGAGGCCCTGTCGACGGTGCCGCGGACGGCCGTGGTGCTCGCGACCTCCCAGGCTTGCCCGGTGCAGGCATTCCGGGTGGGCAGCAATGTGTATGCCACCCAGTTCCACCCCGAGCTCGACTCGGCGTCGCTGCAGACCCGGATCGACGCCTACCGCGAGTTCGGCTACTTCCCGCCCGAGGAGGCGGAGTCGCTCAAGGCGGTCGCGCGCGAACGCGAGGCTCCGGTGCCGGCTGAGATCCTGCGGCGATTCGTTCTCAAATACTCGCAAAGTTAACGCTGGCCTTGGCGCCAGGCTGAGGGCCAGAATCGGTGCGCGCCCAGCCGGGCAGGACTCGGGCAGCACCTGGTGCTTCCCCTGCCTGGACGCACACTCCGTGGCGCGGCACACGACGACACGCGAAGGACGGCGCCTGGGCATGGCCCCCTCGGAGGCGGACACGCTGGGCCGCAGCGACCCGTCCACGGGGTCGCCCGACCATTCGTCGTGGTGGCAGCGGTTGACCGCTTGGTCCCGGCTGCCGGACCTGCTCGTCGCCAACATGGTCTTCGCCTGGGTCGGGATCATGCTGCCGGTGGTGGTGGAACAGCGGCTGCGCGAGCAGGCCCCCGTTGCCTGGTGGCTGGGCGCCTTCGGTCAAGTGGGGCTGCTGCTCGTCATGCGCGACTCGGTCCGCCATCCCCGAGCGGGACGGCATCACCTGGTCACCCTGGCGATGTTCTTCTCCGGTGCGTTGGCTGTCGCGGTGTGGGACGGCAATGGGATGTCGCCGAACTTCTTTGTCATGTCAGGGGTGTCGATCGGCTTCGTCCTGAGTCCCCGCGTCGTGCGGCCACTGGTGCTCTTCGCGTGGGCCGTGCTCGCGTATGCCGCGTGGAACGGCACCTACTCCTGGGGCTGGGTGATCGTGTTCGCGGCGGAGGTGTCGTTCGGGGCCTTCGCGGTGGAGATTGCGGTACGCGAGATCTCCGCGCGCCAAGCGTTGGACCACACCGTCAGGAATCTGGAGGCCACGAACGCTCAGCTCACGGAAAGCAATGCCGAACTGGAGGCCGCCCACCGTCGGTTGGCCTTGACCCAGGCCCAACTCGCCGAACAGAGCCGCGCCGCTGAGCGACTGCGGATCGCTCGCGACCTGCACGACACCGTCGGCCATCAGCTGACCGCCCTGACGCTGAGCTTGGAAGTGGCTGCCCACCTGGCCGACGGCCCGGCGACGACCCACGTCAACCAGGCTCGGGTCATCGCGCGCGATGTCCTCGCGGATATCCGGGGGGTCGTGTCGCAGCTGCGCGACCCCGTGGTCGGCCTGTCCGAAGGACTCACCAGACTTGCGACAGCATTTCCCACCCTGGAAATCACCGTGACGGTCGCGCCGGACTGCCATGGCGCGGCACCTGCCGTGACGGAAGCGGTGCTGCGCGTGGCACAGGAAGCCCTCACCAATGCAGCCCGACATTCCGGCGCAGATCACGTCTGGGTGAAACTCGCCTGTACGGGTCTGGAATTGACCCTTGAGGTGAGTGACAATGGACGAGGGGTCGACCGTGTTCAACCCGGCAACGGGTTGCGAGGGATGAACGAGCGCATCCACGAGTTGGGCGGGGATGTGACCGTCGAATCGACTCCGGGAGCCGGTTTTCGGATCGTGGTGCAGTTGCCTCGCGATCCAGAGCCGCTACCGGGGTCGATGCTGGATCGAATGGCAGAGGGTGAGGGGGCGTCGGGGCGCTTCTTCTGAAGATGATTCCTGGTGCTGGCAATCAGCCGGGTGCCAGGCATAGGAGGGGGACTGGAGTGACGGACGCGCCCACCACTCGGCGCTCTATCCGGGCATCCCACGATGCGGAGGCGCAAGGCCCCAAGCTCACCGCCAACGGACCGAGCGTCAGCACCCTGCTGGCCACCGCCGTCGTTGTCGCCTGGGCCGGCATCATCGGACCCGCGTTCTTCACCCCGAGCTTGCAGGGCAACCTCCCGCCGATGTGGTGGATTGCATCCTTCGGCTACCTCGCCTGCTTCTTCGGGATGCGGCCCGCGCTGATCACCCCCCGCACCGGCGACCACCAGATCGCGGCTATGGCGATGGCCGGCTGCGGCATCATCGCCACGCTGCTCGGACCCACCGAATCGCTGTCTCCCGTCCTGTTGTGTGTCACGACGGCCATGATCGGTTTCGTCGTGTCGCGCGGCTGGGTCGCGGTCGTCGTTGTCGTCGAATGGCTCGTCCTGGTCATCGCGGTCATCCGCGGAAATGAACTGCTCGCCTGGGCTGGAGCTTTCGCCGGAATGATCGCCTTCGCCGCGTTGGCCGTCGAGATCGCCGTCCGGGAGTTCTACGCCCGACGGCTGGTCGCCAGCACCATGGCTGACCTGGAGAAAGCCCACGGTCGGCTGGCGACCGCCCACGTGCTCTTGTCAGAGCGCAGCCGCAGCGAGGAGCGCCTACGCATCGCCCGTGATCTGCACGACGCCATCGGCCACCAACTCACCGCGCTGTCCCTCAACCTCGAGGTCGCCTCCCATTTGGCCGCAGGACCGGTGGCCGAACCCGTCGCCAAGTCGCGCGATCTGGCTCGGGAGGTGTTGCGCGACATCCGCGAGGTCGTGTCGCAGTTGCGCGATCCGTCACCCGACCTCGTCGCCGAGTTGCAGCGCCTCGCTCAAGTCATCACCAGCCCCCGCACCAAGGTCGACGTCGATCCGGCTATCGAATCCCTGCCGACGGAGGTGCGCCAGGTGGTGTTCCGGGTCGTCCAGGAGGCGGTGACCAACGCCGTGCGCCACTCGGCAGCCTCACACGCGTGGGTGACGGTGCGCATCCATCGCGACGAGGTGGCCATCATCGTGCGTGACGACGGCGCGGGGGTCGCCGACCTGGTGCCGGGCAACGGGCTGTCCGGCATGCGCGAGCGCGTCGAATCCATCGGGGGCACCTTGTCGTGGCAGTCGCTGCCTGGCGGGGGCTTCACTCTCAACGCTCGGATGCCAGCCAACCCGTGAACGCGCCCGTCTCCGATCCGCGGCCTGCCCAGACCGTGCTGGCCACCCGCCCACTCCCCATCGGTCGCACTCTCACCATCGCCGTCATCTTCTGCTGGGCGGCGATCCTGGCGCCGGAGCTCTTGGATCAGCGCAACCAGTCCCGGATCTACCACTGGTCATGGTGGGTCTTCGCGCTGGCCTACCTCGCGTGCTTCCTCGTCATGCGCCCCGCCATGGATCGCCCCCGAGAAGGGCACGGGCGGGTTGCCACCTTCGTCATGGTGGCCTGCGGGATCGCCGCGACGTTGCTCACGCCCGATGATGCGCTGTCGCCGGTCTTCTTGTGCGTGACGGCCGCGTTGTGCGGATTCACCCTCACCGCGGGTGAAGTGAAAGTGGTCGTGGCGCTGCAGTGGGTCACCATCGCTGTCGGGGTCGTCCATGGCAATGTCCAGGGGCAATGGGCGACGATCTTCGCGGCCATGGTGGCCTTCGCAGCGATCGTGGTGCAATCGACCGTGCGGGAGATCTACGCCCGCCAGGTCATCGACCGCACGATGGTCGAACTCGGTGCCGCTCATGAGCAACTGCAGGAGGCCCACCAGGAGCTGGCCGCAGCCCAGGCCGCACTCTCGGAGCGCAGCCGCGCTGAAGAGCGGCTCCGGATCGCGACCGATCTGCACGACTCGATCGGCCACCAGCTGACGGCGCTCTCGCTCAACCTTGAGGTCATCGCGCATCGGGCGCCGGCCGAGCTCGCCGAGCGCATCGAACTCACCAGGGAGATGGCCAAGGATGTCCTCACTGATATCCGAGCGGTCGTCTTGCGGCTGCGCGGTCCGGAGGTCAACCTGCGAGAGGACCTGGAGGCGATGATCCGAGGGATCGCCTCCCCGCGTGTCGAAGTCGACATCGATGACGCGATCGACCAGTGCCATCGCGCCACTCGCGCCGTCGCCTTCCGAGTCGCGCAGGAGGGGCTGACCAATGTCATGCGGCACTCCGGCGCAACCCAGGCCCACGTGACGCTGGCGATCGACGGGGACGATGTCTTCGTCGACGTTCGCGACAACGGGGTCGGCAGCGCGACCGTCCAGCCCGGGAGTGGGCTGCAGGGAATGCGGGAGCGCGTTACCTCGATCGGCGGCTCCGTCGAGTGGTCCAGCGCCCCGGGTGTGGGCTTCCGCGTCACGGCTCGCCTGCCCGTGCTGCCCTGACGGTATGCCGTGCGGGGCGCCGCACGGCATACCCGGTGTTCTTTCGTTTGCACTCTCCAGGGGAGAGTGCCAATAATGGCGTTAGCACTCTCACCAAGAGAGTGATAATCACTGGTCACCGGTGAGACGCGGGATCCGCACGCGACAAGGAGCGTCCGGTATGCCGTGTCGTCCGTCGCGGGCGCCGCGTGGCCACCACCTTCGTGCTGCGTGGGAGGAACCACCCGTATGGCCAAGATCATCGCGTTCGACGAAGAGGCCCGTCGCGGCCTCGAGCGGGGAATGAACATCCTCGCCGACGCCGTCAAGGTCACCCTCGGCCCCAAGGGCCGCAATGTCGTGCTTGAGAAGAAGTGGGGCGCCCCCACGATCACCAACGACGGCGTCTCCATCGCCAAGGAGATCGAGCTCGAGGACCCCTACGAGAAGATCGGCGCCGAGCTCGTCAAGGAAGTTGCCAAGAAGACCGACGACGTCGCCGGTGACGGCACGACGACGGCCACGGTCATCGCCCAGGCGATGGTCCGCGAGGGCCTGCGCAATGTCGCCGCCGGGGCCAACCCGATGGCGCTCAAGCGCGGCATCGAGAAGGCCGTCGACGCGGTCGTCGACCAGCTCGTGAAGTCGGCGATCGACATCGAGACCAAGGAGCAGATCGCCTCCACGGCGGCCATCTCCGCGGCCGACCAGCAGATCGGTGACCTCATTGCCGAGGCCATGGACAAGGTCGGCAAGGAAGGTGTCATCACCGTCGAGGACTCCAACACCATGGGCCTCGAGCTGGAGCTCACCGAGGGTATGCGCTTCGACAAGGGCTACATCTCGCACTACTTCGTCACCGACACCGAGCGGATGGAGGCCGTCCTCGAGGACGCCTACGTGCTCGTGGCCAACTCGAAGATCTCCTCGGTCAAGGACCTGCTCCCGCTGCTGGAAAAGGTCATGCAGTCGGGCAAGCCGCTGCTCATCATCGCCGAGGACGTCGACGGCGAGGCGCTGGCGACCCTGATCGTCAACAAGATCCGGGGCACCTTCAAGTCGGTGGCCGTCAAGGCTCCCGGCTTCGGTGACCGGCGCAAGGCCATGCTCGGCGACATCGCCATCCTCACCGGTGGCCAGGTCATCTCCGAAGAGGTCGGGCTCAAGCTCGACTCGGCCGACCTGGACATGCTCGGTCGCGCTCGCAAGGTCGTCGTGACCAAGGACGAGACGACCATCGTCGAGGCCTCGGACGACCGCTCGGCCATCGAGGGCCGGATCGCCCAGATCAAGGCCGAGATCGAGAAGTCGGACTCCGACTACGACCGCGAGAAGCTGCAGGAGCGGCTGGCCAAGCTGGCCGGTGGCGTCGCTGTCATCAAGGCCGGCGCGGCGACCGAGGTCGAGCTCAAGGAGCGCAAGCACCGCATCGAGGACGCCGTCCGCAACGCGAAGGCTGCCGTCGAGGAGGGCATCGTCGCCGGTGGTGGCGTGGCCCTCATCCAGGCCACCAAGAAGGCCTTCGCGGAGCTGGAGTTGTCCGGTGACGAGGCGACGGGCGCCAACATCGTGCGCGTCGCGTCCGAGGCCCCGCTCAAGCAGATCGCAGTCAACGCCGGCCTCGAAGGTGGCGTCGTCGTCGAGAAGGTGCGCGGTCTGGAGAAGGGCTTCGGCCTCAACGCCGCCAGCGGTGACTACGAGGACCTCATCAAGGCCGGGATCATCGACCCGGTCAAGGTGACCCGCTCGGCGCTGCAGAACGCTGCCTCGATCGCTGCCCTTTTCCTCACCACCGAAGCGGTGATCGCCGACAAGCCGGAGAAGGCTGCGCCGGCGATGCCAGGTGGCGATGGCGGCATGGGTGGCATGGACTTCTGACGAGCCCGCGCAGCGAAGCAAGCGGGTGAGGAAGAAGTCCCAACGGAACAGTCTTCTGAGCCGCAGCGAAGCAAGCGGGTGAGGAAGAAGTCCCAACGGAACAGTCTTCTGAGCCCGCGCAGCGAAGCAAGCGGGTGAGGAAGAAGTCCCAACGGAACAGTCTTCTGAGCCCGCGCAGCGAAGCAAGCGGGTGAGGAAGAGGTCCCAACGGAACAGTCTTCTGAGCCCGCGCAGCGAAGCAAGCGGGTGAGGAAGAAGTCCCAAAGGCATGGACTTCTGAGTTAGGTCTTGAGGGCTGAACCTCATCACAGCGAAGGCGGTCACCCGGGTTACCGGGTGGCCGCCTTTCGCGTGCCCCGTCCCCTCGAGCGGACCACGAACCCCGGGCCGGTATGCCGTGCCCCCTGACGCACGGCATACCGAGGCGGGTTCCGCACCGGACTACCGCGCGAACATGCCCCGGACAGAGTCCTCGGTCTGCTGGTAGGTCTGGCCGGCGCGCGCGGTGAGCTGGGCCATGAGGGCGAGTTGCTCGCGGACCCGGGTCTGGATCGACTGCCACTCGGCGAAGGCGGCCTGCAGCTCGTTGGCGGCGGCGCCGGTCCACGAGCCGGCGAGGGTCTGCACCGACCCGACGACCCGGGCCAGGGCGTGCTCGAGTTCGGCGGCGTTGCGGTTCATCTCGCCGGATGCGGCGTGGATCTGGCTGACGTCGACGGTGAAGGACATGGTGTCTCCTGATGCTGGAGCCGGCCCCCTGATCGGCCCGGCGCGTGGCACGACGGTATGCCGTCCGCCCGTTCCGCCCCGAAAGTTATCCACAGCTGCGTTGCCTGCGCCCGAGGGTCAGCGACTTGCCACCCCAAGGGGGGTGCCCTGACCGGTCCCTGAAAGAGACCCTGAACCCGCCCCGGAAGTGCCACCCGCACGGCATACCTCGTGTTTGGCTTGGAGCATCCGCCGTCCCCAGGAGCACCCCATGAGCCAGCAGCCCTCCCCGAACGACCACCCCCTCCAGCCGTATGCCGCCGCACCCGCGCCGCTGTCGCCCTCGGAGGAGCGCACCTGGGCCACCATCGGTCACGTCGTGCCGCTGGCCGCGACCGTCCTCTCGGCGGGCACCTTGGGTTTCGTCGGGTCGCTGGTCGTCTACCTGCTCTACAAGGACCGCGGTCCGTTCGTGCGGGCGCACACCGCCAACTCGCTCAACGTCCAGATCACCACCGGCATCGTGCTGCTCATCTCGCTGCCGCTCATGCTCATCCTCGTGGGCTTTCTCACCTATGGTCTCGCGATCGTCTACGCGGTCGTCTTGCACGCGATCGGCGCCAGCCGCGCCAACGCCGGCCAGTGGTGGGAGCCGCCGTTCACGCTGCGCTTCGTCCGCTGACGCGCCACCTCGGTGGGGCTGCTCGCCGGCCAGCACGAGCCTTAGGCTGACCGGCGATGATCCTCATCGACGCACCCATTTGGCAGGCTCACGGCACGGTCTTCGCCCACCTCGTGAGCGACACCTCGTATGCCGAGCTGCACGACTTCGCGGCCCGGGTCGGCCTACCCGCGCGGGCCTTCGACGGCGACCATTACGACGTCCCCGAGCATCGCCATGGCCAGTGCGTGGCGGCCGGCGCCACCCTCGCCCCCGGCGCCGAACTCGTTCGGCGGCTCAACGCCAGCGGGCTGCGCTTGCGCAAACGCAAGGGCGACCGCGGCATCCTGCGCGCGGTGTCGGCGCGGCTCGGCCCCGGCACCCGCACCGATGTCGACCTGGTCGCCTCGCCGCGCCCGGTCGAACCCGACAAGGTCTTTGCCGCGATGACCTTCGTGCGTGACGCAGCCGGCGCGGTCGCGCTCACCTGGAGCGAGCGGCGCGCCGAATGGTCGGTGCCCGGTGGCTGGCGCGAGGCCGACGAGGCGCCGGTGCACACCGGCATACGGGAGATCGGGGAGGAGACCGGGCTGGCCGTGGCCCCGGACGCGCTGCGCGCCGTGGGGTGGGAGCGTTTCGCTCCCGTGGTGGGTCCGTCGCGCTACCCGGTCTCGCACGACCTCATGCAGGTGTATGCCGTGCAGCTCCCGACCGTGACCCCGCGGCTGCGCCCCGAGTCGGGGGCCTCTCGCCCGCCGGAGTGGGTCTCGCCCGAGGAGTTCGCGCTCCTGGCCGGGCGGCAGTTCTGGTGGCCGCTCGCGGCCTACCTGTTGCGCTGAGGACTCGCTGCTCGCGAGCCGGTCAGGCGAGGTCGAGCGCGGGCGCGGCGAGCCGGGTGAGCTCGCGGTCGAGGTTGTTGCGAGCCTGTGGCTCCCATTGGGCGCGCGCGTGGGCGGTGCGGTAGAGAGCAGGTCGGTCGCGCAGGTCCTCCAGCAGGGCGGCGCGTCCGGCCCGGTATGCCGGGTCGGGCACGTGCGCATACTCCGCGCGGATCTGCTCGCAATAGGCATCGAACCGGCTGGGCTCCGCTGCGAGGATCCACAGGTCGGCGTCGAGAAACGAGCGGGTCAGTCCGTCGGGCGCCTCGCCGTCATGGCCCGCGGTGAGCAGGACGAGCGAGGCGATCTGCTCGACCTGGTCGGGGTCGACATCGAGGCCCGGCAGCAGTTCGCGGGCCAGGTCGGCGCTGTCGGACTCGTTGGCCCCGGCGGTCGCGCGGGGGTCGTAGAAGGCGTCGTGGAACCAGGCGGCGACGCGCGCCACGACGGCCTCGTCCGTGCTGAGCTCGGCGACCTGCTCGAGCTCTTCCAGGGCCCAGAAGACCTCCACCAGGTGACGAGTGTTGTGATAGCGCCGATGCGGCTCGGTCCACCGGCGCAAGACGTCACTGCCGTGGGCGAAGACGGCGTCCTCGAAGGCCGTGGGGGACAGCTGCTGGAGGTCCTGGGTCCACCACTGGATGAGCGCGGGCATGCGGGTCAGTCTCTCAGCCCCGCGCGACTCAGGCCGGCTCCGGCGGGCTCAGCCCGGATCAGGTCAACTCAGCCCGGATGAGGCCGGCTCGGCCAACTCGTCGGGGAGCGGCTGGGCGTGGACGACGACGAGTTCGGAGACCGCGCGAGTCAGCACGACATACAGCCGCCGGAGACCGGTGCGGTGATCTGGCTCGGCGCCGGCGATCGCCGCGGGCTCCACCACGATGACCCGGTCAAACTCCAGGCCCTTGGCGACGGTGGCCGGCACAACATCGACCTGGTGCTCGACATCGCCGTGGTCGGCTCCTAACACGCCGTGCCCGATGCCCGCGCGGGTCAGGGCCGCCGACAGATCGCCGACTACAGCGTCGGCGCAGATGATGCCGACCGACCCAGGCCGAGCGGCCGAACCCTCGACCTGGGCGACGACGGCCGCGATGAGGTCGCGCGCTGCTGCGCCCGAGCCTCCCCGCGCCACCGCGACGAGGTCGAGCACGCCGGGGTTCTCGCGCACCGACCGTGGCACCCCAAGCCCGGGGGCCATGTGCGGCAGGAGGCGGGCGGCATACTCGATGACCGCAGCCGGCACCCGGAAGCCGCGGTCCAGCACCTCAAGTTGCGCACCGGGTTTGCCCAGGTGGGCGAGGGTCTCGTCCCACGAGGTCGTGGCCCACGGCGTCGTGCCCTGGGCGATATCGCCGAGCACCGTGACCGATCCGGTGGAGGCGCGGCGGCCGACTGCTCGCAGTTGCATCGGCGACAGGTCCTGGGCCTCGTCGAGGATGACGTGGCCGAGCGACGGGGTGCGGTCGATGAGGTCAGCGATTTCGTCGAGCAACACGATGTCGGCCTGGGTCCAGCGGGCGGCACCGGGTGAGCGCGGGGGAGCGGCCCAGAGCAGCAGCTCCTGCTCTGCGGAGTCCAGGAGGCCATCGGCTGCCTCCGCGAGCACGGCCGCGTCCGAGTAGAGACCGGCGAGCACCTGCACCGGGGTCGGCAGCGGCCAGAGCGCGCTGATGTAGGCCCGCACCGGCGCCGATCGCGCCACGGCATCCTGCACCCGGTCGTCGGGTGAGTCGCCGGCTTGCTCCATCTCCAGCAGGACGAGGTGGGCCAGCCGCTGCGCGAGCATGGTGCGGGCCGCGGCATACGAGACCTGCCGTTCGCGCAGTTGGCCGAGGACCTCGCGGACCGCCGACGCCGGGACTCGCCACCGGCGGGCTCCCCGAGGCACGACCAGCGCGTCGGTGGGGTCGCCGACGCGAGCCCACAACCCGGCATACAGGACCTGAGACATGCGGGCGTCGCCCTTGAGCGTCGCGCGGGCGGTGTCGTCGACCGCCCGCACCGACACCTTCGCGAGGGACGGCAGAGAAGCGACCAGTCCGGCGGCCGTGGTGTGCCGCACCTCCACCTCGCCCAGGGCGGGCAGCACCGCGCCGATGTGGTCGAGGAAGGCGGTGTTGGGGCCGACGACGAGCACGCCCGAGCGGCTGAGCCGATCACGATGGGCGTAGAGCAGCCAGGCGGCGCGGTGCAGCCCGACGGCGGTCTTGCCGGTGCCGGGAGCGCCCTGGACGCACAGCGACAGCCGCAGGTCCGAGCGGACGATCTCGTCCTGCTCGGGCTGGATCGTCGCGACGATGTCGCGCATCGGGCCGACGCGGGGACGCTCGATCTCGGCGGCGAGGATGGCGGAGTGGCCGGCGTCGGAGTCCGTGCTCGGCGCCGCGGTGAGGTGCTCGTCCTCGTATGCCGTGAGGCGGCCGCGGTCGGCGCCGAACCTCCGTCGCAGCACAACGTCCATGGGATTGGTGCGGCTGGCCCGGTAGAACGCCCCCGACAGTTCGGCCCGCCAGTCGATGACGACGGGATCGCCCGCGGCGTCGCTGATGTGGCGTCGGCCGATGTACCACCGCTCGTGCCCCTCGATCTCGTGCCCGAAGACGAGGGCGCCGAAGAAGAGCGTGCTGCGGGGATCGTCGACGAGCGTGCCAACGCGTTCGTGCAGGCGCAGCGCGAGGAATTCGCTGGACACCCGATCGCCGCCGGTCGCGGTGTCGCGCATCGCCTCGGCGCGAGACCGCATCCGGGCGAGTTGCTCGCGCGCGTGCTCCAGCCAGGCCTGCTCGCGGCGCATCTCGGGCTCGGGGGACGACTGCTCCCGCCGGGAGTCGGTGGGGTGGTCGGCAGGCACGAGGAGCCAGTATGCCGTCCGCCTCCGGACCGCCGAAGAGGCCGCCGAACGAGACGCCGAAAAAGTCGTCGAAAAAGATCTCAGAACTTGTGTCATGGATCCGGGGGGTCCCCGTCCTATATCCGACAACGCAGACGGACACCGCGCCAAGCGCGAACGACAGCGGAGTCAGGGTTCGCCCTTCCGGAGGGTTCCGGGGGGGACCAGCCGGAAGGGCGAACCACCGTGAACGAGGTAGGTGGGGCAGTGGGGAGAGCTGCTCCACCTACCTTCCTCACACCACGTGGTGCAGCTCCAGCCCAAACGGGTCCCCCTTGCCCGTCGGAGCGACAGTTCGGGATCCGGTGGCTTCCCTACCCACCGCCTCGGAGATTCCACATCGTGTGAGGGCCCGGGGGGTAAGGAACGGGGCAACCGCAGACGCTCAGCGCGCGGTTGCCCCGCTTCCGATGGCCCGGTTTGCGTAGGTTTCGCTCCATAGATTTCGCGCCGCATCGCCCGAAGACCGGTATGCCGTGACACCTCGCATCGGTGGCACGGCATACCGTTGCGTGGGGGTGGCGCAAGAGCGAGATTCGGCGCACGTCCGGATCTCACAGCCGCAGCCGGGTCCTGTTGCGGGACAGGACCCGGCTGCTCTCCCGTCTACCGGTCGGAACCGGTGTCGCGGATCAGGCGCCTGGACGCGCGGCGAGCGCCATGCTGATGTCCTGCCGCTGACCGTCCCGGATCACGGTGACCGTGACGGTGTCGCCGACCTGGCGTTCGCGGATCGCGGCGACCAGCGACAACGACGAGTCGACCCGCTTGCCGTCGATGGCCACGACCGCGTCGCCGGTGCGCAGGCCGGCCGCGGCAGCCGGGGTGCCCGAGGCCACGGTCTTGAGCAGGGCCGCGGCGCGTTGGGCGGTGCCATCGGCCACGGTGCCATCGGCGGAGGAGACCCCGAGGTAGGCGTGCTTGGCCGAGCCGGTGGCGATGAGCTGGTCGGCGATGGCCTTGGCCTCCTTGACCGGGATGGCGAAGCCGATGCCGATGCTGCCGCTCTGACCGCCGCTGGACCCCAGGGACGCGATCGCCGAGTTGATGCCGACGAGTTGGCCGTTGGCGGTGACCAGGGCGCCACCGGAGTTGCCCGGGTTGATCGCCGCGGAGGTCTGGATCGCGTTGGTGACGACGGGGTCGCTGCTGGTCCGCGAGGTGCTGTCCGATCCGGTGGTCACCGGGCGGTTGAGCGCGCTGACGATGCCCGTGGTCACCGTGCCGGCCAGGCCCAGCGGGTTGCCGACGGCCATGACCTGCTGGCCCACGGTGAGCGCGTCGGAGTCGCCGATGCTGATCGGGACGAGGTCGGACGGCGGCGAGGTGAGGGTGAGCACGGCCAGGTCGGTCGACGGGTCAGTGCCGGCGATGGTGGCCGCATAGGTGCGCCCGTCATCGAGGGTGACCGTGATCGTCGCGTTGGAGCCGGCGCCGGTTGCCACGTGGTTGTTGGTGATGACATGGCCGGCCTTGTCGAGGATCACCCCGGAGCCTTCGCCCTCGGCCTGGGCGCTGGAGACCTTGATCGCGACGACGCTGGGCGAGACCGCCTTCGCCGTCGCGGCCCAGTCGGGGGTGCTGCCATTGGCCTGGATGACCGGGGCCACCGGGTTGGCTGCCGGTGCCGGGTTGGCGTTCTGCGACTGGGTGGTCGTGGTGCCCGATGCTGTGGTCGCGGAGGTGCGGGACACGGCATACGTGCCGCCGGAGGCCAATCCGGCGGCGAGGACCGCGACGGTCGCGAGTTCGGCGATCCGGCGGGTGCCCCGCGGGCGGTCCGGGTGGCTCGGTGCGGGCGGCGGGGTTGTTGCGGGCGGCATGGTCGGCTGCGGCGGCGGATAGGCCGGCGCGGGGTATGCCGTGGGCAGCGGCGAGGTCTGCTGGGGCCCGGCTTCCAGGGTGGGCAGGGTGGCCGTCGGGCCGACGCCGTACGGAGTCTGGGTCATGGGACGCTCCTTGTCGAGATGGACTGCTGAGCTGATGTCACCTCGCAGGGATGGGAGTCCCCTAGGGAGATGCTGTGGTGATCCTGTGCGAGCCTTGCCCTCCCGGACCGGCGCGGACCGGATTAGGGTCGGGCCCATGCACGCAGGGGATAGCGCGGTGTCAGCCTGGCTGAGGAGGGTCTTCCCGCTCTGGTTGGTGGTGCCCCTGTATGCCGTCCCGCTGGTCTGGGGTTACGCCATGTGGCAGTTCTTCCAGCGAATGCCGGAGATCGGCCCGTTGTTCAGCAACAGCACGATGGACGGCGAGCCGGTGCCGATGCCGGAGTTGCCCTGGGGAGACTTCGGGAGGGGGCTGTCGATGCTGGGCGAGTCTCTCGGTTTCCCGGGTGACTGGGGGCCCGCGGCGTTGGTACCCGCGGGGATGGCCGCTCTCGCGGTCTCGGTCATTCACCGTGCTGCCAGCCCCACTACAGCCCGGGCGCGGAGTCTGCCGCGAATGTCAGCCGCCGTGGGTGTGGCCCTCTCCGCCGCGGGCAGCGCGATATCCATCTTGACGGCGGCCTATCCATGGGTCGCGTCCGACTACTTCACGAAGGTGCGGGAGCAGGGATTCATTGATTTCGTCGGGACGCAGCAACGCTGGATGGCCGCGGCCTTGATGTGCCTGGTCTTGACGGTCGGCAACGTGGGCCTCCTCTGGCTGCAGCAGCCCGCGATCCAACAGGTGCCGGTCGAGTCAGGTGACGAGTCGGTCGGCGAGGCTGACGGCCAGCAGTTCGGCGATCAGGTCGGCGAGCAGGCGGCAGACGAGCCCACCGGGACGTCGGTTCACGGCGCAACACCTCGGTGGGAGGCGGCCCGACAGCAACCCCAGCGCTCACCGGTCCCGGCGTCGCCCGGCCCGACCGACCCCAGAAGACCCGCGCCCGGACCTGCCGAACGATGGGAGGCCCCACCCACGACCTCAGCCGGTGGGTTCACCCGCCCGAGGGCCTTGCCCGACGAGGCGGGCGCGGGGCTTGCGGAAGCCGACCTCACGGCATACCGGCGTCCGCCGCGAGGCGGGCAGTAGCGGAGAGCCGATTCGAGCGGAGCCGAACACGCGACGAGCCCCCGCCCGGTGACGCATCACCGAGCGGGGGCTCGCTGCCGATGGGGTTTAGGCGCGCAGCGCCTGGGCCAGATCGCGGAAGTCGGTGACCAGCGCGGCCATGTCCTCGTCGGTGTGCGCGAGCGAGACCAGCCACTGCTCGTCGAGGCCAGGCGGGGTGAGGATGTGCCGGTTGACGCCCCACAGCCAGGACAGCTCGGCGACCCGGAAGTCGGTGGCCTTGTAGTCGCGGTAGTTGCGCACCGGGGTGGTTGACCAGGTGATGCAGCCCTTGATGCCCATCCCGACGGTGTGCGCCGGCAGGTCGAACTCGGTGATGACCGCGTCAACGGCGTCGAGGGTGCGGACGTTGATGCCTTCGGCCCGGTCCAGCGCCTCGTGGGTGCAGACCTCGTCGACTGCGCGGGCGGCGGCCATGACCAGGGGGTTGCCGTTGTAGGTGCCGAAGTGGGCCATCCGGCCGTCGACGACGACCTGCATGACCTCCTGGCGCCCACCGAAGGCCGCCAGCGGCAGGCCGCCACCGATGCTCTTGGCCAGGGTGACCAGGTCGGGCTTGATGCCCACGCGCTGGGAGGCACCGGCATACCCGGCGGTGAGTCCGGTCTTGACCTCGTCGAAGATGAGGACGACGCCGTGCTCGTCACAGGCCTGCCGCACGCCGGCCAGGTAGCCCTCGTCCGGGACGACGATCGCGAGGTTTTCGATGACCGGCTCCATGACAAGCGCCGCGATCTCGCGACCGTGCTCGGCGAGGATGGCCCGCAGGCGGTCGAGGTCGTTGAACGGCACGACGTGGACGGTGCCCGCCTCGACCTCGAAGGGCGTGTCGGGCGTGGGTGCATGGGCCGGGCCGATGTCGGCTAGCGCCGGCTTGACCGAGACCTGCAGCGGGTCGTAACCGCCGTGGTAGCCACCCTCGATCTTGATGATCGCCTTGCGGCCGGTGTAAGCGCGGGCGGCGCGGACGGCATACATGAGCGACTCGGTGCCCGACTGGGTGAAGCGCAGCATGTCCAGGCCGAAGCGCTCCTGGAACAGCTCGGCCACCTCGGTCGCCGTCGGCGACGGGGTGACGAAGAGCGTGCCGACGTGGTCGAGCGCGTGGCGGACGTGGTCGACGACGACGGGGTTGAGGTGGCCGACCATCATCGCGCCGAAGCCCATCGACATGTCGAGCAGCGTGCGCCCGTCGACGTCGGTGACATGGGCACCGCGCGCCGAGACGATCGAGATGGGGTAGGGGTCCCAGTGCTGGAAGGACGAGGTGACGCCCAGCGGCAGGATCTTGGACGCGCGGGCGTTGTGCTCGCCGGACTGGGGGGTGTGCCGCTCGAACTTCTCCCACTCCTGGGCCAGCAGCGCTTCGACTCGGTCGGGGTTGAGCGGGGTGGATTTCGTCGGCAGCCAGCGTCGGGTGGCCGGATCGTGGGCGGGCCAGGACGGGGTGCTGGACTGGTCGGTCATGCCGTCTCCTGTGCTGAGGGCGAGCTTCGCCGGGTTGGCTGCATTGTTGCCTATCCGCGGCAAACTGCCTAGTCGACGACGGAAAACGGTCCAGTTTGGATGAGATGCGACGGATTCCGTATGCCGTGTGGTCACCGTCAGTGGCCCTGGCCGCCTGAGTCGGTTGGGTGTCGCCGATGTGTAGCGCCGCTCTCGTCATGCGAAAGATCGCGATCATGACACTTGGATCGCGTTGCAACGGCACCCAAGTGTCATGATCGCGATCTTGACACCGGGCCAGCATGGAGCGACGGGCTCGAGCGATCGAGGTGCGTGCGGGCAGCCACCGATCAGTGATCGATCGGGATTGACGATGAATGGGAGAGCGACGACGCTACCTGCCGTGAGCTTGTTCCCGACCCCGCAGGAGGCGGCCGATCGCCTGGGGGAACTGTTCCCCACGGCATACCTCGCGTTGCACCGGCGGGACGGGAAGCGCAGTGAACTCACTGGAGCCTCGCGAGCCGTCCTCCAGCATCTGGCCCGAAGCGGGCCGCTCACCATCGGGGAGGCCGCCAATCACCTCGCCCGCGCCCAATCGGTCGTCAGCGACATCGTCACCCAGTTGGAGGGTCACGGTCTGCTGGAGCGCCAGCGCGACCCCGCCGATCGCCGCCGCACTCTGGTGTGGCTCACCGACGCCGGACGGCGGCGCTTGGCTGAGGACCAGCAGGTGCTCGACCGTCGGCTCGTGGCTGAGGCGATGAGTCGGTTGCCCGGACCGACCCGGCTCGCATTGCTGGACGGTCATTCTCAGTTGGTCGGTCATGCCGTCACCCGTCCGTTAGCTCACGCAGCATCGACACCCCACCCATGCCCCACCACCCCGACGAAGGAGAGTCCCATGACGACGATCACCACCTGTGAGAGCTGTGGCATGCCGATCGAGTCTGGCCCGTACTGCGAGCACTGCGTCGACGCCGGTGGCCGCTTGCAGGACTTCGACACCCGGTTCGAGCGGATGGTCGGCTGGGCCCAACGCAAGGGTGCCGATCGCGCCAGCGCCGAGGCTCAGACCCGCGAATATATGCGGGGTATGCCGGTCTGGCGCGACCACCCGCACCTCGCCGAGCGTCCCTGACGCCGCTGATCAGACCAGCTCGACGGTGACCCACCGCTGGGCCGCCCGGGCCAACCTGCGGTCGCGGGTGACGAGGGGAACGCTCACGACCTCGGCGAGCGCCACGTAGAGCGCGTCATACGACGTGATCGCATCGGCGAGGTCGAACGCGCGACTGAGCAGGACTGCTGAGAGCGACCACCGTTCAAGTGGCAAGGCATCCAGGTCAAGCAGGGCGTCGCGGCACCGCTGCTGGCTCAGGTGTTTGCCCAGCATGAGGCCACGCAGTGCACTGAGGACTTCCGCGTCGACGTGCGCCGGGGCCAGGAGTGGACGGTTGCCGATGGCGCGATGGAGTTCAACCGAATCTGCGCCCACGAGAGCATCCACCAGGACTGATGCGTCGACCACGACCCCGCTCGTGGGGGCAGTCGACATCGTCGGCGACAGGCTCATCGAGCCGAGCGCTCGGTCGGCTTCCTGCCGAGGTCACGTGCGTCACGCTCGGCCCGGATCAGGTCGACGCTCGACACCGACGATGATTCCGAGCGCGCGAGCACCCGAGCGAAGACCTCCTGCTGGGTGGGTTTGTCGGCCTCCCGCGCCAGGAGTCGCTTGAGATACGAGTTGAAGGACTCGCCCTCGACGACGGCCCGAGCCTTGAGCCGGTCCCGCACGGCCTCGTCGAGGTCGCGGATCTGGATTGTCACTGCCATCTCGCCAGTTTCGCATGCGTTCATGCAGGTCTGCCATCACTCCTGACTGCTGTGACGCCGAAAGCGTCAGAGGTCTTCGGCGTCGAGGATGCGGTAGGAGTAGCCCTGCTCGGCGAGGAAGCGTTGCCGGTGCGCGGCGAAGTCGGCGTCGACCGTGTCGCGCGACACCACCGAGTAGAAGTGGGCGGTCCTCCCGTCGCCCTTGGGCCGCAGTAGGCGTCCGAGCCGCTGGGCCTCCTCCTGGCGTGACCCGAACGTGCCGGACACCTGGATCGCCACTGACGCCTCGGGCAGGTCGATGGAGAAGTTGGCCACCTTGCTCACGACGAGCAGGGGGATCTCACCCAGACGGAACCCAGCAAACAGCTTCTGCCGCGCAGCGACCGGCGTCTCGCCCGTGATGATCGGCGCATCCAATCGGCCTGCGAGCGTGTCGAGTTGGTCGAGGTACTGCCCGATGACGAGGGTGGGTTCTCCGGTATGCCGTGCCACCAGGGTCTCGGCGACGCGCTCCTTCGCGGGCGTGCAGGAAGCCAACCGGTAGCGCTCGTCGGGCTCGGCGACGGCATACGCCATCCGTTCGGACTCCGGCAAGGTGACCCGCACTTCGACGCAATCGGCGGGCGCGATGTAGCCCTGCGCCTCAATGTCCTTCCACGGCGCGTCGAACCGTTTGGGCCCGATGAGCGAGAAGACGTCGGCCTCGCGGCCGTCCTCGCGCACCAGTGTCGCGGTGAGGCCGAGCCGGCGTCGGGCCTGCAGGTCGGCGGTCATTCGGAAGATCGGCGCCGGCAGGAGGTGCACCTCGTCATAGACGACCAGCCCCCAGTCGCGGGCATCGAGCAACTCCAGGTGCGTGTAGACGCCCTTCCGGCGCACCGAGAGCACCTGATAGGTCGCGATGGTGACCGGCCGGATCTCCTTGCGGGTGCCGGAGTATTCGCCGATCTCGTTCTCGGTCAACGAGGTTCGCCGCAGCAGCTCGTCCTTCCACTGCCGCGCGGCGACCGTGTTGGTGACCAGGATGAGCGTCGTGGCCGACGCCGCAGCCATCGCCCCGGCGCCGACAATCGTCTTGCCGGCGCCACACGGCAGCACGACTACCCCCGACCCGCCGTGCCAGAACCCCTCGACCGCATGGCGCTGGTAGGGCCGCATTGACCAGCCCTCTTCGCGCAACGCAATGGGGTGGGCCTCGCCGTCGACATAGCCGGCCAAATCCTCTGCGGGCCAACCGATCTTGAGCAGTTGCTGCTTGAGATGACCGCGCTCGGAGGGATGCACCAACACCGTGTCGGGGTCCAGTCGTTCGCCCAACATCGGCTGAATCTTCTTGTGCCGCAACACTTCTTCCAGCACGGGCCGGTCGGTGGCATGCAGCACCAACCCGTGCACCGGATGCTTCTCCAGGGTCAGCCGGCCATAGCGCGACATGGTGTCGGCGATGTCGACGAGGAGTGGCTGCGGCACGGCATACCGGCTGTAGCGCAACAACGCGTCGATGACCTGTTCGGCGTCGTGCCCGGCCGCGCGCGCGTTCCACAGCCCGAGTGGCGTCACCCGGTAGGTGTGGACGTGCTCAGGCGCACGCTCCAACTCGGCGAACGGCGCGATCGCCCGCCGCGCGTCCTGCGCCGTGGGGTGGTCGACCTCGAGCAGGAGCGTCTTGTCGCTCTGGACGATCAGTGGCCCGTCGGTCATCCGTCAGCGCTTCGCCCGCAGCCAGAAGAAGGCCACGAGCAAGGCCAGGCCGACGAGCGCGTTGATCGCATAGACGATCCAGCCACGGTTGGCCAGCTTGCTGGCGCGCGCGGGTTCGGTGGAGTTGTGCTTGAGCGCGAGCAGGGCCATGACCAGGCTCGGCGGCCCGATGATCCCCGTGGCGAAGGTCGAGACCGCGGAAATGATGAGCAGCACGATGGCCGTGACATTGCGGGGAGCGACCTGACCAGCACCCTGTCCCTGGTATGCCGGGTAACCCTGACCCTGGTATGCCGGGTAGCCCGGCCCATAACCCGGTCCGTAACCCGGTGGATAGCCCGGCTGCTGTGGGTAGCCACCCGGTTGCGGATACCCACCCTGCTGGGGGTAGGCCCCGCCCGCCGGATAGGCGCCCTGAGGGGGGTACCCCGGCTGCGCAGACGGCGGATACGGCGCCGCGCCGGGGGGAGGCGGGGGGTAGGAAGAACCGGGCCGCGCGGCATACGGGCTGCCCGGGGCGGGCTGCTGCTGCCCGGGGTAGGCGCCAGCACCCGGGTATGCCGGCTGGCCGGGATACGGCGGGTAGGCCGGGGGTGCGCTCGGCGGAGTTGCACCGGGCGGGGGAGTCGCGCCCGGAGGCGGCCAGGCGCCCTGCTGCGGGAAGGCTGGCTGGGTCGGTGGTTGGGTCGGGGAAGGCGCGCCGGGCGGGGTCAGCGGCGGGGCCAACGGCGGAGTGAACCCGGGGGAGGTGGCCGTGGCGGCACCGGGCCCGGCGGCAGGCTCGGCCGGAGGCTCGGGGGCCGAGCCTGCGCCCGCCCCTGCCATGGCTGCGGTCGGCGCGCTCGGTGCGGTTGGCCCGGACGGAGTGTCGGGTGAGCCGAGACACGGCAGCACGCGGGTGGTCGGTGCGAATTCCTCGCCGAGGTCGCTCTCACCCAAGGGGGCGTCACCCAACGGAGTGTCGGACACGGCCGGGCCGGTCACATCGGCGGTGGGATCCTGCCAGGGCGATGGTGCTGCGGTGTCGGACACAGGTGCCTCCTCGGTGCTCGCCCGCGAGACTACGCCCTCCAACCGACACCTCGCCCGCGTCGGCTTGCGACAATGGACAGCAGTCCACTCAAGGAGATCCCATGCGCGCTCCCCAGCTCCACCCGGCTGCCCCCACGGGATTGCCTCCGCGAGTGACCATCTACGAGGTCGGCGCGCGCGACGGCTTGCAGAACGAACGCACCGTCGTCCCCGCCGCCACCAAGGCCGAGTTCATCCGCCGGCTCATCGCCGCCGGCCTGACCACGGTCGAGACGACGTCCTTCGTCAACCCTGCCTGGGTGCCGCAACTCGCCGACGCTGCCGAAGTCCTTGCGCTGCTCGGCCCGGATGGCACCGCGCGCAATCGGCCGGTGCTCGTCCCCAACGAGCGGGGCCTGGATCGAGCGCTGGCCAGCGGCGTCCAGGCGATCGCGATCTTCGGCAGCGCCACCGAGACCTTCGCCCAGCGCAACCTGGGCCGCAGCATCGCCGAATCAGTCGAGATGTTCCGCCCGGTCGTCGACCGCGCCAAAGGCTCCGGGCTGTGGGTGCGGGCCTACGTCTCGATGTGCTTCGGCGACCCGTGGGAGGGTGACGTCCCCATTCCGCAGGTGGTCGACGCCGCGCGTCGGCTCATGGACCTCGGCTGCGACGAGTTGAGCCTGGGCGACACCATCGGCGTCGCGACGACCGGGCAGGTGCGCGACCTGCTCGACGCTCTGGACACGGCCGGTATGCCGCGTGGCCAAGTCGCGGTGCATTTCCACGACACCTACGGACAGGCCCTGGCCAACACCCTCGCTGCCCTCGCGGACGGGGTGAGCATCGTCGACTCCTCGGCCGGTGGCCTGGGTGGGTGTCCCTATGCCAAGAGCGCTACGGGCAACCTCGCCACCGAGGACCTCGTGTGGGCACTGCACGGCGCGGGCGTCGAGACCGGTGTCGACCTTGAGGCGCTGGTGCGCACGTCGGCATGGATGGCCGGCCAGCTCGGTCGCCCGGCCGCCAGCCGGGTGGTCACCGCGCTCGCGGCCGACCTCGACGCCGAGCCCGAGCCGGCGGCCAACGCCACCTGATCGGCACCCTTGACCCGCTGCGCAGTGCGCGATCGCGGGGTCAGGCCGGCGCCACTCCGGTGATGCGGTGCAGGAGGAACACCGTCTCGGTGTCTCCGTTGACGGCATACAGGCGCCCGCCGTCAAAGCGCCATGGTGAGACGAGGTGTTTGCTGGAGCGCCCGTCACTGTCGGTATAGCCCACCCACACGGCGCCCCCAGTCGAGACCGCCTGGCGCAGGATGGCCTGGATGGCCGCGGATTCCGATTGCAGCCTCGCCGGTGCTCGGCTGGCGTGGCCGGGCCGCGACTCCGACCGCAGTCGCTCGACGACCGCTTGGGCGAGCGTCGCATCAAGGACCGGCGCAGGAGCTTCGCCGTCGGGTCGGACGCGACCGGCCGGGGCTCGTCGGGACGCCGGCTCGCTGACGACGATGCTGCCGTCGAAGGCCTCCTGAGCGGGCGCGTATCCGCCCTCGCGCAGCAGGTCCAGCAGCGTCGCGGGCTCGGCCAACGAGACGAGCACGGTGGGTGCGATCCGGCGCAGCAAGGCCGGTGCGAGGGTCCGGTCGGCGAGCATCCCGGACAGCAGCGATTCGTCGTCGGAGCGCAGGTATGCCGTGGCTCCGCCGACCCGGGTCTGTCCGTGGCGGCGCGCGACGTCGCGGACGAGGTAGTCCAGCGGCTGCGGCACCGGCGTGCGGCTGGCCTCGCGCAGCCGATCGAGCACCTCGTCGGCCGTCATCCCGGAATCCAGCGCCCGCCGCACCGACTCGGTCGAGAGCCGCAAAACCGTTGCGCCGCCTCGGGATTCGACATCGCTGACCAGTCTCACGAAGCGGGCTAGTGCACCGTCGAGCGGGCCCGGCGCGATGGCCGTGAGGTCGGCCTGCAGAAGCAGGTGGTCGACGGGGTCAGGCATGGCGGAGGTCGCGGCTGACGCGAGATCCGTCTCGGACGCACCGCCCGCGAGGAGCCGACCAGCGCTCGTCAGCGCTCCGAGCGCGGTGACGCCGAGCCACTGCGCCTCCCGGAGGGTCACGGCCAGCACCTGCTGGGTCGTATGCCGGTCGCGCAGCGGCCGCCGCCAGGCCAGCACCGCGGCGAGTTCCTCGGGCGTCGCGACGGCGCCAGGCGGCGGGGCGCCCAAGACATCGAGCACGTCCTGCCGGAAGGCCCGGACCGGCGGCCAACTCACGTCGGGGGAGAGGACACCCACGGTCGTCCCCCGGCCCAAGGCCGCGCCGATGAGATGCGTCGCTCGTGGGCTGACGCTCCAGGCACGCGCGAGCACCGCCCACCGGCTCGCGGCATCCCGTGCGGCCCAGGTGTCGTAGTCCGCGGTGGGGACCCAGGCTTCCGGCCGTATGCCGTCCGGCGACCCGTCGCGCCCGAGCAGCCCGGCGGTGCGGCTCAACTCCACGAGGAAGTTGACCTCGTCGGCGGACACGTCCAGACCGGCGGCGAGGGCCGCGAGGTCGCGCACCCCGACCCCACCGGTGCGCAGGACCCGTGGCGGGTTGGTTCCCCAGCGATCGGCCAGTTCGTCGATGAGGGTGAGCAGGTCGCGCGCGTGGGCCCCGCCGACCCGGTCGACGGTGGCGGGGTCGAGGGTGGGCTCCCACGACATCGCGGGGGGCTGCAGTGGTTCGCGGAACAGCCGGCCGCCGCGCAACTGGAGGGCGACCTCGCGGACGAGCGTCACATGGCCGACTCCGCTGGGAGCGCACACCCCCTGGGCGATCAGCCAGCGAGCGGCGTCATGGGTGGGTCCGGAGGCGGGAATGCTCCCGGTCGGCGGTCCCCAGGTGAGGGTGTCCAGGACCGCGCGCGCCGCCGGGGGTGCGTCGGCGACCACGGCGTCGAGGTCGGGGCCGAGCGGTGGTGAGCACGCGGCATACCGGGGGTTGATCTCGCGCGACGGGACGCCGAGCCCGGCCGGGTGGGGGCCGAGCACGTCGACGAGCGTGCTGACGACGTGCCAGCCCTGGGGGGAGCGCCAGAGCAGGCCACGCTCCCAGAGCCGGGTGAGACCCGCGGCGGCCGCAGGACCGTCGGCGAGGGCGCGCACGGCAGCTTCGGTGACCAGACCTGACCCCTGTGGGTGAGATTCCGCGGCGACGACTGCGGACAGCGCGATGGTGAGTTCCTCGCGGTCGAGCGCTTCGACCGCCCGCTGGATGCTGGGCCGGGTGGTCGCGCGGGCGGCGAGCGCAGCGAAGCCTGCCGGAACGGGCCGGGCCAGGTCGGGGCGGGCGAGCAGCAGCGCGGCCAACTCGGCATCGCTGCGGGTGCGCAGGTCATCGGCGAGGCTGCGGACCGGGGTTGACTGGCTCGCGGCGTGACTCGCGGCGTGACTCTCGGAGTGAGTCGGGGGGCCTGCGCTGTCCCCTGCTGATCTGCGCGAAGCCATCGGACCATCCTTGCAGACCGGCAAACCGGTTGTCCGCACAGATAGGCTGGGCAGGCGCACAGCGACGCGCGGACCATGGTGGTCCGGCAGGACGAGCACGAGGTGGAACGGTGCCCACAGGCAAGGTCAAGTGGTACGACGCTGAGAAGGGCTTCGGGTTCCTCTCCGACGACGCCGGCGGCGACGTCTTCCTGCATGCCAACGCGCTCCCAGAAGGCGTGAGCACGCTCAAGGGCGGCACCCGCGTCGAGTTCGGCATCGTCGAGGGTCGCCGTGGGGCCCAGGCATTGCAGGTGCGCATCCTCGAGCCGGCGCCCTCGGTGGCGGCGGCCCAGCGTCAGGCGCACCGCAAGCCGGCCGAGGACATGGTCGTCATCGTCGAAGACCTCATCAAGCTGCTCGACAACACCTCGGAATCCCTGCGGCGCGGCAAATACCCCGACAAGGGCCACGCTTCCAAGGTCGCCCAGGTCCTGCGGGCTGTTGCCGCGGACCTGGAGGCCTGATGCCGGTCCTCAAGGCTGACTCCACGCTGGCCGCTGCGGCCGCGATCGAGTTGGCCCGCGAGGCGGCCGTGTCCATCGCCGAACCCGACACCGTCGGCGAGCACGTGGCCATGGTCATGGAGGCCGAGCGCCTGGCGACGCACTACTTCCGGTGCACGTCCAGCGGTTACCAGGGGTGGCGTTGGTCGGTGAGCGTGGCTCGCAGCCCGCGGCAGAAGCACGCGACGATCTGCGAAACCAGTCTGGTGCCGGGTGAGGGCGCGATCCTCGCCCCAGAGTGGGTCCCATATGCCGAGCGGATCGCTCCCGGAGACCTCGGCGCGGGCGATGTCTTGCCGTACCGCCAGGAGGATCCCAACCTCCAGCCCGGATTCGAGGCGACTGGCGAGGAGGACATCGACGCGCTGGCGATCAACGAGCTCGGGCTCGGGCGCAAGCGGGTGCTCTCGCCGGAGGGACGTGAGGCGGCCGCTCAGCGCTGGTACGACGGTGAGCACGGCCCGCGGTCGGAGGTCGCCGAAAAGGCGCCCGCGCGCTGCGTGACCTGTGGCTACTTCGTGCCGATGGCCGGCGCCCTGCGGCGTACCTTCGGAGTCTGCGCCAACGAGTGGTCGCCCTCGGACGGCAAGGTGGTCAGCCTCGACCACGGCTGCGGCGCCCACAGTGAAGCCGATGTCGCCCCGCAGCCTCCCAGCTCGGTCGGCTCTCCGATCGTCGACGAGTATGCCGTGGAGATGGTCCAGTTCGAGCGGCCAGCCGCTGCTCCTGCCGCGCCGACCGCTGAGCTGTCGGACGTTGCCCAGGCGGCCGAGGCCATCGAGGCCGTCGAGACATCGGAGTCGACCGACGTGCCCGATGTTGCCGAGGTGGCGGTCGAGTCAGGCCTCGTGGAAGTTGCCCCGGCCGCGTCGGACCAGGCTCCAGCCGAGCAGGCCTAGGGCCACCCCGGCCACCGCGCACCAGGGCCACCAGGCCCGATCGCCGGTGTGAAAGGCCGGGACCAGGAGCGTCACCAACAACGCCAGCGCCCACACCGCGGTGCCCGCGAGCACGATGCGCTGAGTCGGCACGTGGACCGGAGTGACCGGCTGCGGTGATGTCGTGGGTGTGGAGTCGGAGTGGCTCACATCGGCACCCTAACCGGTGGTCCCCGCCGTGTCCCGATACAACTCGTGGCCAACCATCTGGGCGAAATGTCGATTTCGGTGGTCAAGGAGGCGTGAAGGCGCCGTTTTCGCTCCCCCGCCGCCCACGGATCGCGATCAGTGAACCTGGGTGCCGCTATAGCGCGCGCCAAGTGAGCTGATTGCGATCTCTTCGGCAATCAACTGCCGCACCTCACCCAGCGGCCGGGGTGAGGCGATCTTCCCGATCCAACTCGTCGCTCATCGCCACGGGTTCAACACCGGGCTGGGAGTGGGCTGCACGGCATACGGGCAGGGCGGTAGCGATGACCGCGTGACCACTAGCCTTGGGCGCATGCCCACCACCACCCGTAAGGCCCCCGCGGCGCCCCTTCCGCCGGCGAGCGGCCTGGACCGGTTCTTCAAGATCACCGAACGTGGCTCCACCGTCGAACGCGAGATCCGCGGCGGCGTCGTCACCTTCTTCACGATGGCCTACATCGTCGTCCTCAACCCGCTCATCCTCGGTTTCACCAAGGACAGCAGCGGCCACTTCCTCGGCGGCGGAGTCGCCCCCAACCTGCCGGCCATCGCCGCCGGCACCGCGCTCGTCGCCGGGATCATGACGATCCTCATGGGCGTCGTCGCCAACTTCCCCCTTGCCCTCGCCACCGGCCTGGGCCTGAACGCCTTCGTCGCCTTCTCGATCGCGACCAAGATGACCTGGGCCGATGCCATGGGACTGGTCGTCCTCGAGGGCCTCATCATCCTCGTGCTCGTGCTCACCGGGTTCCGGCAAGCGGTCTTCCACGCCGTGCCGGCTCAGCTCAAGGTCGCTATCTCGGTCGGGATCGGCCTCTTCATCGCGATGATCGGCCTGGTCGACGCGGGCTTCGTGCGCCGCACCGGGGTGGGACCGGTGCCGGTCGAGCTCGGCATCGGCGGCACCCTCTCCGGCTGGCCGGTCGCGGTGTTCGTCATCGGTCTCTTCACCGTCATCGCCCTGTGGGTGCGCAAGGTGAAGGGCGCCATCCTCATCTCGATCGTCGCGACGACCATCCTCGCGATCATCGTCGAGGCCGTCGCCAAGGTCGGCCCCACCGTCATCGGCCAGAATGCCGACGGCAGCAACAAGGTCAACCCCGCTGGCTGGAACCTCAACGTCCCGGCCATGCCGGAGAAGATCATCGACACCCCGAGCTTCGGCACGCTGGGTCAGTTCAACCTCTTCGGGTCTTTCGCCAGCGCCGGCGCGGTGGCGGCCTTCCTGCTCGTCTTCACCCTCATGCTCGCCGACTTCTTCGACACCATGGGCACGATGACGGCGATCGGCGCCGAGGCCGGATTGCTCGACGCCGACGGCACCCCGCCCAACACCCAGAAGATCCTCATCGTCGACTCCATCGCCGCTGCCGCTGGTGGCGCCGCGGGCGTCTCGTCCAACACCTCCTACATCGAGTCGGCCTCCGGTGTCGGCGAGGGTGCCCGCACCGGTCTCGCCTCGGTCGTCACCGGCGTGCTCTTCCTCATCTCCATGGTCTTCGCACCGCTGGTCAAGATCATCCCCAACGAGGCGGCCGTCCCCGCGCTCGTGCTCGTCGGGTTCCTCATGATGCAGCAGGTCAAGGGCATCGAATGGGACGACCTGGAGATCGCGATTCCGGCCTTCCTCACCATCGTGCTCATGCCGTTCACCTACTCGATCACGGTCGGCATCGGCGCCGGCTTCGTCGCTTACGTCTTCATCAAGCTCATCCGCGGCAAGGCCTCGGTCATCCACCCGCTCATGTGGGTCGTGGCCGGGTTGTTCGTCATCTACTTCGCCATCGACCCGCTCAAGGGCATCTTGGGCGTCTGATCGCGTCAGACACCGCGACGGTATGCCGTGCCGCACGGCATACCGGGTCGAGACACGAGGGCAGTCGGGACCACCCGGCTGCCCTCGCGGCATTCCGAGGCCCGGACCTCGGGGAGAATGCAGGGGTGAACGTGCGCTTCCGGCATCGCTTGACCCTCGCAGCGCTGGCCCTTGTGGTCGTCATCGCGATCGTGGCGGCCATCGTGCGCTGATCCGCGAGCATCGAGCGCGGTCCCGCTCCCGTCCAAACAGCCAGGAGGCCGCCCGCGTTGTGCGGGCGGCCTCCTGGCGTGCGTTCTGAGAGCGGGAGCCGTCAGAGGGCGGCGACGACGTGGTCGATGCAGGCGGTGAGCGCCGAGACGTCCTGGGGGTCGACTGCGGGGAACATCGCCACGCGCAGCTGGTTGCGCCCCAGCTTGCGGTAGGGCTCGACGTCGACGACGCCGTTGGCGCGCAGCGTCTTGGCGACGGCCGCCGCGTCCACCGCGTCGTCGAAGTCGATCGTCGCGACCACCTGGGAGCGCGCGGCCGGGTCGGCGACAAAGGGCGTCGCGTATGCCGTGCCCTCCGCCCAGCCGTAGAGCCGGCTCGCGGAGTCAGCGGTCCGAGCGGTGGCCCAGTCCAGGCCGCCGTTGCCGTTGAGCCACTCGAGCTGGTTGGCCATGAGCGCCAGCGTGGACAGCGCGGGGGTGTTGTAGGTCTGGTTCTTGCGCGAGTTGTCGATGGCCGTGGGCAGCGAGTAGAAGTCGGGCACCCAGCGGCCACTGGCCGTGATCTCCTCGACCCGGGCCAGGGCGGCGGGGGAGAAGGCGGCCAGCCAGAGGCCCCCGTCGGAGGCGAAGCACTTCTGCGGGGCGAAGTAGTAGACGTCGGCCTGAGACATGTCGACCGGCAGCCCGCCCGCACCAGAGGTGGCGTCGATGAGCACGAGCGCGTCGGCATCAGCTCCCTCGACCCGCTGGATGGGAGCCATGACCCCGGTGGAGGTCTCGTTGTGCGGCCAGGCGTAGACGTCGGCACCTGCTTCGGCCACCGGGCTGGCCAGGGTGCCCGGCTCGGCCTTGATGATCGTCGACTCACCGAGGAACGGCGCCTTGGTCGTCACCGACCCGAACTTCGCAGAGAACTCTCCGAAGGCCAGGTGCTGAGCCTTGGCGCGCACCAGCCCGAAGGCGGCGATGTCCCAGAAGGCCGTCGACCCGCCGTTGCCGAGGATGATCTCGTAGCCCTCGGGCAGCTTCAGCAGCGAGCTGAGGCCCTCGCGGACCTGCCCGACGAGGTTCTTGACCGGCGCCTGCCGGTGTGACGTGCCGAGGAGAGATCTGCCGAGGCTGGCCAGGAAGTCCACCTGCTCGGGGCGGACCTTGCTGGGACCACATCCGAAGCGTCCGTCGGCGGGTAGCAGGTCGGCAGGAATGGTGATCGGCTCGGTCACGGTGACTCACCTCGATGGCGAACGATTGGAGCTTCCAGTCAACCAACTGTTCATCCGGCCCACGCCGCCGGGTCCACGAAATGGACGCGTGGCGAGGGTCGATGTGGTCAGTCTCACGCCTCGGGAACAAGACGTGCGGCGGTGTCGTTAGGCGAGGTGTAATGAAGTAATCACGTAAGGAGACATGCAGATGCACCCCCACGACAACCCTTCAGATGCAGCACCCGAGGACGGCGCCGGTCGCGGACGGGGCCGTGGACGCGGCCGTCGCGGCCCAGGCTTCGGCCCCGGTTCCGGCGGCCCCGGTGGCTCCGGCTTCGGACCCGGCGGTCCTGGCTTCGGACCCGGCGGTATGCCGTTCGGCCCCGGTGGCATGGGCCCGGGCGGCCCAGGTCCGCGAGGCCGCCGCGGTGGGCCGTTCGCTCGTCCCGGTGGGTGGCAGCAGGCCGACCTTCCGGCGGCCGATGACGCCACCGCCTGGTTCGTCGGACGGCTGCCCGGTGACTGGTTCGTCGGTACGCCGACCATCACCATCGACCGCGAGGAAATCCTCGTCGTCGGTGAACTCCCGCCCGTCGACGGCGAGGACAGCGCTGCCGCCGCCGAAGGCCGGATCGCGCGCTTCAGGGAGCAGACCCGCAGCGAGCGGATGGCCATCGCCGAGGCCGCGCAGGCCCGTTACGGCCGCAAGGTGAGCTGGGGCGCGAGCCTCGGCGAGCGGCGTGAGCTGTTCGCCCACTTGGCTGTGCCGGTCATGACCCGGCTGCGGCAGCCGCAGCGGCAGGTGCTCGACACCCTCGTCGACGCGGGCGTCGCCCGGTCCCGGTCCGAGGCCCTGGCCTGGGCGGTGTCCCTCGTCGGCCAGCACACCGAGGCGTGGCTCGCCGAGCTGCGCGAGAAGATGGCCGAGGTCGACAAGCTCCGGGCCCAGGGTCCGGCCTTGTGACGCCCCGGAGTCAGCGCGACGATGGGCAGCACGACGAAGGGCCGCACGGCATACCCGTGCGGCCCTTCGTCACTGTCGAGACGACGCGAGTGATCAGCCGATCGCGTGCGGGTCGATGTGGCGCACCCAGCCAGAGACCTGCTCCGGGCTGCGCGGGCCCTCGCCGATGTAGCGCGACGACGGCCGGATGAGGCGGCCGGTGCGCTTCTGCTCGAGGATGTGGGCCGACCAGCCAGCCGTGCGGGCGCAGGTGAACATCGGGGTGAACATCGACGGCGGCACCTCGGCGAAGTCGAGCAGCACGGCGGCCCAGAACTCGACGTTGGTGGCGAGCACCCGGTCGGGACGGCGCTCCTGCAGCTCGGCCAGCGCCGCTTCCTCCAGCGCGTGCGCCACCTCGAAACGCGGCGCGTTGAGGCGCTTGCAGGTGGAGCGCAGGACGCGGGCGCGGGGGTCCTCGGCGCGGTAGACCCGGTGGCCGAAGCCCATCAGCCGCTCGCCCTTGTCCAGGACGCCCTTGACATAGGCCCGCGCGTCGCCGGTCTTCTCGACGCCTTCGAGCATGTAGAGCACCCGCGAGGGCGCGCCGCCGTGCAGCGGGCCGCTCATCGCGCCCACCGCACCAGACAGGCAGGCCGCGACGTCGGCGCCCGTGGAGGCGATGACGCGGGCGGTGAAGGTAGAGGCGTTCATGCCGTGCTCGGCGGCGGACACCCAATAGGCGTCGACGGCCTCGACGTGACGCGGGTCGGGCTCGCCGCGCCAGCGGATCATGAACCGCTCGACGATGGTGCGGGCCTTGTCGACCTCACGCTGCGGGATCATCGGCTTGTTGAGCCCGCGCGCCGACTGGCCGACGAAGGACAGCGCCATGACCGCGGCGCGCGCGAGGTTTTCCCGGGCCTCGGCCTCGTCGATGTCCAGCAGCGGGCGGAATCCCCAGATCGGCGCGAGCTGGGCCAGAGCCGACTGCACGTCGACACGCACGTCACCGGAGTGCACCGGCAGCGGGAAAGGCTCAGCGGGCGGCAGCCCCGGTTCGAAGGCGTTGTCGACGAGCAACCCCCACACCTGGCCGAAGGACACCTTGTCGACGAGGTCCTCGATGTCGACGCCGCGATACCTCAGCGCGCTGCCTTCCTTGTCGGGCTCAGCGATCTCCGATTCGAAGGCGACAACACCTTCCAAGCCAGGCTTGAAGCTGGCGAAATCCGGCGTGGCGAGGGGTTGGGTCGTCATGCAATCTCCTTGGACGTGCGGGGGTGACGCACGTTCGATTCTGCCGCATGGCCGGTATGCCGTGTGACCGCCTACCCCTGGGTGGACTCTCGTGCGTCCACCTCAGCGGTCGCGCTTGACGACCTTGCGGGCCTTGGCGGTGGCCGTGTCCTTGACGGCGACGACGCGATCTTTGACTGCGGGGACGTCCTCCGGGCGCATCCGTTGGGTCAGATCGGCTCGCTCGACCAACGTGGCCAGCGGCACCGGTACGGCCGGGTGCGCGCTCACCGGGTCCTCCCCGGCATACACGACCCAGACCGGGTGGGTGTCGTGGAAGACCTTGAGCACGGTGCCAGCTTGCAGCGTCGCCGCCTCGGCCAGCGCCGCCTTGCGCTCGCGCTGCTCGGCGAGCTTGGCCTGCGCGTATGCCGTCGCCGGCTCCTTGAGCGCCTTGGCCGCCACGACAAGATGGGGACCGTATTTCACGCCGTACTTCACGGCATACCCGACGATCTTGCCTGCCGCCATTGGTGGCCTCCTCACCCGCGCCCGTGTTGGCCGGAAGCCTACGCTGGAGTCGTGACCGACCGCGTGGACTACCGCAGTGACGGGCTGGACGAGACCGAGCTTGCCGCCACCCCCTATGCCCAGCTCACTCGCTGGATCGACCAGGCGCGCGCGGCGGGGGTGCACGCGGCCGAGGCGCCCGAGGGCCTGGCGCTGGCGTTCGCCACGGTCGACGCCGACGGCGCGCCTAATGTGCGCACCGTGTTGATGCGCTTTCTCGATGCGCGGGGGCCCGGGTTCGTCACCGACAGTGGGTCGACCAAGGCCGTGGAGATCGCCGCCAACCCGCAGGTGGCCGCATCGCTGGGGTGGCCCGAGCTGTTCCGCGTGGTGCGCTTCCGGGGTCTGGCCGAACCGGTGGAGAGCGACACGCTCGGGGAGTACTGGGGCACCCGGCCGTGGGGATCGCGGATCAGCGCCTGGGCCTCGAAGCAGTCCCAGCCCATCGACGGGCGAGCGGAGTTGGAGGCGCGCTTCCAGGAGTATGCCGTGCGCTATCCCGACCGGGGTCGACCTGACGATGTGCCGGTTCCGTTGTCCTGGGCCGGTTTTCGGATCCGTCCGGTCGAAATGGAGTTCTGGGCCGGCCGAGCTGGGCGGCTGCACGACCGAATCGTCTATCGCGCAACATCTCTTGACCCGATGCCTCTGCTCGACGCACCCGATGGCTGGTCGGTGAGCCGCCGCCAGCCCTGATCCTTGAGTCAAGCGTCAGGGCCTGGACATGAGAACGGCCCGTGGGTTGAGGGTCGGTCGAGACCTCACCTCGCACGCTGGACGAGACGTGCCTGCCCACGGGCCGCGGCGGCTGCGTTGGATTGCAGCCACGCGATGTCCTCTTGGAGAAACGATCGCGCTACTGCGCAACCACCTCACGAGTCCGATAGGAACTCACTACCTGACCACCTCCTCTCCCGTGTACCGCAGACGGTAGATCGATTCCCGCTGCGCCTCAAGGGATTTCTACCGACCTCTTCAGTTTCCGCGATCAGGGCGCGGAACGAGCCCGCTGGGAGGCGACGACCCGGCATACAGTGCCCGTCGTGAGCGATGCGACGGTGACCTCTCTGCGTGAGATCGCCGTCCCGGCATACGGGCCGACTGCCCTGGCATCGGTCGGCACCGGAGCCGTCACACCGATCCTCGCCCTCACTGCCCTGGACCTCGGCGCGTCGACCGAAACGGCCGCGGTGGTCGTCGCCCTCGTGGGCGTCGGCATGGTCCTCGGCGATCTGCCAGCCGGTGCCCTCGCGGCCCGGATCGGCGAGCGCCGCGCCCTGCTGTTCGCCGCCCTCGCCGAAGGGATCGGGATGGTCGGGGCGGGGCTGGCACGCTCGGTGCTCACGCTCGCCGTTGCGGTGCTCGTCATGGGGGTGGCGGGCTCGGTGTTCGGGCTGGCCCGGCATACCTATCTCACCGAGGTCGTCCCCGCCGGGCTGCGGGCCCGGGCGCTGTCGACCCTCGGCGGAGTGCATCGCGTGGGGATCTTCCTCGGTCCCTTCCTCGGGGCGGCCGCGGTTTCGCTGTGGTCCACCCGGGCCGCGTATGCCGTGGGCGTCACCTTCGCCGTGCTGGCCGCTGTGCTGGTGGCCCTGACCCCCGATTTGGCGCGGCCGGAGGCGCAGCGGGCGGCACGGCATACCCCTGTTGGTGGTGTGACTGGGTCGGGCGTCGCGGTCGGCGCGGTGGCGCGTCCGGCGTCGGTCGCGTCTGTCTTGCGCGCCCATCGACGGGTGCTCACCACGCTGGGGCTGGGGGTGTTGGCGGTCGCCGCAGCGCGGGCCGCCCGCAACGCCATCGTGCCGCTGTGGGCCGAGAGCATCGGGCTGGACGCCGCGTCGACGAGCCTGGTCTTCGGCATCTCGGGAGCCGCCGACATGCTGCTGTTCTATCCGGCGGGGTGGGCGATGGACCGGTTCGGGCGAGTGCACGTCGCCGTGCCGTCGATGCTCGTGCTGGGGGTGGGGATGGCGCTCATCCCGCTGGCGGGGAGCTTCACCGGGTTGGTCGTCGTCGGGCTGATCCTGGGCGTCGGTAATGGGATCGGCTCGGGGATCCTCATGACGCTCGGTGCGGATGCCTCGCCGGTCGAAGGGCGGGCGCAGTTCCTCGGGGGCTGGCGGCTCATGGGTGACCTGGGGTGGGCGGCCGGGCCGGCGCTGGTGAGCCTCGCCGCCGCGGTGCTCTCGCTTGGTGCGGCGGCCGTGCTGATGGGCGGGCTGGCCTGGATGGGCGCGGCCTGGCTGCGGATCTGGGTGCCGCGCTACGACCCGACGAGGGCACGCCGGGAGACCTGAGGCGCCGTGGACAACGGTGCGGACGAGGTGCGGCCGTTCGTTCGACACGATGACTGTCGGGCGTGGGTCGAAAGATCGCGATCTTGACACTTGGGTCGCGTTGCAACGGCACCCAAGTGACAAGATCGCGATCTTGACAAGGCGTCAACGGCCCTTCGAACGAGGCTGTGGCCGCGGCGAGCGGTCAGCGGCGGCCGAGGGTGGCTAAGGCTTCGCCGTCGGTGCGCCACACCGTCCATTCGTCCTGTGGGACCGCACCGAGCGAGCGATAGAAGCCGTGCGCCGGAGTGTTCCAGTCGAGCACCCACCACTCGAATCGCGGGTAGCCGCGCTCGACACAGACCTGGGCCAGCGCCTCCAGGAGCATCCGGCCCAAGCCGAGGCCGCGACGTTCCGGGGTGACGAAGAGGTCCTCCAGCCAGATGCCGTGGCGCACCTTCCAGGTCGAGAAGGTGACGTACCAGATCGCGATCCCGGCGACCTCCCAGTCGCCTGACTCGTCATCGCCGTCGCCGCCGTCACCCTTGTCGCTCTCAGCGCTGCGGTCCCCGACGTTATCGGCCGCGCTGTCGCGGACCTCGGCAACGTGACAGAAGACCTGCGGCGAGTCACAGAACAGCGCCGCGGCGAAATCCTCTGGTCCGCCCTCGACCGCATCCGGCTCCTTCTCGTAGACGGCCAACCCCACGACAAGATCGTGGATGGCTTGCGCGTCGGCGGGCTGGGCGAGACGGATGCGGACCTCGGTCATGGGGTGATCCTGCCGGTTCAGGCGCGGGAGAAGGCAGCGACACCCGCCGCGACCTCAGAGCCGACCGCTGAGCTCCACGACATGAGCCAATCTGTGGTTTCAGACCCGGCGAAGCAGCAGATTGGCTCATGTCGCCGATCAGCGGGAGGTGCGGGACACGGCATACCGGCGCAGGGCCTCAGACCTGGCCGCTGCGTGCTCGACGATCCGCGCGGGGTAGCCACCGGCATACCCGTCGGCGTGCGACCACGGCTCATGGGCAGTGGCGCCGGGCAGGTGAGCCAGCTCGGGCACCCAGCGGCGCACGTAGTCACCCCGCGGGTCGAAGCGCAACCCTTGCGCGACCGGGTTGAAGATCCGGAAGTACGGCGCCGCATCGGTGCCGGTGCCCGCAACCCATTGCCAGCCATGGGAATTGGACGCGAGGTCCCCGTCCCGGAGCTGCGCCATGAAGTGCCGGGCTCCGTGCGGCCACCACACGTGCAGGTGCTTGACCAGGAAGCTCGCCGTCACCATCCGCACCCGGTTGTGCATCCATCCGCTCGCCGCGAGTTGGCGCATCCCGGCGTCGACGAACGGATAACCCGTCCGCCCCTCCCGCCACGCATCGAACGTCACGCCCGGCTCGTCGTACTCCATCCCTGGCAGCGGCCGCAGATCGTGCCAGGCCGAATCCGGGTGGTGCCACAACACGTCGGCATAAAACTCGCGCCAGGCCAACTCGGTGACGAACCGCCCCGCGCCCGGGGTGCCGCGCGCCTCGTCACGGCCGAGGTCGGCGAGCAGCGTGCGCGGGTGGATCTCGCCGTACTTGAGCGCTTCGGACAGCCGCGAGGTGCCGTCGAGGTCGGGCCGGTCGCGGTCGGTCCCGTATGCCGTGAGGGCACCCTCCCGGAAAGCGCGCCACCGTGCATGGGCGGCGGCTTCACCGACGGCGACGTCGTTGGCGACAAGCGTGGGAGCGGGCAGGTCGTCGCTCGGCACCTCGGCGAGGCCAACCAGGCGGCTCGGGGCGGGGGCGGGACCCGGTGCGCCGTGGGCTCGCCAGGCCCGCGAGAACGGCGTGAAGACCTGGTAAGGCGTGCCGCTGCCGGTCAGCACGGTGCCCGGACCGACCGCGTATGCCGTGCCCGTCGCCACCCAGGCCACGCCGGCGTCGGCCAGTCGGGAGGACACCGCGGCATCTCGGCGTCGGCCATAAGGGGTGGTCTCGGCCGTGACCTGGACACTGTCGGCGCCGAGTTCCCTTGCCAGAGAGCGGATGACCGCCAAAGGTGAGCCGCGACGGATGACCAGCCGCACGGCATACCGGGCTTGGAGGTCGTCCGAGAGGGAGCGCAGGGAGGCCGCGAGGCGACCTTGCCGCGCGCCTGCGGCGTCCCAAAGACCCGGGTCGATGACGAAGACGGGGACCACCGGGCGTCCGGTGGACGCGGCGGTGAGCAGGGCTGGATGGTCGGCCAGGCGCAGGTCGCGCCGCAACCACACCAGGACAGGGTTCATTGGATGAGAGGCTAACCCCCGTGAGCGACATGATCGACACGACCGAGATGTATCTGCGGACCATCTTCGAACTCGAGGAAGAGGGGATCGTGCCGATGCGCGCGCGCATCGCCGAGCGGCTCGGGCACTCCGGGCCGACCGTGTCGCAGACCGTGGCGCGGATGGAGCGCGACGGGCTGGTGCGAGTGACCGACGACCGCCATCTGGAGTTGTCGGCGACCGGTCGACTGGCTGCGACTCGGGTCATGCGCAAACACCGGCTTGCCGAGCGGCTGCTCGTCGACATCCTCGGGCTGGAGTGGGAGTACGTCCACGAGGAAGCCTGCCGCTGGGAACACGTCATGAGCGACCGGGTCGAGCGGCGGATCCTCGCCCTCATCGGTGACCACCGCGACTCGCCCTGGGGCAACCCCATCCCCGGTTTGGAGGAGTTGGAGGGCGAACGGGAGGCCCCCGACGCCGATCAGTCGCGGAGCCTGCGCGACTGGGCGGGGCGGGCCCCGGTGAGCGGGTCTGGTCGGGGCGCTGGGTCGGCCGAATCCGGCGCCAAGCAGACCGTCGTCGTCCGGCGGATCGGCGAGATCGCCCAGGTCGAGCCGGAGACGCTCGCCGTGCTGATCGAGGCGGGGGTGCTGCCCGGCACGACGGTGCGGGTGTGGGTCGAGGGCGCCGATGTCTGCGTGGGGGTCGGCGAGGACGCCGACACGGCAGCTGTGCGCCTGCCCAGGGAGGTCGCCGCGCACGTCTTCGGGGAGCGTTTCCAGGCACCGTGAGTGCTGGGATTCAGGAGTCGGTGATCTCACAGTGGCCATTCCGTGATCGGAACGTGACATTGGCCGGGGAGATGAGTTAGTCTTCCCGACGCCGGACCAGACATGGGCGGCGCCGAGGTGGATCGCCGAATCCTGCCACCGCCTCGGGACGACTTACCGCCAGGCAGGAGCGGGGGACCCACTTTCGGGCGTCGTGAGACGCCCTTGGGGTGAAGGTCGCGGCCGAAAATCGGTCGAGGCCCGGGTGACTCCCACCCGAACCCGACAGCTCACCTCGTAGGCGCTAGGAGAGGTACATCGTGTCTGCACACGTCGGGCGTCACCGCGCCTCCGGGTATTCCCCGTTGGCCGAGCTGGCTCAGATCGCCACGGACAACGTCAAGCCAGTCGCCCGCGTTTCCGCTGCTGCGGTCATGTCCGGCGGCCTCATCGCGTCGATGGCCATGCCGGCCTCGGCCGTCACCATCCCCGAGGCGTCGCCGCTGCCGGCCACCGGTGCCGCCGACGGCGCTGCTGCCGCAGAGGTCGGACCCTCGCTGAGCGCGCCGGCCACAGCGCCCGCCAACGAGACCTTCGGTGCGCTGGGCTTTAAGACCAAGAAGGTCACGGCTGCTTCGCGGTCCAACGACCGCGCCGCGCTGACCACGACGGCCGCGTCGACGACGACCTCGTCGACGACGACTTCGTCGGCCGCTGCCACCCCGGCAGCTCCGGTTGCCGCCCCCAAGCCCGCGGTCAACGTCCCGCCGAGCGATGGCAGCATCGTCGGCATCGCCCGCAGCCTCTCCGGCATTCGCTACGTCCACGGTGGGTCCTCGCCGTCGGCGGGCTTCGACTGCTCGGGTTTCACCTCCTACGTCTACCGTCAGGTCGGCAAGTCGATCCCGCGCACGGCCGAGGGCCAGCGCGCCGCGTCGACCAAGGTCAGCAACCCGCAGCCGGGCGACCTGGTCTTCTTCGGCTACCCGGCCTACCACGTCGGCATCTACGCCAGCCCGGGCATGCTCTACGACGCCCGCCGTCCCGGCATCCTGTCCGGTCTGCACACCATCTGGACCACTAACAAGGTGAGCTACGGCCGGTTCTGAGCCTGAGCGTCACTCGGCGCCCGTAAGCGCCGGACGACGAAGCCCCCGATCCGCGATGGATCGGGGGCTTCGACGTATGCCGGTCAGGCCGGCTTCTGGGGCTTCTTGGGGTGAGGTCGTGGGTTGCGGTCGTCAGCCGGCGATGAGTGAGCCGCGCTGGGCGTGCTGCAGCTTGGAGTGCAGGATCGTGCGCATGAGCTCGGCCTCGGGGCCTTCGTGGCGGTCGACGGCAGCGAGTAGGTCGTCGATGTCGGCGCGCGAGTGGTAGCCGTCGAGGTCGCGCATGAGTCGGGCACGGGCCGCACGGGCTTCGCGGCGCTCCTGGAGGTCGTCGCGGACCATTGCCACGAGCTTGGCGGCGTAGGTGGTCGAGTTGGTGAAGGTGCGGTTGTTCATGCATCCATGGTGCGCGGAGCGCGTGCCATGCGTCCAATACCAATGAGTCGGTTGATCTATACGTCTTGTGCATAGGTAGGGTGACTGCGTGGAAACCGATGCGTTGCGATGGTTTCAGTTCGTCGCAGATGGGGCGACGGTGACCGAGGTCGCCGAGCTGCACATGGTGAGCCAGCCGAGCGTCTCTCGCGCCTTGGCGGCCTTGCAGGAGGAGATCGGCACGCCGTTGTTTGGCCCGATCGGGACGGGTGTTGCGGCTGACCCACGCGGGGTCGGTCTTCAAGCGACATGTCGATCGGCTCATTAACACCCTCGACGACGGCCTGGCCGCAGTCGACCAGTTGCTCGATCCCGAGCGGGGGACCGTCGTGCTCGCTCATGACCCATCGTTGGGCTCGTGGTTGGTGCCGGCGCTCATCAGCGGCTTTCGGGACGAGCATCCTCTAGTGCAGTTTGTCGTCCATCAGACCGGTCAAGAGGGCGTGCTGTCCTCGCCGGAGGGCCTGGTGGAGAGTCGAGTGGACCTGGTCATCACCGCCCAGCGGCCGCACGGCATACCCGTGCAGTGGCGGTTGCTCTTCCGGGAGGACCTCTTTCTGGCCGTGCCCGCGCGGCATGCGTGGGCTGGGCGCACCGAGGTGTCGATGGCCGAGGCGGCAGGGGAGCCGTTCGTCGTGCCTCGGGCGCCGAGCCCGATGCGGCAGCGGTGGGAGCGGCTCGTGGCGGCAGCGGGGATCGAGCCGCAGGTGGCTTTCGAGGTGGACGATCTGACGACTGCGCGGGGGTTCGTTGCGGCAGGGTTGGGGGTGGCCGTGGTGCCGGCGACGGGTGACGATCCGCTGCCCGCGTCGACCGGTGGGCCACGGCTGGTGCGGATCTCCGACGCGGCTGCAGCCCGCGATGTGGGGCTGGTGCGGTCGACCGAGCGGGCGCTGCTCCCGGCGGCGGCGCTGTTCCGGCGCTACCTGTTGGCGCATGTGCCGCGGCCGCAGGTGCCGGATGTGGCGGATGTGCCGGCCGGGTGATGGGTGTCAGACTCGCGGGATGAGTGATGCGGTGGACGTGCTGGATGTGCAGGTGTGGGCCGATCTCGTGTGCCCGTGGTGTTACATCGCGCAGCGCCGGCTGGCTGAGGCTGTGGCCGGGTTTGCGGGGCCGGTGGCGGTGCGGCATCGGGCCTACGAACTCGACCCCGGTATGCCGTCCGGCGAGCGAGTGCCGGTGGCCGAGTATCTGGGGCGCAAGTATGGCGGCGGGCTCGCTGCTGGCTTGGCGATGACCTCGCAGGTGGCTGCTGTCGCTGCCGAGGACGGGCTGGTCCTGGACTTCTCGCGGGCGGTGAAGTCGTCGACCTTTGACGCACATCGATTGCTGGCGCTGGCTGCTGCCGAGGGTGCTGGAACGGGCTCTGGAGGTGGTGCCAGGGGTGGAGGTGGGTCGCTGGCCGGGGAGTTGCGCGAGGCGATGTATGCCGCGCACTTCCAGCAGGGGCTGGCACTGGACGATCACGCTGTGCTGGTGGACCTCGCCACCGGGGTGGGCCTGTCTCCCAACCGAATTGGCGAGGTATTGGCGTCCGACGAATTTGCCGCCGAGGTGCGAGCGGACGAGGCCGAGGCCCGATCGATCGGCGTCACCGGTGTGCCGTTTACCGTCGCCGGCGGACGACTTGCGGTCTCCGGCGCCCAACCAGTCGACGTCTTCACAGCCCTCTTGACCCAAGCCGCAGATAGCCGCTGACCTACACGTCAGGCGGTCAGCCGCCCGTAGCGCTGCCGCGCCGCTTCGCCAGAGGTCCCGAGAAAGGTTCCGATGGTGGTCCAGGGCACTTTGTGTTCGCGGGCTTGCCGGACGGCGTCGCGGACGTGGGCCTCGGCGGCGGACCGTTCCATGGCCGCTTGCCGGAGGGCGCTGATTGCTGCGACGTCGCGCTCGTCTGCGGGGTCAGGTTCGTAGTCCTCGAATCGCTGGGCCAGCTCGTCAGCGTGGGCGAGGATATCTTCGACGGATCGGGGCATCGTCATCACCTCAGGTACTTCTCCCGGGCCCTCATCGCGTGGAAGATGACGTTCGCGGTATGGCCTTCGATGACTCCGACTTCGAAGATGATCGCCGTCGCGTTGGCGCCGATGATCATCGTGAAGCCATCGTCAAGATCGAAGATGCGGATGGGATTGCGGTATGCGTGCAGGATGTCGTCTTCGCTGGCTCCGTGCTTGAAAGCCGACGGCGCGATGATGGGATCCTCCGCACCATCCCAAGTTGACTTGTCGGGGAGGTCGATGAAACCTGTCGTCGATGGCTGTGGTGGTGCCGGATGGGTGACCCGCCTGCGTCCGCGGGCCCAGTAAGGGCCGCGCCCGAGCCGCCGGATAGTCGGCTCTCGTTGCCATCGGAAGGTCCTTGGCTTTCCGTATCGTGCAAAGTATATTGCGTGTTATGCAATCAGCGCCGCCCCCTCTCCTGCCGCTGTTGCGGTCATCGCTGCAGGGTGAGCTCCTGGCGTTGCTTCTGCTCAACCCCGACCGAGAATGGTCGTTGACTGAGTTGGCGAACCGCATCGGCGCGTCGGTGTCAACCGCGCAGCGCGAGGTTGAGCGTGCCGAGCAGTCCGGCGTCGTCGAATCCCGCCGAGTTGGGAGCGCCAGACTGGTGCGAGCGCATCCCTCGCCGCTGACCGAGCCCCTCGCCGAGCTGTTGTTGCGGTCTTTCGGGCCGCCGCAGGTGGTGGCCGAGGAGTTCGCTGGCATCGAGGGCATCGATGAGGTGCACCTGTTCGGGTCCTGGGCGGCTCGGTATGCCGGTGAAATCGGACGGGCGCCGGGAGATATCGACGTCCTCGTCATCGGCGCGCCAGACCGGGATGTCGCCTATGAAGCAGCCGAGCGCGCCAGTCGCCGACTTGCCCACGAGGTCAACGTGACCTTCCGTTCGCGTGAGTTGTGGGCCGAGGGGGTTGATGGATTCCACACTGAGGTCTTGACTCGGCCTCGCGTGCAGGTCTTGCCAGTCGCCCAGGTGAAGCCGTGAGCTGGAGCCCGGGTCGGCAGGACATCCAGAGGTTGATCGCCGCCGGGGAAATCGGCGTGGTGACGCCAGATCCAGTCGTGGCGGCGAGGCTCCTCGATGACGCGGACCGTCAACTCTGGTCGGCAGCAGCCGCGGTTGGGTTCAGGGATTTGTCGGGCGACTATCAGCTCGCCTACGACTCCCTGCGGAAGTCGGCGGCAGCACTGCTGGCCCTACAAGGCCTCAGGGCAACGTCGCGTGGTGGTCATGTCGCCATCAAAGAGGTGTTGAAGGGCCGCTCAAGCTCAGGTGCCCCCGGCGCGAATCGAACGCGCGACACCCGCTTTAGGAGAGCGGTGCTCTATCCCCTGAGCTACGAGGGCGGGGGGCGGGCGCAGCCGCCGGGTCAAGGGTAGTCGCGCTACGAGGCGCAACCAATCCGGCAGCGCGGGAGCCGCGCCCCATCTCGCACACCTCGGTCATCGCGCGCACGATGTCGGACAGCACGTCTTCCACGAGGGCCAACTCGGCATCCGAGCGCGACGCCAAGACCTCACGGATCGCCCCGGACAGCGGCTGGAACGATGTCGACGCCAAATCGGCAGCGCTCGGGGTGATCTCGACGACGACCTTGCGCCCGTCGGCCACATGCGGGTGCCGCGTCACATGGCCGATGTGCTCCAGCCGAGTGACCAGCGAGGTCACCGCCGACGCCGACAGGTGCAACTCCGCGGCCAACTGCGAGGGGGTCAACTCCGCCCCATCGCGCGCGGCGTCACTGATGATCCCCATCGCCGTGAGGTCGGTCGAGTGCATCCCCAAACGCTCCCGGATCGCGTGCGAATACCGATCCGACTGGGTTGCCACGGCCCGCACGAGGCGCAGCACGCGGGTCACGGCCGGCGTGCCGAGCCGCGCGTCGCCGTCCTCCCCAGCCATGCGAGCCTCCTATATGCTTCGATGGTCGAAATATCCCACTGACTGCCGCCCGTCGCGCGGCGAGCCGATGAGACCGACCCGCACCACGGCATACCGAAGGGCGAAGCCAAGCATGACGCATCCCGCCGCTCCCGGCGCGACTACCCGTGTCGGCACCAGCCAGGCCGGTATGCCGTGCGTCGCACGATCCGCTGACGGCGACGACGTGGTCCTGCTCGACGAGTCCGGGAACCCGATCGGAGCCGCGGACCGCCGCTCCATTCACACCGACCAGACGCCGCTGCACCTGGCCTTCTCCACCTATCTCTTCGACGCCGACGACCGGCTGTTGCTCACCCAGCGGGCGCACGACAAGGTGACCTGGCCGAGCGTCTGGACCAACTCCTGCTGCGGTCACCCGCGGCCGGGCGAAGACCCCACCGCGGCGGCCAGTCGACGCATCCACGAAGAGCTCGGCCTCGACATCGAGGCCAGCCAGTTACGTTGTGTGGCACCGGATTTCAGATATCGAGCGGTTGACGCCCAGGGTGTTGTCGAGAACGAGATGTGTCCGGTCTACGTCGCCGAGGTCGACAGCGCAGCGCACGACCCCCGCAGGGCTGACCCCGAGGAGATCGCGGACTGCCGATGGGTGCCCTGGCGTGACGTCATCGACCGGGCAGCGAACGATCCGGCCAGCCTCAGCCCCTGGGCCGTGCTGCAGATCCCGCTCGTGGCGGCCGCTCGCCCGCCACGCAGCGTCGTCGAGGGCGGTGGCGACAGCGGTCCCGAGGGCAGCGCATGACTGACCTGGATCGCTCGCCGCGCATCCGCCAGCCGCTGATCGACGCGCAATCGGCCGTGGATGCCGCCTTGACCGAGGTCCTGGCCGACCTCGGCCGACGCTGGCGCGCCCTCACGCCCGACGGCTCGGCGAGCCCAGGCAGCCCAGACAACCCGGCCAGCCACCTCGGTCTGATCGGCGCCAGCACGCAGCTCACGGCTGACGACGTCCTGGGCTACCTCGTTGACTTCCTCTCCCGGCCGGGCAAACGGATCCGCCCGCAGATGTGCTTCTGGGGTTGGGCTTCCGTACACGGCACCTGCGCGCCCACCCACGACAACGGGTATGCCGACATGGTCACCGCAGGTGCCGCCCTGGAACTCCTGCACGTCCTCGGGCTGGTGCACGACGACGTCATGGACGAGTCCGACCAGCGCCGCGGCCGCCCGACCGTGCATCGCCGCGCCACTGACGATCATCGACGCCAGCACGCCGACGGCGACCCCGACCGCTATGGCGAGAGCATCGCCGTGCTCGTCGGCGACCTCGCCCACACCGAGGCGGTGCGGCTCGCGATGACCCTGCCGCCGCCGATGCGCGAGGTCTGGAACACGCTCTCCCTGGAGCTGATGATCGGCCAAGCCACCGACCTCATCGGAGCGGCGGGGCGACGTCGCGATCTCGCCCACGCGCGCGCGATTGCCCGCACCAAATCTGGCGCGTACACCGTCGCTCGCCCGCTCGACCTCGGCGCCACCGCTGCCGGCGCAACCGAGCTCACCCGCCAGGCGCTGGCTCGCTATGGACACCACGTCGGTGAGGCGTTCGCCCTGCGCGACGACCTGCTCGGCGCCTTCGGCGACACCAGCACCACCGGAAAGCCCGTCGGTGACGACCTCGTCGCCGGCAAGCCCACCGTGCTGCTCGCCCTGGCTGCCCAGACCGACGACCCTGCCACCCAATCCGCCCTGGCCAGCATCGAGAGCCGCGCCATCGCCGCCGGCGACGTCCCGCAGATTCAAGCGACGCTCGCCGCGGCAGGCATCGTCGACCGCGCCGAAGCCCTCATCGCCGACGCCACTGCTGCCGCGCTGCTCGAACTCGACGAGGCCCCCATCCACCCAGACGCCCGCGAGGGCCTGGTCGACCTGGCCCAATCGATCGCCTGGAGGGCCTCATGAGCCGTGCTAGCCGGGTCATCGTCATCGGCGCCGGCCTGGCCGGGTTGTCCGCCGCCTGCTACCTGCGCGCCGACGGCCACGAGGTCACCGTCCTCGAACGTGAACCCCTCCCGGGCGGCCGCAGCACCCGGATCACCCAAGACGGCTTCGCCTTCGACATCGGCGCCACCGTCCTCACCATGCCCAGCCTCATCGACGACGCCCTGCGCCAGGTCGGCGCCACCGTCGAACGCGCCATCCCCATGAAGCGGCTCGACCCGGCATACCTGGCTCGGTATGCCGACGGCTCGACGCTGCGGGTGCGCGGCGACCGCGACGCGATGCGCGAGGAGATCCGCCGGGTCTGCGGCGACCGCGACGCCGACGCCTTCGACCCTTTCGTCGCGTGGCTGGAGCGGCTCTACGACCTCGAACTCCCGCACTTCATCGACGCCAACCTCGAACGCCTCTGGGACCTCGCCCGACACCCGCTCGCCGCCGCCAAGCTCGTCGCGACCGGCGCCTTCGGCAGCCTCGACCGCGCGGTCTCGCGCCGCTTCGCCGACGACCGGCTGCGCAAACTCTTCACCTTCCAGGCCATGTATGCCGGCCTCGCGCCCACCGACGCCCTGGCGATCTACGCGGTCATCACCTACATGGACTCCATCGCCGGGGTCTATGCGCCCGAAGGCGGCATGTATGCCGTGCCGCGCGCCATGGCCGACGCCGCGGCTGCGGCCGGGGTGACCTTCCACTACGACACGACCGTCACCGCGCTCGCCCGCTCTGGCAACCGGATCAGCGGGGTCCAACTCGACACCGGCGACGTCGTGCCCGCCGACGCGGTCGTGTGCACGCTCGACGTGCCCACGGCATACCGGCTGTTGCTGCCCGACCTGAGCCCGCCCCGGGTGCTGAGCCGCGCGAAGTACGCCCCCTCGGCGGCCGTTTGGCATCTCGGAGTGAAAGGAGGGGCGCCCGAGGGCGCGGTGCACCACAACATCCACTTCGCCGATGCGTGGGAGCGCTCGTTCGTCGAGTTGATCGACCAGCGCCGGATGATGACCGACCCGAGCCGGCTGGTGACGATCCCGACGGTCGATGACCCACAGCTGGCGCCGGAAGGCTGCTCGACGCTCTATGTCCTCGAACCGGTGCCCAATCTTGGCGGGCCGACCGATTGGCGTTCGGAGACACCGCGATTGCGTGAACGTCTGCTCAATTTCCTTGAGACGCAGGGATATCCGACCGACATCGTCACCGAGCGGCTCTACACCCCGATCGACTGGCAGGCCATGGGCATGGCCGAAGGCACCCCCTTCGCGTTAGCTCACACGTTTATGCAGACCGGTCCCTTCCGCCCCGGCAATCGCGAAAAGCGACTCCCTGGGCTGTTTTTCGCCGGATCGGGCACGACTCCCGGCGTCGGGGTACCGATGGTGCTCATCAGCGGCAAGCTCGCCGCCACCCGGGTGCGGGAGTATGCCCCGTGACGGCCACCCCCAGCGCACTCGCCTTGCAGCACCCGTATGCCGTGTGCGCCCAGATCACCCGGGAACACGGCACGACCTACTTCTGGGGCGTGCAGCTGTTGCCTCGGGAGAGTCGTCGGCACGTGCACGCGATCTATGCCCTGTGTCGGGTCGCCGACGACATCGTCGACGCCGCGGGCGCCACGACCGCCCGCGTCGAACAGACCCGCGACGAGTTGTCGGCTTTCCGAGACAGGTTCGATCGAGCCGTCGAGCGAGCCCGCGCCGGTCATCCGAGTGAGCCCAGCCGGCCCGCAACCGAGGTGTCCGCCACCGACGACCGGGAGGCAGCCGTGCTCGCTGCCGCAGCCGCCACCACGGTCGAGTTGGGCCTCACAACCGAGCCCTTCGACCGCTTCTTCGGGGCGATGGCGATGGACCTCGACACGACGCACTACGCAACGTGGGACGACCTGTGCGGCTACATGGAGGGCTCGGCCGCCGTCATCGGCGAGCTCATGCTCCCGGTGCTCAAGCCCCGCTCAGCCGCGGCCTTCGAGCCAGCCCGAGCCCTCGGCCTGGCCTTCCAACTGACCAACTTTCTGCGCGACGTCGGTGAAGACCTCGACCGAGGCCGGGTCTACCTCCCGCAGGACGACCTCGCCCGGTTCGGCGCCGACCCCGCCCGCCGGGTCGCCGACCAGCCGTGGCGCGAGTTCCTCGCCTTCCAGATCGCCCGCAACCGGGAGCTGTATGCCGTGGCCGACACCGGCATACCCCATCTGCCGCCGCGATCGGCCAGGTGCGTCGCCACCGCGCGGCGGCTGTATTCGGGGATCCTGGACCGCATCGAGGCCGCCAACTACGACGTCTTCTCGGCGCGCGCCCGGGTGCCGACCTGGCGCAAAGCGGCCACGGCAGCAACGATTTTCGTGACGGGAGCAGGGACGGCACAGCGATGAGCCTCAAGGAGACGGTGTTGGCCCAGGTGCGGGCGCGCTCGCCGCTGCGGGTCATGCCCGAGCCGCCGCTGCCCGCGTTGACCCCGACCTGGGCCGATGCCTCGGTGCGCCGAATCTCGGCCGCGCTCGATCGGGCCCAGCAGCGCGACGCCGGCGGCTGGTACGTCGTCGGACGCAGCACCGATGTGCCGAGCAGCGAGTCGATCACCCGCGTCGTCGTCGGCCGGGAAATTGCGCTCTGGCGCGCCGCTGACGGCAGGCTGCATGCCGGGCCGGGCGCCTGCCCGCACATGGGCGCCCTGCTGGACCGTTGCCCGGTCGCCGGCGACACGGTGCTGTGTCGTTGGCACGGAATGGCGCTGGGGGAGGGCCGACACGGCTACCGGGAGCACCCGGCATACGACGACGGGGTGCTCGCCTGGGTGCAGCTACCCACCGACGGCGAGGCCCCCGCGTCCGGCCCGCGCCTGCCGCAGCGGCCCGACCCCGAGACCGCGATCGCCGCGGTCTACGTCGGGCGGATGCGCTGCGAACCCGCCGATGTCATCGCCAACCGCCTCGACCCGTGGCACGGCGCGTGGTTCCACCCCTATGCCTTCTCGCACCTCACCGTCGACGAATCTGCCTCTGACGCAGACCGATTGGTGCTCGACGTCACCTTCCGGCTGGGGCGGACCTTCGGCGTGCCGGTCCGCGCGTCCTTCGAGACCCCCGACAGCCGCACCATCGTCATGACCATCCTGCACGGCGAAGGCACCGGCAGCGTCGTCGAGACCCACGCCACCCCGCTGGGCACCGATCGCGACGGCGCCGCCATCACCGTGCTCACCGAGGCGACCATCGCCACCTCCGAGCGGCTCGGGTTCCGGCTGCTGCGGCCGGCCGCGCGGCTGGTGCGCCCGCTCATCGTGCACCACCGCGGCGGGGCTGTGGCGCGACGACCAGGACTACGCCGAACGCCGGTATGCCGTGCGCCCGCGGCGAGCCTGGCTCCGGCAAGGATCGTCGTGGCTGACCGCTATCAATACCTCGTCTCATGGCCGCGTGCGTGCTCATCACGCTGCCGCTGGAGTTCGTGCTGCGCGCGCGGATCTACCGCCGACCGCGCCGCTACCTCGCGGCTGCTGCCGGTGGTCGTCATCTTCCATCTGGGACGTCGTCGCGATCGCTCGCGGGCACTGGTGGTACTCCCCGGCATACACGACCGATGTGATCCTGCCGGCCGGGCTGCCGCTGGAGGAACTCGTCTTCTTCGTGGTCATCCCGACCTGCGGGCTGCTCACCTACGAAGCGGTCGGCACCGTGCTCGGCTGGGCGCGCCAGTGGCGCTCCCGAGCCCGACGCGGCGCGGGGAAGGGCGGCGCGGCATGAGGGAGTACACCGTGTGGAGCGCCATCGCGGTGCTCGCCGTCGTCGCGCTCGAACTGCTGTGGCTGCGCACCGGGCTCTTCCGCAGGCTGCAGTTCTGGATCGCCATGGCGATCGTCTTCTTCTTCCAGTGCCTCGTGGATGGCTGGCTCACCAAGCTCTCGGCGCCGATTGTCCTGTATACCGAGGACCAAATGCTCGGCGTGCGGGCGCCCTGGGACATCCCTGTCGAGGACTTCGCCTTCGGTTTCGCGATGGTGACCCTCGCCCTGCTGTGGGAGGCACGCCGTGACCAGCCCGAATAGCACCACCGCACGGACGGGTATGCCGTCCCTCTCGCCCCGCCCGCACGACGCGTCCTGGCCTCGACCGTCGCGCCGAGCGCTGGGCTCCCGCCGCCCCCATCGGAGCGCCACGGCAGATGCCGCCGGTCACCGTCGTCGGCGGCGGCATCGCGGGCCTTGCGGCAGCGACCGTCCTGGCCGAACGCGGCGCCCACGTCACCATCCTGGAGGCCGAGGACACGCTCGGCGGTCGGGTCCGCTCCTGGCCGGTGACCAGCGCCGATGGCCAGATGCTCACCATGTCGCGGGCTTCCACGCCTTCTTCCGGCAGTACTACAACCTGCGCGCCTGCTGCGCCGCGCCGATCCCGACCTGCGTGCGCTGGCTCCCGTCGAGGACTCCCCTTGGTCCATGCCCGGCCAAGGGGATTCGTTTGCAAAGATCCCGCGGCAACCCCCGCTTCAACGTCTTGGCCTTTGTCGCCCGTTCGTCGTCGTTCGGCGCGATTCCTCAAGGTCGACGCGGCCGAGGCTATGGATTGCCCGATGTCGACTTTCCGGCGATGTTCACGGCATACGACGGGGTGAGTGCGGCCGAGGTGTGCCGACCGGCTGCATTTTCCCGGCCCGGCGCGGCATCTGGCGCTGGAGGTCTTC
>JADJVI010000058.1 GCA_016710645.1 Actinomycetales bacterium | reverse complement strand
CTTCATCGAGGCAGGCAGCGCGGTCGCGCCAGTCCATGAGGATCGTGCTCCTTGTTCGAGGTCGTGCGTCGATAGGCAAGGCCCGACGGTTAGCCGGAGGTGAAGCGGGTCGTGCTGATGACGTGTCCTGATACCGATACTGCGGCCGTGCGCGATCCATCACAACCCACCCCAACGCAGACTCTTGTGTGGCTCTCACCTGGCACTCACGTCCTTGAGAGGCCAACTGTCCTATATTGGCCCATACGGGCACGACAAGGCAACGGACATGCATCACGTTTGTTCCCGGGTCGATCAAACTCAGGTGTCGCCAGTGACCTGGGGGTGACAATACGCCTGGTCAACGTCGGGACGTAGGATTTCGGGCGTGACCTCAGCCTCACTCCCCACCTCGCCCAGCACCGCCCGGCGCACCGCCGCGATCATCTGTGGTGTCGAGGCGCTGGTCATGGCCGTCTTCGGCCTCTATGCGATCGTGCGCTTCGTCGGCGGCGGTTTGGACGACCCGATTCGCGTCCTCACCGAGGGCCTGCTCGTCCTGCTCTTCGCGGCAGGCGCGGCCCTGCTGGCCAAGCTCTGGCTCGGCAGGTCGGGATGGCCCGGCACCCCCACCGTCGTGTGGCACGTCCTGCTCATCCCGGTGGCGTGGGGCATGTGGGAGTCCAAGCAATACCTCATCTGCGCTGCTCTCGCACTGGCGATCGTTGCGGCCATCTGGGCTGCCGTGACCGCGGGTGCTGAGGCCACCGCGGCAGCCGAGCGCGAAGGCAGCGACCTCAGCTGACCCGCAGCCAGGCTCCCCAGCCGCCGTGCAGCACCAGCCACGCGAGCAGGCCATAGCCCGCCTGACCGGGATGCACGCCGTCACCGGTCGCCAGATCAGTCTGCCATTGCTCGTGGCTGACGAGCGGGGCGAAGCAGTCCACATAGGGCACGCCACGCCGCGAGCAGACATCCGCCTGAGCCTGCACGAGCACTCGGACTCGCTCGTTGAGCTCGGGATCGGCGCTCGGGGGCACCCCGACGACGAACGGACTGATCCCGCTAGAGGTCGCCTCGTCGATGATGTTGGCCAGGTTCAGCCGTGATCTAGCGGTCGACATCCCGTGGCGCAGGTCGTTAAGCCCCACCGACACCACGAGCCGACGCTCGTGCCGCTGCGCCCAGCGCGGCATACATTCCGCGCGCCAGCGCCCCACGATGTCACCGGAGTCCTGCCCGCGCACCCCCAGGTTGTATGCCGTGAGGTCGAGTTCCGGGTGTTGGCTGCGGTGCACGACCCGCCCCACCCATCCGAGCGCTTTGGGGTCGCCATAACCGGCAGTGAATGAGTCACCGACGAAACACAGGCCCACGTCGCGGCGGCCCTCCTCGTCGATGCTGAAGGAGGCGCTGGGGGTGAACTCAGGGCCGAGGTTGCCGTCGGTGGCGCTCGGCCAGGCCGGTCCCGCACCCGCTGCGTGGGAATCCACGATCACTCCTTCTCGTCGGGCTCGTCGGGCTCATCGGGCTCGTCGGCCGGGTCCCAACTCTCGTCGTCGTCGAGGCGCGCGAGCCAGGTGGCCAGGCGGTCGATAGCCGTTTCGAACTCGGGATGCACGTCAACGAAGGTTCGCAGCGCGTCGGCGAGCCGCTCCATGCTCAGCTCGTCCTGCCCGCGGCGGCTGGCCAACTCCTCGATGCCTCGATCGGTGAAGTACACGCCTCGGAGGCTACCGCGACCGGTATGCCGTGCGGCTCACCCGAGGGGGTGAGCCGCACGGCATACCGGTATTGCTGCGTCGATCAGCGGGTGAACGCCCGGTCGAGCAGGTCGGCCTGTTCGATCTCGTGCATCTTGTGCGAGCCCGTCGCCGGCGACGCTGAGGCGGCCCGGCTCACGACGCGCAAGGCGCGGGTCTCGCCCTGGGCTGCAAGCAACTCGGGCAGGTTGAGCGCCATGAACGGCCAGGCGCCCTGGTTCTGCGGCTCGTCCTGCACCCAAAGGACATCCGCGTTGGGGTAGGCCCGCAGCGCCGCCGCGATCTCCTGGGCCGGGATCGGCGCCAGCTGCTCGACGCGGATGATTGCGGTCTGGGTGTCACCCCGCTTGGCGCGAGCGGCTTCCAGATCCCACACCACCTTGCCCGAGCAGAGGATGACGCGGGTCACGGCCGCGGCATCGAGCGTGGCCGTGTCGGGCAGCACCGGACGGAAGCCACCCGTCGTGAATTCTTCCGGCATCGAGGACGCGGCCTTGAGGCGCAGCATCGACTTCGGGGTGAAGACGATGAGCGGGCGACGCGGCCGGGCGTAGGCCTGGCGACGCAGCAGGTGGAAGTGCGATGCCGGCGTTGAGGGGTAGGCGATCGTCATGTTGTCTTGCGCCCACAGCTGCAGGTAGCGCTCGATCCGGGCCGAGGAGTGGTCCGGTCCCTGGCCTTCGTAGCCGTGGGGGAGCAGCAACACGACCGACGAGCGCTGGCCCCACTTCTGCTCCGAGGAGGAGATGAACTCGTCGACGATGGTTTGCGCACCGTTGGCGAAGTCACCGAACTGGGCCTCCCAGAGCACGAGAGCATCGGGCCGCTCGACGGAGTAGCCGTATTCGAAGCCCATGCCGGCGTATTCGGACAGCAGCGAGTCGTAGACCCAGAACTTCGCCTGGTCGGGCGAGAGGTAGAGATAGGGGGTCCATTCCTCGGCGCTGTTTTTGTCGATGAGGACGGCGTGGCGTTGAACGAACGTGCCGCGCCGGCTGTCCTGACCGGTGAGGCGGACCGGAGTCTGCTCCATGAGCAGTGATCCGAAGGCCAGCAATTCGCCCATGCCCCAGTCGATCCCGCCCTCGCGGACCATGGCCGCCCGGCGGTCGAGCAAGGCCTTGAGCTTGGGGTGGACCGTGAAGCCCTCGGGAGCCTTGGTCCAGGCGTCGCCCAGGTGCAGCAGCATCTCTTCGGAGATACCGGTGTGGTAGGGGTCGCGGTGGCGGCTGGCGTCGTCCTGCACCTGCGCGGTCGGCTTCTCCAGACCATGGCTCTTGCCGGCGTCAGCCACGGCCGCGTGGGAGGTGGCCTCGCGGGTCTCGAGGAACACCCGCTCCAACTGCTGCTGGTAGTCGCGCAGCGCCGCTTCGGCGTCCTCGACGGAGATGTCGCCACGGCCGATGAGCGACTCGGTGTAGAGCTTGCGCACCGAACGCTTGGCCTCGATGAGGTTGTACATCAACGGCTGGGTCATCGAGGGGTCGTCGCCCTCGTTGTGCCCGCGCCGCCGGTAGCAGACCATGTCGACGACGACGTCCTTGCGGAAGCGCTGGCGGAACTCGAAGGCCAGCTCGGCCACCCGGACCACGGCTTCCGGGTCGTCACCATTGACGTGGAAGATCGGGGCCTGGATCATCCGCGCGACGTCGGTGGAGTAGACCGAGGAGCGCGACGAGGACGGTGCCGTCGTGAAGCCAACCTGGTTGTTGACGATGATGTGGATGGTGCCGCCGGTGCGATAGCCGCGCAGCTGCGACTGCTGCAGGGTCTCGGCGACGACACCCTGGCCGGCGAACGCCGCATCGCCATGCATGAGGATCGGCAGCACGGTGAAGGCCTCGCCACCGAGGTTGAGTCGGTCCTGCTTGGCCCGGACGATGCCGGTGAGGACGGGGTCCACGGCCTCGAGGTGGGAGGGATTGGCCGCGAGGTAGACCCGGGTCTGCGAGCCGTCCTCGCTGGTGAAGGTGCCCTCGGTGCCGAGGTGGTACTTCACGTCACCGGAGCCCTGCACCGACGAGGGGTCCTGCTTGCCCTCGAACTCACGGAAGATCTGGCCGTAGGACTTGCCGGCGATATTGGCCAGTACGTTGAGCCGGCCGCGGTGCGGCATCCCGATGCAGACCTCGTCCATGTTCTCCTCGGCAGCCCGGGAGAGGATGCGGTCCAACAGCGCAATGGCGGACTCGCCGCCCTCGAGCGAGAAGCGCTTCTGGCCGACGAACTTGGTCTGCAGGAAGGTCTCGAAGGCCTCGGCGGCATTGAGCCGGCGCAGGATCCGCATCTGCTCGTCACGGCTGGGCTTGGGATGACCGCCCTCGACCTGATCCTGGATCCACCGGCGCTCTTCGGGGTCTTGGATGTGCATGTACTCGATGCCGACCGTGCGGCAGTAGGAGTCGCGCAGGATGCCGAGGATCTGGCGCAGCTTGAGGAATGGCTCCCCACCGAACCCACCCGTGGCGAAGTGCCGGTCGAGGTCCCACAGGGTCAAGCCGTGCGAGGTGACGTCGAGGTCGGGGTGGCGACGCTGGCGGTATTCCAGCGGGTCGGTGTCGGCCATGAGGTGGCCTCGCACCCGGTAGGCGTGGATGAGCTCCTGGACCCGAGCGACCTTGTTGATGTCGTCGTCGTGGCTCGCGGAGATGTCCTGCACCCAGCGCACCGGCTCGTAGGGGACGCGCAGCGAGGCGAAGATCTCGTCGTAGAAGCCGTCCTCACCGAGCAGCAGGTGGTGGACGATCCGCAGGAAGTCACCGGACTGGGCGCCCTGGATGATGCGGTGGTCGTAGGTCGAGGTGAGCGTGAGGATCTTGCTGACGGCGTTGCGGTTGAGGGTGTCGTTGGATGCGCCCTGCCACTCGGCGGGGTATTCCATCGCGCCCACGCCGATGATCGCGCCCTGGCCCTGCATGAGCCGGGGCACCGAGTGCACGGTGCCGATGGTGCCGGGGTTGGTCAGCGAGATCGTCGTGCCGGCAAAGTCGTCGACGGTGAGTTTGCCGTTGCGCGCCTTCTTGACCATCTCCTCGTAGGCCGTCCAGAAGGCGACGAAGTCCATCGTCTCGGCCGACTTGATCGAGGGGACGAGCAATTGGCGGGTGCCGTCGGGCTTGGCCAGGTCGATGGCTAGGCCGAGGTTGATGTGGGCGGGTTCGACGAGGACCGGCTTGCCGTCGAGCTCGGCGTAGGACTGGTTCATCGCCGGCAGGATGCCCAGGGCCTTGACCAGGGCGTAGCCGATGATGTGGGTGAAGGAGACCTTGCCGCCGCGCGAGCGGGCCAGGTGGTTGTTGATGACGACCCGGTTGTCGATGAGCAGCTTGGCCGGCACCGAGCGCACTGAGGTCGCGGTGGGCACCTCCAGGGACGCCTGCATGTTGGCCACGACCCGGGCGGCCGGACCGCGCAGCGGGCGGCTCTGGCTCTCGCTCGGCGGCGGCGGGGCGGCCGGCGTGGGGATGTCGCGAGGGGTCGGCGCCAGCGCGGGGGCACCGGGTGTGGCTGCGGGCCGCACGGCCGGCTCGGCCGGTGCTGCGGTCACCGGGGTGGGGGCGGGCACCGCCGTCTTGGCGGCTGCCGCGGCCATCGGCTGAGCCGGCGCGGGGGCTGCAGGTGCCGGAGCAGGTGGCGCAGCGACAGGCGCGGCGGCAGGCGCGGCGGCAGCGACAGGTGCGGGTGCAGCACTGGCCGGCCGAGAGGCCGCGCCGGACTTGGTCTTGTAGTCGGCGAAGAATTCCCACCACGCCTGGTCGACCGAATTGCGGTCCTGGAGGTACTGCTCGTAGAGCTCGTCGACGAGCCACTCGTTGGGCCCGAAGGCCCCCATCGGGTTGCCGGTCTTGGCCTGGTCAGGCACTCGTGCCTCGCCTCTTTCGTTCGTCGACGTTGACGTGGACAACACTGGTCTTCGCTGCTCCCGCTTCCGGGCAGCGCGCGACAGACCACACGGTCTGTCGGCTCGTCCCAGCCTAGCCCGTGGCCCCTTCCGGGCGAACTCGGTCGGCGCGTGTGTGACACCACAACGCACCCGGCCGCGGGGCCGGGTGCGTTGTGGTGTCGGACTGAGTCGGACTGTGTCGGTATGCCGTCTAGGTGCTGCGCACGGCATACCTCGGCAGTCTTGCCCGTATGCCGGTCAGCTCACGTCGCGTCGCACGGTGAGGAACGACCCCACCAGGGTCATGATCGCGGCGTACCCGACCAGAACGAGGGCAGCCGCCCACCAACTGAGGGGGGTGAACGACCCGGCGGCCGAGTTCCCTCCGAGTGCCGCAGCGGTGGCATTGGACGGGAAGTAGGGGGCCGCGCCCTTGCCCCAGCTTTGCGCGCCGATGAGGAACCCGACGAGGGGTTCGACGATCCAGGCCAGGCCGATCGAGATGAGCAGCGCAGCCACCTGGTTGGGGATGAGGATGCCGGCGCCGAGACCGATGAGGGCCCACACGGCCAGGACGAGCAGGCTGAGGGCGAGGGTGCGCCAGATCGACGAGTCGGGGAAGGGCGAGAAGCCCCGAATGGCGATGATCGTGGCACCGACGCTGACGGCTCCCACCAGGCTCACCAAGCCATAGAACGCGCCGATACCAGCCAGCGAGACGACCTTGGCCCCCATGACCTTGGACCGAATCGGCGTGGCCAGGAAGGTGCTGGTGATCGTCTTGTGCCGATATTCACTGCCGATCGTCATGACGCCGATGGCGAGAGTGAGCAGATACGAGACGCTGAGACCACCGGTGTAGACGGAGGCGACCCGGCTGGGGTCGCTGAGGTTGGGCACCGTCACGCCACCGGTCATCTCGGGGGTGGGGTCCAGCGATGCAAACAAGGCTGCGAAGGCGGCTCCGGCGAGGAAGACGCCGATCGCCATGCCCCACCACAGGCGGGTAGTGAAGAACTTGCGGAATTCGGACTTGATGGCGGCGGTCATCGGGTCTCACCGGCTTCCGGGGTCTCGACGGGCGCGACCGGCAGGGCGCTCTGCCCAGCGGGGGGAATGAAGGGTTGACCGTCGGTGCGCAGGTTGCGGTTGCGGTTCTCCGGGGTGTCGGTCAGCCGGAAGAACAGGTCCTCCAGGTCGGAGGCCAGCGGGTGCAGCTCGTGGATCGGCAGGCCGGCGGCGAGCGCGATGTCACCGACCCTCGCCGGGTCGCCGGTGCGAGCGACAAGACCGCCGCCCTCGGAGGGCGAGGTGAGCACCCCCCGAGCTGTCAACGCACTGGCCAGCGCAGCGTTGTCGGAGGACTTGACGAAGACGGTGGGCTCGCCGCGCAGGTCGGCCATCGAGCCTTGGGCCACACTGCGGCCGTTGGCGATGATGACGACGTCGTCGACGATGAGGTCGGCCTCGGCCAGCATGTGGCTGGAGATGAGGACCGTCTTGCCCTGGGCCGCCAGGTGGCGCAGGAAGGACCGCAGCCAGCGGATCCCTTCGGGGTCCAGGCCGTTGGCGGGTTCGTCCAGCATGAGGACCGCCGGATCGCCGAGCAGGGCTGCGGCCAGGCCGAGCCGCTGGCGCATGCCCATCGAGTAGCCTCCGGCCCGCTGGCGCGCGGCGGCTGGGATGCCGACGAGTTCGAGCATTTCGTCGACACGTCGGGTGGGGATGCCGGAGGCGTCGGCGAGGACGCGCAGGTGGTCGCGGCCACTGCGGCCGGGGTGGAAGTTGGTCGCTTCCAGCGCCGACCCGACCACTCGCATCGGGTTGGGCAGGTCGCGGTAGCGCTGGCCGGCGATGAGGGCGCTGCCGGAAGTCGGAGCGACCAGGCCAAGCAGCATGCGCATCGTGGTGGTCTTGCCTGCGCCGTTGGGGCCGAGGAAGCCGGTCACCCGGGCGGGCTGGACGGTGAAGGACAGGTGGTCGACCGCCGCCAGTTGGCCGAAACGCTTGGTGAGGTCGGAGACCTCGAGAACGACGCCGGCACTCGGCAAGGCCGAGGGGGCGAGGGCGGTGGCGGTCATGGGAGAGAACCGATGTGGGAAGGCATGCGTCCATGCAACCACTGGTATGCCGTGCCCGCGCGGGCGTACGCGGCATACCGGGGTGGTTTCAGGGTCGGCTCAGGGACACGCCCCAGTCGCCCGGGCCCGTTATCGTGGCGCGGGGCTTCCACCGGGAGCCCGACGGGAGCCTGAGGCCGACTAGCGACGGAGGACTGCAGATGGGGGAGTGGCTGCTGCTGCTCGCTGCGGTCGTGCTGACGATCGGGACGGCCGTTTTCGTTGCGACTGAGTTCTCCCTCGTGGCGCTGGACCGGCCGACCGTGCAGCGCGCGTTGGATGCAGGCGATGCTCGCGCGGGGAGCGTATTGCATTCTCTACGAGCGCTTTCCACGCAACTATCGGCGGCTCAGGTCGGCATCACCCTGACAACTCTGCTCGTCGGCTATCTCGCCCAGCCGTCGCTCGGGTCGCTGCTGACCGGGCCGCTCTCGGCCGTGCTGCCCGCGGCCTGGGTCGAGCCGACGGCAACGACCGCGGCGCTTGTGCTGGTGACGGTGTTCTCGATGGTCTTCGGCGAGTTGCTGCCGCAGTTCCTCGGGATCTCGGCGCCGTTGGAGGTGGGCAAGGTGGTCGCCGGTCCGGTGCGGATCTTCTCGATCATCGCCAAACCGCTCATCGCGACCCTCAACGGCTCGGCCAACGGCTTCCTGCGCGGCATCGGCATCGAGCCGCAGGAGGAGTTGTCCGGCGCCCGCACCCCCCAGGAGCTCGCCAGCCTCATCCGCCGCTCGGCTGAGGTCGGCACCATGGAAGCCGACACGGCGCTCATGGCCACCCGGTCGCTCACCTTCTTCGAGCGCACCGCTGCCGATGTCATGACCCCGCGCGTGCGCACCGTCTCGATCCCGCGGACGGCCTCGGCCGACGAGGTCATCGAGCAGACCCGGCGCACCGGACACTCCCGTTTCCTCGTCGTGGGGGAGGACATCGACGACGTCGATGGGTTGGTGCACGTCAAGAAGGCGCTCGCGGTGCCCCGCAAACGCCGCGCGACCGTGCCCGCGTCTGCGCTCATGGTCGATCCGGTGCTCGTCCCGGAGACGATTCGACTGGTGCCGCTGTTGGAGCATCTGCGCGACTCCGGGCTGCAGACCGCCGTCGTCGTCGACGAATACGGCGGCACGTCGGGGCTGGTGACCCTGGAGGACGTCATCGAGGAGATCGTCGGGGAAGTGCTCGACGAGCACGACGACCGCACCCGGATGCCGGCCCACCAGCTCGCGGACGGCGCCTGGTCGGTGCCGGGGATGTGGCGACCCGACGAGGTCACTCACCGGATCGGTGCCTACGTGCCCGAACACCCGGCATACGAGACTCTGGGTGGGTTCGTCATGGCGGTGCTGGGACGCGTGCCGACGGTCGACGACATCGTGAGTGTGCCTGGCTGGCGGCTGAGGGTGATCCGCATGGACGGCCGACGGGTGGCGCGGGTGCGCTTCGAAGAGGTGCCGGACGCCGTCGACGAACTCGGGGCGACGGGGGAGGCGTCGTGACGACCGCTGCCTCGCTCTGGATCTCGCTGGCCCTGCTGCTCGGCAATGCTTACTTCGTGGGGGCTGAGTTCGCCGCGATGGCGGCGCGACGCAGCGCCCTGGAACCGCTCGCTGCGGCGGGGAACACGCGAGCCGCAACGTGCCTGCAGGCCCTCGAACACATGGGGTCGATGCTCGCTACCGCGCAACTGGGCATCACGGTGTGCTCGGTCGGGTTGGGCGCACTCGCCGAGTCCGCGCTGCATCACCTGCTGTTGCCGTGGACCTCGATGTTGCCGTTCGGGCCGGTGGCGGTCGACGCGCTGGCGCTCGCCGGGGCGCTGCTTGTCGTGGTCTACCTGCACGTCGTCGTCGGCGAGATGATCCCCAAGAACCTTGCCCTGGCCGGGCCGGATCGGGCCGCGATGTGGCTGGTGCCCTCGCTGTTGTTCGTCGCGACGACCCTGCGGCCCCTGGTGCGGGTCATGGAACGCCTCGCCAAGGCGCTGGTTCGGGGGATCTTCCGGATCGAGCCCAAGGACGAGATCGCCTCGGCGTTCACCGTCGACGAGGTCGCTCACATCGTCGAGGAGAGCGGCCGCGAAGGGCTCATCGAACAGGGTCGCCACGGGCTGCTGCGCAGCGCGCTGGAGTTCAGCGACAAGACCGCCGGCGATGTCGCGGTGCCGGTGGAGCGGCTGGTCACCTTGGGGCCAAAGGCCACGCCGGCGCGGGTCGAGCGACTCGTGGCGCGTAAGGGCTTCTCGCGTTATCCGGTGCGGGACGCCGACGGGGTCCTCACGGGATACCTCCACCTCAAGGACGTCCTGTATGCCGGTGAGCAGGACTGGGACGCGCCGGTGCCGCTGACTCGGGTGCGGCAGCTGGCGACCGTGGCCAGCACCGACGAGGTCGAGGATGTCCTCGCGACCATGCAGCGCTCCGGCAGCCACGTCGCCCGGGTGCAGGACCCCGACGGGCAGATCCGCGGCGTGGTCTTCCTCGAGGACGTCTTGGAAGAACTGGTGGGCGAGGTCCGCGACGCCACCCAGCGTGACCCCCGCTTGATGGGTGACGACGACGACCCAGCCGGGGAGTAGCCCCGAGCCGTCAGCTCCCAGTCGCGAATAGGCAACGCGAGGAGCGTCGAGCGGGTCCTCAGGAGTCCGTTGTCGCGGCCAGGTTGATCCAGCGGCTGGTGACGACCATGCCGAGGTGCTCGTAGAGTCCCAGCGCGCCAGCGCGCGAGTCGGTCGCGAGCTCGATGGCGTGGTGGCCGTGGGCCCGAACCTGGCGCAAGGACTCCGCGAGAAGGGCCCGAGCCAGGCCCTTGCCGCGTTCGTCGCGGCGCACGGCGAGCTTGTCGATGTAGGCGCCACCGTCGGTGGTGGTCATGACCAGCGAAGCCCCTACTACCCGCTCGTCCGGGCCGAGCGCCGCGCGCAGGTGCCAGGGTTCAAACCCGGGGCGCCGCACCGTCGTGGCGGCGAAGTCGGCAAAGGAGTCGCGTTCTCGCACCGACCATTCCAGGAAGGCGTCCTCGATGACCTCGTGCACGGCGGCATATTCGTCCGCCCTGGCGGCGCGAAGCAGGTAGCCGGGGGAGATCGGCGGCGCGGGGATGTCGACGCCCTCCGGCAAGCGCAGGATCCAACTCTCCCAGCGCTGCCTCCAGCCGAGCCCGCGCAGCAGTACCTCGCCGGGCGAGCCGGCAGGCACGGGCATTCCGACGACGGGGACGCCCCGCTCGGCTGCCTTGGCGACGATCCAGTGCGCGACCCAGGTGCCGATGCCGCGTCTGCGGTAGGCGGGGTGGACCGCCGCGTCGGCACGGTCTGCGCGCGAGTGCTCGCCATAAGCGACCAGCCGCTCGCCGTCGAAGACACCCATCGTGGAGGACTCGATGTCGAAGCTCGGCCGTTGCCAGTCGGCAATGATGTCTGCCTCTTCGATGGCGACCTCGCCCACCGTGTCGAGCTCGTGGGCAGCCATCAGCTCGAAGACGGCTCTGGAATCCGTGTGCCGTAGCGGCCGCGTCGTGAGGTGTGGGGGCAGCCCGGAGTCGTTCTGCATGGGTCGGAGCATGACATGGCTGCGTCGCAGAGAAATTCGGTGCCCCCGGCAGTGTCGGAGTTCTCGACATAGTTGGCATCCAACCGGAGACAAGGTTGGCACCAGGCGTTGCGGAGCTTGTCATCACATCAGTCACGGTCGAGAGGCGCTCCAAGAGCGAGGTCGCTTGGGACTACAGGATCAGCCGTTACTGGATACAAACCCTCGTGAAACGCTACGAAGCCA
>JADJVI010000057.1 GCA_016710645.1 Actinomycetales bacterium | reverse complement strand
CATGGTCCCGTTGGTCAACCGCAACCCCACGGGTCACCACGATCGCCACCGAGATCGAGGCGAGCAACCCAGCGCCGCCGACGCTAAGAAGGCCAGCCCGCAGCGTCTGGCACGTTTGAATCACCTCGATGGCGCTCGCCCACCTCGCGGATCGTCCCCGCCTGACGCCAGGCCCGACCGCTAGGACACCAGCGTCGGCAGCCCGCGCACCGCGGCGTCGAGAGGAAGCGCCCGGACAGACTCGCCATCGCGCGCCAGCGCCGGGCGGTTTGATCCTCGGTCGCCTTGCCGGGATCAGCGTGCGAAAACCGGTAGCAGCGGCACGGTGAGCCGACGATGAGCGCGCTGACCCGGGTCGAGGGTCGCAATGGTCACGACGACGAAGACCGGCAGCACAACTGCGCCCACCATGGCAGGCAGGACCCGCGCCACAGAGGTAGGGTTCGATGCTCGTGACGCCCTGGGGTCGCCAGGGTGGTGGCGGTGTTGGGATCGGGGCATCGTCTAGGGGCCCGGCCAGCCAGCGCGCCAGGAGTCGCTCGCGCAACATCAGCAGAGACTCGTATGGCCGGCCCGGCGCGGCTCCCAGCTCAGCCACGGCTTCCCAGCCCCGCCCGGAGGGCGAAGACCAGGGCCACCCAACCCAGTGGAGCAAGCAAGCGGGAGGTGACCCCACGGCATACCCGATGCTGACGAGGAGGCGGTCTCGGAGGGAGAGGGCGACGGCATACCGGAGCCGGTGGAGGCCGTGGAGGCCGAGGTGAGGGACGCGACGACCGCGACGACGAGGTGGCTGACCGCCAGCGCCTGACCGACCGCGATGAGGCCTTGGCCGATGCCGACAGCCCCGAGGCCCGTCAGGATCTGGCGGACCTCGGGGAAGGCGCGAAGCAGGCGGGGATCGACCGGGCGCATGACAGGAGTATCCAGACGTGACCAGCAGTGGTCAGCAGTGAGCGTGAGCAGAGCGAGCCGGCCGGTCCGTGAGCGTGCGGACCGCTGGGCCCGAACCGACTAGTGGATGGCCACTGAAAGTTCGGGGATGTGGTGGACGGCCAGGCGCTTGCGGAACACCCAGTAGGTCCACCTGGTGTAGAGCAGCACGATCGGGGTGAAGATCGCGGCGGCCCAGGTCATGATCGTCAACGTCGTCGGCGTGCTCGACGCGGCGGCCAGGGTCAGCGACTGCGCGTCTCCGAGCGTCGAGGGCATGGCGTTCGGGAAGAGTGCCCGGAAGTAGGCCGCGACCGCGAACGCGATCGCGGGCGAAGGTGCCGATGAACGCCCAGCCCTCGCGGGCCTTGGTCGCCATCGCGATGCCCGCGAGGAGCGCGACAGCCGCGATCGCGGTGCCGATCCAGAAGACCAGCGAGCAGTGCTTGAGCCCGATGAGCAACAGGAGCGCAACGGCCAACACAGCGCCTGCCAGGCCGACGCGGATGCAGCGAGCGCGCGGGCCTCGTGCCGGATCGCGCCGTCGGTCTTGAGGGCGATGAAGAAGGCGCCAGGGGTGAGTGAAGAGGGCCACGAAGGTCAGCCTACCGAGCAGCGGCACGGGCCGAGCAGGGTGAAGAGCGTGCCGTCGAAGATGTAGTCACCGGCGACCGTCGGGTTGGGCTGATCGGGGTGCCGTGGACGATGTTGGTCAGGCTGACGCCCTGGGCTCAGCAGGGGCTGCGAGGAAGGAGCCGCCGGTGATCGGGAGAGGTCCCAGCGCTTGCGCCAGGTGTCGTCGCTGACCTTGTGGCGGTAGTCCAGCTCCCCATGCCGCGCAGGATGAGCGCGACGAGGATGAGGGCCAGGGCGAGGTAGAAGCCGGAGAACAGCGTGGCGTACCACTGCGGGAAGGCCGCGAAGGTGGTGCCCCCGGCGGTGAGCACCCACCCTCGTTGCCGTCCCACACCGGGGGCCGATGGTGTTGAGCATGACCCGCTTGCGCTTCTCGGCGTCGGCGAGGTCGGCAGGGGCGGTGCTCTTGGCGCGGCCGAGGATCGGCAACAGCATCCCCACCCCGAAGTCGAAGCCTTCGAGGGTGAGGTAGCCGATCCACAGCACGGCGATGAGGATGGAACCAGACGAGCTGGAGGGCTGAGAGGCCGGGTCATGGCAAGGTCTCGATCCAGAGATGGTCTGTAAGTCGGAGGTGGTCTGTAGTGGGAGGTCAGCAGGCGGCGGTCAGTAGGCGAACACCAGAGGCGCGTCGTCCGAGCGGTCGGCCGGGTCGATCGGCGCGGCCACGGGCACGGCTCCGGGCTTGATGTAGCGCAGCAGCAGCTTGACCTCGACCACCGCGAGGGCGCCGTAGAGCAGCGTGAAGATGACCATGCTGATCAGGACGCTGCTCGCGCCGACCGTCGAGGAGACGCCGGTGGCGGTCGTCATCATGCCGTTGACGATCCACGGCTGGCGGCCGACCTCGGTGAAGATCCAGCCGAACGAGTTGGCCATGACCGGCAGCAGCGGCGTCCAGATCGCGATGTGCTTCCAGATCCCGCCAGTGACGACGCCCTCGCCGCGGGTCTTCCACAGCGCCATCGCCGCGAAGATCATGGTGAGGAATCCGGCGCCCATCATGAGTCGGAAGTTCCAGTACGTCAGCCAGATCGTCGGGACGTAGCTGGCGCTCTTGGTGAGTTCGGCGGTGCCGTACTTCGCGGCATACGAGGCTTGCAGGTCGTTGATGCCCTTGATCTCGCCGCTGAAGCTGCCGGTGCCGAGGAAGGACAGCAGGCCGGGCACCTCGATGATCGGGCGAGCGGTGGAGCCGTCGAGGCCGCCGATGGTCAGCACGGAGAACGGCGCGTTGCTGCGGGTCTCGTAAAGCGCCTCTGCCGCAGCCATTTTCATCGGCTGGTAGGTCGTCATGACCTTGCCCTGCAGGTCGCCGGAGACGATGACGCCCAGGCTCGCGACCAGCGACACCACGGCGCCCAGGCGAACGGCCTTGCGGTACATCGAGACGTCAGGGCCGTTGTCGAGGGCCTGACGGCGCAGGTGGTAGAGCGCGATGCCCATGAGGAAGCCGCCTGCGGTCATGTAGGCACCCATGAGCACGTGCGGGAAGGTGACGAGCTGGACCTCGTTGGTGAGCACCGCGAGGAAGTCACTGAGCTCGGCACGGTTGGTCGTGGGGTTGAACGTGTAGCCAACCGGGTTCTGCATGAACGAGTTTGCCGCGAGGATGAAGAACGCCGAGAACACCGTGCCGAGGTGGACCAGCCAGATCGAGGCCAGGTGGATCTTGCGCGGCAGGCGGTCCCAGCCGAAGATCCACAGGCCCAGGAAGGTCGACTCGAGGAAGAAGGCCAGCAGCGCCTCGAACGCCAGCGGCGCACCGAAGATGTCGCCGACGAAGCGCGAGTAAAGGCTCCAGTTCATGCCGAACTGGAACTCCTGGACGATGCCGGTCACCAGGCCGAGGGCGAAGTTGATCATGAACAACTTGCCGAAGAACTTGGTGAGGCGCAGCCACCGCTCGTCGCCGCCGCGGTACCAGAAGGTCTGCATGATGGCGATGAGCGCGGTGAGCCCGATGGTGATCGGGACGAAAAGGAAGTGGTAGACGGTCGTGATGGCAAACTGCCAGCGCGCCAGGTCGAGCGCATTCATGGTGACGTGATGCTCCCCGTGAACGAGGACTCGTCGAGCCCTCTGAAGTGATGCTCAGTAAGTGGTGCTCAGTGATTGGTGCTCAGTGGTGGTGCTCAGTAATCCTGTGCTGTTGTGCACGGCAGGCTCCCCGCATCGGAACCGCCAATTGGCAACGTACTCCTGCAAACTGAGCGCTTGGTGGCGCTGAGCACGAACGTGTGACCAACGAGACACAAATACCCCGGGGGGTACGCCCAGATGGACGAGGGCAGGGAGTGGCAGGGCCCGGAAAGCCACAATGCAGACCGGTATGCCGGGCCCGCTCAGGCGTCGGGGTAGCCCAGGGGGTTCTGACTCTGCCAGCGCCACGCGTCAGCGCACATGTCGTCGATGGATTTCGTTGCTCGCCAACCCAATTCGTCAGCTGCCCGGCTCGCGTCGGCCCATGTCTGGGCCAGGTCGCCCGCGCGCCGCCCCACGATCTCGTAGGGGATCGGCCGCCCGCTGGCCCGCTCGAAGGCCGCGATGACCTCCAGGACCGATGTCGGGGTGCCGGTGCCGAGGTTCCAGGTCCGCACCCTCTCGGGGGATGCCGCCAGGGCCGTCAACGCCGCCACATGCCCGGCTGCCAGATCCTCCACGTGGATGTAGTCCCGCTCGCACGTGCCGTCGGCCGTCGGGTAGTCGCCACCGAAAACCGCCAGCTTCTCCCGCCGCCCCACCGCGACCTGCGCAACGAACGGCAGCAGGTTGTTGGGGATGCCCTGCGGGTCCTCGCCGATGGTGCCGGACGGATGCGCGCCGACCGGGTTGAAGTAGCGCAGCAGGGCCACCTTGAACGACTCGTCGATGTGGGCGACGTCGCGCAGCACGTGCTCGATCATCACCTTGGTGCGCCCATAGGGATTGGTCGCGACCAGCGGCTCGTAGTCCTCGCGATAGGGCAGCGGCGCGTCTGGCCCATAGACCGTCGCCGACGAGGAGAAGACCAGCAGCCCGCAGCCGTGCCGTCGCATCGCTCTGACCAGCGAAAACGTCGATTCGAGGTTGTTCTCGTAATACTCCAGCGGCTGCTCGACGCTCTCGCCCACCGCCTTCAGCCCGGCGAAGTGGATGACCGCGTCGAACGGCATACTCGCCAGCAGGTGCTCGGTCTTGTCCTTGTCGGTGAGGTCGAAGGCGTGCACCTCCAGCTCGCCCCCGATGAGCGATTCGATGCGCCCGACGACCGCGGGCTTGCTGTTGGCGAAGGAGTCGACGACGACGACGTCGTGCCCCGCCGCGACCAGCCGGATGACGGTGTGCGAGCCGATATACCCGGCCCCCCCGCTCACGAGAACTCGCATGCCCCGAGGGTATGCCGTCCGGTCACCTCCCGCCGCTGCCTCCGGCCGGGCAGCCCCGGCCGCGCGACGGGAGGCGGCACGGCATACCGGCTCTGTCAGTGCTTGGGGCGCTTGTCAACGATCCGGCGGGCCTTGCCGACTGAGCGTTCGATGCCACCCGGCTCGCGCACCTCGATGATCGCGGTGGTGCCGACGCGGTTCTTGATCTGATGGCGCAGGTCGTCGGCGAGCGAGTTCTTGACCTCGTCGCTCTCGTGGTGGTGGGTCTCAACGACGACGGTGAGCTCGGTCATCGCGCCCGGCTGGGTGAGGATGCACTGGAAGTAGGGGCCCAGGCCGGGCTCCTTGAGGATGATCTCCTCGATCTGGGTCGGGAAGACGTTGACCCCGCGAATGATCATCATGTCGTCGGTGCGGCCGGTGATCTTCTCCATGTGGCGCATCGTCGGATAGATCGTGCCGGGCAGCAGTCGGGTGAGGTCCTTGGTGCGATAGCGCACGACCGGGAAGGCCTGCTTGGTGAGGCTGGTCAGCACGAGCTCGCCCGGCTGGCCGTCCGGCACTGGCTGAAGGGTCTGCGGGTCGACGATCTCGGGGTAGAAGTGGTCCTCCCACACGGTGAGCCCGTCGCGGGTCTCGATCGACTCGCTCGCGACGCCGGGCCCGATGAGTTCGGACAACCCGAAGAGGTCCTGGGCCTTCAAGCCGGCGCGGGCCTCGATCGAGTCGCGCATGGCATAGGTCCACGGCTCGGCGCCGAACATCGCGACCTTGATCGACGTCTCGCGCGGGTCGATGCCGACGCGCTCCATGTGATCGAGCACGGCGACGAAGTAGCTCGGCGTGCAGTGCACCGCGCGCGGGGCGAAGTCCCGGATGAGCTGCACCTGGCGCTCGGTCATGCCCCCACTGATCGGCACGACGCTGCACCCGAGCCGCTCGGCGCCGTAGTGCACCCCGAGGCCGCCGGTGAACAGGCCATAGCCGGAGATGTTGTGGAAGACATCGCCCTTGCGCACGCCCCCGACGTAAAGGCAGCGGGCCATGAGGTCGGCCCACCGGTCGATGTCCTCGATGGTGTACCCCACGACCGTCGGCTGGCCGGTCGTGCCGCTGCTGGCGTGGATCCGCACGACATCCTCGCGCGGCACCGCGAACATCCCGAACGGATAGTTGGACCGCAGCGTGTGCTTGTCGGTGAAAGGGAATCGGCTCAGGTCGGAGAGCTCGCGCAGGTCGTCCGGATGCGCTCCCGCGGCATCGAAGGCCTGCCGATAGTGCGCGACATTCTCGTAGCACCGCCGGACGGTGTCCTGGACCCGTTCGAGTTGGCGGGCGCGCAATTCGTCGAGTGACCAGTGCAGGGCTTCGTCGGCGGATTCGAGATACATGGCGGACATTGACCCAGGGCCGACGGGTCGGCACAACGGCCCGAGGTCCCGTATCCCACACTGCGGAACACAGGACCTCGGTATGCCGTGCTACTCACGATTCGCTGTGGGGTCACCCCGGATCCGGTATGCCGTCCCGGCGCCACTCCCAGCCGAACGGATCAGGCGGGCCGATCAGCCGCCTTCGGTCATCCGGCGCAAGAAGGTCTTGGTCCGGATGTTTTGCGGGTTGCTGATGACCTCCGAGGGCGGGCCCTCCTCGACGACGACCCCGCCGTCCATGAAGACCACTCGGTCGGCCACATCGCGGGCGAACCCCATCTCGTGGGTGACGACGATCATCGTCATTCCGGTGTCGGCCAGCTCGCGCATCGTCGTGAGCACTTCGCCGACGAGCTCGGGGTCAAGCGCCGAGGTCGGCTCGTCGAAGAGCATGAGCTTGGGCCGCATCGCCAGGGCCCGCGCGATGGCGACCCGCTGCTGCTGCCCACCGGAAAGCTGGCCCGGATAGGCAGCCGGCTTGTCGGCCAGGCCCACCTTGGCGAGCAGTTCCATGGCCCGCTGCTCGACCTCCTTCTTGGGCTCACGCTTGACCTGGATCGGGGCTTCCATGACGTTTTCCAGCACGGTCTTGTGCGGGAAGAGGTTGAAGCGCTGGAAGACCATGCCGATATCGCGACGCTGCGCGGCAATCGCCTTGTCACTGAGCCGGTGCAGCACGCCGCCCTTGTCGGCATACCCCATGAGGTCGCCGTCGACCCAGATCCGCCCGCCGTCGATCGTTTCGAGCTGGTTGATGCAGCGCAGGAAGGTCGTCTTGCCCGATCCGGACGGGCCGAGCAGACAGACGACCTGGCCCTTGTGGACGTCCATGTCGATGCCCTTGAGCACGTCGTTGCCATGGAAGGACTTCATGACATTGACGGCGTGGACCAGGGGCGCGCCAGCAGGGTTGGCCATCAGTGGTCCGCCTCGATCTTCATGAGCTTTTCCTTGGTCTTCTTCGGGATCGCCCCGAAACCGCGGCCGAAGTACTTCTCCAGATAGGACTGACCGACCATGAGGATCGAGCAGATGATGAGGTACCACAGCGTCGCCGCGACGAAGCCGGGGATGATCTTGAAGCCGCGCTGGCCGAACAGATAGGCCTGGTAGTAGAGCTCAGTGAGCACCGGGACGGCGGTGAGCAGTGAAGTGTCCTTGACCATGGCGATGGTCTCGTTGCCGGTCGGGGGCACGATGACCCGCATCGCCTGAGGCAGCACGATGCGGCGCATCCGCTGCCCGCTGCTCATACCGAGCGCGCGGGCTGCCTCGTCTTGGCCCTTGTCGACCGACAGGATGCCCGCGCGGGCGATTTCGGCCATGTATGCCGCCTCGGACAGACCCAGGCCGATGACACCGACCCAGATCGTCGAGGAGATGTCATTCCACGAGAAGCCGAAGAAGGTGAGGTCGGTGGACAGCCCGAGCGAGGAGGCAATCTGCTGTCCGAACGGCACGCCGAAGCGGATCTGGGCGTAGAGGAAGCCGAGCGACCCGAGGATGGCCAGCAGCACATAACGGGGCATGGCCCGGAAGAACCACGTGTAGGCGAAGGCGACGGCCCGCAAGACCGGGTTGTCCGAGAGGCGCATGACCGCGAGCACGACGCCCAGCCCGACACCGAGGATCATCGAGGCGATGGTGCCGAAGATGGTGCCCTTCCACAGACCCTCCAGCACCGGGGTCTGCTGCATGATCTGGAACGCGAACCCAAAGTCCCACTTGGGGTTGGTCACCAGCGAGCTGATCATCATCGCGACAAGCACGAGGATGACGGCGATCGCGACCCAGCGCCACGGATGCCGGACCGGCCGGGCGTTGATCACGCCCGGCCGGTCGACAGTGGCCGCAGACGGCGCCGGAGATCCGGAGCCAGCAGCCGGGGTGCTCATCAGGGGTTGACCGCGAAGCTGGTGATGGCGCCGCTCTCGTTACCCCACTTGGTCAGCGCAGCCTTGTAGGTGCCGTCGGTCGAGATCGCCTTGAGGGCGTCGGCGACAGCGCCGGCGAAGGCAGTCTGGTCCTTGGGCACGACGATGCCGTACGGGGCCGCGTCGTAGATCTGGCCGAGGGCCTCCAGCTGACCGCCGGTCTGCTTCACGGCATACAGGCCGACCGGGGAGTCGGCAGCCATCGCGTCGGCCTTGCCGCCGATGACCGCGGTCGTGACCTTGCCCTGGTCGCCGTCGACGATCTGGGTGATCGCGGGCTTGCCGGCGTCGGTGCACTTCTTGCTGCGCGCCGTGATGTCGTCGACCTGGACGGTGCCCTTCTGGACGCCGATGTTGAGGCCACACGCGTTGTCGGGGTCGACCTTCTTCGGGTTGCCCTTCTGGGTCACCCACTGGGTGCCGGCGTTGAAGTAGCTCACCATGTTGACCTGCTTCTTGCGGTCATCGTTGATGGTGAACGAGGACAGCCCGATGTCGTACTTCGAGCTGCTCACGCCGAGGATGATCGAGTCGAACGTCGCCGGGACGTATTCCACCTTGACGCCGAACTTCGCTGCGATGGCGTTGAAGATGTCGACGTCCATGCCGACGACGGTCTTGCCGTCGGTGTCGAGGAACTCGTTCGGGGCGTAGGTGGCGTCGGTGCCGACGACGATCTTGCCGGCCGTCTTGATCTTGTCGGGCAGCTTGGCGACGAGCGCCGGGTCGACGGCCGTGGCCTTGGACACGGCGGCACTGGCGGCCGAGGACGCCCCCGCGGCGGCCGAGGACGCAGTGCCAGAAGACAGGGAGTTGGACCCGCACGCGCTGAGCGCGAGACCGGCGACCGCAACGCCGGAGATGAGGGCCAAGATGGAGCGACGAGCCATGAGTGATCCTTCCGATGGACAGCTGCACGGCACGTGATGCCCTGCACGGGTCGAATGCTGCCATCCCGGGGCCGTGAGGTAAACGCTTCAGGTGACCTGGGTGCGCTTCGCGCCCCAACTGTGACCCGAGCGGGCGAGTCTGGGGCCTGAGCGTGTCGCGCAGAACGGCATACCGGGCATTGAAGACCCCCCGCGCACGACATGAGCCAATCTGTGGCTTCGGTCAGCGGGAACCCTCAGATTGGCTCATGTCACCGTCGTGAGATGCCGGTATGCCGGGTGGCCGCCTCGGCGGTGACCACCCGGCATACCGGAGCGTCGGTCTTACTCGATCTTGTCCAGGGCCGGGCTGGGGCGGTAGCGCCCGCCCGGGAAGGCCGCGTCGAGTTCGCGCAGCTGGTCGCGCACGGTCGTGAAGCCGATCTCGCGGCCCCAGGCGATCGGACCCTTGGGGTAGCCGGTTCCGAGGGTCATGGCCAGGTCGACGTCGGCCGAGCCGGCCTCGCCGCGGTCGACCAGGTCGACGGCCTCGTTGACGAGCATGGCCAGGGTGCGGGCGACCGGGTTGGTCAACACCCCACTGGCGAGCAACTCGGCGACCTTGGCCTGGTCCGGGACGTTGTCCGGGGAGGTGCCGTCGGCGGCATACGTGTAGACGCCCTTACCGGTTTTGCGCCCGAGGTTGCCTTCAGCGACGAGGTTCTGCTGGAAGGGTGTCGGCTGGTAGCGCGGGTCCTTGTTGGTCTGGCGCCAGACCGAGGTGCCGACCGCGAGGTTGACGTCCTGGCCGATGAGGTCGGTGAGTTCGAGCGGGCCCATCCGGAAACCGGCCGTGCGCACGCACGCGTCGATGGTGGCCGGGTCGGCGACACCCTCCTGCACGAGCCGCTGCGCCTCGCCATAGAACGGTCGCGCGACCCGGTTGACGATGAAGCCGGGCGTCGAAGCGCAGCGCACCGGCACCTTGCCCCAGGCGGTGACCAGGTCGGCACCGGTGTCCATGACTTCGGGGGAGGTGACCTCGCCGCGGATGACCTCGACGAGCTTCATCGCCGGCGGCGGGTTGAAGAAGTGCAGCCCGAGCACGCGGCCCGGGTGCGCGGCGGCCGGCGCGATCTGGTCGATCGACAGGCTGGAGGTGTTGGTCGCCAGGAGCGTCGTCGCCGGCTGGGTGCGCCCGAGGACGTCGAAGAGCTCGGTCTTGGCGTCGAGGTCTTCGATGATCGCCTCGATGACGACCAGGCACTCGGGCAGCGCCTCGGCCGAGTCGCACGGGAAGATCCGCCCGGCGATGGCCTCGGCCTCGGCCGGGTCGAGCTTGCCTTGGGCGGCGCGTTTGCGCAGGCCTTCGGTGATGCGGGTGCACGCGCGCTGGGCGGCGCCCTCGAAGGCGTCGACGATGAAGACGGGGTGGCCGGCGGTCGCGGCGACCTGCGCGATGCCCGACCCCATGGCGCCGGCGCCGATGACGCCGACATTTCCGAGTGTGCTCATGAGCCCATCCTGCCGCGGGGTGCGGGCGGCTCGGCGGGCGGGGGCGGCGACAGTGGCGAGGCTCACCTCTGCGGGTCGGCTCGCCTGGCGCGGGTTGGTTCGGTATGCCGTGTGCTCCCGCCCCGTCCGGTGACCCGCGCCACAGAGCGGTGCGCGGCATACCCCCGTGGGCATGCGAAAGTCAACCCGCTGAGGGGAGAAGAAGGGGTTGGCGAATTATAGCCAAGGTCACATCGGAGCGGCAGGCTACCCGGCAGTAGGGGGGCTAAATACCTACCTACCATGAGGTATATGACGCTCGAAGCAATGACGCTGGCTCATCCGATCGTGGCCACCCACCAGGGCATCCTCGACGACGCGACCGAGGCGCTCGTCGCGCGCCGGTTCTACACGCGCTACCCGGAGGTGCCCTCGACGCGCGTCTACGGCGAGACCGCGGCGGCCGACGGCCTGGCGGCATACCTCGCGCACCTGGACAGCACGTATGCCGGTCTGCTCAGTCAGCCCACCGACGGCACCTTCGTGGGCTGCGAGGTCTCGCCCTACGGGCCGACGCTCGGCGTGCGTTACCCGCGGCTGGACCTCGACGCTGCTCTTCCCGGGGCCCTTGCGGCGATGGTCGGCTGGCGTGACGCCGGTCCGCGAGTGCGCGCCGCGGTGTGCGTCGAGATCATCGAGCGACTGCATGCCCGCTCCCACGAACTGGGCAATGCGGTCATGCACACCAGCGGCCAGTCGTTCATCATGGCCTTCCAGGCCGGTGGCCCGCACGCCCAGGACCGGGCGCTGGAGGCCGTCGCCGCCGCGCTGCTGGAGCAGGAGCGGGTGCCCGAGTCGGTCGTGTGGGAGAAGCCCGGTCGCGACGCCCCGATCCGGATGCAGAAGGACTACCGCATCGTGCCGCGCGGCGTCGCGATGATGGTCGGCTGCAACACCTTCCCAACGTGGAACGGCTACCCGGGGCTCTTCGCCTCGCTTGCCACCGGCAATGCCGTGGTCGTCAAGCCGCACCCGCGGGCCATCCTGCCGCTCGCGATCACCGTCGAGGTGGCGCGAGCAGTGTTGGTAGAGAACGGTTTTGACGCAGCGCTGGTCCAGCTGGCGCCGGAGAACGACGGTGAGGGGTTGGCCAAGACGCTCGCCGAGCGGCCCGAGGTCACGATCATCGACTACACCGGCGGGCCGACCTTCGGTGCCTGGTTGGAGTCGTATGGCGCTGCGCACGGCAAGCTCGTCTACACCGAGAAGGCCGGCATCAACACGGTCGTGGTCGACTCCACCGACAACCTGCGCGGAATGCTCTTCAACCTGGCCTTCTCGTTCTCGCTCTACACCGGCCAGATGTGCACGGCCCCGCAGAACGTCTTCGTTCCCGAGCAGGTCACGACCGACGAGGGCGTGCTGACCTTCGACGAGTTCGCCGACCGGCTGGCCGCCGCGATCACCAAGCTCACCGCCGACGACGCCAAGGCCGTCGAGGTCACCGGCGCGGTCGTCAACCCCCAGGTCCGCGCGAATTCCGCTGCGCACCAAGGGATTGCCGACGAGGTGGGCGGGCGCGTCGTCCTGGCGTCCCGCGAAGTCAAGCACCCGGCATACCCGGATGCTGTCTGTCGCACCCCCGGACTGGTCGCCGTGTCCGCGACCGACCAGGCGGTCTACTGCAAGGAGTGGTTCGGGCCGGTCGCGTTCCTCATCCGCACCGCCTCGACCGCCCAGTCGCTGGAGTTGTTCACCGCGACGATCCGCGAACACGGCGCGATGACCGCGGCGGTCTACTCGACCGACGAGGAGATCCTCGACGACGCCCGCGACGCGGCCGCCGACGCCGGGGTCAACCTGTCCGAAAACCTCACCCAGGGCATCTTTGTCAACCAGGCCGCGGCGTTCTCCGACTACCACGGCACGGGCGCCAACCCGGCGGCGAATGCCTCCTACACCGACGCGGCCTTCGTGGCCGGCCGGTTCCGGGTGGTGACCAGCCGCCGCCACATCTAGCTCGTCGTGGGGCGGCGGTGGGGCCGCCCCAACCGGGCCGGGCCGATGAACCCTCATCGTGCGAGTGCTGACTGAACCTCGCGCGGTGGGATAGGAGAGAGGCACGGCATACCAACCGCAGCCGGTATGCCGTGCCTCTTGCCGTTGCTCCGTGGCCTTGCTCCTGCTCGCCCGGTCAGCGGCGGTCGGGGACGAACGCGCCGAGCACCATCGAGACAATGGTGACGATGAGCGCGCCCCACACCGCGTCCCACCAGAAGTGGTCGACGTGGAAGGCCAGGCCAAGGACGCCGGAGAACCACGAGGTGAGGGCGAGCATCGCGGCGTTGACGACGAGGGTGAACAGGCCCAGCGTGAGCCAGATAAGCGGGGTCGCCAGGGTCTTGAGCACCGGTTTGATGAGCGCGTTGACCGCGCCGAAGACGAGGGCGACCAGCGCGACGGTGATGACGGTGCGGGTGGTCTCGCTCTGGGCGCCGAGGCTCGCGTTGACGGTCGGGCCGAAGCGGACGCCGGCCACCAGCAGGCTCGCCACCCAGAGGGCGACGCCGTTGACGACGGTCCGCAGGGCGATGTCGATGACAGTGCGCATGGCTCCATCGTCACATGCCCACCTACGAGTGGCCTGTGCTCCAGGCGTGCGCAGCCTGGCTCGGAGCCTGAGCCCGACCTGACGGGATCGGGTGCCCGCCGTCTACATTGGGCCCCATGTCTGCTGAGTCCGCCCAGCCGTCCTCGTCTTCGTCTGCGTTGTCGCCTCGACTGCGCGCCGCCCTGGATGCCGTGCCCGCGTATGTCCCCGGGAAGCCCGCAGCCGCGCCGCCTGGCATCACGGCATACAAGCTCTCCAGCAACGAGAACCCGTACCCGCCGCTGGACTCCGTGCGGGTCGTGCTCGACAAGGCGCTCGACACGATCAACCGCTACCCGGACATGGCCAATGTCGACCTCATCGCGGCGATCGCGGCGTTCGTCGGGGTGGCGCCGGCCAATATCGCGGTCGGCACCGGGTCGGTCGGCATCCTCGGCCAGATCATCCAGGCGACCTGCGATGCGGGGGATGAGGTCGTCTTCGCGTGGCGGTCCTTCGAGGCATATCCGATCGTCGCGGCGCTGGCGGGGGCGGTCTCGGTGCCCGTGCCCGTCGACGCCGCGCAGCGCCACCAACTCAGCGCGATGGCCGCGGCCGTCACCGAGCGGACCCGCGTGATCATCGTGTGCTCGCCGAACAACCCGACCGGCACCGTCATGCATCGCGCCGAGCTCGACGCCTTCCTGGCCGCGGTGCCGCGCGACGTGCTCGTGGTGCTGGATGAGGCATACCTGGAGTTCGTCCGTGACGCTGACGCGCCCGACGCGGTCGAGGTGTGGCGGGCCAACCCCAATGTCATGGTGCTGCGCACCTTCTCGAAGGCCTATGGGCTCGCGGGGCTGCGGGTCGGGTATGCCGTGGCGCACGAGGCCGTCGCGGCGGCGCTGCGCAAGTGCGCGGTGCCGTTCGGGGTCAACTCGCTGGCGCAGGCGGCCGCTATCGCATCCCTGGAGGCCCGCGACGAGTTGATGGCTCGCTGCGATGCCCTGGTGTCCGAGCGCGAGCGGGTGGTCGCGGGGCTGGCCGATCAGGGGTGGACCTTGTGCGACAGCCAGGCCAACTTCGTATGGTTCCCGCTGGGTGAGGACTCTGCGGCATTCTCGGCTGCCTGTCAGGATGCCGGGCTGATGGTGCGGCAGTACGGCACCGACGGCGTGCGGGTGACGATCGGCGAGGTGGAGGCCAACACCCGCTTCCTCGACGTCGCCAAAGCCTTCGGCCCCCGCTGACCCCCGTCACCGCTCGCTCCGTTCTCGCCGGCAGGTAGTCGTTCCAGGCGGCAGGGCTGTGGATAAGCCGGGCCACGTGAGGTGGCTCCGGGCAGCATGTCGGGATGACCGACGTTCACGCGCTTGCCGACGACCTCGGTGTCCTGGGTATGGCCGAGGTCGAGCGTCTCGGACTCGGGCCACGCGACCTTATGCGGTTAGTGCGTGCCGGCCGGCTCGTCCATCTCTCGCGCGGCTGGTATGCCGTTCCGCTGAGTCCCGCCGCAACTCCGAAGGTCGTTCACCTGCAACGACTTCGAGCGGCTGAGCGTAAGTACGAGGGCAGCGCGATGGGTAGCCATCACAGTGAGCTGCTGCAGTTGGGGCTGCCGGCCTTCGGGGCCGACCTGGCCACTGTGCATCTCTCGCGCACGAGACCCCGCGCCCAGCACCGGCACAGCCCGGGGCTGATGGTCCATCGCCCAGTGCCCTCCGAGGCCATCCTGGACACTGGACGCCTCCACCCCGCCCTGGCCATCGTTCAACACGGCCTCACCACTTCGGGGGTGGGCGCTCTCTGCGCGGCCGATGCTGCGCTGCGCCAACGGGTGGTCTCGGAAGCCGACCTGCGCATGGCGCTGGCGTGGGTCAGACAGCATCCGCGCTCGGGCCTCGTCCGCCAGTTCGTCAGGTTTGCCGACGGCCGTAGCGAATCGGTCGGCGAATCGCGATTACGTCATGCGTGCCACCTCATGGGAATCGCCGTCACGCCGCAAGTGACGATCACCGATGACGGCTTCGTGGCGCGGGTCGACTTCCTGGTGACTGGGACCAAGGTGGTCCTCGAGTTCGACGGCGCAGTGAAGTACGCCGACGCCGACGGACGCGATGCCCTGATTGCGGAGAAGTGGCGCGAGGACCGGCTCCGACAGCTGGGCTACATCGTGGTCCGCGTGGTGTGGCGGGAGTTGGCCGACATCAAGGCGTTGGAGTGGCGAATCCGACAGGCGCTGGCCCGCGCGGCTTGAGGCCCCCTGGCCCTTCGTGCCGACACTCAGCCGCCGAGCGACCCGGTCATGGGGTGAAAGATCGCGATCTTGACACTTGGATCGCGTTGCAACGGTACCCAAGTGTCAAGATCGCGATCTTTACGGGGGTGGAGCTCGACCCACACGCCCGCTGCCGCCATGGGATGAGCAGGACCATCCATCAGGTGAGATTTGGCAGCGCCACGGCTAGGGTGAAGGCCAGCGCAGTGTGAAAAGCACCACAGCTCCACAGTGCGGCGATGAGCTTGGCAAGGTTGGCAATGACGCCACGGTCGGCCACCCGGCGATCCCGGAACCCGACCAACGGCCTGGCCCACCCGGCATACCTGCCCGGGTCGGAGAAGGAGTGCCTCGTGAGTGATGCTCGACCGTGGGCCGACGGTGGCCCCGACATGATCCAACTCCTCACGCCTGAGGGGGAGTTCGTCGAGACCGCGCCGCAGGAATACCGCGACATCGCGGCCCGGCTCAGCGACGACGACCTTCGCGGCTTCTATCGCGACCTGGTCTTCATCCGCCGCTTCGACGCCGAGGCGACCGCGCTGCAGCGCCAGGGCGAGCTCGGCCTCTGGGCCAGCTTGCTCGGTCAGGAGGCAGCGCAGGTCGGCTCCGGTCGCGCGCTGCGACGCCAGGACTACGCCTTCCCCACCTATCGCGAGCACGGTGTCGCGTGGTGCCGCGGCGTCGACCCGGTCAACTTGATGGGGATGTTCCGCGGGGTCAACCACGGCGGCTGGGACCCCAACGACAAGAACTTCCACCTCTACACGATCATCATCGGCGCGCAGACCCTGCACGCCACCGGCTACGCCATGGGCGTCCAGCGCGACGGCGACGTCGGCACCGGCGATCCCGAGCGCGACACCGCGGTCATCGCCTACCTCGGCGACGGCGCGACCTCACAGGGTGACGTGAGTGAGGCGCTGGTCTTCTCCGGCGTCAACAACAGCCCGGTCGTCTTTTTCTGCCAGAACAACCAGTGGGCCATCTCCGAACCCAATGAGAAGCAGACCCGCGCGCCGCTCTACCACCGCGCGCGCGGCTTCGGCTTCCCGGGGTTGCGGGTCGACGGCAACGACGTCCTTGCGGTGTATGCCGTGACGACAGCCGCGCTCGACGCCGCCCGGTCGGGTCAGGGGCCGAGTTTCATCGAGGCGTTCACCTATCGGATGGGGGCGCACACCACCTCCGACGACCCGACGAAGTACCGCCTGTCGGCCGAGGTCGAGCGCTGGAAACTCCGTGACCCCATCGAGCGCCTCAAGGCGTGGCTCGCACACATGGGCAAGGCCGACCGGGCTTTCTTCGACCAGGTGGCCCGCGAGGCTGACGAGCTCGGCGCCGACGTGCGGGCCCGCTGCCTGGCGCTCACCGACCCGGTCGGGACCGACATGTTCGAGTACGTCTACGGCGAGCCTCACCCGGTGATGGACGCCGAGCGGGAGGCGTTCACGGCATACCAGGGCAGTTTCGAGGGTGCGCACGCGGAAAGTGGCGCCGGCGATCTGGAAGGGAGCCACGCATGAGCGCCAACCCGACCACCCCCATCCCGGTGACTCCGGAGAGCGAGGGCCCCAAGGGCGATGGCCCCACGGCATACCCGCGCACATCCACCCTGGCCAAGGGCATCACGAGCGGTCTGCGGGCTGCCATGGAGCATGACCCCAAGGTCATCCTCATGGGCGAGGACATCGGCAAGCTTGGCGGCGTCTTCCGGGTGACCGAGGGCCTGCAGAAGGACTTCGGCGAGGAGCGGGTCATCGACACCCCGCTGGCCGAGGCCGGCATCATGGGCACCGCCATCGGCCTCGCGCTGCGCGGCTATCGGCCGGTCGTCGAGATCCAGTTCGACGGGTTCGTCTATCCCGCGTTCGACCACATCGTCAGCTCGATCGCCAAGATGCGCTCGCGCTCGCTCGGTCATGTCGAACTGCCGATCGTCGTGCGGATCCCCTTCGGCGGTGGCATCGGCGCGGTCGAGCACCACAGTGAGAGCAATGAGGCCTACTTCGCCCACACGGCGGGCCTGCGCGTCGTCTGCTGCTCCAACCCGCAGGACGCCCACTGGATGATCCAGCAGGCCATCGAGTGCCGCGACCCGGTGATTTTCTACGAGCCCAAGCGACGCTACTGGGACAAGGGCGAGATCGCCGGCGAGCCCAGCCGAGGGCTCTTCGAGGCCGCGGTCGTGCGCCCCGGCACCGACGTCACCGTGCTCTGTTACGGCCCGATGGTCCGCACCTGCCTGCAAGCCGCGCAGGCCGCGGAGGAAGAGGACATCAGCCTCGAGGTCATCGACCTGCGCTCGCTCTCGCCGCTCGACACCGGCGCGATCGTCGACTCGGTGCGCAAGACCGGCCGCTGCGTCGTCGTCCACGAGGCCTCGACCTTCCTCGGCCTCGGTGCCGAGATCGCCGCGCTGGTCCAGCAGGAGTGCTTCTTCTCCCTGGAGGCGCCGGTCGCCCGCGTCGGCGGCTACAACGTGCCTTACCCGCCCAGCCGGCTCGAGGAGGACTTCCTCCCCGACCTCGACCGCGTGCTGGACACCGTCGACCGCCTCATGGCGTACTGAGAGGGCCCCGTCATGGCCGTGCGTGAATTCCTCCTGCCCGACCCCGGCGAGGGCCTGACCGAGGCCGACATCGTCACCTGGCGGGTCGCCGTCGGTGACACCGTCAAGGTCAACGACATCGTCGTTGAGATCGAGACCGCCAAGTCGCTGGTCGAGCTGCCGATCCCGTGGGCGGGCACCGTCGCCGCCCTGCTCGCCCCCGAGGGCGCGACCGTCGAGGTCGGCTCCCCGATCATCGCCATCGACGACCCCCTGTATGCCGGTGGGTCACCTGCCACTCCCGCGTCGGGTGCGGCTGCGGCTGGGTCCGCCGAGAGCCCCAAACCTGCTGCGCCGCAGGCGAGTTCGCCGGCGTCCGCTCCCGCATCTGCTCCCGCGCCCGCCAAAGCGGCGGCTCCGGCGGCGCGGGCTGCGGCTGGCGTCTTCGACGGTGGGCCCGCCCCCGACGCGAGCGGCGACGAACCGGTCGCCGAAGGCCTCATCGGCGGCACGACCTCGACGGGTCGCACTGCGGTGCTCGTCGGCTACGGCATCAAGCAGACCGAGGCCAAGCGTCGCCCGCGGCGCAAGGACGCCATCGTCCGCGAGATCGCCGCCCCGCCCGGTGAGCACATCGACCAGCCGCCGACCGCCCGGATGGGTGGTCTGGTCGCCGCGCACGCGCCCGAGATCCGCCGCGACAACCGGCCCATCGCCGAACTCGCCCAGCCGCACAAGGCTCCGCGGGTGCACGCCAACGTGCTGGCCAAGCCGCCGGTCCGTAAGTACGCCAAGGACGTCGGTGTCGACCTGGCCCAGGTGCCGGCCGCGGGTGACACCATCACCCGCGCCGACGTCGACGCCTTCCTCGCGGCCCGCTCCGGCGCGGTCGGGTCCGGGGCAACAGCGGCCGGTATGCCGGGTGCGGGCGGTGCCGGCACGGCATACCTCGCGGGTTCTTCCGGCGCGCTGGGAGGTGCGGGAGGCGTCGGAGGTGCCGGGCGCGGCGAGACGCGCGTGCCGATCAAGGGCGTGCGCAAGATGACCGCCCAGGCCATGGTGGGGTCGGCGTTCACCGCGCCGCATGTCACCGAGTGGATCACCGTCGATGTCACCCCGACGGTCGAGCTGGTCGAGCGGCTCAAGGCCGACCGCGAGTTCGACGGGGTCAAGGTGACGCCGCTGCTCGTGCTCGCCAAGGCGATGTGCGTGGCGATCAAGCGCCACCCCGCGATCAATGCGTCATGGGACGAGGCCGCCCAGGAGATCGTGCTCAAGGGTTATGTCAACCTCGGCATCGCGGCGGCGACTCCGCGGGGGCTCATCGTGCCCAACATCAAGGACGCCGACCTGCTGACCATGCGCCAGCTCGCCGACGCCATGGCGGGCCTGGTCGCGACGGCGCGCGAGGGCCGCACCCAGCCGGCCGACATGTCCGGCGGCACGATCACCATCACGAATGTCGGGGTGTTCGGCGTCGACACCGGCACGCCGATCCTCAACCCGGGTGAGGCCGCGATCATGGCGTTCGGGGCGATCCGCAAGCAGCCGTGGGTGGTCACGGCCGCCGACGGCAGCGACGAGTTGGCGATCCGGCACGTGACGACGCTCGGGTTGTCCTTCGACCACCGTCTGGTCGATGGGGAGCTCGGCTCGCGCTACCTCGCCGATGTGGCCGCGATCCTCGCCGACCCGGCGCGGGGCTTGGTCTGGGGCTGATCCGTTCACAGCCGTTGGTCGACAGCGAAGCGGCGCGTTAACGAAAGTCAGTATCGGGACAAATCGGGTAAAGGGCTGGTCAAGCTGCGGCCCCGCGTCTGGCCATCGTGGGCCCCTGCCGCGAGAGTGATCTCAGGCAGGGGCCAACCGAAAGGCACGACACTCCATGTCAGACACCCGGCCGCTCCGGCCCGCCGAGTCACTCCAGCCGCGCCCAGCACTCGGCCGCCGCATCCGCGCGGCCCTGCTCGGGGTCGCCACGACGGCGGCCCTCTTCGTCGCTCCCGCGACCAGCCACGCCGCCGGCTGCTCGGAAGCCGCGCTCTTCAACACCATCTCGGAAGAGAACGGCGCGACCACCACGTACGCCTCGCTCACCACCCACTTGCGCAACTCCTGCAGCAGCGGCGCTACCATTCCCGCCGGCACGGTCGTCGACCTCACGGTGACCAACCTCGGCACCACCCGGGTCCAGATCAAGTCGGCCTACAGCAGCGCGTATGCCGTGTCCGGCCCGACCGCCTACATCTACCTCGCGCCGGGTGCGACCCAGGTCTTCCGCTACCGCACGACGGTCGGCGTCGCGGCGGGGCGCCAACTCGGGATGATGGTCTTCGCCACCCGCAAGTCGACACTCGCCGTGTCCGAGCAGCTCGTCTCGACCCCCGCGCCCTACCTCGACAGCGACGCCAGCAACAACTCGTGGTCAGGTACCTGGCGCAACAACACCTGGACCCAGTAGCTCTCTCCCCGGCCGGTATGCCGTCCGCTCACCCGAGCGGACGGCATACCGGTCTGCGTCGGACCCAAGCACACGGGAAGGGTCAGCGCGACGCCCACAGATCTGAGATGGGGAGGGCGACCACCCGATCGCCCAAGGGGACCCGAGCTCGGCCGGTGTGCAGGACCACCCCGCCAATGAAGCGATCACCAAGGCGATCGCGGAGCCATGCGAGGTGCTGGCCATCGGGCCCCTTCGGGGCGGAGGTGGCCTTGACTTCGATACCGGCGACGCGGCCGCCGCCGTACTCGACGACGATGTCCACCTCGTGGGTGCCGCCCTTGTCGCGCAGGTGAAACAGCCGCGGGCGGGTCCTGGCGACCGTCACTTCCGCCCGCAGTTGCATCGCCACGAACGACTCGAGCAAGCCCCCCAGCAACCGACCGTCCCGCAGGACCCCACGCTGATCGAGGCGCAGCGCAGCCGCCGCAAGGCCAGTGTCGGTGAGGTGATGCTTGGGCATTTGGACCAGCCGCGACACCCGATTGCTCTGCCACGCGGGGAGGAGATCCAGGATTCCGAGGTCGACCAACAGGCCTTGGTATGCCGTGATGGTGCGCCGATCGACGCCGGCGGCTTGGGCGACGGTCATATCGGTGAAGACTCCAGCCGTCATCAGGGCTTCGAACTCCAGCAGCCTGCGCAGCGAGGCGATGTCTCTGACGTTGCCGACCATGGCGGCATCTCGGTCGAGTACTTGGCCGAGATAGGAGTCCAGCCAGGCATCGCGAGCCACGCCGGTGAGGCGCAGGGCTGGGTCCGGGAAACCTCCGCGGAGAGCCAGCTCCAGATAGTCGCCGAGAGCGAGAGTGTCTGCCTGCCGGCCCGCGTCGAGGAAGACCCGCGGATCGTGATCGGCCAACACATCGAGGAAGTGCGCGTCGGCCGTCCGGCCGCACAACTCGCGCTGGACGAGCGGCCCGAGCCACATGCTGACCAGACGTCCGGTGCCGGGCCAGGTCGCCACATCGAGGTGAGCGCGGGCGCTGCCGGTGAGAATGAACTGGCCCGGTCGTGCGTCTTCATCGACCCGACGTTTGATGGCCCCCAGCACCTCCGGCACCATCTGCCACTCGTCGAGCAGGGCGGGAGCGTCGAGGTGGGCGATGGCGCTGTCGGGGTCGGCCCGGAAGGCTAAGGCCTCCGCCTCGCGGTCCAGGTGGACGACTTCGGCGGCGTGCCGTCGGGCCGTGGTCGACTTCCCCGAGGCGCGCGGACCGATGATGGACACCGCGGGGAGAGCCGCGACCAGGTCATCGAAGCGGGCGTCGAGGAGGCGGGGGAGGTACTCCATGCCTCTAATGTACATTTGGTCGGGGTTCTGATGTACAAAAAGTCAGGCTTCTGATGTACAAAAAGTCAGGGTACTGATGTCAGTTCGGTCGGATCTGACTCGTGGCGCGGGGGTGCGGCCGCACGGCATACCCTGTCCTGATGCTTTCCGCCTACCGTCCGCTGCTGCGCGTCCCGGGAGCGCTGGCCTTCATCGCGGGCGGGGCGCTCGCGCGGATCGGTGGCGCGATGTTCGGGGTGTCGATCATCGTCATGGTCTCCTCGCGGCGCGGGTCGTTCAGCCTGGCCGGCGCCATCACCGCGGTGGCCGTGCTCGTCCTCGCCGCGGCCGGGCCGATCCTCGGGCGGCTGGTCGATCGGTTCGGGCAGCGGCGGATCGTGCTGCCGTTCGCGGTCTGGTCGACCCTGTGTGGTTTCGCCACCGTGGTGCTGTCGTGGACCGGGGCGCCGGCGTGGACGCTTTTCCTCGCCTATGGCCTGTCGGCGATCCTGCCCGAGATGGGTCCGCTGTCGCGGGCGCGTTGGGCGCACGTCTTCGCGGCCGAGCCCGACACGCTGCACACGGCGATGTCCTTCGAGCAGGTCATGGACGAGGGGTCCTTCGTGCTCGGCCCGGTGCTCGGCATCGTCCTGTCGACGGTGTGGTTCCCCGAGGCCGGGCTGCTGATCGCCTATGTCCTCTATTTCATCGGCATGGTCGCCTTCGTCTCCGCGCGCGCGACCGAACCTCCCGTCGTCGCCCACCACGACCGACCCGGCGGGTATGCCGTCGCGCGGCCCGGGATGTTCGTGGTCGCCGCGGTGCTCACCATGGTCGGCGTGATCTTCGGCGCCAACGAAGTGGTCGCCGTGGCGGTCTCCAAGGAGGCCGGGCAGGAGAGCTTCTCGTCGGTCATCCTCGCCCTCTTCGCGGTGGGGTCAACGATCGCGGGAATCGCCTTCGGCGCCAGGGTCTTTCGGATCTCGCTCACCCATCGCTTGCGGTATGCCGCGCTCGGCATGTTCCTGCTGGAAGCACCGGCGCTCTTCGTCACCGATCTGCGCGGCATCGCCCTGGTCATGCTGGTGGCCGGCTGCGCCACCGCGCCCATGCTCATCACGGCCATGTCGTTGAGCCAGAGGCTCGTCCCGCAAGCGCTGGTCACCGAAGGCATGGCGGTCGCCATCACCGGCATCCTCATCGGCATCTCCACCGGCGCGGCAGCGGGCGGCTGGGCGGTCGAACACGTCGGCCCCCACGAGGCGTATGCCGTGCCCGTCACCGCCGGCTTCGTCGCCGTCGTGCTCTCGTCGGCCTTCTTCGGGCGGATTCTGCGCGCCGAACAGGCTGCCTCCAACTCCGAGCCGCCCCCTCCCCCGCCCCCCCCCCCCCCCCCCCCCCCCCCCCCGCCCGCCAGAGTGGCCGGCATGGGAGGTGGCGGCATGCGGGTGATCGTCGTCGGGGCCGGAATCGGCGGGCTGACCGCATCGGTCGCCCTCGCTCAGCGAGGTCACCAGGTCACCCTCATCGAGCGGGCACCGGCCTTTGAGGCGATCGGCGCCGGGCTGCTCGTCGCAGCCAATGCCGTCCAGGCCCTGGCCACCCTCGGCATCGAGGTCAGCGCCGACGGGCCGCTCGCCGGCCAGGTGCTCGATGCCATGGAGTTGCGCCGCGACAACGGCCGGCTCCTCGGCGTCGTCGACATCACCAAACTGCGCGCCGATTTCGGCCCGAGCTACGGCCTCAGCCGCCCCCACCTGCACCAGCTCATCGCTGCGGCGCTGCCTGCCGACGTCGAAGTCCGCCTCGGCACCACCGTCACCGGCGTTCGCGCGCGAGCTCGCGAGGTCGAGGTCGCGCTCGGCGACGGCCAGACCCTCACCGCCGACCTGCTCGTCGGTGCTGACGGCCTGCACAGCGCTATCCGCACCCAGGTCTGCGGCCCACAAACCCTGAGGTATGCCGGTGAGACCTGCTGGCGCGGCCTAGCGCCGATGGACATCGGGCACACGGCGGTCGAAGCCTGGGCCAACGGCACCCGCGTCGGCGTCTTCCCGATGAGCGACGACACCGTCTACTACTACCTGCTGAAGGTCACGCCGCAGGGCCGCCCGGCACCCGCCTGGTCGACGCTGCGGGAGGAGTTCACGGCATACCTCGGGCATGGCGTGTGCGGCGACCTCGTCGCGAGCCTGCCCGACACCCCGCCCTTCCACCACGACCTGCTGGAACTCTCCCGCCACGAGTGGGGCGTGCCGCGCGCGATTCTGCTCGGTGATGCGGCTCACGCCATGACCCCCAACGTCGGTCAGGGCGCGGCCATGGCGATCGAGGACGCCCTCGTGCTGGCCCGGGTCTTGGACGACGGGGTCGACGGCGCGCTGCTGCGGTACCGCACTCTGCGAGCCCCGAGGGTTCGTGAGATTGCCTCTCGCGCAAGGCAGTTCGGACAGATGGCGCTGATGCGCGGGCGGCTCGCGACCGGCGCGCGGGCTGCGATGTTCCGGGCGACGCCGCAGCGCTACTACGACGAGAGCTGGCGCACCATGATCGGCGGGGGCGTCGACCTGGTCGGTTCGCTGGGCAGTTCCGGGAGCTGACCCGAAGAATCCTGGCGGTTTGGGGAATGCGACCGACCGGCATACAGTTGCGTGCTGCAAACAACCATCTCGCTCGCTGGAACCCGCGCCCGAAAGAAGCCACCCAGGTATGCCGTCCCACGCTGACCCGCTCGACCGGTCTGTGGCCACCGATGCCACGGCCCGGCTCGCGGCCGAGTTCATCCGCGTTGGCAAACTGTTCGCGGCGATGAAGGAACAGGCGCCGGCACCGATGCCGGGCGTCGACTTCACCCACTTCGCGGTGCTCAACAACCTGACCGACGGCAGCAAGCGAGTCTCCGACCTGGCCAGCTGCATCCACGCCGAGGTGTCGACCGTCAGCCGCCAAGTCAGCCACCTCACAGCGCTCGGCGTCATCGCCAAGGACACCGACCCGCACGACGGCCGCGTCGCCGTGCTCAGCCTCACCGACACGGGTCGGGCGGTCGTCGACCGGATGACGGCGTCCCGCGGGGCGTGGCTCGGCCGGGTGCTGTCCCAGTGGACGCCGGAAGAACTCGACCGGTTCGCCGGCGATGTCACCCGGTTCGCCGACGACCTGGAAGCCACTCGCGCTCGCACCGACGCCCCCGCGGACGTCGAGCCCCGCCCGCACTGATCCCGTCTCACGTCCCGCCCTGCCGCCTCTGACGAGGGGCTTCGCCGGCGGGTCCCGCTGCACTACCCGCCCGTCCCGCTCCTGCACAACAGTCCGTATGCCGTCCGAGGAGAGTCATGTCCGCCACCGCAGTACCCGTGTCACGGGATGAACCGCTGACCCACAAACAGATCGTCACCATCCTCATCGGGCTCATGATGGGGATGTTCCTCGCGGCCCTGGACCAGACCATCGTCGCCTCGGCGATGCGGGTCATCGCCGACCACCTGCAGGGGTTGTCCGCGCAGGCGTGGGTCACCACGGCATACCTCATCACTTCGACGATCGCGACCCCGCTCTACGGGAAACTGTCTGACATCTACGGGCGCAAGCCGTTCTTCATCGCCGCGATCACCATCTTCACCATCGGATCGATGCTGTGCACGCTCGCCTGGTCGATCCCGTCGCTGGCCGCCTTCCGCGCCATCCAGGGCATCGGCGCCGGCGGGCTCTTCTCGCTCGCCCTGGCCATCATCGGTGACATCGTGCCGCCGCGGGAGCGGGCCAAGTACCAGGGCTACTTCCTCGCCGTCTTCGGGTCATCGAGTGTGCTCGGCCCGGTCATCGGTGGCTTCTTCGCCGGCGCCGACAAGATCCTGGGCATCGACGGCTGGCGTTGGGTGTTCCTCGTCAACGTCCCGATCGCCGTCGCGGCGCTCTTCGTCGTCACCCGCACCCTGCACCTGCACCACCGCCGTCTCGACCACCGCATCGACTGGTGGGGCGCGGTCGCGCTGACCGTCGCCGTCGTGCCGCTGCTCATCGTCGCCGAGCAGGGCCGCGAGTGGGGCTGGACCTCGACGACCTCACTGATCTGCTACGCCATCGGGCTCGTCGGCTTCGTCGCGGGCTGGTTCATCGAGCGGTCGATGGGTGAAGAGGCGCTCATCCCGCTGCGGCTGTTCACCAACCGCACCGTCGCCTGGGCCTCGATCGGGTCGGTCTTCATCGGTATGGGCATGTTCGGTGGCCTCGCTGCGCTGCCGCTCTACCTGCAGATCGTCAAGGGCGCCTCGGCCACCCAGGCCGGCCTGCAGTTGCTCCCGATGACCCTCGGCATCATGTTCGGCTCGATCCTGTCCGGCCAGCTCATCTCGCGCACCGGCCGCTACCGCCGCTACCCGATCATGGGCGCCGGGCTGCTCGTGGTCTCGCTGTTCGTCTTCCACTACGTCACGGCCGACACACCGCTGTGGCAGTCGATGATCGTCATGGTGTTCTTCGGCATGGGCCTGGGCTTCAACTTCCAGCCGCTCACCCTCGCCATCCAGAACGCCGTCCCGCTGCGTGATATCGGGGTGGCCACCTCGTCGGCGACCTTCACCCGGCAGATCGGTGGCACCTTGGGCACCGCGATCTTCTTGTCGCTGCTGTTCTCCAGCGCCAAGGACAAGATCGGCGAGGCATTCCACACCCTCGCGCCGCAGGCCGACTTCCAGGCCGCGCTGCGCTCGCCGGTCGGCGACGCTGCCGCCAACCAGGCGTTCATCTCGCAGATGAAGGCGGGCGCGGCCACGGGCGACGCGGCCAGCGGCTTCAGCAATGCGCTCAACGACTCGTCCTTCCTCAACCTCATCGACCCGCGGCTGGCCCGCCCGTTCCTCGTGGGGTTCTCGGACGCGATGTCGACGGTGTTCCTCGTGGCCTCCGGGCTGCTCGTCTTCGCGTTCATCGCCTCGCTGTTCCTCCCGCACGTCGAGCTGCGCTCGGCCGAGTCCTTCCAGAAGGCTCGCGCTGGCGGTTCGCCCGAGGGTGACGCTGCAGACGACGACGCCGAGTTCGTTCCCCCGGCCGTGGGCCACTGAGCTGACCCCCCAACCCTCCTGACCAGTTTTGGTGTGGCGGACTTGGCGCCCTGGCGCATAATCCGCCACACCAAAACTGGGAAGAGGGGTCGCTGCGAGGGGGGCTGGTCGACGCGCTCAGGGGGTGATGACGAGGGCCTCGACGACGGCGCGCGCGATGCCGGGGTCGCCGGACACGGCATACGGGGTGGCATCGGTCGAACGTCGACCGCCGCCGCGACGGGTCAACGCCTCGGTGTCTATCGAGATCCAGGTGACCCCGGCGGTCGCCCCGATCACTCCGGCGGTCGGCTCGATGACCTCGGTGCCACTGCCCGCGCTATCACTGGTCCCGTCACCAGCGGAGCCAATACCGGCCCGCAGTGACTGGATCTCGGCGTCGGACAAGACGATCCCCAATGGCTTGCCGTCGTCACGCACGCCAATCCGCACCCCGGCGACACCGACCACGGGACCCGTCGACTCCAGGACGACCACCTCGCCAGCCGGCACCCGAGCCACCCGCGACGCGAGCAGGCCCAGCGACCGGAAGACCGTCTGGGTGAAGATCGCCGCGCCCACCGTGTCGAGCCCGCAAGGGCGACCGAGGGCGACCCGGATGTCCTGCTCATGCGCCCAGACATCGCGGGTGCGCAGGACCATCAACTCACCGAGTGTGGTCGCCGGCAACGAGATCGACAGCGGGAGCGTCACCGGCGTCTCCGCGGTCAGGCCGGGCGCCCGCAGGGCGGCCATCCGCCGGTCGATGACGTCGGCCAACTCGTCGACTACTCGCTGCCCCGACCACCAGCGTCGCTCGGCCACCCCACGCTCCATATAGCGGCCGAACTCGTTGAGCACGTGCGGCAGATCCGGCACTTCCGGAGGCTCCGCGCCTCCGGCAATGGCCACCTCGATCGAGCTGACATGGGCCAGTTGATCCTGCACGGTCCACCCGGGGCACTCGGTGGCGAGCCCGAAGTCGTCGGTCGTGCACCCTTGCCCCAGGTCGAGCACTGCTCGCAGGGTCTGCTCGAAAGCGTCAACGAGAGCGGGCAGGTCGCTGGGGACCGGCGGCGAGAGCGGCATACGCCAATTTAGCGCCGCGCGACCCACGGCCTGCGGGCCGCCCCCGACTCCCTATGGTTGACCCATGGCCACATCCGTCCCGGCCGCGCGCTCTGCCCACGGTTCCCCAGTCCTGCCCTTCGCCCTCGCCACCCTGGCCGCCCTGCTCGCCGTCATCGTCTCGGCGATGGTCGGCGGAGCCGCTGCCCCTGCTGTCGCGGGCCTGCAGGACCCCGGCAGCCTGGTCCGATGGGGACTGCCCCTCGTGCGGGCCGTCCACGACCTCGCCGCAGCGCTGTGCATCGGGCTGTTCGTCATGACCGCCTGCACCGTGCCCGACCGCGCCCCAGGCGCCCTGGCCAGGGGCAGCCGGCTCGGCATCATCGCGGGCATTGTGTGGATCGTCGCCGGTCTGGTCGGCGTGGTGCTCGGCTTTGCCGACATTGCCGGTATGCCGGTCGGCAGCCAAGGCTTCTTCGTCCAGTTCCAAGCCTTCGTGTGGTCGATCGAGCCCTTGCGCGAGGGGCTCATCAGCTCCCTGCTCGTCGCCATCGCGGTGACGATCGCGGCCAGCTCAAGCAGGCGGTTGGCCAGCCTCTGGGCCGGAATCGTCTCTCTCACAGCGCTTTTCCCACTGGCCCTGGCCGGTCACGCAGCGAGCACCCTTGAGCACGAGACCGCTGTCAACGCGCTGATCTTCCATCTCGTCGGCACGGCTGCCTGGGTCGGTGGCCTGGCCGCCGTGACCGTGCTGCGGCCCACCCTCGGCAAGTGGTTGCCAGTCGTCGTCGAGCGCTACTCCGTCATAGCGGGCTGGGCGTTGCTGACCGTGGGCCTGTCCGGAGTGGTGAGCGCCGCGGTGCGCATGCAGGGGCTGGGCGACCTCGGCACGGCATACGGGGCCCTCATTCTCGCGAAGGTGGCCGCGCTCGTCGTGCTCGGCGGCATCGGTTGGCAGCAGCGCCGGGTCGTCGTCGCGCGGCTGCGGGCCGAACCGGGACGGGTGTCGACCTTCGTGCGGCTGGTGCTCGTCGAGTTGCTCGTCATGGGTGCGACAGTCGGGGTCGCGACGGCGCTGGCGCGCACTGGCAACCCCAATAAGCTTCGCCCGCAACCGGAAACGCTGGCCGAAGCGCTGACCAACTACCCCATGCCACCCGCGCCGACCTCCACCTCGTGGCTGACCATGTGGCGCTGGGACTGGCTGTGGGGCACCGTCGCCGTCGTCGCGATCGCGCTCTATATCGGCGCGGTCGTGCGCCTGCACCGGCGCGGTGACCGCTGGTCCATCGGGCGCACCATCATGTGGGTGCTGGGCTGGGGGGTCTTCATCTGGACCGCCTGTGGCGCGCCCGGTGTCTACGGCAGGTTCTCGTTCTCGTGGCACATGATCCTGCACATGTCGGTCGCCATGGTCGTGCCGGTGTTCCTCGTGCTGGCCGCCCCGATCACGCTCGTGGTGCGCGTCGCGCCGCATCGCAAGGACGGCACCTACGGGCCGCGCGAGATCATCCTCGGCCTGGTCCACTCGAAATACCTTGCGGCCTGGGCCAATCCGGTGGTCGCCTCGATCAACTTCGCGTTCAGCCTGGTGATCTTCTACTACACGCCGCTGTTCGAACTGGCGCTGACCACCCACACCGGGCACGTGTTCATGATCATCCACTTCCTGCTGGCCGGCTACCTCTTCGCGATGGTCCTCGTCGGCACCGACCCCGGTCCGCGCAAGTGGGCTCCGTCGCTGCGCCTGGTCATCCTCTTCGTGACGATCTCGTTCCACGCCTTCTTCGGCGTCGCGATGCAGTCGACCAACACCCTCTTGGCCGGCGGCTTCTTCGAACGCATCGCGGTCCCCTGGGTGCCCGATGTGCTGGCCGACCAGTCGATGGGCGGCACCATCGCGTGGGGCATCGGTGACTTCCCCTCGCTGTTCCTTGCACTGCTCGTCGTGCTGGCCTGGGTCAAGTCCGACGACGCGGAGGCCCGCCGGCACGACCGGCAGGCCGACCGCGACGGCGACGCTGATTTGGTGGCATACAACGAGCAACTCGCATTGTTGGCACAGCAAGACGCTCGCCAAGAGGCGGCGGAACGCAGCGCGCACGAGCGCCACGAAAGGAACCGACAGTGACCTCGCAGCCGACGTTCACCGCGCCCCCCGGGTGGCCCCCGGCCCCTGAGGGGTTCCAGCCGGCGGCTGGGTGGTCACCTGACCCCTCCTGGCCGGCCGCGCCGGAGGGGTGGCAGTTCTGGGTCGACGCAGACGGCCAACCGGCCGCTGCGCCGGAGGGGATGTGGAGCGGGCCGGCCGGGCACGCGCCGACCATGCCGATCCCGACCGCGCCCACCACCGCGATGCCGACGGCCGCGCCGCCGCCCCCGCCGTCCGGCCAGCCGTGGCCGCCCCCTGCTGCGACCGGGCAGCCCCTGCCGCCGGTCCCCCCGATCCCGCAGGCGGGTAGCCCCTGGGGACCGTCGGGCGCCACCGCCGGCTCCACACCTCCACCAGCCGGTATGCCGTCCGACCCCTTTGCGACGCCGGCCCCGTCGGCCCCGCCGGCGCCCGGGAGCCCTTCCGGCGCGACCTACCCCGGGGCGACCGCTTCAGGCGCGAACGCGCCGGGCACGGCATACCCGGGCGGTCCGAGCTATCCCGGCGCAAGCTACCCAGGTGGGAACCTGCCGGGCACGGCATACCCGGGTGGCCCGACCTATCCGGGTCCGGGGACCCCGGCGGGACCGCCGCGCAAGAGCAAGGCGCCGCAGATCGTGGGGATCGTTGCGGGCGCGCTGGTGTTGTTGCTGGTCGGAGGGTTCTTCGCCGTCCGCGGCCTGGTGTCCTCGGTGGTCTCGGACGCCAAGCCCTCGGCGACGGCGCCCGTCGCCGCACCGACGACGAAGGCCGTGTCGACTCCGAGCCCTTCCAAGACCTCGACGCCCACGAGCACCGACTCGACCGCACCGACCTCGCGCCCGGTGCCGACCGACAGCCTTATCCTCGCCGGGCCGACGCTGACCAAGGCGCAGTACCGAGCCATGATCAAGTCCGGCAAGCTCGGCAACTACGCGGGCGTGTTCACCGACACCGTCGACGTGACCTACCAGCCCGACGACGTCAAGGGCATCCGCGAGTGCGACGCCCTGTCCCAGGCCCGCAGGGGCTACGTCATCTCCTCGGCCATGCAGACCGTCGACGAGAACCCGGCCTACTCGCTGCTCTATGACACTCCCCTGAGCAACCTGCGGGACCGCACCGACGAAGAGAATTGCTTTGCCAAGGCGCGGGCGCTCGGGCTGTCCGGCTATGACGAGCTGGACATCGAGGTGCTCGACGGCGTCGAGACTCGCGGGTGGTACGACGACGCCGACACCGAGTGGCTGGAGGCGAAGTACGGCAATGTCGACATGAGCGCTCCGCTGCCGGCCAATGCCACCGCCGCGGATCGGAAAGCCTTTGCCTCGGCGGTCAAGGCCCAGGTCGACGCAGCGGCCAAGTCCTGAGGCACTCGCCATGAACACCGTGCGGATCGCTCTCGTGCAGTTGGGGTACACCGACGAGGAGCCGGTGACCGACCGGGTGCAGCGGGCCGCCGACCTGGTGCGGGGGCTCGCGGGCCACGACCTCGTCGTGCTGCCCGAGTTGTGGGCTCCGACCGGCTTCGGTTACCGCAACTGGGACGAGCGCGCCGAGCCGACCGACGGCGACATCGCTCGGGCGATGTCCTCCGCCGCGCGCGATGCCGGGGTAATGCTGCACGCCGGATCGATCGTCGAGCGCAGTGGCGAGCCCGGACCGGAGGGCAAGCGACTGTGGAACACCTCGCTGGTCTTCGACCGATCCGGGCAGTTGGTGTCGAGCTATCGCAAGATCCACCGGTTCGGGTTCGCCGAGGGCGAGCCTTCGCTCATGGAGGCGGGGTCCGAGGTCGCGGTCATCGACCTGCCCCTTGGCGCACCAGGCGGGTCAGGCGAGTCAGGCCAGTCAGACGGGCCGGGAGCGCCGACCTGTGTCGGGCTGTCGACGTGTTATGACCTGCGCTTCCCCGAGCTGTATCGGCGGCAACTCGATGCCGGCGCTGAGGTCTTCGTCGTGCCAGCGGCCTGGCCCGCCGCGAGGGTGGCCCACTGGTCGCTGCTCGCGCGGGCCCGGGCCGTCGAGAACCAGTGCCTCATGATCGCCTGCAACACCGCGGGCACCCACGCCGGAGTGAGGATGGGCGGGCGGTCGGTGGTCGTCCTGCCCACCGGCGAGGTGGCGGCAGAGGCGGGCGAGGCCGAGGAGATCTTGCGCGCAGACGTCGATCTCGACGTCATCGCGCAGACCCGCAGCGCTTTCCCGGTGCTGCGCGACCGGCGCCTCTGACCGGCATACCGAAGCGGCCGTGATCGGCAGACCAAGGCGGGTTCGCACGGCATACCGAGCCGAGGCGTACACGGGCTGTCCGGCGGCTATGCCACAGTAGGCGCCGTGACCAGGGGAAACAGTTCAACCACCAGCGTCGGGGATATCGTCGCCGCGACCCCCGCCGACCGGGACCGCTGGGCCGACGCGATCCGGGCCGGCTCGCTGCTGGTGGTCATGCTCGGGCACTGGTTCATGGTCACGGTGAGCTCGGACGGCACGATCGGCAATGTCCTCGCCGTGGTGCCCGCATTGCAGCCGATCACCTGGGTGTTGCAGGTCATGCCGCTGTTCTTCCTCGTCGGCGGGGTCGCGCATGCGCACACCCTGGACGGGTTGGCTCGCCGCGGCGGGTCGGAACGAGGCCGGTATGCCGTGTTCGTCCGGTCCCGCGCGCGCCGACTCCTGCGCCCGACTCTCGTCTTTCTCGGCGTGTGGGTGATCCTCGGCCTGATCGCCCATCTCAGCGGGGCTACGCGGGGGACGGCCGGACAGGCACCGCTGCTGGTCAATGCACTGGTCATGGTGCCGCAGTTGCTGTGGTTCGTCGGGATCTACCTGGGGATCGGGGCGTTCGCCCCGGCGATGTACCGCTGGCACCAACGCGCCGGGTGGACGGCGCTGGTCGCGCTCGTCGTCGCCGCGGTCGCCGTCGATGTCGTGCGGTTTGCGCTCGGGTTCGGCATCCTCGGCAACCTCAACTTCGCCCTCGTGTGGCTTGCCGTGCACCAGGCCGGGTTCCTCTGGCGAGACGGGCGTCTCGACGGCCGGACGGGCCCCATGCTGGCGCTCGTGGCTGCCGTGGGCTTCGCGGTGGCGCTGCGGGTCGGCCCCTATCCGGTGTCGATGGTCGGCTTGCCCGGGGCCGAGGTGAGCAACATGGCCCCACCGACCGCGGCACTGCTGGCTCAGGGGTTCACCGTCATCGGGCTGGCGGCCTGGGTTCGCCGACCGATGAACGACTGGCTGTCCCGTCCCAGCGTCTGGCAGTGGGTGGTCCGCGCCGGTGGTCTGGCGATGACGGCCTTCCTCTGGCACCTGACGGCGTTGCTGGCCACCTTGGTCGTCGCCCGGGTGCTGGGGATCGCCCTCCCGGAGCCGGCGAGTGCGCTGTGGTGGTGGACCCGGCCCCTCTGGATCCTCGTTCTGCTGCTGCCCACAGCCGCACTGATCGCGATCTTCCTGCGGTTCGACCGGCCCGGGGCTGGGCGGGGGGCGGACGGCATACCGGCCGAATCCCGCTCCTGGCCGGACTTACTCGCGGTGCTGGCCGTCGTCGTTGTCGTTTTTGGAGTCCTCATGGTGTCGATCACCGGCGTCGACATCTTGGGCAACCGGCCGCAGTTCTTCCTGGTCGGCGAGGTGACGCCGGCGGTCGCCTTCGCGGTGCTGCTCGCCGGCCTCGGGCTCCTGCGAGTATGCCGTCCGCGCACCTCCCCGCCCGGCTGACCTGGTGACCTGCCGATCTGCCGACCTGCTGGTCCTGGACAATCGAACTGCGGTGGGGCGGAATCTGATCCGCCCCACCGCAGTGGGTTCGTTGCTGATTTGGCTCCCAGGTGCAGCTAGGCGATGACGGGAGTAGCGGGAGCCAAGGGGTGGGGCGTCGTCACCAGTTGATGACGTAGGACGAGCCGTAGAGGCTGAAGAGCAGCTTGATGATGGCGATGAAGGGGATCGCAGCCGGGAAGACCGTGCCGAGCAGCCAGCCGGCGCCAGTGACGACGAGCTGGACGATGTACTTCGCCAGGGTGTAGCTGATGTGGAACTTGTTGACGACGTCGGCCAGGGGGCCGGCCACGACGAGAAGGGTGCCGAGCAGAGCCAGCGAGGAGGCGCGCAGCGTGGTCGAGGTCTTGGTCAAGTACGACATGGGGTAACCGTCCTTCGGTGCGTGATGGTGTCCCGCGGTAGTGGGGACGACTTCACGCTAGGGCTCGTGAGGCGCCCACGGGAGGGTTTTCGATGGCCGCAAAGTGCCGTGGCCGGATCCGGCCATGAATGCCAAAACGGCTGTATCGCAACAGAATTGAGACGAAATCGTCGGCCGCATCGATCATGGATTGACCCAGCGGCAGGGCCGGGTCGCCGACGGCCCCTAAAGCACGTTTTGGTGTGGCGGATCTGGCGCCAGGGCGCCAGATCCGCCACACCAAAAGTCGTTGTTGGGCAGGGTTAGGCAAACGGTCGGTCAGGTCGCGACGACAGGGATCGGGCGTCGAGCGACGGTCAGCCATGCCCCGACCCAGAGTGCAGAAGCGACCAACAGGACGCGGAACGCGAGAGACCTAGCGTCGTCGGCCAGACCATCCGCGGAGGCGGCGAGCAACTCCGAGCAGGCTTTCCCGGGCAGCCAGGTGGCCTGCATTCCGAGAGTGGGTTCGATGAGTGGCTCCACCATGACGTAGACCACGACCCCCGATGTGCCAGCGATCTGAGAACCGAAGATCGCCGTGACCGACGCCCCAAGAATGGCCCAAGCGGCGGCTGCGAGCATCACGGCACCCGCAGCACGACGGGCCGCGTCGACCGATCCGAGGCTGTCATCGGCCCAGAGGGCGCAGCAGCCCCACGACGCCAGCCCCGAGGTAGCTCCCACCAGCAGACCGAGGGCGAGCACCGAGGCGGTGGCGCGCAGCCAGTGGGCGGTGCGGGAGCCGGCCAGCAGCACCTCCAGATGCCAGGTGCCGTACCTCAAGTCGGCGCCCACGGTCATCGAGCCGAGGAGTCCGGCCAGCAGCGGGACGGCCAGATGCACCATCGGCTGGCTCGGTTGGGCACCGGCCAGGGTGATGCCGCGCACCACCAAGATCGCCGAGGCCGCGGTGATGGCGAGGATCAACCACGGGCCAGGAGTGGATACCGCGCGCCAGGCATCGCGGTGCATCACATCGAGCAGAGCAAGCCTGGAGCTCCACGACCGCGGCGACCGACGCGACCGCCGCGACCGCCGCGACCGGCGCGACTTCCCTGAGGAGCCCGATTGCCCCGCAAGGTCAGCCTGCATCTCGATCCGGCCGTTCATCGCGCCACCGCCTCCTCGGCGCGGGCGGCCAGCCATGTTCCCAGTGCAGGGCGGACCGGCGTCAGCTCGGTGAGGGTCAACCGTTCGGCGGACGCCAGCGCCCCAATCGCGCCCGGGGTCATCCCCGACACCAGCAGCGGCCCATCGGGAGCCGGCTGCACGGTCGCGCCGGCAGCGACCAGCCGCTCACGCAACACCTCCGGTTCGGCGCCGTCGACGCGCACCTGGTCGGCCGCAGCCCGAAACGCGCTCATCGGTTCGGTTCGCACCAGGCGCCCGCCCTCCAACAGGGTGATCGTGTCGACGACTTGCTCGATCTCGGACAGGTCGTGCGAGGAGATCCACACGCAGGTGCCACCGTCGACCAGGGCGCGCAACCCCTCGCGCAGCCACGTCACCGAGGCCGTGTCGAGCCCGACGGTGGGTTCGTCCAGGACGAGCAGGCGCGGACGCTGCGCCAGCGCGGCGGCCAAGCTCAACCGGTGCGCCTGCCCGAGGGAGAGGGTGCCGCAGCGGACGCTGTCGCTCGGGATCCGGGCCTGCGTCCAGGCCGCGTCGATGTCGGCTTGCGACCCTCCGCCGCCCCACACTCGCAGGGCAAGCTCGGTGCGTGCCCTGCGCCCCGGGTGCAACAACCTCGGCCCGAAGACCGCCATGGCCCGCCCCGGTCCGCTGATCTGTTGCCGTTCGATCCGTCCGGCGGAGAGCCGCACCAGCCCCAAGGTGGCGCGCATGAGCGTGGTCTTGCCCGATCCATTGCCGCCCACCAGACCATGGCAGCGACCCGGCTCGAGGGCCAGGTCGATGTCACGCAGGATGGGCAGTCCGCCCAGCCGGACCTCGACACCCTCCAGGCGCACAACCGCCTCGGCGGCGGCGGAGGTGGGCGGACGGCATACCTGCGTGGGGTATGCCGTCCGCTCGCCTTCCGCGGCCCGCGTCGGGCCCGGCGGAGTGCCGCTCACGACGGTGGTCACGGTCATCCCGGGCACTCAGGCCTGAGCAGTCGTGAGCCGTGGGCGCGAGCCGAACAGCTGCGTCAGGCAGTAGGTGATGATCGCCGGGTGCGATAGCAGGATGCTCGCGACGATCCATCCGGTGCGCCGCTCGCGCCACTGGTCCTTCACCACGAGCACCAGGGCGGCGAAGCCACCGATTCCCGTGATGGTGAAGCTGCTCGGCGGTGCTGGTGGCTCGAGGTTGGGGTGGGCCTGGATGAATTTGATCGTCTGAATCACCTCGCTGATCCCGAAGAAGGCCGCGACGAGGGCCACGGCTGAGAGCACGAGGGCGATGCTGAGAGTGGTGCGACGGGACATGGGAGACCTCCGGTGGATGCTGTCGCCTCGACGGGATGACGAGGCCGGGTAGGTGAAAGGACTGGCGGTGTGGTTGCTCGCAACCCTTAGGCCGGCACGTGCGAGACGATGCCTTCGATGGCGGCCGCCAACGCGAGCAGCCCGACGGCGATCGCTTGCCAGCGCAGCCAGTCCCGCCAGGTGACGCTGAGCCATGGGCGGTCGACTGCGCGTCGGCGGGCGATCAGGGTGAGGCCTAAGGCCGCCGAGGCGCCCCCGCCGACGGCATACGCCGCGACTTCAGGAAAGACGTGGGGGAGGACCCCCGTGAGCAGGTCCGAGGCGGTGCCGGTTTGCAGTGACTTGCCGACCACCCAGCCCAGCACGGTGCCGTTGAGGAGCATCTGCGCCCCGGTGGCGAGCCCAGCCGTGACGATGCCGATCCCCAGGAGGGCGAGGACCAGGCTGTTATGCAGGAACAGGTCGACCACCCCGGCAGGCGTGTCCGACCGACCGACCGATCCTTCCCGAGTGAGGGAGGCGCCCAGGGCACCCGAGGCGACTCCCACGGCATACAAGGCCGCCATGAAGACGGCGCTGGTGAGCAGGAGGCGGCCGGGCCGAGGGCAACTCGGGGAGGCAGCGGTGGCAGTCATCGGATGCGCCTTCCGGGGTGGGCGGCTACTGTGGGTGGTGCGTGATGTCCTTCTTGACGGGAGTGGCACACACGTCGCCGGCTGGTCCTCGGATCAGCCGGCGACTCTTATGTGAGGGCCGGTCCGAGTGGGCAGGACGGTGACGCGGGCCTCACTCTGGCAAGGCAGCACGGCATACGGGAGGGGTGTGAGCTGGCCGCAAGGGGTCATGGCACCTTCGTGCCATGTGACAGGGAGCGAGCAGGGGCTAGCTGACCCAGCCGCGGCGCACTGCGAGGACTCCGGCCTGGAAGCGGCTGTCGGCCTGCAACTCGGCCACCGTGGCCGACACCAACCGGCGCACCGTGCGCACCGAGACGTCCAGCCGGCGGGCGATCGTCTCGTCCTTGAGTCCGGCGGCGAGCAGCGTCGCGACCTGGCGCATCCGCGCCTCGCTCACCGTGTCATCGGTGTCGTCGCGGCGTTCGATCGGGCTGGCCTCGACCCACACGCTCTCGAAGAGCGCGAGGGCGGGCGCGACGACATCGGGCGTGTGGGCGATGAGCGCGCCACTGCCGCCGCTGCGGGGGAGCACGGCGACGTCGTCGTCGATGACGATGAGGCGCATCGGTGGCGCCGCGTGGCTGCGTGCCTGCGACCCCTTGGCCTGCTGATCGAGCAGGTGGGAGTGCCAGTAGTCCTGGGCCGTCGAGGCCGTCGAGACGACGGTGCGCACGAGGATGCCGCGACCGAGCATGTCGTCGTCGAGGCGAGTGGCTGCCGCGAGCGCGTGCGGTGGGATCGGGGCGCCGGGTTCGATCGAGGAGACCGCCCGGCGGGCCTGGTTGACCAGTTGAAAGAGACGTGATCGCACAACGCGGCCCTCGTCGATCTGCTCGATGAGCCCGCCCTCGGCCTTGGTGACCCGGTGAGCCAGGAAGGAATCCACGACGTCGGCGAGCTTCTCGCGGCTGGCGGCCACCTCGCGCTTGCGCTCGGCGAGCCGCTCCTCCTCGCGGGCGATGAGCAGTTCCAGGGCCTCATGGGGCGGCACGGTGACGATGCGCCCGTCCGGTCGTCCGGTGGCTTCGATGAGCATGAGGTCAGCCAGTTGGTCGAGGCGAGCCTGCACCTCATCGACAGACAGCCCCAGCGATCCCGCCAGGGTGGCCACGTCGGCTCCCGGGCTGGCCAGCATGGCCTGGTAGACCTGTTCGGTCGACGCGTCGACGTCGAAGTGATGCAGCATCCGTCCCCCAAGGTCGGTCGAGCTTCACTGCGGGCATGCCGTGCCGGTATGCCGTGCGGCTCGGGGAAGTGGGAGATCCCGAAGACGACATGTCGGACATGCCCATCATGGCCGAGATGTGCCACGGCCGCTTGTGGCCGGTTCAGGGGGGTTGTCCCCGCTGGTGCCGACCGGCACTGTTCTGGCTGTTGCCAGGTCAACTCTCCCATCCACACCTGGCGCAGGGGAAAGGAAGTCAGCAGATGAACAGGATTCTCTCGATCGCCGCACTCGTCGTCGTGGTCACCGGCCTCGGTGCTGGAGTAGCCCACGCATCGCCCGCGGCCAACGGCTCGTCGGTCACGGCCAGCGCCACCGGTCACGTGTACTGGCCCGACAAGCACAAGCCGTGACCGGATGTTCCCGTTCGCGCTCACGGTGGGGCTGAGCCCCGCCCAGCGGCACTCGCTCGCCGAGGGTCTTCGGACCCTCGGCGAGCACCCCGCTGTGGCGCACCTTTACGTCGCGGACGAGCCGGGCGTGGTGCGCTCGGTCATCTTCGTCCGCGATGAGTCCCCAGAATCAGCCCAGGCCGTCGTGGACGACCTCGTTGCACAGCTCGCCGAGGTCGTGCCCAGCTGCCTGGACGTCGAGGTCCACCCGATCACCTCGGCCATGCCGCCAGGCGAGCCAGACTAGCCACCTCAGCCGTGGTCAGTTTTGGTGTGGTGGACTCGGCGTTATAGCGCTGATTCCACCACACCAAAAGTGGGTAGAAAGGGGGGTCGGCCAGGCAAGGAGCAGCTGTCAGAAAGCGGCTTCCGGGACGTCCATCAATGAGTTGTCGGTGGCCTCGGCCATAGCCCGCTCGGCAGCAAGCCGCGGCAGCACCTGGCGGGTGAAGAACCGGGCCGCGGCAACCTTGCCTTGGTAGAACGCCTCGTCCTTGGGGTTGGCCCCGGACTCGAGGGCGGTCAGCGCGACCTCGGCCTGGCGCAACAGCAGCCAGCCGACGACGAGGTCACCGGCACCCAGCAGCAGGCGGGTGGTGTTTTGGGCCACCTTGTAGAGGTTGCGCAGGTCGCCGCCGGTCCGCGGGTCGCTCTGGAACGCCGCCCCCGCCATGAAGCCCACGATGCCCTGGACGTTCTCCAAAGCTTTGCCGAGCATTTCGCGCTCGGCGTCGAGGGCGCCCGCGTTGGTGCCGAGGTCCTTGGCGAACTGCTGGATCTGCATCGACAGGGCGGTCATCGACTGGCCGTGATCCTTGACGATCTTGCGGAAGAAGAAGTCCAGTCCCTGAATCGCGGTCGTGCCCTCGTAGAGCGTGTCGATCTTGGCGTCGCGGACGTATTGCTCGACGGGGTATTCCTGCAGGAAGCCCGACCCACCGAAGGTCTGCAGCGACTCGGTGCCGAGCAACACCCAGGCGCGCTCGGAGCCCAGGCCCTTGACGATGGGCAGCAGCAGGTCGCTCATCCGGGCGGCCAGGTCGGCGGGGGAGCCCTTCTCCGGGTGACGGGTCGGGTCGCCGTCGGTGGCCAGCGCCACGGTGTCCTGCTGCATGGCGGTGAAGAGCACGAGCGCACGCAACCCCTCGGCATACGCCTTCTGGAGCATCAGCGAGCGGCGCACGTCGGGGTGGTGAGTGATCGTCACCCGCGGGGCGTCCTTGGAGGGGGTGGTGAGGTCGGCGCCCTGGACGCGCTCCTTGGCGTAGGCCAGGGCGTTGAGATAGCCGGCCGAGAGGGTCGCGATGGCCTTGGTGCCGACGAACATCCGGGCGCCCTCGATGATGTAGAACATCTGGGCAATGCCGTCGTGGACGTCGCCGAGCAGGGTGCCGACCGCGGGCGCGCCGTCGCCGAAGGTCAGCTCGCAGGTCGTGGAAACCTTGAGCCCCATCTTCTTCTCGACGTTGGTGGCGTAGACGCCGTTGCGCTCGCCGAGCGCACCGGTCTCCAGGTCGACGTGGTACTTCGGCACGATGAACAGGGACAGCCCCTTGGTGCCGACGCCCGCGCCCTCGGGCCGGGCCAGGACGAAGTGGACGATGTTGTCGCACATGTCCGACTCACCCGAGGTGATGAACCGCTTGACCCCGGTGATGTGCCAGGTGCCATCGGGCTGCTGCACGGCCTTGGTGCGGCCGGCGCCGACGTCGGAGCCGGCGTCGGGCTCGGTGAGGACCATCGTCGTGTGCCAGGCGTTGTCGACGATGAGCTTGGCGAGCTTCTTCTGCTCGTCGGTGCCGAGGAACCACAGCAACTTGGCAAACGAGAAGGTCGCGCCATACATGTGGATGGCCGGGTTGGCGCCGCACACCATCTCGGCGACCGCCCAGCGCAGCGACGGAGGCACCTGCATGCCACCGAGCTCCACCGGGGTGTCGAGCTTGCCCCACTCGCCGTCGAGGTAGGCGCGGTAGGACTTCTTGAACGACTCGGGGATGACGACGGTCTTGGCCGCCGGGTCGTAGACCGGCGGGTTGCGGTCGGAGTCGACCAGGCTCGCGGCCAGTTCGTTCTCGGCCAGCCGGGCGATCTCGCCGAGGATGTCTTTCGCCGCGTCGACGTCGAGGTCCTCGTAGATGCCGGTGCCGAGGATCTCACCTCGCCCAAGGACCTCGAAGAGGGTGAATTCGATGTCGCGGACGTTGGCCTGGTAGTGACCCATCGAGTGTCCTTCGGGTGGTGGCGGGGACGGGCAGGAAAGAGCGTCGCGACGGTATGCCGTGACGCTTCCCATGATGCTACTGGCCAGTAACAACCGCAAGGGAGACCCGCGTCACCCTGGCTTGACAGGGCCATCGACAGCAAAGTGAGTAGGAACGCCCATACGACCTGCCCGCGTCGTGGCCTACCCTCGGGAATGCCACGGTGAAAGGGGAGCCATGCGCGATGACTACGAGGTCTCGACCGGGGTGCTGAGCGCTGCAGGGGCGGCCATCACGGCGCTGACCCCTTCCGTGGCTGCCGTGGAGTCCGGGATCAAGACGCAGCGGCTCCCCGGCGCCGAGATCACCGTGGCGGCAGAGCTGGGTCTCTTCCGGGACGTCTGGTCCGATGCGACCCATGCGGTCGGCAATGCCCTCGACTATTTCGGCCGCGCGGTGAGTGACGCGGCGACGGCATACCGGGTCACCGACGAGGTAGCAGCGGTGCGCTTCCAGCGGATGCAGGAACGGCTGGGCGGCTGATGCGACCCGACGAGGGCGGCGGGTCGGGGCACTACACCTACCCGGGCGATGACCCCTCCGCGGTGGCGGGGCTGGTCTCGACCTTGCAGACCCAGACCAAGGCCGCCGAATCGGTGTCCGAGCGGTTGTCCGGAGCCCTCCCGCAACTCCGGTCGGCGTGGGCTCAGGGGAATGCCGGTGACACGGCATATGACCACGCCGGCCGGGTCCGCACGTTCCTCGCAGACCTCCCCCCTGGGCTCGGATCGGCGGCTGCCGCGTTGGACTCGTATCGAGCCGACCTCACCCGGGCGCGCACCACCATCACCGACCTCAACCACGCGTATGCCGTGCTCGCGCCAGCCGAGCGCCGGGTCGCGGCGTTCGGCGACTGGATCGAGCCCCGTGAAGAGGTGGCCTACGACCGGGCGCACAGCGACTATCTGGCCGCGCGCTCGCAGGTGGGCTACGGCAGCGTCGCCGACATCGACACGGCATACCGGGCCGTCGTCGGTCGCGTGCGCGGGGCGAGGGACGAGTGCGCGGCGGTGCTGGCCGGGCTGGCCCGGCAGCAGGCACTCCCGGGCGGGAGGGCCGGGTTGTCACGGCTGGGCGGTGAGTTGCCCGGGATGTTGACCAAGGAGGAGATGCTCCGGCGGGCGGGCTTCTCCTCGATGCCGACGTCGGCGGCTGACGTCAAACGGTTCTGGGACTCGCTCTCACCGTCGGAGCGGCAGTCGCTGCTGGCTGCCGAGCCGAAGCTCTGGGGCAACACCAACGGGGTGCCGGTCATCGATCGGGACTGGGCCAATCAGACCGTGCTCGACAGCGACCTCGCGCGATACCGGCAGTACTTCATCGACCGCGGGGTGACGCCCCCGGACTCGATCGACGACTTCGACAACCTCACCATCGAGGAGCGGCGCCGCCTCGGCCTGGACAACCACGGCTACTACATCGACCTGGACACCGCGGCCGACGAGCTCATGGAGCAGTACAAGGACGCCCTCAAGACCAAGGCCACCCTGAGCATGGGGCACGGCACGCCACCGACCTTCCTCATGGCCTATGACGCCACCCTCTATCACGGTGAAGGCCGCGCGGCGATTGCCTTCGGTAACCCGGACACCGCGACGAATATCGCCGTGTGCGTGCCCGGGTTGGAGTCGCGAGTGAGCAAGATGGACCAGATCGGGGGAGATGCCTACGCCCTCTACCGCGAGTCGCTCGCGGCCGACCCTGCGCACCAGACGGCGGTCATCGCCTGGCAGGGCTACGACGCTCCCGAGTTCAGCAACGTCATGTTCCAGGACCACGCCGACGCTGGCGCGCGGCTGCTCGCGGCCGATGTCGCGGCGCTGGGCGTCACGCACGGAGCCGGGTCGCCGAACGTCACTGTGGTGGCCCACTCCTACGGCAGCACGACCGCCGGCCTGGCGCTGCAGCGCTATGGCCTCGCGGACTCGGTCAACCAGGTGGTCCTCATCGGTAGCCCTGGTGTCGGTGGCGAGGCCCACTCGGTCACCGACCTGCACCTGCGCGACGACCAGCTCTACGTCGGGTCGGCCAGTCGCGACGTGGTGACGACCACCTACGGTCAGCTGGGGTCAGATCCGTCCTACGACTCGTTCGGAGGCACTCGGTTCAAGGCCGAAAACGTCAACCGCGACTTCGGGTTTCCCTGGCAGTTCGACGACCACTCTCGTTATTACGACGACGGCACGCACAGCGAATCGCTCTACGCGATGGCCGATGTCGTCACCGGGCAGGGGGACCAGCTCGACGATCACGGCATGGTCGCCGAGGGGCGGCGCACCGACACCATCACGTCCTACCGTGGTTCCTACAGCATCGACGTGGACCCCGAGAACTCCCGCACGCCGACGGCAGGACACCAACATTGAGCACCGCACCGCACCGTCGCCGGCTCGCCCGCAGACCGGGTATGCCGTGGCTCGCCTCTGCTGGCGTGCTCGCCATGCTCGCGGCCGGCTGCACACCCTCCGCACCGACGCCACCTGGCACCCCCACGACCCCTCCGGGAGGCACGTCCGTGTCCAGCACCGACCCCAACCGTCCGTTCGAACCGATCACCGATCTGCCGACCGACCCCACGGCGGCCCGTGATGAGCTGCGCCGACGCCTGGCCGGCGAGTGGGACCAGGTGCTCGCCAAGAGCGGACTTCGCTATCAGAGCGCGACCTTCTCGACGACCGAGCACACCGATGGCGACGGCTGGTGGAGCGCCGAGATGATCGTGAATTTTGGCACCCTGCCGCAGCAGGAGTGGCCCCGCGTCGTCACAGCCATGGCGTCAGCCACGAGTGCCGCTGGGTGGAGTCAGGCGGGCGTCAGCCACGCGCTCAATCTGCGCAAGGGCAGCTTCCACCTCAAGGGGGGCTGCGCCGTGGATGGCTGCTACTACACCCTCGACACCGGGCCACGGCTGACCCAGAAGCTGGCGCTGGTGCCCGACGGCTACACGCTCCGGGTGGCAGAGTTGGAGTCCCACCTCGACCCGGCAGCCCCCACGCCGACCCGCCGGTGAGCTGCACGGCATACCCGCCAAGCCGGTATGCCGTGCAGCCGGGTGAGCCGCGAGGGCTGCGGTTAGCACCCCTCCCGGCCCGCGCGGTCAGCCCTTGACGCAGAGCAGCGTGCTCAGCCGCGCGACGACCTCGACGAGGTCGGACTGGGCCGCGATGACCGCGTCGAGATCCTTGTATGCCGCGGGGATCTCGTCGACGACGCCAGCGTCCTTGCGGCACTCGACCCCCGCGGTCTGCGCGGCGAGGTCTTCCGCCGTGAACCGCTTGCGCGCGGCGTTCCGCGACATCCGCCGCCCGGCGCCGTGCGAGGCCGAGCAGTAGGACGCCTCGTTGCCCAGGCCACGCACGACATAGGACCCCGTGCCCATCGAGCCCGGGATGAGCCCGAGGTCGCCGGCGCCGGCGCGGATCGCCCCCTTACGGGTGACGAGCACATCGATGCCGTCGTAGGACTCCTCGGCCACGTAGTTGTGATGGCACTGCACGGTCTGGCCCCAGTCGATCGCCAGGCCCCGCTCGCGGAACCAGCCACCGACGACGCCCTGGACCAGGGCCATCATCACCGCGCGGTTGCGCAGCGCATAGTCCTGCGCCCAGAACAGGTCGCGCCGGTAGGCGTCCATCTCCGGCGTGCCCGCGAGGAAGACCGCGAGGTCACGGTCGGGCAGGTCGGCGTTGTGCGGCAGCGCCCGCGCGGTCTCGATGTGCGCCTGGGCCAGCAGGTTGCCGATGCCCCGCGACCCGGAGTGCAGCATCACCCAGAGCGCCCCCTCGTCGTCGGAGCACAGCTCGATGAAGTGGTTGCCGCCGCCGAGGGTGCCCAGCTGCGAGCGGGCCTTCTTGGCCTGGTCGGCGACCCGCTGGTCGAGCTGATCGAAGCCGGTCCAGAAGCGTGCCCAGCCTTCCGCCGGGAAGTCCGCACGCGGCATACCGAGGCCGGTCGGGTCGACCGGCACCTGGTGGCCGGCGAAACCCACCGGCACCGCGCGCTCGATCGCCACCCGCAGCGGGTGCAGGTCGTCGGGCAGGTCATCCAGGCGCAGGCTGGTGCGCACCGCGGCCATGCCGCAGCCGATGTCGACCCCGACCGCCGCCGGCGCGACCGCCTGCGACATCGCGATGACCGACCCGACCGTCGCGCCCTTGCCGAGGTGCACGTCGGGCATGACCCGCACGCCGACGACCCACGGCAGCGCCCCGATGTTGCGCAGCTGCGCCAGCGCGGCGGGCTCGACCTCACGCGGGTCGGCCCACATGAGCACGTCGGCGTCGGTGCCGGGCAGGCGGGTGGGGAACTCGGGTCGGGTCGTCTCGAACTCGTGGATGGGCAGGGTCATGGTGAGGTCACCTCCTCGTCGGGGCGCCGGCGCTGCTCGCCGGGCCAGCAGGCCACCGTATGCCGTGCCACTCACCTCCCGCACCCGGTTTTGCCGCGGTAACCTGCGCAGATGCTCGTCGACCATGTGCCCGATGCGGACCTGAGCCGGCCCCGGACCATTGCCCTGGGCCGCCTCTCGGACAAGTCGTGGCCGGGGCCGCTGTCGGCCGACGGGGTGGCCGCCCGGCTCGGCGAGGTCGTGTCGTCGCTCGACGACTATTACGTCTCGGTCGACCCGCGGGCCAAGACCCGCTGTATCGACGGCCGACACGACCCCGAACTCGACGAGGCCAACCTGGGCCCGCAGGTGCCCGGCGGGGCTCCCGGGTCGGCGCTGGCCTATCGGCTGGGCGTCGACAAGGACGACCTCACCCGGGGGACTTTCACCGGTGACGCCGAGTTGATGATCGAGGCTTACGTGCGGCTGGGGCTTTCGCCGGGCGGCCATCGCGACGACCTCGATCAAGCCGATGGGGTGGGCTGCGGGGCGATCGACGGCCTGCGGGCGGTGCTCGACTGCATGACCAATCCGCACCTCGTCGAAGATCACAAGCGCCTGGTCAAGACGATCCTCGACACCGATTTCAACCGCGATCACTATCTGCGGGTTATGGGCGCCGGGTTGGTGCTGCAGAGCCGTTCGGTGGCCTACTTCCACGGTCGCGGCGAGATCCTCGACCTGCTCGAACGCAAGGCGCCCGGGAGTGTCTCGGTGTTGCGCGGTCGCCACTGCGAGGCGTTTGTTGTGGTCAACCTGGTCGAGGGAACCACGTTGTCGTCCAACCGTTTTGCTGCGGACCTGGGTGGCCCGCAGGCGTTCGGCTACGACCTGTGGCGCTCGCGGCAACTCGTGCAGGCGCTCTTCCCGCTGCCCTCGCACGAGGTCGACCGGGCGCGCTTCATCCATGCCCGGGTGATGCTGACCATCGCCACCTTGATGGCGTTGACCGACGGCTCCTTGCAGGTCTTGCTGCGGCTGCCCGCCGATTCCTGACCTGCCCCCTGACCAGTTGACTCCGAGTTTGACGCTGCCCATCGGTGCGCGCCACTCAAGTGGTTGAATGGCCGGGCAATATGGAGGGAGACGGTATGTCCTGGAGTCGGTCAGTGCTGTTCATGTCTTTGGCCTTCTTCCTATCTGGTGTGGGCGCCTACTTGGGGATGGGGCTCACCGCAAAGGCCACGTTCTTCGTCGCGGGTGCGTGCGGGCTCATGGGATTTGCCCTTGACCAGTTGATGTCGGGGCTGTGGAAGCCAGCAATCGCGGCGGGCGTCTGCGGCCTGCTGGCTGGCACCATCGGACTGGGCGTGAATCTGCCCCTTATCGGAAATGGTCTGGTCGCCGACGGGGTCAAGCGCAGCGGCAGCGGAGGCAGTCCCGAGGGCGTGGCGATCGCAGTCGCAACCCCCACCTCGACGATGGCCGTCATACCTACTCCCAGTGCGACCGCCACGCCGTCTGCGGCACCGGTGCAGGAACCCACTCGGGTAGCCGGCCAATCCGTGGGTACGGCGCCCAAGGCTGGAGCCGTCGGTGCGACAACCCCGATGACCGCCGCGCCGGCAGCCCGTCCCGCGGCAACCCCGGCCCCGACGATCTCGGAGTCGCTCGTCAAACCTTGCACTCAGGTCCCCGCCGGCTTGGCCGGAAGCTTCGCGGAGTTGGTGGACAGGTGGGGCGGACCGTTGGCTCCGGTGGGCACTCCAATGTCCTACCGGATCGAAACTCGGGTCCTGGCATTTGACACCCCCTGGAACGACGCACATATCAGCATCTTCAAAGTGACACCAAGCTGCACACGAGTACTTGTGAGGACGCTGGCGCCTGGTGAATTCGCAACGATTGACTCCTTCGTGGGTCAGCTGTTCGAGGCGAGGTGGGCCGAAGAGGTCTTCGTGGACGGCAAAGTCTTAGTCAAGACGGGCGACCTGAATGTCACGTGCTTCGCCGGAATCGAAGAAGACTCCGGCTGCCTCAAAGCGGTGATGACTGCCAACTACTTCATTTAGTGCCACGCGCCCTTCGGGTGGACCGGGCGAGTTGGCTCACGCCGCGGCCGGTTGGGGCGACTGCGTCAGGTGATCGGGGTGATCGGCCTCTCGCCGCGCAGGACCGCGAGCACGTTGTCGGCGGCAAGCCGAGCCATCGCCGCCCGGGTCTCGGTCGTCGCCGATCCCAGGTGCGGCAGCAGCACGACGTTGTCCATCGCCAGCAACCCCGGGTGCACCGTCGGTTCCTGCTCGAAGACGTCGAGCCCGGCCCCGGCGATCTCGCCCGCCTGCAGTGCCGCGACGAGCGCAGCCTCGTCGATGATCGGTCCGCGCGCGGAGTTGACGACGTATGCCGTGCGCTTCATTGCCGCGAACTGCTCGGCACCCATGAGGTGGTGGGTCGAGGGCAGGTAGGGGCAGTGCAACGACACGACATCGCTGACGCGCAGCAGCTCGTCGAACGACATCCGACGCACCGCACCGGACGGCATACCGGCAAGCAGCTCGGCAGGTGCCTCGTGCTCGTCGGAGTAGACGATGTCCATGCCGAAGGCGACCGCGCGACGGGCCATGGCCGCCCCGATCTGGCCCATGCCGACGATGCCGAGAGTCTTGCCCTGCAACCCCATCCCGAGCAGGTAGAACATGCCCCACTGCCACGGGGTCTGGCTGCGGATGATCCGCTCACCCTCGCCGAAGCGCCGGGTGACCATGAGCATGAGCCCGAAAGCCGTGTCGGCGGTGGTCTCGGTGAGCACCTTGGGGGTGTTGGTGGCGATGACCCCGCGCGCCTGGCACGCGGCGACGTCGATGTTGTTGTAGCCGACCGCGACATTGGCGACGACCTGCAGCTGCGGGCCGGCAGCGTCGAGGAACTCCCCGTCGACCTTCTCGGTGAGCAAGGTGACGACGGCGTCGGCGCCGGCGACCAGGCGCAGGCAGTCCGCGCGCGAGATGCACTCCTCGTGCTCCCAGGCGCGCACCTCGTGCTCGGCCCGCAGGGCCTCAAGTCCCTCGGCGGGGATGCGGTTGGTGACGACGACCAGTGCCATATCAGGCCTCGATCCACTGCGCCAGGATGCCCAGGCCCTCGCGGATATCCGCTTCCGGCAGACCGGAATACGCGAACCGCGCATACATTCGGTCTTCACCCGGTTGGGGCCGCCCGAAGTGCAGCCGCGTGCAGAACGACACCCCGGTCTCCTTGAGCGCCCGCTCGGCGAACTCCGGCAGCGTCGCAATGCCCTTGGCCGCCATCGCGTCGGTGACGTCGGGGAAGAGATAGAAGGTGGCATTCGGCTTGGAGAGCGTCACTCCCGGCATCGCGGACAACATCTCGTATGCCGCGTCGCGACGGCCGCGCAGTGCCTCCCGGATCGCGATCGCCCCGGACTGGTCACCGCGGATCGCCTCGACACCGGCCCATTGGACAAAGTGCGTCGTGCACGACTCGTTGTTGGTGTTGAGCTTGCCGAAGACGGCCGAGAGCTCCGCGGGCGCGATCGCCGCACCGAGTCGCCACCCGGTCATCGCGAACTTCTTGCTGAAGGTGTAGAGGATGACCGTGCGCTCCTGCATCCCCGGGATCGACGCGATGGAGGAGGACGTGCCCGAGTAACGCATCTCGAAATAGGCCTCGTCGGAGAGCACCCAGAGGTCGTGCTCGATGGCGATCTGCGCGATGGCCTCCTTCTCAGCCTGGGTTGACTCGGCGGAGATGGGGTTCTGCAGGTCGTTGTAGATGATCGCCTTGGTCTTGGGCGTGATGAGCGAGCGCACCTGGTCCAGGTCGATGCGGAAACCGGTCTCGGTCGGCACATAGCGATAGGGCATCGGGCGCGCGCCGATGAACTCGATCTGGCTCTCGTAGATCGGATAGCCCGGGTTGGGATAGAGCACCTCGTCGCCGAACTCGATGAGCGCCTGGGTGAACTTGGTGATGACCGGCTTGCCACCCGGGTGCACGGTGACATTGTCCGGCCCATAGGTCAGGCCGCGACGCATCCCGACGTCCTCGGCGATCGCTTCGCGCAGCGGCAGGATGCCCGGCCCGGGGCAGTAGCCGGTCTTGCCCTCGGCGACCGCGCGGTCCATGGCCTCGCGGATGGTCGCGGGGGTCGCCAGGTCGATGTCGCCGAGGTGGAAGGGGTAGATGGGGTGTCCCTGCGCCCCCACGCGGCGGCGGCCAGCGAGACGGCGAAGGCCGTCTCGGTGCCCAGGCGAGAGATGCGTTCTGCGAATGCCACGGTGGTGTCCCTTTCGCGGTGTGTGCGATGAGTCAGGTGCGATCCGAGGTGGTGGATCGACCGATCGTGCTGTCGTGACCAAATTGCGGAGAAGACGAGAGTAGAGGCGTATGCCGGGTGGCCTGAGTCTGCCGTGCCGGCCGGCTCACCGGTAGCTCACCGGCTCGGCCAGGTCGGCGCGGATCTGGGTGCCGGCGTCCCCGGTCAGCATGGCGCCGATGTCGGCCAGCGACCCGATCATCGCCCGGCCCCCGGTCGCCGTGACGAACTCAACGGCCGCCGCGACCTTCGGACCCATCGACCCGGCGGCAAAGCTCTGCGCGGCGAGCCACTCGGGGGTGGCCGCCGCGATCTGGCGGGCTGACGGCATACCCCAATCTGCTTCTACCGCAGCGACATCGGTGGCCATGACGAAGGCGTCGGCAGCCAATTCGCGGGCTAGCACCGCGGAGGCGAGGTCCTTGTCGATAACCGCTTCGACGCCGCCGAGGACGTTGGCGTCGGCGGGCTCGCGGCCGAACATCGTGGGGATCCCGCCACCGCCCGCACAGACCACGACGCAGCCGGCTCGCAGGAGCAGGTCGATCGGCCGGATCTCGAAGATGCGCACCGGCCGGGGTGAGGCCACGACGCGACGCCAATAGGGGCCGTCCGGCTTGACCACCCAGCCGTGCTCGGCGGCGGCGGTCCGGGCCGTCGCCTCGTCGTAGACCGGACCGACGAACTTGCTCGGATCGGCGAAAGCAGGGTCGTCGGGGTCGACCTCGGTCATCGTCAGCAGGGTGGCGATCGGCGCGTCCTCGGGCAGGACGTTGCCGAGTTCCTGCTCGATGAGGTAGCCGATCATCCCCTCGGTCTGCGCGCCGAGGATGTCGAGGGGGTAGGGCTCAACCCCCGGAGTAGGCCTGTGCCTGTAACTCGAGCAGGCCGACCTGCGGACCATTGCCGTGGGTGACGACGAGCTGGTGCGAGCGGGCGATCGGGGCGAGGGCGAGCGCGGCGGTGCGGACATTGGCGCGTTGCACGGCCGCCGTCATCGGCTCGCCGCGGCGCAACAGGGCGTTGCCGCCGAGGGCGACGACCATCCGCATCCGGGTTCCTCCTTGATCCCGGCACCGAGCCTAGACCGGGCAGTGCAGACCGGTCCGGGACCCACGTCCCACGGCCCGACCGCAACGCCCGATGGACTGCCCACGGACCCGCGCACGGCATACGGTGGGGGTCGTGACCAGGACCGCTCATCACCCCGCCCCGGCCAGGCACGTGCTCGTGGCGTGCGACAAGTTCAAGGGATCACTGACGGCGACCGAGGTCGTGGCCGCGATCCGCGCCGGGGTTGCCGATGCAGCGCCCGCGGTCGAGGTCGCCTCGGTGCTCGTCGCCGACGGCGGTGACGGCACCCTCGCAGCCGCCGAGTCGGTGGGTTTCCGGCATGTGCCGGTCACCGTCGCGGGCCCGACCGGCGAGCCGGTGCAATCGGGGTATGCCGTGCGCGCCGGCGTCGCGGTCGTCGAGATGGCCGACTGCTGCGGTCTGGTGCACCTGCCCGGTGGCGTCACGCAGCCGTTGACGGCGACCTCGCGCGGGCTCGGTGAGATGCTCGCTGCCGCCCTCGACGCCCGAGGTGATGGTGGCGAGCCGCTGGTCCACGAGGTGGTCCTGGGCATCGGCGGCAGCGCGAGCACCGACGGCGGGGCGGGGATGCTCGTGGCCCTGGGCGCGCGACTGCTCGACGCCCAGGGCGCGCCGGTCGCCGACGGCGGTGGTCCCCTGGCCGAGCTCGCCTCGATTGACCTCTCGGGGCTGCACCCGCGGCTGGCCGAGGTCACCCTGACCCTTGCCAGCGACGTCACCAACCCGCTTCTCGGAGAACGCGGCACCGTCGCGATCTTCGCTCCGCAAAAGGGTGCAGGCCCCTTCGAGCAGGCCGCGTTGGAGGCCGCCCTGGCCCATTACGCCGAACTCGTCACCGAGGCGATCGGTCGAGACGACCGTGACCGTCCCGGCGCCGGGGCGGCCGGGGGAGTCGGGTACGCCGCGTTGGCCGTGCTCGGGGCGACGATGCGCCCAGGCATCGAGGTGGTGCTGGAATACGTGGGCTTCGAGGGGCTGCTGGCGGGGGCGGCCCTGGTCGTCACCGGCGAGGGATCGCTGGACCGGCAGACCCTGCTGGGCAAGACTCCCGCGGGCGTCGCCGCGGTGGCGCGGGCGCACGGCATACCGGTGGTTGCGGTGTGCGGACGCGCGGTGCTGTCCGAGGCGGACCGGGCCGAGGTCGAGGCGAGCGGGATCCGGCGGATCTATCCGCTGTCCGAGCTCGAGCCCGATCCTCGACGCTCGATGCGCGAGGCCGGTCCGCTGTTGCGGCGAATGGCTGCTCGGGTCGCGAGCGACTGGCTCAGCTGACCGCCCGGGGTGCGGATTGCGGGGATTTTCCCCAAATTGCCTCCGGAACATGTATCAGCGTGGTGATACTGAGGCTCATCAGTGAGGAATCGCCGATCCGATTCCCTGCGTCTCCTGCTCCACCCCGCAGTGCAGAACTGAACTCGACTCTCACCTCGACCTGACTTCGGTCGACCCGTCCCGCCTGTCGCGCTGACCGGCGGTTTCACCGCAATTGGCTCGTCCATGGCGGCAATTCGTCATGCCCTTGGCCAGAATCGGGAGCTTCGCCGATGAACGATATCGTGCTGCCCTCGCACCATCCCGAGCCACCGGGAGCGGGCGGCCACGCCGGCCCGTGGATGCTCGGTTTCCACGGCGTCGTGGAGCCGGCGCACCTGCGTGGGGCAAGCCAGCCGTCGTTTCTGCGTGCGCTCGCTCTCTCCCGACGTTCGCTGGGCACCCAATCGTTGACGGTGCTCACCTCGGTCGCCGAGGACCGGGCGACCCGAGGAAAGCCGTTGTCGGCCAACGGTTCCCGGCTCATCACGGAGTCAGGCAAGCACGACGGTGTCGTCGCCGACCACTGGACGGGGTCGAACCGGTGGCGTCCTACCTGGACCGGCGGCTGGGAGAGGCGAGCGTCGTCTACCTGCCCAACCGCAGCCGCAGCTACGCAGCCGTCACCCGGATCGTCGATGTCATCGGGGCGAGCCTGCTGTTGCTGCTGGCCTCGCCCCTGCTGCTGGCCCTCGTCGTGCTGATCCGGCTGGACTCGCCGGGGCCGGCCATCTTCCGCCAGCCCCGGGTGACCGTCGGCGGGCGGGTCTTCACGTTTTACAAGTTCCGCACCATGTGGGTCGACGCGCGAGCGCTTCCTGCCCTCTACGACTACCGCGCGAGCACTGCCTCGGGCGAGGTCTTCTACAAGCTCGCCGACGACCCGCGGTGCACGCGCGTCGGCCGCTGGCTGCGCCGCACCACCGTCGACGAGTTGCCCAACCTTGTCAACGTGCTGCGCGGTGACATGAGCCTGGTCGGCCCGCGGCCGGAGTTGCCGGAGTTGCTCGGGCAGTACCGCAACGAGGACCTGGCCCTGCTGCTCACCAAGGCCGGGGTCACCGGCCTGGCCCAGATCGCCGGGCGGAGCCTGCTCACCGTGCGCGAGCGGATCACCATCGACCTGCGCTATCTCGCCCAGCAGACGGTGCTGCTGGACCTGCGCATCCTCGCGCACACGGTGCTGGCCGTGCTGCTCGGTCGGGGGGCCTTCTGATGACCGACCTCGACGTCGTGGTCGTCGGCTTCCACAGTCGTGACCTGGTGCTCCGGTGCCTGGACAGCGTGCCCGCCGCCGCCGCCGGGCTGTCATGCGCCATCACCGTCGTCGACAACGGCTCCGGCGACGGCACCGTTGCGGCGGTCGAGGCGTGGGCGGCCGATCGGCCCTGGCTCGAGGTCACCGCCAAAGACCTCGGGGCCAACACCGGCTTCGCGCATGCCGCCAACGCCGGGATGGCCCACGGCCACGCGGCATACGTCGCGTTGCTCAATCCCGACACCGTGGCCGACCCGGGCTCGCTCACCCGGCTCGTCGAGGCGCTGCGCTCGCTGTGCTCACCCCTCCCGGGCGAGCCGGCCGCCATCGTCGCGCCCACGCTGCGCTATGCCGACGGCCGCCCGCAGTTGACCGCCTGGTCCTTCCCGACCGCCAGCGCGGGGCTGTTCGGCCGCCGTTCCGTCTTGACCAAGCTCTTCCCCGGCAACCGCTGGTCGCGGCGCTTCCTCGTCGAGCGCGACCACGCCGGCGACACCGAGCCCTACCGCGTCGACTGGGTGTCTGGGGCCGCGATGGTCCTCCCGCGGGTCGTGCTGGACCGGTTCGGCGGCTTCGACGAGGGCTACTTCCTGTTCTGGGAGGACGCCGACTGGTGTCGCCGGCTCGCCGGCGCCGGCTACTCCGTGTGGTGCGTGCCCGACGCGACGGTGCGCCACGACGAGGGCGGGAACCGACGGCATACCGGGTCTGCGTTGGCGACCCGCTCCTTCCACGCCGGGGCCTACCGCTATTGGCGGACCCACCACGCGCCGCAGCCGTGGAACCCGCTGCGTTGGGCCGCCGCTGCCGCCCTGGGGTCCCGCGCCCTGCTGCTGCTGGCCGCGCACCGCGTCGAACGCCTCGCGGCACCCCGAAACCCGCTCACCGAAGGGACCCGTCCATGACCTTCTCGACGCTCGCCGGCCGCTACTGGCGCGTGCTGGTCGTCGCCGCCATCGGCGCCACGCTCGCCTTCGCCGGGTCTTTCCTCAAGGAGCCGACCTACAGCGCCGAGACCCGGCTGCTCATCCGCGGCCGGGACGCGACCTTCCTCACGAGCACGGCCCAGGACCTCGCCGGGCAGCCGGGGTCATCGACGCCTCGCTCTCGCAGTCGTTGGCGGCGACGTATGCCGGCATCGCCACCAGCCGTGCGGTCGCCGAGCAGGTCGTCACCGAAACCGCACTGGACCGGCGGCCCGAGTCCAGCGGCCCGATCGCCGCGATGGCGCATGCCTTCGCCTGGGTCTACTGATGCACCCGGGCCGTGGTCACCTCGGGCTTCTGTGCCGATGTCGACCCGCACGAGAAGGCGGTGCTGTATGGCAGGAGGGCACCAAGGCCATGCCGCTCGGGGTCAACTCCAGGCCGGCCGCCGGCACGACCGGTTCCTACGTCCTGGCGATCTGTCGATCGGCCCGACCCCCGAGGAGCGGCCAAGGCGGTTACCGACGCCGTCGCCGACGCCCTGGTGAGCAGCAGCAACGAGCGATTCAAGGGCGACGTCAAGACCTACATCAGCAACTTGCAAGCCCAACTCGCCGTGGCCGAGCAGCAGGTCGCGGCCAAGAGCACAGCGCTGGCCGACTCCCAGACCGCTCACGGCATCGCCGCGGCCGACGGCCGGCAGCAGCTCTCGGCCACGACCTACGAGACGTTGCGCAAGGACTACCTCGCCGCCAAGGCGACCGAGGCCGACGCCTCGGCGCAACTCGCCTCGATCAACGCCTCGCTCGCCGCCGTCCCGCGCACCGAGCGCAGTAGCCAGACCATCGTCACCGGCCGGTCGACGACGAGCCTGGACACGAACTCAGCCAGCAGCGTCTATCAGGACCTCACTACCCGGCGCGCGGTCCTGCAGGCCCAGCTCGACGGTGCCACGGCCCGGGTCGCGGCACTCCAGCACCAGATCGACGCTGCCGCGCCGCTGTCGAGCAACGCCGCGCAAGCCGAATTGGCCACCCTGCAGAAGTCCGTCGACCTGGCCGAGGCCAACCGCACGAGTGTGGCGACGGCCCTACAGAGGGCTCAGGTCACCGCGGCCTCCGGAGTGGTCGAGCTGACCCGTCGGATACCGCTGCGCTGCGGGGTCTATCCCACCCGTACCCAAGCGCCACATCTACCGGCGCCGGGCCTGCTGTACTCGGCGCCTCGGCGGCTGGTGGCTCAGCCTGGCCCATCTCAGCCGGCGCGCTCGGGCGGCAGCAGCCGGACGTCCGCGCCCGCCACGGGCGGTGCCGACGGCGAGTCCCAGGGCCGGACGAAGGCGGCGAGACATGGTGTGCCTGGCACCCCGGGCCCCGGCGAAGCGGGCCGACGACCGGGGACCTCGTCACGGCTCTGCTCTGATCTCCGGCCTGCAACTGGGCAGGTGCTGGTCTCCGAGTAACGGCGACCACCGGGCCTCGTCGCGGCGGTGGCCACGGTTCGCCCGATCCAACGGAGCACCTGCCTGACGACCCGCGCCGCGCCAGCCTCGACCACGCGCCGGGCGGCGGTGAGCACCGCCAGCCAACTCGCCGCGCAGGTCGTCACGCCGCGCTCAACGTCGTCTCGGCACTGGCGGTGGTGCGTTACCTCGCTCCGGAGGGCTATGCTTCCCTCTGTCCTCGTGGCCACGGTGACCACTTTGGCCGGGGTGGTCGCCGACTTGGGCTGCCTGTGGCCGTCCGCGAGGCGGCCCGTGTGGACGCCGACCCGGGGCCATCATCGGCACGGTCGCCGCGCTCCGGTTGGTCCTGGCCCGCTTCGCCGCGCCTGCGGTGCAGGTCACCCTGCTGGCCTTCGGTCAGTCCTCCGAGGCGCGCTGCTCGCCGGTGCGGTGGCCTGCCTCGTCACCGTCGGCGACGCCGTGCTCGGGGTTGTCGTCGTCGCCTTCCAGATCCATCTCCTGCAGCAGTACGAGGCGATCATCCGGGTCCTCGGCGAGGCCGTCGAGACCGCCTTGGTGCTCGTCCTCGTCTGGCTGGGTGCGGCGTTGCCGTGCTTTTCGTCCCA
>JADJVI010000056.1 GCA_016710645.1 Actinomycetales bacterium | reverse complement strand
GCTAGGCAAGGCCCTGCCGATGGGCCTGACCGTGTTGGCCAAGCAATGCCGAGGACGAGAACTTTCCATCGTCGTGACCAGGGGCGGCCGCCGCCTGGTCGCTCAGGGGAGATCGGCGACCTCGTCGCGCATCAGGATGAACTCGTCATCGCCGCCCCGCCGGAGTTTCCAGAACCGTGAGCGGGGTCTCGTGGGCCTCAAGGCGCAGTACGCGCGCTGATCCCCAAGGACTTCCGCCCGCTCGAGGGGCAAAGGCCAAGTCGTCGATGCGTTGCTCGGTGGCGAGCCAAGGCGGCCAACATCTTCTCCACCGACCCGGCGATCACCGTCAATGGCTTTGTCACGCTCGCCGACCCTGGCTGCTCTTCGGCTCCGACAACGTCGTGCCGCTGGTGCGCGAGGACAAAGCCAATGAGGTCGTCGACGACCCTCGCGCCGTCTCCTCCAAGCTCCGGCTCACCCCGACGCTCACCGATCTGGTCAAACGGGTCGATGTCGCAACAAGGAGGCCCAAGGTCGTGGCCGGGTGGCTCGCGAAGGTCGGCCCTCGGCAGGCCGGCCCAGCGGCATACCGCCGCGGTGTCCGCCTCGGGCGCCCGCAGCTCTGGCGACGCCCAATAGGGTCGCGGAGGTGGCGTCGCGTAGGAACGTGGGACCGGGACCGGCCGGTCGGTGCTGGTCGCGGTGGCGGTGGGGTCAGGAAGGTCTGACCGAGGCAACCTCGCCGTGGCGGCTTGCCAGCGCCGCGCGGTGACCGAACTCGACAGGCCCGGGGCTCTCGGCGTCCCGCAGGTCCGTCCCCGCTCGGTCGTGACGTCCATGGCCACCGACCCGGACGTCACGGTAGAGCTGGAAACACTGATCCAAGAGGCATCGACAGGGGTCTGCTTGAGGCGTGACGTCAATGGCGCCGTAGATGGACGAGGGTACGAACTTCTCTCGCGGTAGGCCAGATCGGTGGATGCCACGCCGGCATGGACCGGACGGCAGCGATCGCCGATGCAGCGTCGGCAGCCGTTTGCTCGGCGAGGATGGCGTTTCCCCGAGTTGGTGCCCGAGGACGGTGACGTCCGTTACCGGAGAACACGCAACCCCCTAGAGACAACCCAACCGCGAAGGTAGCCGCTATCGTCCATCAAGGCGAGCGGCTGCAGCGCGCGGTCAAGCCTCATCATGCGAATGACCGCTCCCTGCGAGGAGTGGCGCCGGTCAGTGCGCTGACCGGGACCGGTCGTGAGGTCGGTGCTGGTCGAGGTGGTGCTGCCGTCAGGAAGCTCTGGCCTGGCGTCACCTGCCGTAGCGGCCGACGGTCCCAGAATAGTCCTCTGATCGCGACAGGCCAAGGTTCTCGGTGTCCCACAGCGTGCCGTCGCGCTCGGTCATCACCTGGTAGGAGTCCACGCGAGCATCGGTAGAGCTGGAAGCGCGCGCGGTCCAGACATCCACCGGGTCGGCGTGTGCCGTCACCTGGAGGTGCCGAAGATGGTCGAGGTACCCAAACCGGGCCGGGAGAAGGACAGCTCGGTCGCGACGACCCCGGGAGTGTGCCGACAGCGGCGATTGCGGCGGCTGCGTCAGCGGCCGTCTGGGAAGGCAGAGATCGGCCCCGACGTGCTGGGGCTCGGCTTAGACGGCTCGGTCACGTGCCCCTCCGAGCCACTGCGCAGGAGACGACCACAGCCGATCGACGGCATGAGCGACACCAGGTCATCCGCTGATCTGCCATCAGGTCACCGTCCCTTCACCATCCAGGAATGGGTCGATCGTCGTGCGCAGACCGGCCACGCGTTTGGGTCGCTCGATGGAAGTCAACGAGCTCACCAGTGTCTTCGTATCGCACGGTGCTGTGCGCATCTGCGGGGTAGGGGCTTGCTGGGTACTGCGCGTGATCGCTTGCGCGTCGGCTTCGGCCTTGACGGTCACCCAATTGCTCTTGGCAGGGTTGTCCCGTCCGTCGAGCATGGGCGCAGGGTCTGGTGTGCTCCACCGACAGGACGACACCGAGTCGGGGATGTCGATCCGCGCGATCGGCGATCCTCCGGTCACCACCGCGGTGACCGTGAAGCGTTCGAGGAAGGCAGGATCGGCGGCGAAGCTCGCAGCCGCGATGCCACCCTGGCTGTGCCCGTCAGCGCAGCCGGATCGCCGGGCTGGATGCCGGCAGCCGGCATCGCCTTAGCCACCTGACGCTGAAGCGCGGTCTGTTGCTCTTGCGTCATGAGATGGACATTGCTCGTGAGGTCGACCGGATTGCTCGTCAGGGTCGGGCTCCAGTCCTGATGCCGAGATTTTGCACCACCACCGGGAGGTACTGCCTCGGCATTCTTGATCTCGACGATCTGGATCTGCCCTTCGGCGCCTTGACGACCGATGAGGATTGCTGCGCGAAGATGTCCTCGATGCTGCGAGGCGTGAAGGCATCTTTGGGTCGACGAGATCACCGACGATGTGCATCGCTCGGCGGATCGCCGCCGAATACTCTGCGAGACGCTCTCGATACCGATCCCCAGCTCAGCCGTGCCAGTGGACGCCCTCTCCTCGGCGGACGGTGAGCGCCTGCGACTCAGTGGACTCAGCCACGTGGCGGGCGACGTGCCTCGTCCTGACCTCGGTCCGGTCACCACCGATCGTCATGCGGCCCACCTAGGCGCGCGCAACACCTCACGCGCCTGGTACGCGCCAATAATTCGCCGCGCACCAACCGCTCCCGGTGTCACAGGTCGCTAGGACCAGCGGTGTCGGTTGCGATAAGCGCTGGCTTCCGCAGGCCTTGCCGTCGATCGGCGGGTCCCCGCCCGGGGTTCGCTGGCCGTGTCGCGAAAGGTCATCCTCGCCGGGCGTAATGTCGCTGCGGGCAGGCGGCGTCGCGCGAGATCGTCCGCGTCACAAGATGGAGCAGTTCGACCGTCATCGCTGGCACTTCGCCCCTGTCCGAACTCCTGGTGCCGCGAAGACAATCCGAGGCGGCCCATTCGCCGCGTCGGCTTACTCCCAGTCAAGCTTGCCAATCTGCACTTGGCCCGGGAGCTCCAGCGACGCAGCCCGCCCGGTCAGGACCGTCGCAGCCAAGAAGTGGCTGGCCAAGATCAGCCTCGGCTGACGGCCCCGCAACAGGCGCGCACCGGCCCCACACGTGACGGCGGCACGGCATACCACGCAGGTATGCCGTGCCGCCGTCGCGCCGGATCAGGCTGACCCCCTCCTGGGCACCTCGTCCGAGGTCTCGGCCCGAACCGACGCGACGGGTCCCTAGCCGGAACCGGTGCTGGCGCTTCCGGTCGTCGCCGCACCCGGCTCCTGGCCGCGGCGCACCGCGGCGAGCAGCATCTGGGCGACATCGACGACCTCGACCGCACCTTCGGCGACCTTGGACTCCTCGACGAGCGTTGGTTCACGCCGTCGCTGAGCGCGACCTTACAGAATGGGCAACCAACCGCGATACGGGCCGCTCCCGTCCCGACCGCCTCAGTGGCCCGGTTGACGTTGATTCAGGTGCCCAGGCGCTCCTCCATCCACATCCGCGCGCCACCTGCGCCGCAGCAGAACGACTTCTCGCCGTGTCGCGGCATCTCCGACAGCGAGACCCCGGGCAGGGCGCCGAGCAGCTCGCGCGGCGCGTGAACGTGGTTGTGCCGGCCGAGGTAACACGGGTCGTGATAGGTGACCGTCGGGGCCGTGGAGGCGTCCTTAGTGCCGCCGGACTCGCCGGGGCGGGACACAGGTGAGCCGGCCCTCTCGGATCCAACCGGTTGAGCAGCTGGGTGTGGTGCAGCACCTCGTAGTGGCCACCCAGCTGCGGGTATTCGTTCTTGAGAGTGTTGAAGCAGTGCGCACAGGTGACGACGATCTTGGTCGCGCCGACCTCCTTGAGCACCTCGACGTTCTGCTGCGCGAGCATCTGGAAGAGGAACTCGTTGCCGGCCCGGCGCGCAGAGTCACCAGTGCAGGCCTCGCCGTCTCCGAGCACGGCATACGTGACCCCGGCGGTGTGCAGGAGTTCGGCGACCGCGCGGGAGGTGCGCTTGGCGCGGTCCTCAAAGGCGCCTGCGCAGCCGACCCAGAAGAGGTAGTCGACCTCCCGGCGAGGTCCTCGATGTCGTCGCCGACGACCGGCACGTCGAACGCCAGGCCCTTGGCCCAGTCCATGCGCATCCGCCGGGCATGGCCCCAGGGGTTGGAGTTCTTCTCAAGGTCCTTGAACAGGCCGCCGAGCTCGACGCGGAAAGCGCTGGCGATGAGGTTTCTGATAGCGGCGCATGTCGACGATCGCGTCGACGTGCTCGATGTCGACCGGGCACTGCTCGACGCAGGCGCTGCACGTCGTGCACGACCGAGCGCGTCTCGTGGATGACCCCGTCAGTGCCCAGGGCGTCGTATGCCGTCAGCGGGTGGCTGACGTCGTATGCCGTCGGCTCACCGATCAGCGGCGCATCGGCGAGTTTGAGGGTGTGCGCGGGCAGGTCGGCGCGGTCGCCCTCGGTGGCCATGAGGTAGGGGCCTTGGCGTGGGCGTAGTCGCGCAGCGTCACGACGAGCAGCTTGGGTGAGGACGGCTTGTCGGTGTTCCACGCCAGGCACTGCGCCTGGCAGCGGCCACGCGCAGTGCACGTGGTGAAGTCGAGCCAAGCCCTTCCAGGTGAAGTGCTCGGCCTGCACCCGCGAGGGCGGCGTCCTCGTGAGATCTTCGATCTGCTCGAGGTCGATAGGCGCGCCGCCGACCATCATCGGCTGCCCGCGCCGAGGCTGGTGCGCCCGTCGGCGTGACGCTTGAAGAAGATGTTGACGAACGCGAGAAACGGTGCCACGCCACGCCCATCGTCGGAAGTGAGCGGGACGTGATCATCCACGCGAAGCTCACCAGGATCTTGGTCGCCGCGACGACAGATCGACTCGCGCAGCCACTGCTCGGACCAGGCCACCCCAGATGCCACGCGCCCAGCCGGTCGGGGAAGTGCAGGGCGATGTTGGTGTCGGGCTCGATGCGCGCGATGAGCGCGGCCTCCTGGTGCGCAACGACAGGATGCACACCATGACGACGAGGATGGTGATCTCGACGTAATAGGCCTGCCACCACGTCGATCCGAAGAATCGGCTGCGGCGGCGCCGCGGTCACCCTCGGAGGAGCGCGGGTGTTCCTTCTGGCGGACCAGCATGAGGAAGACGATGCCGATAAACCCGGTCACCGCGAACAACTCGATGAGCCACTCGAAGGGCGGGAAGTGCCCGACGACCGGCAGCCGGAAGTCAGCCCAGATGAGCTGGAAGAACGCGTTGACCAGGGTGGCGAAGAGGATAGGAACCCCAATGCGGTGAACCAGTGCGCCACCGACACCCACTGGCTGCTTCATCCGGGTGTGCCCGAGGAACTCGCAGCAGCACCGTCAGTGCGCGCGTGGTGGGCTGGTCGCGGGCTCGTGTCGGGTGCCCCGGTCTGGAACAGCCGATAGAAGCGGAACGCCTGCCGGAAGAGCAACGCCCACCCCAACAGCGGGATGGTGAAGCACAGCGCAATGGCGGTGATCTGCAGGGCGCTCATGATCGGATCCTGCTTGCCGGTAAGCGCTTGCTCCTGGAAGGCGGAGCGGTCCTTGACCCCGCCTGTATGCCGTGTCACACGGCATACAGGCGGCTGCAGGCCAGGCCGCTCAGGAGCGCAATGCGTAGGTGAGGATCGCGTTGCCCGGGACCGTGACGGTGTGGTCGACGAAGCTCGAGGCGGATGGTCTTCTCGTCCGGGTCGAACAGGTGCCGCAGCCCTGCGCCGGCCACGACCGGGTGGACCATGAGGTGAGCCGGTCGAGGACCCCAGCCAGGAGCAGCTGGCGCACCAGCGAGATCGAGCCGGTGACGACGATGCCGGCACCCTCGGTCTGCTTGAGTTCGCGGACGAGTCGACGGCGTCGCCGGGGATGATGGTCGAGTTCTGCCACGCGAGTGGGTCGGTGAGCGTGCTCGACGCGACGTACTTACGGATCGGATTGATGAAGTCGCCGGCGTCGTCGGTGTTGGCGGGCCAGTACTGCGACCACTCGTCGTAGGTGCGTCGGCCCATGACGACCGCGTCGGCACCGCTGAGGGCCTGGGTCATCAGCCCGCCCGTGTCAGCGTCGAAGTGGTCAAACTGGAAGTGGTGGGGGATTCGACGGCGCCGTCGATCGAGCTGAACAGGGCTGCGGTCACTGGTCGCATGAGGGCTCGATTCACGCCTGCGTGGTCGGGGCGTCGGTCGGGGCATTGGCTGGGGCAGTGGCCGGAGCGTCGGCGGCGGCTTCGAGCGCGGCGATGTCGAGCTTGCGCATCTGCAGCATCGCGGCGATGACCCGGGAGGCGCGCTCGGGGTCCGGGTCGCCGGCGAGTTCGCCCAGTCGGGTCGGGATGATCTGCCACGACAGGCCGAACCGGTCGGTGAGCCAGCCACATTGCGACTCTTCGCCGCCGCCTTCGAGCAGCCCGTACCAGAGCCGGTCCACTTCCACCTGGTCGGGGCAGAAGCCTGGATCGACGCCGCGGGCGAGTGCCTGAAGATCGGTCCGCCGTTGAGGGCGACGAATTGCTGTGTGCCAGGCCGGAATTCTGACCTGTAGGACCGAACCGGTCTCACCGTGTTCGTTTTCCGAGCCGTAGTGACTGATCTGCCCGATCTCGCTGTCGGGCACCAGGCTGGTGTAGAGCCGGGCTGCGGTCTCGGCCTCGGTGTCGAACCACAGGCAGGTCGACACCGGGTAGGTCTGGGTCATCACGCGGCTCCTGGGGGCGGTGGGATCGCGCCGCGCCGCGGACGTGACGTGGCTCACGCCCGCCTTATGCCGCCCACTCGCCACCCCTCCCATCTCGCCTCTCCCCACCCCCGACGTCCCACCCGCGACGTCCCACCGGCGACGTCCCTCCCCGACGTCCCACCCCGCCTCCCGCCTCCCGACTCTCGACCTCTCCATGCCTTCGCCTCGGCCTCCGGTCGCCACCTCCGGCCTGACGGCATACCGGAATGCGTGCGGAACGAGGACAGTCCGAGCCCAAGTCAGGACGTGAGCCCTGACAGGGATCGTCAAGGTGACATCATGCGAGTTGTGATGATCAGCCCGGGGCTCGTCGGACGGGTTCGAGTCCGCCGCAGCCCAGCAAGTCGCCACGACCCACCCTGACGCAGACTTGCTCGCCCTGCGCGCATCCTTCAACCTCGTGCGCCTGTCGACGATGTTGGTCCACCGGCTCGAATCCCAGGTGCACCGCGAGGCCGGGTGGAGCATGGCAGGTTTTCGGGTGATGTTTTGCGTATGGGTCGCTGGTGAGATGGAGCCGCGGGAGATCGCCCGCTACTCGGGCCTGTCGCGAGCGGCCGTGTCGAGCGTCCTCAACACCCTCGAACGCGACGGCCTGGTCGAGCGACACCGCGAATCGGCCGACCGGCGACTGGTGACCGTGCGCCTCACCGCCACCGGCGAGCGTCTCGCGGCGGCATACGGGCGGGAGAACGATGTCGAGACCGCGTTCTTCGCGCGGCTGGGACCCGACCTGGAGCAGTTCGTCGAGCTCATGCGGCGGCTGTTGCGCGGTCGCACCGAGTAGCCCCGAGCGGCTCTGGGTAGACCCCTTCGGAGGGCACCTCAAGGGTGATTCAGTCGGTCGCACCTTTTCCCGACCGATCGGTCAGTGTGAGGCCGAGCACCCAGGTAGTCAAGACCTAGACAATCTAGGTTGCGACATCTACTCTCGGGCCTATGAGCAGCAAAGAGCGCTTCGCAGGAAGCATGGAGATGCCGCCGGAGACCGAGCAGCCCAACGTTTACCCGTTGAGCTGGCACCGGGAGACAGCCAAGATGGAAGAGATCTGGGCCTCTTCCCAACGTGACCAGTGGGACCCGCTGAAGCTCCCCTGGGACACCTTTGACCCGAGCTCCTACACGTGGGAGCAGCGCGAGGCGATCGCGTACTGGTGGACGCTGCTGTCGGTCTTCGACGCATCCGCCCCGCCGGTGTTCGCCGAGGCTCTCATCAAGACCTACGAGGTCCACGAAGAGGACGCCGTCCGCCGGTGCTTCTTCTCGGTGACCCGTGACGAGCAGATGCACGAGCAGATGTGTGGCTTGTCCATCACCAAGTTGCTCGAGCACCCGGACCCGCTCACCTACGAGCCCAAGACCGAGCTCGGCAAGCGCCTCCAGAAGAACACCAAGTGGCTGTACTTCAACGGCGGCCGCTACTGGAGTGGCTACAAGAAGGCTGTCCCGCGCTACTCGCTGGCCATCCTCTTCTCGTCCTTCCTTATGGGCGAGATCGCTGCTGCGACGATCTTCCACCAGATGGCCGCCGGCGCGAAGGAGCCTGTGTACCAGGCCGCCTTCCGCAACATCGGCCGCGACGAGGGCCGTCACATGGCGATCTGCATGTCGCTCATGGGCGCGACTACCCGAAGCTGGACGTGTCCGAGCGCAGCCTCATCACCAAGCAGATCCGCGCCGGCTACCTGTTCCTCTCGGCCGTGCTCTTCGAGCCGCCGATGGAGTTCTGGGACCTCCCCGAGGACTTCATCTCGGCTCAGCGCGAGGGCGAGGCCATCGCACGTGCGGCTGGCTTCTTCATTCCCGAGTACGAGCAGAAGAAGGAAAACTGGCGCTCGGCCATGCTCAACCTCAAGGGCGTGCTCGACCGCTACAACATCCCCTTCCCCGCGATCCCCGAGGTCGGTATCACCGGCGAAGAGATCAGCGACATCGACATGGACGACATCATCCCGGTGTTCTGATCCACTGCTCGTTGGCGCGTGATTGCTTCTGATCCTCGCTGATCGCTTCTGATCGACAAGGCCCGAAGGGGTATGCCGCGGTCTCACCCGCCCGGCATACCCCTTCGGTCTGTTCCACCCCGGTGAGTGACCCGTTTCACGGCCCCTCGCCCCTTGTGTAGCCGCGGCACATTCGGTTGTGTCGCAACCCGATTGACACCCCGACTGACACCCCGATTGACCCGTATGCCGTGCCGCCCGGTCCGCTCGCGTCTCGCGATGGCGGGTCTGCGCACGTCACAGCGGGAAGGGCTTCAACCGCCGAACCTCGACCACGAAGATAGGGACCATGACAGCGACGATCCGCCTCCAGCCCTCCGGCCATGAGGTTCCCTGCGAAGCCGGCGACACGGTGCTCACCGCCTTGGAAAAGGCCGGCTACATCATGCCGAACAACTGCCGCGCGGGTGCCTGTGGCGAATGCAAGACCAAGGTCCTCGACGGCTCCTTCGACCAGGGCATGGTCCTGGACATGGCGCTCAGCCAGGCCGACCGCGCCGAGGGCTATGGCCTCATGTGCATGGCCAAGCCGCTGACCAACACCCTCGACATCGAGTTCGGCACCGTCGACGCGCTGCAGAAGCTCTTCCCACCGCGCGAGAACGTCCCCTTCGTCGTCACCGACCTCATCCGGCGGACCCCCTCGATGCTCGAGGTGCAGTTGCGGCCGCTTGGTGAGAACCTGCGCTACTGGCCGGGTCAATACGTCATGTTCGGCAACGCCGCGGCCGATGCGCCGCCGCGCTCCTACTCGATCGCCAACGCTCCCCGTCCGGACGGCGAGATCCACCTGTTGATCACCAAGGTCGCGGGCGGGGCCACGAGCGGCTGGGTGCACGACAAGCTCAGTGTCGGAGACCAGGTGCTGCTCTCCGGTCCCTACGGCACCTTCGTCGGAGACCCCTCCGTCGAGACGCCTGTCGTGTGCCTGGCCTCGGGCTCGGGCCTGGCCCCCATCCTCGGCCTCACTGATGGCGCGCTGCGGCGTGGCTTCAAGTTCGGCGTCACGCTGATCTTCTCGGCGCGCACCCAGGCCGACGTCTTCGACCGTGGCCTCATGGCCTGGTGGGAGAAGAAGCACCGCAAGTTCACCTTCGTCCCGACCTACACCGGTGGCGAGGCCCCCGAGGGCGCCAAGTCTGGCCGCATCCCCGCGATGCTCGACCAGGTCTTCCCGTCACTGGCCGGCCACAGCGTCTTCATCGCCGGTAACCCCGACTTCGTCGAGGCCTGCAAGGCCCGGGCCCTCGAACTCGGCGCCGACCCCGACCTGGTCCACGTCGAGGGCTACTTCCCGGCCGCTCCGGCCGAATGGCCGCCGCCCGGGCGTCTGGTTCCCTGATCGAGGCGGGTCGCCTGCCGACCCGCTCAGGACGCTGCAACAGCCGGGGTATGCCGTGCCGCACGGCATACCCCGGCTGTTCCTCGCCTGCGCGGCGCTCCGTGTCGCTCCTGGGCCGCTGGGTGCACGTACGGCTAGGCACAACGTGCGTCTGGGCGCACGTTCTGCCTAACCGGAAGCCGGATGGCAGAGCTTCTCTCGCTGCCTCGCCCTCAAACTGCGTGCGTAGTCGGTGTGGGTTGGGGTTGTCTGGTCCCATGGGGTTCACCGTGCAGCAGGCGACCGTTGCGATGCTGGAGGAAGTCGTCGATGTCGTCGGGTCCTGGCAGCATGACGGCCTCCCGGTGCATGTGCATCCGGGCGATCTCGGGTGGCTGTGGCGATTCGGGGCCCAGCAGGTGGTCGACGGCCTGTGGCTGTGGCGGAGCGATGGGCGGCTGGATGGTCGGCTGGATGGGCTGTCGGATGGTCGGCTAGATGGGCGGTCGGATGGGCGGCTGGTGGCCGTCGGGATGGTGGATGGTGCCGAGGGCCTGATCCGGATGGGCCATCTCTCCCGAGGTCGGGGATGACGAGTTCTTCGCTAGGCGGTTCGTCGACGACCTGTCCGACTCTGACCGCGGAGTCTTGCCGAGAGGCCGTGGGGTCGCGGAGGTCAGGTACGGGCCGGCGGTGCGTGGCCTCTTGAGCCGTCGGGGGTGGATCGCCGACGAGTCGTGGACTCCGCTCTCCCGCGACCTCGCCGCACCCGTGCAGGACTGTGGGGTGCGCATCGAGACGGTCGATGCACAGCACGTCCGCGATGAGGTCGTCCGGGATCGAGTGGCTGTCCAGCGTGCCGCCTTCCCGAACTCGACGTTCACGGTGAAGCGGTGGCATGCGCTGGCCGCCTCGCCTGCCTACCGGAGCGGTCGCTGTCCTGTCGCCTACGACACCGACGACCAGGCTGTGGCGGCGACCACGGTGTGGTCTGCGGGCTCGGGACGACCGGGCCTGATCGAACCCCTCGGCACGCACCGCGCATTTCGCGGTCGCGGGTACGGGTGCGCGATCGCTGTTGCCGCGGCCGCTGAGCTGCAGAAGATGGGCGCATCCAGCGTTGTCGTCTGCACTCCGACCAGCAACGTCGGCGGTATCGCGGCCTATCTGTCGGCGGGCTTCACGAAGCTGGCCGACGTCACGGATTTCCGCCGACCGGACTAGCGCCTGAGCTCGGCGTCGACGCCGCCCTGGTCCACGTCGAGGGCTATTTTCGGCCGCTCCGGCCGAATGGCCGCCGCCCGGCGGCTGGTTCCTCGCCCGCGTGCCCCGCGAGGTGCCGAATTCGGCTGTGAGCAGGGTCGCGTAGCAGCCCCTATCGCTACCTCGCCGCAGGGGACGAGGTATGCCGTGCCATGGACCACGCCGCTAGGCGGAACTTGAGTCGGGGTGCACGTTCTGCCTAGTCGGAAGCCGGGTGGCCAGACTTCGCCCGTGGGTGGCTAGGTGCGCAGCTGGAAGTGGACGGTCTCCGCCCCTGAGTGGCCGGGCTTCGCCCTTGGGTGGCTAGGTGCGCAGCTGGAAGTGGACGCTCTTCGCCCCATGCCCCTGACCTCGCCCGTCCGTGTCTCCGTCTCGGGTGATCTCGTGGTGGTAGGCGGGGTCGTGGATCTTGCGGTGGTGGTAGCCGCACAGCGGGATCGGCTCGGTCGAGGTCGGTCAATCCGCCCTTGGACCACGGGTCCTCGTGATGCAACTCGGACCATGCGTAGGGTCGGTCGCAGTCTTCTGCCGCGCAGGTTTCGTAGATCGTCGCCAGGGCTGTCCGTTGGTGCTCGGTGAAGAACCGTTCTTGTCGGCCGACGTCCAGGACGTGTCCGGGTCCGCCCAACACGACCGGCAGGATCCCGGCATTGCAGGCGATCCGCCGCGCGGCACTCGTGGAGATCAACACCCCGGTGTCGGTGGTCGCGGCCCCGGAACTCGGAGCCATGTCGATCAGCGTCCCGGTCGCCTCGTGGATGGTCTGCTGGAGTTTGGCGGCTTTCGCGGCGCCCATCACTTGCTCAGCGGTCATGGTGATGATGACGGTGGAGGCGACCTTCCCGGTCAGCTTCTCCGTGTCTAGGTGCTCGATCAACTCGGTCAACGCCCGGCCACGACGGTGAGCCCAGTCAATGTCGGCCCAGTCCGCGTTCCGACCCTCGATCCGGTGTCCGCTGGCGCCGCTGGCAGGCATCGCGCTTGTGCCGGACGGCGCCCGACCGTCGGCTGCCATGCGCCCCTTCGCGCCGGCCGTGCCCCTCACGCCGGCGCCGAACTGCGGGTGGGCACCAGTGCCAGACGTGCCATGCGAACCGGCACCGAACGACGGGTGCTCGTGCGTGCCCGTGGCGCTCAACAAGTCAGCAGCCACGGAGCCGTCGTCCAGGCAGCCGGCAGGGGCTTGCCCGTCCGCCAACGCCTTCTCGGCAGCCTTGCGCAGATGGTCACGCCGAGGCGCGGTCATCGACTGCAACACCTTGCCCAACATCTTCGCGGCTGGCGTCGGCAACGTCGCCGCCAACTTCGTCGTGCCATCCCCCAGGTCCTGCATGGTCACCGTCGCCAACCGGTAGGCCCGACGCTCCTCATCCACCAGTTGTTGCTCAAGGTGATCGGCCACCTCGGCCGCCGACTTCTCCGCCGCAGCCAACGCCAGCTTCGCCGCCCGATCCAACCGGCCCGGGTCCAACCGGCGAGCATCCCGCACCAACGCCGACTCGACCCGCTCCCGATCCACCACCGTGGTCGTCTCGGGCAACTTGCCCATGGTCCTGGCGATGATCCCCGCGTTCGAGCGAGAGACCTCACCAGCCTCGAACGCCACCCGGGTGCGGTCCAACCCATCAGCCAACGCCGTCGCCAATGCCACATCCCGAGCCGCCGCAGCACCCCCAGAACGCGTCGCGCTGGCCACCCACGCCGACGTCGAGGAATGCCCACACCGCCGATGCACCTGCTGCCGATCAGCTGCAGCGACCAACGCCAACCGCACCGCCTCCACCCGACGAGCGAGCCGATCCACTTCCTGCACGTCCACGCTCGACACGACCACACCGGCCTCAGGAGACGACAGTCGGGCCAGGATCTGATCGCAGGTCGCATGCACCACCGTGGTCGAAACCCCCGCCACCGACGGCCCCTCCGACGCGCCACCCAACCGACCACCACACGGCATACCGCCGAGTGGTTGCGGGTCGAGAGCGAGCGTCGTCATAGAACAAGTGTATGACGTACAGATGTTCTATCGCAAGGGCAAAGCTGCCGCATGATGGGTTTTTCTGGTGAGTGTGGCGAAATGCGCCAAACCCGTGACGCGGCGAGCGCGGGACGGCATACCCGCCTCGCGGAAACCTCTAGCGGGTGGGCGACTCCTCACCGGACGATGTCGCAGGGTGAGGCGCCGTCGTGACCTCGGCGACCACCGAGCCGTCACTGCCGCGGCGCAGTTTGGCAGGCACCGGCGCCGCAGAAGCCTTCTCCTTGACGGCCTGCCCGGCCGCCTTGACGGCATCGCCCACCTTGTCGGCGACGAACGGCAGCGCCTGGGTCTTCACGGCGTGGCCGGCCTGGTCGAGCTTGTTCTGCACCGGGTCGGAGGTCCAGAGCCGGTGCGCGCCCGCCTTGATCTGCTCGTAGCGCTGTCGTCCCGCGCGCGTGCCCAAGACATAGCCGACGGCAGCCCCTGCAACGAATCCGATCATGGCGTCAGCCTCTCAGATGGTGACAACGACACCAACCGTTCCCCGCGCAACGGCGACAAACCAGAGGGGCAAGCCAGGTATGCCGTGCCGCTCACCACCGCGGCCGGCATCACCAGAACCCAGCCCCACGGCATACCGAGCAGCGCATGCCGTCCCACTCCGCAGACCCCGTCGGGCGCCGCCCCCGGCCGCGGGTACGATAACTGACCGTTGGAATATCTATAACGCCATCTCGGTTGCGCGGCATGACAGCTGCCCGACACACCCCACACGACGGAGAACACGAAGCGATGCCCATCTACGACGACGTCACCGCCCTCGTCGGCAACACCCCGCTGGTCCGGATCAACCGCCTCTTCCCGGATGCGGTCGCCACCGTCGTGGCCAAGCTCGAGTTCTACAACCCGGCCAACTCCGTCAAGGACCGCATCGGCGTCGCCATCATCGACGCGGCTGAGGCCTCCGGTGAGCTGCCCAAGGGCGGCACCATCGTCGAGGCCACCTCGGGCAACACCGGCATCGCCCTGGCGATGGTCGGCGCGGCGCGCGGCTACAACGTCGTGCTCACGATGCCCGAGTCGATGTCCAAGGAGCGCCGCGCGCTGCTGCGGGCCTTCGGCGCCGAGCTCATCCTCACCGACCCGTCCAAGGGCATGAAGGGCGCCGTCGACCGGGCCAACGAGATCGTCGCCGAGCGCCCGGGCGCTGTGCTGGCTCGCCAGTTCGCCAACGCCGCCAACCCTGAGATTCACCGTCGCACCACGGCCGAGGAGATCTGGCGCGACACGGACGGCGCGGTCGACATCGTCGTCTCGGGCATCGGCACCGGCGGCACCATCACCGGCGTCGGCCAGGTGCTCAAGGAGCGCAAGCCCGGCGTCCAGATTGTCGCCGTCGAGCCCGCCGAGTCCCCGATCCTCAACGGCGGCCAGCCCGGCCCGCACAAGATCCAGGGCCTCGGCGCCAACTTCGTCCCGGAGATCCTCGACACCACCGTCTACGACGAGGTGCTCGACATCGACGCCGGCACCGCGGTGCAGTTCGCCCGCCGCGCGGCCACCGAGGAGGGCCTGCTCGTCGGCATCTCCTCCGGCGCCGCCCTCGCCGCCGCCGGCCAGGTCGCCGTCCGCCCCGAGAACGCCGGCAAGCTCATCGTCGTCGTCATCCCGAGCTTCGGCGAGCGCTACCTCTCGACGGTGCTCTTCGAGGGCCTGGTCGACTGACGGCGCTCAAGCCGCCCCGCACCAGCACCAAACCACCCAAACCAACGGCCCGGTATGCCGTGCACCGCACCTCCCAGCCGCACGGCATACCGGATCCCGCAACACCGGTGAGGTACCCGACTCGCCCGCCTGGACGAATCGGCTTCTGAGAGAAGGAATCCGATGGCTTGGATCGCTCCCGCTGCGCTGCAGTCGGGCCCAGCCAAGACGCACGCCCCCGCCGCCCGGCCAGGGGTCATGCGGCAGCTCGCGGCGGCATACCGGCATGTCCGCGAGGACATCGACGCCGCGATGGGCCGCGACCCCGCCGCGCACTCGCGGGTGGAGATGTTCCTGGCCAGCTCGGGGCTGCACGCGATCTGGGCCTACCGGGTGGCGCACCGCATCTGGGCGCGTCCCGGCGGCAAACTGCTCGCCCGCCTCATCTCTCAGGTGGTGCGCGCGGCGACCGGCGTCGAGATCCACCCGGGCGCGACGATCGGGCAGCGCTTCTTCATCGATCACGGGATGGGGGTCGTCATCGGCGAGACCGCCGAGATCGGCGACGACGTCATGCTCTACCACGGGGTCACGCTGGGTGGGCGTTCGCTGGCCAAGACCAAGCGCCACCCCACCCTCGGCAATCGGGTGACCGTCGGCGCCGGCGCCAAGATCCTCGGCCCGATCACGGTCGGTGACGACGCTCAGGTCGGCGCCAACTCGGTCGTCGTCAAGGACGTGCCCGCGGGCGCGGTCGCGGTCGGCATCCCGGCCCAGCTGCGCCACAAGGTCGAGGGCCTTACGCCCGAGGAATTGCTCGACTACCACCCGGCCATCTGGATCTAAAGGCTGACGGGCGCGGCCCAATCGGTGCCGAACACGGTGAACGCCCGCGCTACCAGCGGCAGGGGCTCAACTGCGGCCGCGAGGGCGGCCGCTGCGTCCAGGCCAGAACGCAACTGCCGGTGGTATGCCGTCATGGCGGCTGCCGCGACCTCGTCCGGGATGCGCGTGGTCGCCGCGACGACGGTATGCACCCCGAGGCCCAGCAGGGCGGCCGTGAGCCCGAGGGCCTCGTCGCCGGCGCGGGGCGTCGCCCGGCCGACCTCGCACGCCGAGAGCACGACGTGGGTCGTCGCGAGCGGCCCGGACAGCTCGTGGGCGAAGACCGGCCCATCGCCCAGCCGAACGCTCGAAAAGAGCGGGCTCTGTCGCTGATGCCGCCCATGTGCCGCCAGGTGGACCAGATCGCTGGAGTGCAGGGCTGAGTCGAGGGCGCGTTCGTTCGAGGCGGCCGTCGGCACGGCTTCGCCTCCCCAGATGGCGGCCACCTGCTCGACTTCGGTGTCGGCGTGCTCAAGGTCGGGCCCGGCGATCGCGGTGACGCGCAGCGGACCCGGCCGCACGGCATACCTGGTCGTCGTCGTTGTCGTCTGCGTCGCGGTGGTCGGGCTCGGCGGCGTCGTAGCCCAGCGGGTGACCGTGCGTGCGACGGTTGTTGGGCGGCCGTGGCGGCTGGGCAGCATCCCCCAGGGCAGCGAACTGAGCAGCCGGTTCGGCACGACGACGAGCCGGTCGGCGTCGATCGGGCCGAGGACCAGCCGTTCCAGCGTCGCGAGACTCTCGCGGAGCGAACCCTCGACCACGGCGCGCATGGGGCCTGCGGTCGGCAGGGCGAGGGCTTCGGCGTCGGCGATGACGCGGCGGGTGGCCGCGGCGACGGTGTCGCGGTCGGCCAACCGCAGCACGGCCGAACCGCGCGGGGTGAGGACCAAAGCGCAGAGGGTATGCCGGTGCAGGAAGTAGCTGACCACCGTCGCCTTGCGCTCGCGCACGGCTTGCAGCGCGGCGCTATGGCTGACCGGCAGCACCCGGCCGGTCGTCGTCGACTCAGCGGTCGACCCGGAGGTCGAGACGTCGGCGGAGGTGACGACCCACTCGCCTTCGGTGGCCCCAGTGTCGGCGGCGGCAGCCGAACCAGCAGACGAACCCGACCAGTCCAGCGCTCTCAGGTGTCGCTCGAGATCCGCAGCCTGGCCGCGCAACGTCGGGCGGGCCTGCGGCGGGGCTCCTCGCAGGTCCTCGCGGACCTTGCGCAGTTGGGTGAGCAGGGCCGCCGCTCGGGGATCGCGGGGTGGGCGCACGAGGGGGACACGTTCGGACACGGCTCGCCAGCGCTCGGTGCGGGCGAAGACCGACGCTGCAGCCCCGGTCGCCATCGCTAGGTCGAGGTCGAGTTCGGAAAGCCGCCCGCTGTGGACCGCCAGGGCCGTGCGCAGGTCGAGGCTGGACGCGCGGGCCGTGGCGGCGGCGAGGTCTTCCGCAGCGTTCCGCAGCAGCCGCGAGGCGCGGTGGGGGTCACGGGGCAGGGCGAGCCGGGCGCCGACGTAGCGCACGTGCAATCGCGTGGCGAGGGACGCCGACCGTCGCAGCGGGCTTGCCGCCCGGTATGCCGTCTGGGCCCGTTCTCGCTCACCGTCGCCGACCTCGTCCGCCGCTCCCGAGAGGGCCGTGGCGTGGCTCAGCACGTCGGCGACGAGGAGCTGGGCACGCACTGCCACGTCGTGCTCGCCGTGGTGGGCGGCGATCTGAGCCAGCCCCTCGGCCAGCCGGACGGTTGCGAGCGGCGTGCGACCGGCATACGCCCTCGCTTCCAGCTCGACGAGGTGAGCCTGCCGCCGCCACGGACCCGCGGCGCGCTCCCGGAAGTGCCGACGCGCGAGGGCCGCGGCCTGTGCGGCGCGTTCGGCATCTCCGAGCAGGAGGGCGGTGCGGGCCTGGTCGAGTTCGATCTCGGCCAGGTCCTGACCGGTGGCCTCGGCGAGCGCGAGGTCGTGGGCCCGGCGCAGCGAGTGGGCGGCGTCGTCGTGCAGGCCGGCTTCCAGGAGGACTCTGGCGCGGTCGAGTTCGGAGATGCTGCGGTTGACCTCGACGGTCATGGCGTCGGCCCGGGTCATCAGCGCCAAGGCCGCGGGGAGGTCGCCCCGGAGGTACTGCACATAGCCGCGGTTGTGCAGCGCCATGAACTCGTAAACGGGCTCGCCGACCGACCGGGCGAGGGTGGCCGCCCGCTCGAGCTCGGCGTCGGCGGTGCCCAACTCCATGAGCCGCGAAGCCAGCGTGCCGCGATTGAGCGACAGGCGGGCCTGGTCGCGCAACGGCAGCAACCCGGCATGGGCGGCGGCGCGCGTCATCCACGCGAGCGAGCCGGTGAGGTCACCACTACGCCCCAACATCGCGGCAGCCTGCATATGACACAGGGCGAGCAGGTCGAGTCGTTCGATTGCGGTGGCTTCGGCGATGGCGACGTCGAGGGCGTCGAGTCCGACCGCCTGCCCGTGCAGTTCGAAGGCTGTCCAGCTGCGGGTGAGCAGGATCCGCGCGCGCAATTCGCGGGCCCGCGGCGTCGCGTCGTCGCCGAGGCTGGCGGCCAGGACGGCATCGGCGCGGTCGAGCAGCCCGGCTGCCGTCTCGGGGCTGTATGCCCCAATGGCCTCCTGAGCTTGGGCATACAGAGCATCGACCTGGTCGAGCGTGTCGTCCAGGTCGGTGCCCCGCTGTCCCCGACTCATGCCATTGCGCTCGCTACAGCTCCACGGTGGGGGTGATGATCGGACGCTCGCCCTCGCCGGGCGGGTGCAGCACGAACCGGCCCGGGCCGTGCGGCACGTCCTCGATGACGAAGCGACCGTGTTCGTCAGCCGTGACGGTCAGGCTGAGGTTGCCGACGCGCAGCTCGACGACCGTGCCGCCGACGGTGACCCACCCGTCGACGGTGATGGTGCCCTCGCGAGCCTGGTCGGGGTCGTCGGTCGGTGCCGTGAGCGTCACCATGAGGCTGAGCCGGCTGCTGGTGAAAGTCACCGACTGCGTGGGCGCGTATGCCGTGTCGTCGGCCCGCACTCCCGCGAGCGACACCCGCTGCAGCTCGGCGATCTCGGCGTGCAAAGCCGCCAGGGTCAGCTCGAACTTGATCCGGTCGGTGAGTCCGCTGGGCACCGGGTCGAGGCGCGCGTGCATATTGCGCACCGTGAGCAGCACCTGCTCATCGAGGGTGTCGAGCGGCTCGGAGGCCAGGGTCGACTCGTCGGGGGTCATGACGCGCTCCAGGTGGGGTCGGCGAGCAGGGCTGCACGCAGCTTGGCCAGGCAGCGGCCGCGGGTGGGACCGATCGAGCCGACCGGCATACCGAGCGCTTCTGAGAGCGCGGCGTAGTCCGGGCGGTCGACGAAGGCGATGACTCGCAAGAGCGCCTGGCAGCGCTGCGGCAGCGAGGTGACGTGGTGCCAGAGCTGCTGCTGGCCCTCGTGCAGGACCGCCACCAGCGCCGGGTCGATCGTGCTGCCGTCACCCGAGGGCGCGACCGGGGCTCCCGCCGACTCCTCGGGCACTTCGTCGGTCGGCACCGCGCGGCCGGACTGCCGCAGCAGCCGCCACGCCTCCCGGCGCACGGTCGTCACCAGCCAGCCGAGCACGGCTTGCGGGTCCTGGATGGCGTCGGCGTGTTCGACCAGGCGGATCCACGCGGTCTGCACGACGTCCTCGGCGGTAGCGGTGTCGAGGCGCTGCCCGCGCGCGGTGTGCCAGAGGACGGGGGTGAGCAGGTCCACGAGTTCGCTCATCCGGTCACGATCTCCGGCCTGGTATGCCGTGAACGCCAAGGCCGCGCGCCGGGTGAGCGTCGGCGCGGCGTCGGCCGACGGCATACCGGCTGTGGGGGAGTCGATGCTCATAGCTGGCCCTGCCATTCCGCGATCGTCGCCGCCATCGCGGCCCGGGCGCGGGCGACCGCGGCGTCCCTATCGACCTTGCCGATGGCGGGATCCGCGGCGAGCGCTGCCGCGATCTGGCCCGCGAGGACCGGCGCGGCGAACGACGTGCCACTCCACGTGCAGAACCCGCTCGTGTAGTCGTCCGGGTCCGGGGTGGACCGGGGGCGGCCGGCATACTCGATCCGTTCCGAGGCCTGCGCCGCGGCGGTGACGTCGGTCGGGAAGGTGCTGACCAGCGAACTGCCCGGGCGGTGGGTGGAGACCCAGGTGCCGGCGTTGGAGAAGTAGGCGACCGTGGAGCCGTCCGGATTGAACGCGCCGACGCTGGCCAGCGGGGCCTGGTCGGGTGCGAAGCCGGTGACTTGGGAGGCGAACGCCGCGGGGTACATCGGGGCGATCGTCGTCGCATTGCCCGCCGCGCAGACCACCGCGACCCCGAGCCGCCCGAAGTCGCGCAGCAGGGCGCCGAGCGGGGCGTCGGTCAGTTGGTCGCCGGGGTTCTCGTGGTAGTAGCCGAGCGAGAGCGACAGCACGTCGATGAGCCCGTCGGGGTTGCCGGTGAGCAGAGCTTCGAGGTGGCGGGCGAGCAGCAGCGTGAGGGTGTTCATGAGGACGCTCTCGGGCACCACACCGTCGTCGTGCATGACCGGGATCGCGAGGATGTCGGCCTCGGGGCAGAGCTGGCGGATCAGCCCCGAGATGAAGGTGCCGTGGCCGGTGTCGGGCCGGATGACCGGGTCGAGGGGGTTGGTCGGGTTCGCGGGGTAGTCGACGCCCGCCGGCCCGTGGATGCCCAGGAGTATGCCGTTGAAGGTCACCTCCGCGGTCGCGCTGCCGCCTGGTTCGAACCATGGGTGGGCGCCGAGCCCGGTGTCGGGGACGGCGACGACGGGGCGCCGGTCGACCTTGCGCGCCCTGAGTGCGGGGTCGGGCAGGACGACGTGCACGGGTGCACGCCCGCCGGATCCGGGGTAGGCGTATTCCGCCGCGCCCGCGCCGGTGCCGGCCCAATAGGGCGTGCCCGCCCAGTAGGGAGTGCCCGCCCAGTAGGGGGTCCCGGCCCAATAGGGGGTGCCCGCCCAGTAAGGGGCGGTGGTGAGCAGGTGGTCGAGGGCGAGCGGCTTGGCCGCGTCGCGCGAGTTGTCCTGCAGGCCGCGCAGCACCGGCCAGGCATCGACGGCGAAGGAGGCGTTCTCTGCGGTGGGCTTGATCTGCACGCCCTGCACCCAGTGGCGGGCGATGAGCTCGGCGACGGGTGATTGGGCGTCGCCGAGGTCCTTGTCGGTCGGGGGAGGGGCGCCGACCGGCTCGAGGGTGACGCCCAGCTTGGCGGCGACCTGAGACAGCTCGTCCACCGCGTCGCCGGGCGCGGTCATCCTCAGGTTGCTCTGAGCCAGCAGCCGCTCGCCCACGTAGACCGTCGGCGACGGTGCGCCGCCCCCTGGGAGGCGCATCGCGGTGACGGGGTCCAGGACGCGCGCGCCATATCGAGCGGCCGTGCCCGGGTCGACGACGATCGGCGGCGTCGTGGCGAACTCGCGCTGCCGCGCAGCCTGGAATTGGGCTGCTCGCTCATGGGCGGCTGAATCCTGGGCCCGGTCTTGCTTCCGGTCCTGCGTCGGGTCCTGCGTCGGGTCCTGCGTCGGGTCCAGCGTCCGGTCGGCGGGGAGGTGGGTGCGGTCGAACGGGGGGAAGGGCGTCATGTCGGTCCTCACAGGGGGATGCGTGGCCTGAGGGCGAGCCTAGGGCCGGGTGCGTCACCTGTCAGGAGGTTTGACGGGTCTGTCCTGATACATCGCGTGATGCACGGAGTGCGCGACCTTCTCGCGCGGACGTGTCGGCGGGGCGGCTGGCCTACGATGGCTCGTTGTTGGAGGGCTCGCATAGAGGCCTAGTGCGGCGGTCTTGAAAACCGCTATGTCGGCAACGGCATCGTGGGTTCGAATCCCACGCCCTCCGCTCGCAGGCTCGCGCAGGCCGTAGGACCCACCACGCCCTCCGCTCGCTGGCGCTCGCGGTGGCCGTAGGACCCACCACGCCCTCCGCTCGCAGGCTCGCGCAGGCCGTAGGACCCACCACGCCCTCCGCTCGCAGGCTCGCGGATGTCACCTCGCGGCGATCTCTGACCACGACGGCCCGCTGCGACCCCGCGGTGATGCCGCGGTGATGCCGCGGTGATGCCGCGCGGCTCGCTCAAGCTCGGGGTTGTCGGACCTGCCGCGTAGCCTCACCTTCATGGCTTCCGTCCTCCTGTTGCACTCCGCCCTCGGCCTCCGTCCGGCGGTCCACGCCCTGGCCGATCACCTGCGCAGCGCCGGCCACGCCGTCGTCGCTCCGGACTTGCTCGCCGGGCGCACCTTCGAGGGCGGGGAGGCCGGGTATGCCGAGGCCGTCGCCTTCGTGCAAGAGCACCAGCCCACCATCCAGGAGCGAGCGGGCACGGCATACCGGAGCATTGACGGGCCGCGTGTGGTGCTCGGCTTCTCGATGGGAGCGGGCATCGCGCAGGACTTCGCGCAAACCCGACCCGAGGTGGTGGGCGCCGTCCTCTGCGGGGGCGGCGGGTTCTTCGACGGGTGGACGCCCGACACCTGGCGCGCGGACGTGCCTCTTGCGCTGCACCACGCCGTCGATGACCCGTGGGCCGACCCGGCCGAGGCCCGTCTGCTCGTCGACATCGCCGCCCGCGCGGGAGCTGATGTGTCGCACTACGTCTACCCGGGCAAGGGCCACCTCTTCTTCGACGCCGACCTGGCCGACGAATACGACGCCCCGCTCGCCGACCTGCTCAGCACGAGACTGCTGGGCTTCCTCGGCCGCTTCGCCTGATCCGACACCCCAAGGCACCCCGATGACCAGCCGACCAGCTGACGTGAGCCGCACGGCATACGTGATGGGGGTGCTCGCCCTCGCGTTGACCGCGCTGGCGGCCGTGGAGTTCGCACGTCCTGGGGCCCTCGACATTCGGCCGGCGACCTGCCTCGATCCGACCACCAACCAAGGTGCCCAGCCGCGGTGCTTCTGCGAGGCCGTCGGATCTGGATTGCTGCGCCAACCTGCCAATGCGTTGAGCAACCTCGCCTTCCTCGTTGCCGGGGCGGCGGCATACCGATCCGTCCGCGCGATCAACCGCACCCGACCCGAGCGCGCCCTCGCTGGCGCTGCCGCCCTGGCCACGATCGCGGTCGGCGCGGGGAGCCTGGCCTACCACGGCGGGCTCACCTTCGCCGGGCAGCTGCTCGACGTGCAGGGCATGTACCTCATCGCCGTCCTGCTTCTCGTCGGCAGCTGCCGAGGCTCCCCGTTCGCGCACCGGACCCTGCCGCTGGCACTCACCTCGCTGGCCACCCTCGCGGCGATTCAGTGGGCCCTTCCCGGCACGCGCCGGTGGCTCTTCGCCGTCGTGCTGCTCCCGGGGATCGTCTTGGAGGCGCGCCGAGCGCCCGGCTCTCCTTCGCTGCGCGCTGCGGTCGGACTGCTCACGCTCGGGTATGCCGTGTGGCTGGCTGACGAGCGCGGCCTCTGGTGTGACCCGGGCTCGCTCCTGCAGGGGCACGCCGTCTGGCACCTTGCGACGGCTGGTGCGGCCTACCTTTTGGTGCGGCACTATCGGTGGGCGAGTGGCCGCGCGCCGGAGAGCGGAACATCCGGGCCCCAGATCCAGGCACCCCGGGAAACTGGGAACCCGGGAACCCGGCCAGGAACCCTGGGCCGCTCGGAAATAGAGTGACGCCACCGGCATGCTGCCGGTGGCGTCGAAGGCTGGTGCGGTTCGGACCCAGATCCCCCCGGGTCGACGAGCCGCGGGGCCGGTCAGAAGGTCCGGAAGTGGACCTGGTCGCGGTGGTGGTAGTACGAAGCGCCGTGCTTCGAGCTCTTTCCGAAGAGCGGGAACAGGACGATCCAGCTAGGCATGATGAGGCAACTCAGTTTCGTGTGGATTGGCGCGCCCTCAGGCTGAGGACTCGCCTCCTATTATGTTCGATCTACGTACAAACTTCAAATCCTGTGCCGTTGACCCGAGGATGAGGCCATGATCGACGCTCAAGAGCACGATATCCCGCAAATCGTCCTGTCTGAGCCTGCTGCCCTCGTCTTGCGCGGTCAGACCTTCGACGCCTCTCGCCCGGCCGTCATGGCCATCATCAACCGCACCCCCGACTCCTTCTTCGCCGGCAACCGGCACGCCGATCTCGACAGCGCTCTGCGCGCCCTCGACAATGCCGTCGCCCTCGGTGCCGACATCGTCGACGTCGGCGGCGTGCGGGCTGGGTCCGAGGGTGACCCCGTCGGCGCGCAGGAAGAGATCGAGCGGGTGGTGCCCTTCCTCGTGCGGGCGCGAACGGCATACCCCGAGCTGTTGCTGAGCCTGGACACCTGGCGCGCCGAGGTGCTGCGCGCGGCGATGGCCGCCGGCGCCCGCATCGACCTGGTCAACGACACCTGGGCCGGCTACGACGCCGAGCTGCTGCCGGCGGCGGTCGAGGCCGGAGCGGGCTACGTCGTCTCGCACACCGGTGGCCGCCCGCCGCGCACCGACCCGGTCGACGTCACCTATGGACCCGACGCGCTGGACGTCGTGCGCGATGTGGTGGCGACCCTTGCCTCGGGAGCCGCACGAGCAACCGCCCTCGGTATGCCGTCCGAGCGAGTTCTCGTCGACCCCACCCTGGACTTCGGCAAGACGACCGCCCACTCGCTGCGGGTGCTGCGGCATAGCGCCGCCGTGACCGCGTTGGGTTTCCCTGTCTTGCAGGCGCTTTCGCGTAAGGACTTCGTCGGCGAGACGCTCGACCTGCCGACCGAGGAGCGCCTGGAGGGGAGTCTGGCCGCGACCGCGATCGCCGCATGGCTGGGCGCCACCGTCTTCCGGGCCCATGACGTGCGGGCCACCCGGCGCGTGGTCGACATGGTGGCCTCGATCCGTGGCGACCGGCCGCAGCAGGTGGCTGTCCGCGGGTTGGGACCGCACAGTCACGATGTGGACGCATCCGCAGTCGATCGGGCGCGCTCGGTCCGGACCGGGCAGGCTACTCGCGAGTAGTCCGAAAATGACCCGAAGAAGGGGTGGCGCTTTTCACACGACGTGCTAGCGTCGGCCTCGGTTGCAGTTGCAGTTCCTCGCAGGACGGACCTCGTAGCCACGCCATTCCAGGACGTGGCCGGAGTTCCCAAAGACTCGGGTACGACCCGGTTGTGGGGTAGGCGGCAGCACCGGGGTTCGCGAGGTGCGGGCTCCAGTGTCCAGATAGAGAGAGTTATCCCCATGGCACAGGGAACCGTCAAGTGGTTCAACGCTGAGAAGGGCTTCGGCTTCATCGCCCAGGATGGTGGCGGGCCGGACGTCTTCGTCCACTACTCCGCCATCCAGACCCAGGGCTACCGGACCCTCGATGAGGCACAGCGCGTCGAGTTCGAGGTCACCCAGGGCCCCAAGGGCCCGCAGGCTGACCAGGTTCGTCCGCTCTGATCGTCGACAACGACATGCGCTGACTCTGTCAGCGCTCGTGAGCCCCTCGTGCTGCGGCACGGGGGGCTCACGGCATACAGGGGGATGCCCGAAGCATTCAGGGGCTTACCCGGGGGCATACTCGAAGCACTCGGGCACGCCCCCGACGGCCCTGCCTGCGTCAGCAGGCCTCTTCCAGGTCCACCGGGGCGCTCGGTGGCGGCGTGCTCGTCGTGCTGCTCGGCGACTTGGTGCTGGTGGGAGTCTTGGTCGCCGTGGGCTTCTTGGTCGGGGTCTTGCTCGTGGTCGACGGCACCGACGTGGTCGACGGCGGCACGACGAGGCTCGGGTCGATAGCCTCCCGGACCATGCGCCGGATCGCCACGAAGTTGGGGTTGCCGGGGTTGATGTTGTCGGGAGTGAAGGCCAGCGAGCTGATCGTCGCGCCCTTGACGCGGTTGACGAGCTCGGCCCAGGCGGGCAGGTCCGTCGGGGGGATGTCCATCTGGACGTTGTCCTTGGCGACTTGGGCCAGCGCGGGGTACTTGCTCAGCATCGTCCCGACGTTGACCTGGCCGATGAGCTTGCCCACCAGACACCGCTGCCGGCGCATCCGACCGAAGTCGTCGCTGGTGATGCGCGAGCGGGCATACCAGAGCGCGTGGAAGCCGTCGAGTAGCTGCACCCCCGGCTGGATCCACGAGTCGACGCCGTAGATGTTGCCGGCGGCGTTGACGTGCCCGCCGATCGGCAACTTCTCCTTGACATTGATGACGACCCCGCCCATCGCGTTGACCAGGGCCTCGAAGCCCTTGAGGTCAACTGTCGTCGTGTAGTCGATGCGCAGCCCCGAGATTTCCTGGAGCACGCCCTTGATCGTGTAGAGACCCGGCTGCTTGATGCCCTTGAAGAGCTCGGGGTGGTTGACCTCGGCTTCGTGCCAGACCGCGTTGAGCAAGCACTCGCTCCCGCAGGTGTAGCCCTTGGGATAGATCTTGTAGAGCGGGTTGCTCATGGGGAAGGGCACGTTCTGCATGTTGCGGGGGAAGGAAAAGAGGATCGTCTGACCGGTCTTGGGTTCGATCGAGGCGATCATCATCGAGTCGGTGCGCACGCCGATGCGGTCGTCACCGGCGTCGGACCCGATGAGCAGCACGTTGACCCGAGGCACGTCCGCCCAGGGATCCGCGCCGCCGCTCGGACGGGCCGCCTCGCCATCGGTGCCGACGTCGCCGGATTGCCCGAACAGCGTGCCGATGACATCGCGCTGGATCAGCGAGTAGCGCACGGCCGTGGCCATCGGCACGGCGATGACGACACACAGCAATGCCGAAAGAGCCCGCAGGCCGACCCGCTGGACCCGGTCGAGCCGGTCGTCCATGGTGCCGCGGTGGGTGAGCCAGATGGTCAACACCCACAGCACCCCGGCGACCGCGATGAGGCCAGCCGCGATGAGCAGCGCGCCGGGTCGCACGGCCACGGCCAGCGCGGCAGCAGTCGGCCCCTTCGCGAAGACAACCGCGGCCAGGGCCGCGACGGTGCCTGCTGCCAGCGTCACGACGAGCCAGCCGAGCTTGTAGAAGCGCGTCTGGGTGAGCCCGGACCCTGGGAAGAGCGTGCTGAGGATGGTGAGCGTGGCCGACCGGCGCGCCATTCGGGCGGCCGCGACCCGGCGCCGGGCCCGCACCCCGTCGGGGAGGGGTCGCCGAGGATCGCTGGTCATGGCGAGGGCTCTCCCTTGGCGTCGAATCGGGCAGATGGTGTCGTGAACATTCTGCACCTCATCCGGATAGACGCCGTGCGAGCCACTGCGGTTGCCCGTCCGGCAAATTCGTCCGTTCTGGTCGGTGACCAGGTTTTGGTCCGGCCGCGGCTCCCCCGGTAGCCTGTGACGGCCCCTTCGGTATGCCGTGTGCGCTCGCGCCCGCGGTGGTCCGGCTGGGTGGGGAGGCGTCGCATAGTGGCCTAGTGCGCCCGCCTGCTAAGTGGGTTGGGATTAACCTCCCTCGCGGGTTCAAATCCCGCCGCCTCCGCCCGCGCATCGACGGTGGTGATCTCCTCAGGGAGGTCACCACCGTCGTTGTTTGTTCGGGCGCCCGTCCGGATTGGTCGGCCCGGCAGAGGTCCCGGGTCATGCCCGCCCGCGAAGATCCAGCGCCGCATCGCCACGAACCGCACGACCGTCGAGACTGCGGTCGACGCGGCGAGCGCGAGGACCTTGACCACCAGGGGAGCAGTGGGCCATGCGGTTTCCAACAGGGCCAACCCCCCACTCGTCGCCGCCCAGGTCAGCAGGAAGACTCCGAGGGCTTGGAGTTGTTGGCGGACCCAGTTGCCGGCACCTGCCCCGCGGAAGGTCCAGCTCTTGTTGAGCGTGGTGTTGACCACGGTCGCCAGCACCAACGCGGCGACATTGGCCAGTTGCGAGTCCCACCAGGAGTGAAACACGGTGAAAAGACCCAGGTGGACCCCGGTGCACAGGACACCCACGACGGCGAACCGGGCCACCTGGCCGCCCAGCGTGCGTCGGGCGGTCACGGCGGGCGAGTCGACGGTAGGCAAAACAGTGGTCGTGGCGTCCATGTCAGACCGTGCCCGTGGTCGCCGTCGCGCTGGTCGTCCCGGTGCTCCCAAGTGGCACGGTGAGGTCATAGAAGGTCGATCCGCCGATGGTCACGGCAGTGAAGTTCTGCTGCACCCAGCTGGCAATGGCCGAGGAGCTCTGGCTGCCGCCCTGCTGGCCACCGAAGCCACCACCAGAGGCGAAGTAGTGAATCTTGCCTTCGGCGACATAGGCCTGGAACTGCGCCAGGGTGGGTGAGGGGTCAGAACCGTTGAACCCACCGATGGCCATGACCGGCAACCCCGTCCCCAGCTGCAAACCGGCGGCCCGCTGGGACCCGACCGCGGCAGCCACCCAGGTGTAGGACGAGCTGTCCTTGGTCAGCGCCTGGACGACGGCCGTCGTCGGCAGGTCGGCGTTGAGCAAGCCACCCATGCCACCGGCACCGCCAGCTCCCGGAGCACCCGGAGCACCCGGAGCACCCGCAGCGCCGCCGCGCGTCGTGCCCGTGCCACCCGGCATACCGGGCAGTTGTCCACCGGCGGCACCGCCGGGACCACCCGGCATACCGCCCGGGCCGCCTTGTCCGGCGACCGCGGGACCCGCGGTGACGATCGAGCCCATGTGCCCGGTCGAGACAGTCTGGACGCTGTATGCCGCGGGGCCGAGCAGGCCGGCGGTGAGCGCGAGTCCGACGATCGCGGGGATGGCCTTGGTGTGGACCTTGTCCAGCACGACGAGGCCGACGGTGGCGGTGAGGCCGAGCGCGAGCACGAGGACGCGCAGCCAGCCGTTCCACGAGACAGTGCGGGACAGGAGCACGAAGCTCCAGCCGGTGGCGGCCAGCATCGCGACCGCCAGGACGACCCGGGCCACGAGATGGTCGCGGCGCTCCCACGCCTCGACCGCGCCCATCGCGACGAGGGCGGCGATGGCGGGCGCGAGGGCGATCGTGTAGTAGGCGTGGTAGATGCCGGCCATGAGCGAGAAGGTCAGCGTCGTCACGACGAACCACGAACCCCAGGCGAGGTATGCCGCGCGGCGGGCATCCGTGCGCGGGCGCCGGGCCCGCCACACCAGGCCGGCCAGTAGCAGGATGATGGCGGTCGGCATGAGCCACGAGATCTGACCGCCGTTGTCGGCGTTGAACATGCGCAGCAGGCCAGTTGCGCCCCAGTTGCCGCCGGTGTTGCCCCCTGGAGCGCCGCCGCCGACCGAGCCGGTCTCGTTGCCGTTGATCCGGCCCAGGCCGTTATAGCCGAAGGTCAGCTCAAGGAAGGAGTTGGTCTGCGAGCCGCCGATGTAGGGGCGGGCGCTCGCCGGGACGAGCTCGATGATGGCGACCCACCATCCCGCCGACGCGACGATGGCGAGCCCACCGAGAATGGTGTGCCAGATCCGTTGCAGCAGAGGGACATTGGCGGCCACCAGGTAGGCGAGGGCGAAGCCGGGCACGACGAGGAAGGCCTGCAGGGTCTTGGTGAGGAAGGCCAACCCGATGAAGACGCCGACGAAGGCGAACCACTTGGGCGAGGCCTTCTCGATGGATCGCATCGTGGCCCAGGCCGCGAGCGTCATGGCCAGCACGAGCAGCGCGTCGGGGTTGTTGAAGCGGAACATCAGCACGGCGATGGGGGTCAGGGCAAGGATGCCGCCCGCGAGCAGGCCTGCGACAGCGCCGAATTGGCGCTTGACGGTGGCGTAGAGAACGCCGACCGTGGCGACCCCCATGAGCACCTCGGGGAAGAGGATCGCGAAGCTGTTGAGCCCGAAGACGCGCACCGACAGGGCCATGAACCACAGCGAGGCCGGGGGCTTGTCGACCGTGATCGAGTTGGCGGCGTCGGAGCTGCCATAGAAGAAGGCCTTCCAGGACTCCGAACCGGCCTGTGCCGCAGCCGAATAGAACGAGTTGGCGTAGCCGCTCGCGGTGAGGTTCCAGAGGTAGAACACCGCCGTGAGGGCGAGCAGGCCGAGCAAGGCGGGGCGCGCCCAGCTCGGGTCGCTTTCCGACCCACGCCAGAGCCGGTATGCCGTGCCCCTCGCCTTCCGCGCGGCGGGACTCTGGGTGATCGTCGGCAGGTCAGTCATGTCGCTCGTGCCGCGTGCGCGTAGGGCCATCTCGTTCATGCCTTCGAGGTTCGCGGCGCTGACTGTGAGCCAGCTTTGAGGGATCCAGCAGTGCTCAGTGAGCTGCGCGAGTTGGCTTTCGGGATCGCGATCTGTTGACTTGGGTACCGCTATAGCGCGACCCAGGTGAGGTGATCGCGATCCCCTGCCGCGGGGCAGCCGGACGAACAGGGGGTCAGGGTTCAGCGAGTCAGGGGGTGGCGCGGTGAGCCGTTGTGGGTGCCGGCACCGCAGCGGGCCCGGCGAGGTCCGGCAGAACGACCGAGAAGGTCGTGTCGGACGGCTTGCTGGTCAGCTCGACAGTGCCCCCATGAGCCCCCGCAACGGCGGCCACGATCGACAACCCCAGCCCAGTGCTGCCCGCCGCGCGGTTGCGTGACGAGTCGCCTCGGGCGAAGCGTTGGAAGACGCTCTTCTGCAGCTCGGCCGGCACGCCGGGACCGTCGTCGTGGACGCTGAGCCGCACCCTGCCCGGCTCGCGGGTGATCGATGTGAGCACCGTCGTGCCGGGCACCGTGTGGACCCGGGCGTTGGCCAGCAAGTTGGCGAGGATCTGGTGCAGCCGTTGCCCGTCGCCCTGGACGATCACCGGCTCATCGGGCAACTCCAATCGCCACTTGTGCTCCGGGGAGGCGGCGTGCGCGTCGCTGACCGCGTTGATCGCGATTTCGGTGAGGTCGACCGAGGCCGTGTCCAGCGGTCGACCGGCATCCAGACGAGCGAGCAAGAGCAGGTCCTCGACCAGGCTCGACATTCGGGTCGCCTCGGACTCGACGCGGCCCAGGGCATGCACGACCGACGCCGGCACCGGCTCTCGCTCGCGCTTGGTCAGCTCGGCGTACCCCCGGATAGACGCCAACGGAGTGCGCAGCTCGTGCGACGCGTCGGCGACGAACTGGCGCACCCGCTGCTCGCTCTCGTGTCGGGCGTTGAGGGCGTCGTCGACATGGTCGAGCAGCTCGTTGAGGGCTAGGCCCACCTTGCCGACCTCGGTATGCGGGTCGGTGTCCTCGGGTGCGACGCGTTCGGCGAGCGCCACCTGGCCGGAGGACAGGTGCAATTTGGAGACGCTGGTCGCCGTCGCGGCGACGCGGGTGAGCGGGCGCAGATTGCGCTTGACCAGCCACAGTCCGCCGGCCGCCATGGCGACCAAGCCGGCGAGCGTTGCCAGCACCGCGGTGCGCAGGGCGTTGCCGATGGCGTTGTCCTGGCGTGACTTCGGCAAGCCGACGTAGACGACCGTGCTGGGGCTGGGCGAGCTGGCCAGCACCCGATACAGCCCGAGGTCGCCGCCGAGCTCGAGATCCTGAGGCTCCTTGCCCAGGCCGGCCGACTCCAGGACGGCGACCTGGTCGGTCGTGATGGTGTCGCGGGGGCGGGTCCATTGCACGCCATTGACGACGGCGACGATGAACCCTTCGTCACCCGGCCCGCGGCCGTCGTCCCGGTGGTCCGGCGTCTGGTTGGTGCCGCCGAGGCCGGGGGGCAGCGCCCGCATGGAGGTGCGCAACTGGTCGTCGAGCTGCCCGGTGAGGAAGCGGTTGAGCGACACGACCGATGCGGCGCTGGAGATGAGGGTGATGACGGTGAACAGAGCCAGCATCGACGCCACGAGCTTGGCGCGCAGCGACCACGAGGCCGGGCGGCGCCACGATCCGCCCTCGGCAGGGGACCAGCCGGAGTCGCCCGAGGCGCCGGACGGCATACCCGGGGCACCCGTTGCCACCGCGGTGGCGGACGGCGCATCGGGGGTCCCCGCGGTGCCGGACGGCATACCGGATGCTGGTGAAACCGACACGTCAGGAAGCCGGCTTGAGGACGTAACCGACCCCGCGCATGGTGTGGATCATCGGGTCGCGGCCGGCGTCGATCTTCTTGCGCAGGTAGGAGATGTAGAGCTCGACGACATTGGCCTGGCCGCCGAAGTCGTAGTTCCAGACTCGATCGAGGATCTGGGCCTTGGAGAGCACCCGCTTGGGGTTGCGCATGAGGTAGCGCAGCAGCTCGAACTCGGTCGCCGTGAGCTGGATCGCCTCGCCGCCGCGGGTGACCTCGTGCGAGTCCTCGTCGAGGGTGAGGTCACCGACCACGAGCATCGAGTCGTCCTCCTCCTGCGCGACGAGCACGGTGCGGCGCATCAGGGCGCGCAGCCGGGCGACGACCTCTTCGAGGCTGAACGGCTTGGTGACGTAGTCGTCGCCGCCCGCGGTGAGGCCGGCGATGCGGTCCTCGACGGCGTCGCGGGCAGTGAGGAACAGGACCGGGATGCGGTCGTTGTGCTCGCGCATCCGGCGCAGCACTTCGAGGCCGTCCATGTCGGGCAGCATCATGTCGAGCGCGACCGCGTCGGGCTCGAACTCGCGGGCCGCGCGCACGGCCGCCATGCCACTGCCGGCGGCGCGCACCTCCCAGCCCTCGTAGCGCAGCGCCATGCTCAGCAGCTCGGTGAGGTTGTGCTCGTCGTCGACGACGAGCACCCGCGGGGGAGTGCCGTCGGGGCGCTCGAGCTTCTGCGGCTTGACCGAGGTGGCTGGGTTGGCCGAGTTCAGGTTCATGGTGCCGACTCTCTCGGTGCGCGTTGTCCGCTTGATGTGGCTTAGCTGTGGGTTTCCTGTGAAGCCATCGTCGCAGATCATGGCCGCGCATCAGGGTCGGCACAGCGTCGTCACAGGGAGGGCGATGAAGGTGTCGCCTGGTCTGTTGTCGCCTTCACCCCCTGAGAGGTATGCCGTGGCGCACCTTCCCGAAGCCCAGTTCCCCGCAGCGGGTGGTTCCGTTCCTGAGTCGCAGGCGGGTGTTGACGGTGGGGCTGGCGTTTTCGAGCCGTTTGCTGGTGAGCCGGTCGCTACCGAGACGCCGGCCGCGCCCGCTGCTGCGCCCACTGCCTCGCTCGGTGCCGCGCCTGGGTCTCCGGCCGCTACGGTGCCTGATCTCTCGACGGCAGAGTCAGCCGTCCGGTCGCGGTGGTCTGGGCGCACGACGGCGATAGCGGCCGCTGTGGTCCTTGGGGTGTCCTCGATCGGATCGGTCGCTGCGGCTGCGGCGACCCCGAATGGCATCTCGGCGCCGACCGACCAGCGTGGCGGCGGACGCGGCGGGTTCGGGCCTGGCCAGGGTGGGATCCCTGGTCAGCCTGGTCAGCAAGGTCAAACGCGTCAGGGGCGAGGGTCCGGCCAGCCGGGTCAGCTACCGCCCGGGTTTGACCCCAGCCAAGGCGCCCCTGGGGTGGGTGGCCCTGGGAGGTGAGTGGCACGGCATACCGGACGCTGTTGTTGTTCGCGACGTGACGCAGATGGCCCCTTCGCGACACCGGAAGGGGCCATCCGCGTCACATGACGAGGCAACGAGAAGGGGGCCACGGCATACGCCGCAGCCCCCTTCCTGCTAAAACGATCAGGCGTCCGCGAGGCGGGCTTTCAAGCCGTCGAGCTCGGCCTGCAGAGCGGCCGGGAGCTTGTCGCCGAACTTGGCGAACCACTCCTCGATCATCGGCAGCTCCTTGCGCCAGTCCTCGACGTCGACCTTGAGGGCCTTGACGACATCGTCGTCGGCCATGTCCAGGCCGGTGGTGTCGATGTCCTCCGGACGCGGGACGAGGCCGACCGGGGTCTCGATGGCGTCGACCTTGCCTTCGAGGCGCTCGACGATCCACTTGAGGACGCGGGCGTTGTCGCCAAATCCGGGCCACAGCCAGTGACCGTCGGCGTCCTTGCGGAACCAGTTGACCTGGTAGATCTTGGGCAGCTTGGACTCGTCGTGCTGCTTGCCGATCTCGAGCCAGTGGTTCATGTAGTCACCGGCGTGGTAGCCGATGAACGGCAGCATGGCCATCGGGTCGCGGCGCACGACACCGACCGCGCCGACAGCCGCGGCCGTCGTCTCGGACGAGAGCGTGGCGCCGACGAAGGTGCCGTGGGTCCAGTTGCGCGATTCGTAGACCAGCGGGACGGTCGTGGCGCGACGACCACCGAAGAGGATCGCGTCGATCGGCACACCGTTGGGGTTGTTGTACTCCTCGGCCAGCATCGGGCACTGCGAGGCCGGCGTCGTGAAGCGGCTGTTTGGGTGCGAGGAGAGCTCGCCGTTGTCGGGCGTCCAGCTCTTGCCCTTCCAGTCGGTCAGGTGCGCGGGCTTCTCCTTGGTCATGCCCTCCCACCACACGTCGCCGTCATCGGTGAGGGCCACGTTGGTGAAGATCGAGTTGCCCTTCTCGATGGTGCGCATGGCCATCGGGTTGGTGCTCATGCCGGTGCCGGGGGCAACGCCGAAGAGACCGAACTCGGGGTTGACGGCATACAGGCGGCCGTCTTCACCGAAGCGCATCCACGCGATGTCGTCACCGATCATCTCGGCCTTCCAGCCGGCGATGGCGGGCTCGAGCATGGCGAGGTTGGTCTTGCCACAGGCCGACGGGAAGGCGCCGGCGATGTACTTGACGACACCCTCGGGCGAGGTGAGCTTGAGGATGAGCATGTGCTCGGCCATCCAGCCCTCGTCGCGGGCCATCGCGGAGGCGATGCGCAGCGAGTAGCACTTCTTGCCCAGCAGGGCGTTGCCGCCGTAACCCGAACCGTAAGACCAGATCTCGCGGGTCTCGGGGTAGTGGGTGATGTACTTCGTGTCGCTGCACGGCCACGCCACGTCTTCCTGGCCGGGCTCGAGCGGGGCGCCGACCGAGTGCAGACCCTGGACGAAGTCGGCCTGATCGCGCTCCATCTGAGCCAGGACCGGCGCACCGATGCGGGCCATGATGTTCATGTTGATGACGACGTAGGCGGAGTCGGACAGCTCGACGCCGTACATCGGCACGTCCGCCTCAAGGTGGCCCATGACGAACGGGATGACGTACATCGTGCGGCCCTTCATGCAGCCGGCATACAGCCCGCGCATGATCTCCTTCATCTCGGCCGGGGCCTTCCAGTGGTTGGTCGGGCCGGCGTCCTCCTCCTTCTCGGAGTTGATGAAGGTGCGGTCCTCGACGCGAGCGACGTCGCTCGGGCTGGAGGCGCAGTAGTAGGAGTTGGGCTTCTTCTCGTCGTTGAGGCGCGTGAAGGTCCCCGCGGCGACGAGTTCCTGAGCCAGCGCGTCGATCTCCTCCGGAGTCCCCGTGACCCAGTGGATCTTGTCGGGGGTCGTCAGCGCGGCGACCTCCTCGACCCAGGCGGCCAAGGCCTTGTGCGTCGTGCTCATCGGCTCTTCGTCCCTTTCCTGCGTCCAGCGGGACGCGTTCGGTTGCGGTGGTCGAGGGCCCGGCAACGCTTGGGACGGACGGAACGCCGCCCGAGAGACGTGCCAGACGTCTCGGTCGACTCCACGCTATCCCGGGGGGCCTAGGGCCCGTAACCGGGCGGAGGTCCCGGCCTGGTGAGTCCCCTCACAAGCCCTCGGTATGCCGTCCGCCCAGGTGAGCGGACGGCATACCGGGGGTGGCGGTGGAGTGTCGTGTGAGGGCTGGGTGACCGCGGATTCGATTTCCTCCCAGCCCCGGTATGCCGTTAGTCTTGCTCCTCGTCGCGCCTCCCCTTCGTGGGTCGGCGAGATGACCAGCGCCCGTAGCTCAACGGATAGAGCATCTGACTACGGATCAGAAGGTTAGGGGTTCGAATCCCTTCGGGCGCGCTTCGTTCCTCGCGCGTCCGATGGGGCCCGCCTTCGGCCTGTCTCTCTCGTTCCAGCCTCCTTTCATGAAGTCGATGCTACTGTCGCTTTTATGAAAGAAGGGTCTCCGCTGCTGCTGCCGTTGCTGCGGTCGCGGGCGCAAGGAGACATCGTCGCGTGGATCATGCTTCACCCCGAGCGCGAGTTCTCCCTCGTCGAGATCGCCCGGGCGGTGGGTGTGTCGGGGCCAACCGTGATGCGCGAGGTTGACCGGTTGGCGCAGGCAGGGCTGGTGCGGGAGGTCCGCCGCGGCAACCAACGGTTGGTGCGTGCCGAAACCGAGAGTCCGGTCTTTGGGCCGTTGGCGGCATTGATGGCAGTGACATTCGGTCCGGTGCCTGTGTTGAGCGAGCTGCTGGCCGACGTGTCGGGGATTCGGCAGGCGTGGATCTACGGGTCGTGGGCGGCCCGCTATGCCCAGCAGCCCGGCCCGGTCCCAGACGACATCGACGTGCTGGTGGTGGGCACAGCGGACCCGGATGCTCTGGATGACGTGGCTGATGTCGCCACTGGACGCCTCGGTCGAGAGGTCTCAATTCGGCGGGTTCGTCCACAGACCTGGGACGCCGCAGACGCCGATCCGTTTAAGGTGACGGTGACCTCACGCCCGATGGTCGCCTTGATTGGTGGTGACGCCTCGTGACCTGATGGACCATGGGTCAGGCCGCCGTTGAGGCGATGTTGGTCGCGGGTGCCCAGGAGCAGGTCGCCCCGTCAACCGAGAATGCCGTGCGTCTGTTCGCCGAGGCCGAGCCACGTGAGGATCATGCATGGCACGCGCCTGCAGCCGTGGGGACCAGCGAGTAGGTGGGAGAGGCGCGAAAAGTAGCGTAGAAACTGCGCGAAAAGTAGTCCGCGAGCTGTCCGCCTCGGGCCTGCCGGCCGACGACGCCCTGCTATCTCGACGCCCTTTGGTGGGGATCTCCGCCACGTATGCCGTGCCGGCTACCCGGCGACGGTGCGCAGGACGCGAGGGGCACGGCATACCGAGAGTTCTTGGCCCCACGTCAAGGTGAGTCGATCGGCCTCGATGCCGTCCCCGAAGACCACCAGGCTGTCGGACTCGACCCGCACGTCCAACCGTTCCTCCCCGGACAACAACCCCGCCACCAGGTCCGCACCCGTCGTCGGCGAGGGCCAGGGCTCCCGCACGAACCACGCCAACCCCGGGTCGGCCGGGCTCGGGAGCCGCATCCCGGGCGCCTGCACCCGCGCCAGCGAGGCGCACCAGCCGGTCGCGCCGGTGCCGGTGCCGACGATCAGCCCGGACGAGGACTGCCGCTCGGCCACCCCGCCGACGGCCAACCGGTAGCGCGCCGACTGGTGCCCGGGCTGCCCGACGAAGACTTCGTTGAGCGCGACCAGCGACTGCCCGTCGTCGGCCGTCGCGGCGACCATGGTCCGCTCGACCAGCCGCCCACGCCCGCCGACGACCGCCCGCAGCAGGTCGCCCGCGGCAGCGGCCGGGTGTGGCACGAGCACGCCCGCATTGGCGCCCGGTGTCGGATCCAGCCCGATGACTGGCTGCCCGTCGAGGTACTTCGCGACGTTGGCCACCAGCCCGTCCTGCCCGAGGACCACGACGACATCGTCGGGCCCGAAGACGAACCGCGACAGTTCCTCCCGCTCCACCTGCGCGCGCCGCCAGTCGGCGGGGATCGCGCGCTCCACCTCCCGGCACGCCGCCTCAGTCGCGGTATGCCGTGCCGCCACCTCGTCGAGCGCGCGGCCGCGGGTCTGCAGAAAGAACGCCGCCTGCCCGCGCGTCCCGTGCCGAGCCAGCAGCTCGGCATACTCCGTCGCCCGGGTGACCACGACGGCCCTGGGGGTGCTCATGTTCCTTCTCCCTTTCCTATCGTTCGGCGGGTCGAGCGGTTCAGCGCTCGGTCGAAGCGGGCGCCGGCAGGGCGAGTCGGCTGACCAGGCCAGTGATGACATCGGGGGTCAGCACGAGCTGGTCGATCGAGGGCAGGTGCTGGGCGAGTTCGCGCAGCGCGAGGGCGAGCAGCACGTCGCGGGAGACATCCTCGTATGCCGCCAACGTCGCCTTCTCGGTGTCGGCCGCGGCCTGGCCGACCGCCCGATCGGCGGCCGCCTTGGCATTGGCCACGGCAAGCGTCCGGCTCGCCTCGGCCTCGGCAGCGATCGCATCGGCGGCGGCGAGTTCCTGGGCGTTACGGCGGGCGTTGGCGCCCTTCTGGGCGATGAGTTGCTCCTGGCGACGGGCGAGTTCGATCTGGTTGGCCAGTTCGTTCTCGCCGATCGCGGCCTCACGCTCGACGGCCACCGCACGCCGCTCGAAGGTCGCCTTGTCGGCGTCCTGCTGGATGAGCTCGCGGGCAGGGGTCTGCAGGGCGCGCTCGACGTCCGGGTCGGGCCGCAGCACCGCGAAGCGCACCTCGACGACCTCGACGCCGATCGCGGCGAGCCGCCCGTCGGCGGTGAGACGGCTGGTCACCGACTGCCCGAGTTCGGCGGTGTCCAGGCGCAGCATCGCGAGCAGGTCGAGGTCGGCGACCGCCGCGGTGACCGCCGCCCAGACCGCGCCGTGGATCATCGCGCCGACGGTCTCCAGCGGGGTCTCGCGCCAGCGGCCTGACCCGAGGTCGATGCCGAAGTCGACCCGGCTCGCGGCCGCGGTGGGGTCGGCAAACCGATAGGTCACGGTGCCCGGCACCGACACTTCCTGCAGATCGGTGGTCCGCACCCGGACCAGCACGGCCTGCTCACGGTCGTCGACCGGCACCTCGCTGATGACGGCCTGCAGCGGCCGGAACCAGAACGCCGCGCCCGGCCCGGCGTGGCGCACCTCGCCACCGACGCGGTGCTCAAGGTGGCTCGTCGCGGTGCCACGGATGTGTCGGACGAAGGGGTAGCGGGTGATGGTGGCCATGGTGTCCTCCTGAGGCTGGTGGCCGGCTGACTGAATATCGTCAGGATGACGCTAAGCGACGAAGGTCGATATCGTCAAGTCGACGAAAACTAGCTAGGATGGTGTCGTGTCCGACTTCCACGTCACCGTCGACCTCGTCGTCCTCACCATTCGAGAAGGCCGGCTGGCAGTCCTGCTCGTGCGTCGCGGCATCGATCCGTATGCCGGCCAGCTCGCTCTCCCGGGTGGCTACGTCCTGCCGCACGAGGACCTGGCGGACGCGGCATACCGGGAATTGCGCGAGGAAACCGGGCTGGCAGGCGCCGTGCACCTGGAGCAGTTGGCGAGCTATGGCACCCCCGGGCGCGACCCGCGTGGGCCGACCGTCACCGTCGCCTTCCTCGCGCTGGCGCCGATGCTCGGGGCTGTCGTGGGTGGCAGTGACGCTACGGCAGCGCTGTGGACCCCCGTCGACGAAATCCGTTGGCAGGAGCTGGCTTTCGACCACGCCAAGATCCTCCGCGACGGCATCGAGCGGGCGCGCGCCAAGCTCGAATACAGCTCGCTAGGGGCCGGCGTTCTGCCCTCCGGAGTTCACCATCGGGCAGTTGCGGGCAGTGTATGAAGCGGTCTGGGGGCACGCCCTCGACCCGCGCAACTTCCACCGCAAAGTCAGCTCGGCGCAGGGGTTCCTGGAGCCGACCGGCCGGCTGTCGACCGTCGACGGCGGCCGGCCGGCGCAACTCTTTCGGCGTGGGCCCGTCGAGGTGCTGCATCCGCCACTCACCCGCGGCGGCTGAAGCGGCCGCAAACTCCGTCGGAAGGAGCGCGGAAGGCCACCTCAACGGCCCCTGCTCACGGCCCATCGGGTATGCCGTCCCGCCCGCCGCCGGGACGAATCGGGCAGGTCGCCGGGCTGACCGGGCGATTCACGGGTACGAGGCACCTATGCTCGGTTCCGTGAACCTGGGAGTCGGCCCGTGAAGCGGTTCACTCATGGCGTCGCCGTGGGTGGCCGTTATGTGCTCGACTCGCTCATCGCATCCGGGGGGATGGGCGATGTCTGGCGTGCGCAGGACACCGTCCTGGCGCGCGTCGTCGCGGTCAAAATCATGCGGCCCGACACGTCCGCAGAGCCGGTCTTCGCGCAGCGCTTCCACGAGGAGGCCCTGCTCACGGCCGGCCTGTCGCACCACAACATCGCCACGCTGTTCGACTACGGCGAGCATGAAAACCTCGCCTACATCGTCATGGAGCTCGTCGACGGCCATTCTCTCGCAGTCGAATTGCGCGAGCGCGGTGCCTTGGACGTCGCCCGGGTCAGGTCGATCGTCGGCCAGATGGCGCTGGGCCTCAACGCCGCCCACGAGGCCGGCGTCGTGCACCGTGACGTCAAGCCGGCCAACGTCTTGCTCACCAGCGACGGTGCGGTCAAGCTGACCGACTTCGGCATCGCTCGCGCTGCGGGATCGATGGGTCTGACCCGCACCGGCGAGGTGCTCGGCACGCCCCATTACCTCAGCCCGGAGCAGGCGCTCGGCCGTCCCGCGACCGCGGCCAGTGATCTCTACGCCCTCGGGGTCGTCGCGCACGAACTCCTCGCCGGCAGAAGGCCGTTCGACAAGGACACGCCCATCGCCACCGCGCTGGCGCATGTCACTGAGCCAATGCCCACGTTGCCCGCGACCGTGCCGTCAGATGTCGTCGACATCATCGGCCGGTGCCTGTCCAAAGACCCGGCGATGCGTCCCGCGTCGGCCCGCGAGGTCGCCTCCGAGCTCGGGATGTCGTGGGTGGAGATCCGCCTTCCCCGCCCTGGCGACGGTCCGGGCGCCCACCTCGCACACCAGCCGCACGGCATACCCGCTGGTGCTTCCGATGGTGGGTCGGCAACCGCGCCGCTCACCGGACCCGTCGCCGCGGCAGCGGTGGCTGCCCGCCGTGGCCTCCCGCAGGAGGCCCGCCTGCTCGATGTCATGGTCCGGCCGGGTTCGCGGGTCCTGGAAGTCGGGTGCCGCGCCGGCCGCGTCGGTGGCGCCCTGAGCGTGCTCGGCCACTACGTCGTCGGCACCGATGTCGACCCGACCGGCATCGCGGCGGCCGAGACGGCATACCCGGATGCGAAGTGGCTTGTCATGGAACCGGAGCGACTCATCCTCGACGACCTCGGCGAGAGCGTGCCCTTCGACGTCATCGCGTGGATCAACAGCAGCATCCTGGAGGTGGACCCGGTCCATCGGTCGGAGGTCTTCCGGCGCCTGGCGATGTGCTGCTCCCCGCGCGGGCGCATCGTGGTCGAGTTCCGCAGCGACGCGGGCTACTCCTACCAAGCCTTCCGCGACGACTTCCTGTCGGCCGGGTTGATCCCGGATGTCGGCTTCTCGGGATGGGACCTGCGCCCGTATGCCGTGGACGCCCTCTCGACCGTCGTCCTGCTCTCCCGCCGCTGACTCTTGGACCTTTTCACCCCGGCTGGTCCTGATGTCGCTGACTGGCCCGTCGGTCTCACGTTTCGTTAAGGATTCGCAGGAGGCCGAGGAGCTGGTGGTCGGAAAGGTCCCCATCAACGACATCGCCGAATTCGTCCAACGTGGACACAACGTCCGCAATCTGCTCTTCCCAGGGTCCTTCGTAATCTATGTCGATGGGACTGATGGGGCCTTGGCTGGTTGAGCCTTCGGGGTACCCGCGGCGCATGAATGAGGCCCACGCCTGGGCGGCCACTGGTGGGAAACGCTTCTCGACGAGGTCGCGCAGAACACTGGCCGTCGCGTCCCTCGTCAACACCAACGGTGACGCGAGAGCCGCCGCGGCGGCTCTGAGATCGGCCTGGTTGGCCGCCGAGATCGCTTGTATCGAGCCTAGGTCGCCGCGTAGCGCCCTGTGCAAAGCAACGGGAAGGTCATGGTCCACCATGCACCCACTTTGTTTCGATCAGACCCTCCGGCCCCATGGTTTGCTTGTACTCACGGAGAACTTGTCCGATGTTGTCAACCTCTTGCACGTACAGCTTGCCATAACCCGGAGTGTTGGCCGGGGAGAAGAACTGTAGACGGTAGCCACCATCAGGTAGCCCGATTGCAGCGAAGTCCTGGCTCTTCAAGGTTGCCCCCCGAAAGAAGCGGTTGCCGGCGCCTATGAGCTCCCCTGGAAGGCCCTCGCGCGCTGCGGATCGGCTGTCGAACACCAGGGTCTCGGAGCGTCTCGCCGAGACTTCGGCGCTCTTGGCCATGACCCTGTCTTTGAAGATCGCAGTAACCGGTGCGTCGGGGGTGATGGTGCGGCGTGCGATGAGGTTGGGGGTCTTGTCGAGTCCGTTGAGGACGGTCTTGAGGGTTGCGTTGGCGGCTTTGCGGGTCAGTGAGGCGAGCACGGTGGCGCTGACGCCGGCGAGCGCGCCTTCGCCGGGGATGGGGATGAGCATCGCACCGGCGAGTTTGCCCCAGCCGGTGGCGGCGCTGTCGGGGTTGAGGCCGTGACCCTTGGACCATGCGTCGATCTTCTCGTTGACCAGCGTGAAGGCTCGCCGGTCCCCGCTGGTCAGGAACAGGTCGATCACGCCGCGGCCGGCGCCGAGCGCGAACTCGCGTTTGGTCGGGGTGTCCCCCAGCCGGGTCAGGCCGTATGCCGTGGGTGCGGCGGTTTCCCACCAGGTTGCTGCGGCGGGGGCGTGGGCTTGGGCGGCGACCAGGGCGTCGGCTGCCGCGTGACCGGCTCGGTCGAGGGCGGCGTAGGCGTTGTCCAGTTTGCTTGCTGCGGCCCGTTGGGTGGCCAGACCGGGTGTCGGGGTGCAGGGTTGCCAGGTTCGGGCCGCGAAGCTGGTCCGCGAGTCGGTGGATGCGTCCTGGGCGGCGTGTGCTTCGGCCAGCCCTTGTCGCCACCAGTCGATCGCGACTTGGGCTTCCCCGCGGGCGGCGATCAGGTCCACGGCATACCGGGTGAGGGCTGCCGCGCCGGCGTCGAACGCGGCCGCGGCGTCTTTGAGGACTCGCGGTTGCAGCGCGAACGTCTCCACGAATGCGGTCCCGGCCCCGCCGGTCCAGTCCACTTCCACCCGAGACAGGGCCCGCGCGGCGTCAGCGGTCACCTCCGCCAACCCGGTCAACTGATCCGCCAGCCGGTAGGCCCCCGACGGGTCGCCCGGGATCAACACCACCGCCGGACGTCCGGATGCCAGATCTGACCAGGCGCTCACAGGGGGCTCAGGTCGCGGTGGATGTCGCGGAAGGTCGCGGCGGCCTGCTCGTCCTGCGCGAGATACCCAGCGACCGCCACATCGAGAGAGTCGGCGATGTGTTCCTGGCCGTGGATCGCGCCTTTCAGGCCCTGGTTCCATCGGGCGCAGTAGTCGGACAACACCACCTGCAGCCGGGCGTGTCCGGTGTCCAGGTCGTTGTCCAACCCGTCGACTGACCCATCCCGCACCGCCGCAGCGACCACCCGGATATCTACGGCGGCACGCATCAGCGACTCCGCGACCACCCGGAACTCCACCTCAGCCACACCAGCCCCCTGACCGTGCACGCCCGACGACCCGCCCAGCCCACCACACCACCAACCGCCCGCGCCGACCCGTCAGCCAAACCTGTGGAAAGCTCCCCGGACGAGACCCCTCGCGACGGCCCAGGCGTCCGGCTCAGGGCTCGTATCGGTAACCCATGCCGGGTTCGGTGATCAGATGGCGCGGCCGGCTGGGGTCGGGCTCCAGCTTGCGGCGCAACTGGGTCAGGTAGACCCGCAGGTAGGAGGTCTCCTTGACGTACTGCGGACCCCACACTTCAGCCAGCACCTCGCGCTGAGTCACCAGCCGTCCGGGATGGCGGGTGATGACCTCCAGGATGTGCCACTCGGTCGGGGTGAGGCGCACCTCCTCGGCCACGTCCCCAGCCGCCTCCTCAGCACGCGACTCCTCAAGAGCCACCTGCGTGACGGTCTTCGCGGCGAAATCCACCTCCAGCGCCCCCAGAACCAGCCGCATCGTCGGCAACGGCCGATCGCCTCGGCGCGCCACGGCACGCAACCGGGCGAGCAACTCGTCGATGTCGAACGGCTTGGTCACATAGTCGTCCGCGCCGGCGTCAAGCGCCTCCACCTTGTCGTGGCTGTCGGTGCGCCCGGAGAGCACGAGGATCGGGATGCTGGTCCAACCGCGCAGCCCGCGGATGACGTCACAGCCGTCCATGTCGGGCAAGCCGAGGTCGAGGACGACCAAATCCAACGGCCGCTTCGACGCCAGCGCGAGCGCCTCCGCTCCCGTGGCCGCGCAGGTCACGTCGTAATCCCGAGCTCGCAGGTTGATGTCGATGGCGCGCAGGATCTGCGGATCATCGTCGACGACGAGCACGCTGGTCATGGCCGCTCCCGTGGGTCGGTGATGGCCTGCTCGCGAGAGCCGGGCGGGATGACGGCCGGGGCGGCGAGGGCCACCGGCAGCCGGACGACCATGGTGAGTCCGCCACCGGGGGTGTGCTCGGCGCGCAGGGTGCCACCCATGGCCTCAGCCAGCCCACGCGCCAGCGCCAGACCGAGCCCGAGTCCATTGGTGTTGTCACGGTCGCCGCGCCGTTGGAACGCCTCGAACAAGGTCGCCAACCGCGCGTCCGGCACCCCCGGCCCACGGTCCACGACCCACACCTCGACCGCCGCCCCCACACACGAACCACTCCGAGGCCCACTCCCACTCCCAGCGCCAACCCCGACCGCGTATGCCGTGACGTGCGGCGGTTGCCCGGGAGGAGAGAACCGCAAGGCGTTCGTCAGCAGGTTGGCCAGCACCCGCTCCAGAAGCGGTGGGTCGGCCCAGATCTCGGGCAGGTCGTCCGCCACCTGGACCACCACCTGGGTGCGCTGGGGATCCACCTCGCGCACCGCGTGCGCGACGACATCCTCGACGGCAATGGCCCGCGGGAAGACCGAGAGCGCCCCCGCCTGCAGCCGGCTCATGTCCAACAGGTTCTCCACGAGCGAGGTGAGCCGGTCGATCGAGGCCTTGGCTGTCGTCAACAGCTCGCGCTGCTCGTCGGGGCTCCAGCTCACCTCGGGCGAGCGCAGCCCCTCGACGGCCGCCTTCGCGGAGGCCAACGGGGTGCGCAGGTCGTGCGAGACCGCCCGCAGCAGGGCTGTGCGGGTGGCCACTTCGGCCGCAGCCTCCGCCGCCTGACGGGTCCGCCGGGTCACCGCGCCCACGAGGCTGCTGGTGATGATGGCGACAGCGACGAAGACGACCAGGGCCACGACGTGATCGCGATCGGCGATGGTCAACGTGTGCAACGGCGGAGTGAAGTAGTAGTTCAACAACAGCACCGCCGCCACCGCCGCGACGAGCGCCGCCACCCAGTCACCCGCGAGCGCGACGACGAACACCCCGAGCATGAAGACCAACAGGTCACTGGGCAGCGTGAGCGAGTCGCGGAACGGCACGAGGATGACGACGAGCAGCGGCAGGACCACCGCGGCCAGGGTCAACGCGGGCCCGCGCCGCCCCGGCATCGTGGCAGCGACCCGCCCCAGCCCACCGAGTCGACCTCCGTCGGCGGGGCGACCGGGCAACCAGCGGTGACGGGACGGCATACGCCATTGTCCGTCGCGTCCGCGCTGTGGGAGGGAGGGACGCACGGCATACCCGCCGGTATGCCGTGTGGTCACGCGAGGATGCGGTATTGCGGGTTGGACATGGTGGCCTGGCCGTGCAGGGGCGCGATCCGACCGGTGATTTCCAGCGTTGTGCCGGGGGCCAGGCCTGCGACATCGCGCCGGCCGTAGAAGAGCAGGGTGACCTCGCCGGTCTGGTCGGCCACGCGGTAGGTGACCGAAGGGGCATTGGCGATCGCGGACAGCTTGCGCGAGACGATGCGGCCGGTGACCGTGACGACCTGTCGCGTCGCCGCAGCGCCGATGCCGACCTGACCCGCATCGGGAGCAGGAAGGGCTTCGGTCGCAGCCGACTCCCCGTCGGCGCCGCCATCCGTCGCCGGCGCGTATGCCGTTGAGCCAACGGACGCTGTGGCGGCCATTGCCGCCTCGTTGGCCGCCGCACGGGCGGTGGCCGCAGCGGAGGCGTCGAAGGGCACGATCGTTGCCGCCGCACCGGGGACTCGGGAGACCGCGCGTGCGATGCGGTCGGCGGTGCGGTCGTGCAACAGCCGGGTCGCGAGGGTGCCATAGGCCCGGCGCGGCAACAGGACGGTGACCTGGGCAAGCGGGTTGTCGCGCACCAGCCGATAGGTCAATTGGACTGCGGCACGGTCGATTCGACGGTCGGGGCAGTCGATGAGCTCCAGGGCGAGGTCGGTGCCGTCCTGGCTGTCCCACTGCTTCTGCAGGTCGGCGGCATACGCGCTGTCGACGACGAAGTGCACCGAGTGCAGGTGCTGCGGCCGCAGACCGCGGGCATAGCGCAGCGCCGAGAGCACGGCGAGGTCGACATTGTCGACGAGGACGAGCACGACGTTGAGCCCGCTGATGCCCCGGCGCCGCCCGCTGGTGGGAATGTCGGCGAGGGCGGCTTCCTCGCGTTGGTAGGCGCGGTGCAGTCGCAGCAGCCCGATGACCATGACGGGGAAGACGACGACGACCAACCAGGCGCCTTCGGTGAACTTGGTGACCGCGAAGACGATCACGACGCCCGCTGCGACAGAACCGGATACGCCGTTGAGCAGCACCGACCAGCGGCTGCGTGGGCCGCGATGGGTGCGGTGGTATGCCGCCATACCGAAGCCCGCGAGGGTGAACCCGGTGAAGACGCCGATGGCATAGAAGGCGACCAGCTTGTCGACGTGGGCGCCGGTGCCGATGAGCAGCGCGAGCGCGACGACGGTGAGCAGGAGGATGCCATTGGAGAAGGCCAGCCGGTGACCGCGTTTGCGCAACCAGCGGGGCAGGAAGCCATCTCCGGCAACGAAGTTGGCCAGATAGGGGAAGCCAGTGAAGGGCGTGTTGGCGCCGGTGTAGAGGATGAGCATGGTCGCCAGTTGCACCATGAAGAAGAGCGCATGGCCGACCGTGTTGTCGGGCAGCACCGCCCGAGCGACCTGCGAGATGACCGTCGGCGAGCCCGACTCGTAGGGCACGGCGTGGGTGAGGTGGGCAAGCCAGGACACCCCGCCGACGAGGACGCCGAGGATGGTGCTCATGACGACGAGCGTGCGTCGGGCGTTGCGCCCAGCGGGTGAGTGGAAGACGCTCACGCCGTTGGAGATGGCCTCCAGCCCGGTGAGCGAGGACCCGCCGTTGGCGAAGGCCTTGAGCACGACATAGAGGCCACCGATCGACAACAGCGTGCCGCCGCCACCCACGGGGAAGGCTCCCTCGGCGGTGAGCGGGTCGTACATCGGCAGGTCGCCGGTCAGCTCGTGATAGACCCCCATGACGAGGACCAGGGCCATCGATCCGACGAAGAAATACGTCGGGAACGCGAACGCCCGCCCCGCCTCCCGCAGCCCGCGAAGGTTGCCATAGGCGAGCACGGCGACGACGGCGACCGTGATCTCCAGCGAATAGTCGCCGAGGTTGGGCAGCGCGGAGGTCAGCGCATTGGTGCCCGCCGCCGCCTGCACCGCCACGGTGACGATGTAGTCGAGCATGAGCGCGACCGCCGCGACCTGTGCCACGACGGGCCCGAAGTTCTCCCGGGCGACGACATAGGACCCGCCCGCGCGGGTGTAGATCATGACGACCTGGCGATAGGTCATCGTCACGACGACGAGCACCGCGAGGACGACCGCGGTCAGCGGCAGCAGCACGTCATAGGCCGCCATCCCGAACAGCGGCAGCATGACCAGCAGCATCATCTCCGAGCCATAGGCGCTGGAGGAGATGCAGTCGCTGGACAGCACGCCCAGGGCGAGGGTCTTGCTGAGCTTCTCGTCCTCGACGGCGTCGTTGGTGAGCGCCTTGCCGAGCAGGGCCTCCTTGATCTGGTAGCCGCGGTCCTCGGGCACCTCGATGCGGGGGGTGCGTTCCAGCGGCCCCGGACCGGCTGGTGCGACGGATGACCCGGCCGTAGACCCGGCCGTAGTTCCTGAGGTTTCGGAGGGGGCTAGCTGGTCCCCGTCAAGGTCGCGCAGGGCAGGACGATTCCGATCGAGCAGTCTCACGACTCAAGCTCACTCGGCCGAACGGCATACCTCCGCCGTCTTTGCGCCCTCTTAGCGCCGCGCCGAGGTTCCTTTACGCGCCCTTGGCGCTTAACGCTTCCGGCGGCAGGCTGGCGGCGGCGCCCTCGACGGTGAGACCGATGATCCGGCCGTCGGCGTCGAGGGTGACGGTGAGGATGCCGTGCGGGAGGTCGAGCAGCTTTTCGTCGCTCGCGGCGGGTGCCTCGGTCGCCTCGGCCTCTAGCCCACACGCGAGGTATGCCGTGTCACTCGCCTCGTCGTGTCGCCACCGGGGCGGACCCTCACGCCGCGCGGATCGGCTTGCGCCGGGCTGGTTTTCGGGCAACTCGACCGGCCCGAGGAGGTGGATCCAGCGGTGGTCCTGCTGGCCGGGCAGCAACTCGAGCTCACGCACCAGCGGGGTGGCCGACGAAGCCATCGCCTGCAGAGTGGCCTCGACGGCGGCGCGGTCAGCGAAGCACTGCAGCCGCTCGCATCGGGTTTTGAGCTCGCCGGGAGCCTGAGCGCCGCGCAGCAGCAGCACGGTGAGCAGCGCGCGTTCGTCCTCAGGCAGGGCGAGCGTCTCGGTGAGCCGCTGCTTGTACTTCACCGCCCGCGCGCCCGAATCAGCCCGCACCAGCCGCACGAGTTGCCGGGCCTGCAGGCGCAGGGTGACCTCGACGAGCTCGTTCTCGCTGTAGTCGACGACGGGATCGCGGCTGGTCGACTGGTTGCAGGCCAGACGCAGTGAGTTGAGCGTCAGCGGGTAGCTTGCGGGGACGGTCAGCTCCTTCTCCATGAGCGCGCCGAGCACCCGTTGCTCCTGAGGGTCCAACACCGGCAGGTCCATGCGCCCTGTTCTATCCCAGCCTTAACGCCAACGTCGATATCGTCACGCCCATGAGTGCGACGACGGTCCTGCTGCTGCACGGACTCGGGGGCAACGCTGCGGTCTGGGACGGCGTCCGCGGGGCGCTCGGCGACGTGCCGGTGCTCACCCCCGACCTGCCCGGACACGCCGACGGCCCGCGCCTGGCCCGCTATGACATCGGGTTGATGGCCGCCTCGCTCGCTGCCCAGCTCGACCCAACACTCCGGTATGCCGTGTTCGGCCACTCCCTCGGAGGTGCGGTCGGGCTGGCCCTGGCCAGCGGCTGGTTCGGGGTGCAGGTCTCGCGGGTGGTGGGCCTGGGCATCAAGGTGGCCTGGACCGATGCCGAGAAGGCGGGAGCGGCAGCGGTGGGCGGCAAGCCGGTGGCGTGGTTCGACAGTCGTCCGGCGGCGGTCGATCGGCTGGTCAAGGTGGCCGGCCTGGTGGGCCTGGTCGACGGCGACGCGGAGGTCGTCCGGCGGGGCGTCGAGGTGGGTTTGGATGGGCGCTGGCGCACGACCGTCGAACCCGGGACCGTCGCCGCTGGAGCGCCCGACATGGCCGGGCTGCTTGCGGCGTCTCGGGCCGAGGTGGTCCTGGCGCGCGGCGAACTCGACCCCATGGTGTCGACTGCGGACCTGGAGGCAGTCCTCGCTGGGGCATCCGGCGCGGCGAGTGGTGGGGTCAGCCCCGCTGGCCTCGGTGGACCCGGCAGATCCGGTGCACGGATCGAGTCGGCGCCGGTCGTGCTGCCGGGGCTCGGACACAACGCCCATGTCGAGGACCCGTTGGCCGTCGCTGCCCTGGTGCGGCGCGAACTGCTGCAGGCGGGCTGACCGTGGCTACGGATTCGCCGATCGACTTCCCGGCGCTCGTCGCCCGAGCGCACGATCTGGCCTGGCCCGGACGTCGGGTCATCCTCGGGGTCACCGGCCTGCCCGGGGCTGGCGCTGACGTGTTGGGGCAAGCGTTGGTGCGTCAGCTGAACGCTGGGCCGGCTCCCGATGCGATCCCGGTGCCGGGCGCCCCGAGTGACTGGGCGGCATACCTGCAGGTGGGCGACGATGCGGCGAGTTTCCGCGGGGCGGCGGAGGCGCTGACCGGCGACGTGGGGGCGACGGTGTCGGTGCCTGGCGGGGGTGAGGTCGGCGGCCATGTGCGCCTCGTCGTGGCGGTTGGCGATTGGCTTCTGTCCGAAGGGGATTGGGCGATCGCGCGGCGCCGGATCGACGAGGTGTGGTGGGCCCAACTCCCGGTGGCCGATCGGATCGCTCGACTCATCGGCAGTCAGCAGGCCCGTGGGCTGGCTGTCGGCGAGGCTCGCGAGTGGGTGACCCGGGTGGTCCAACCGCGTGCGCGCGAGATCGCGACCTACGTCGACCGCGCCGACCTGCACATCCCGATGGCCTGACCGACTTCGACTGCGCAGCTCGCTCACACGCCCGCTCATCACACGCCCACTCATCACACGCCCACCCATTACACGTTTTGGTGTGTCGGATTGTGCGCCCTGGCGCACAATCCGACACACCAAAACTGGGAGATGAGCTTGGGAGCGGGTTGGGGAGCGTCACGGCATACCGGAGCCTTTAGCGTGGCCCTGTGACGCCTTGGCCGACTCCTGCCCACAGCCAACCCAGCGCGCTGCTCGTGCGACTGGCGGTCGCCTTCGGGATGGGCGTCGTCGTGGGTGCGCTGGCTGTGCCGCGGTTCGGCGTGGTCGAGGGCGGCGTCGCCGGGTGGGTCATCGCGGCGGGGGTCTTCACGGCGTGGACCTGGGCCGTGGTCGGGCCCATGTCGGGGGAGCAGGCCCAGGCGCACGCGACCTTGGAGTACTCCAACCGCGCGGTCATCGACGGGATCCTGCTGGCCGGCAGTGTCGCCTCGCTCGTCGGCGTCGGTTTGCTGCTCTTCCGCGCGAGCGGGGCCAGCAGCGGGCCGCCGTGGGAGGCGCTCGCGGGCGTGCTGTGCGTCGTCGCGTCCTGGTTGCTCGTGCACACCATCTTCACGCTCCGGTATGCCGCGTTGTACTACCGCGGCACGCCCGGCGGGATCGACTTCAACCAGTCCGAGCTGCCCGACTATCGCGATTTCGCCTATCTCGCCTTCTCGATCGGAATGACCTACCAGGTGTCCGACACCAACCTGCAGAACTCCCAGATCCGCCGCGCAGCGCTCGCGCATTCGTTGCTGTCCTATCTCTTCGGGTCCGTCGTGCTGGCCACGACGATCAACCTCGTCGTGCAGTTGGCCGGCTCTGGTGGTTCCAGCGGGGGAGGCTCGTGACCACTCCTGACGCCGGCGGCGCGCCGGGGGGCGGGCTGCTCGTCCGCGCGGTCAGGGTGGTCGCTGTCGATCGGCCCACCCCTGATGGCGAGGTCGACCTGCGCCTTCGCGGCGGCGTGGTGACCGAGGTCGGCGTCGGTCTGGCGGCCGCTGGGGACGAGCAGGTGCTCGACGGCGAGGGCCGCTGGGCCATCCCGGGCCTGTGGGACAAGCACGTGCACCTCACTCAATGGGCGCTGCAGGCCAGCCGGATCGACACCTCGGGCACGACATCGGCCGAGGACGTGTTGACGTTGGTGCGGGCGCGAGTGGCCGCCGATGCCGGCGCTGGTGAGCCTTCTTCGGGTGGCGGGCGGACGGCATACCCGTTGCTGCAGGGCTATGGCCATCGGACGGCGACCTGGCTGCGGGAGCCCACCGTCGCTGAGCTCGACGCCGTAAGCGCCGGCCGTCCGGTCGTGCTGGTGAGCGGCGACGCGCATCACGGCTGGCTCAACTCGCGGGCGCTGCAGCTCTTCGGGCTCGCGCCGCGCGAGGGCGTGGTGGCCGAGGACGAGTGGTTCCCGATCTTCGCGCGGCTGGGGGAGTATGCCGGGTCGCCGCAAGCCGTCGAGGCCGCGGTGCGCTCGGCGGTTGCGGCGGCGCACGCGCGCGGGATCGTCGGGATCGTCGACCTGGAATGGGGCGACGCTCCGGCGCAATGGCAGGCCCGGTATGCCGGTGGGTTGCGTTCGCTGCGGGTGCGCGCCGGGGTCTATGCCGACCGGCTCGACACGACTCTCGCAGCTGGTCGAGCGACCGGCGACCTGCTGGTGCCCGGCTTTCCGCTCGTGGAGATGGGGCCGCTCAAGGTCATCTCCGACGGGTCGCTCAACACCCGCACGGCGTTCTGCCACGAGCCCTATGTCGATGCCGTGCCGGGCGCTGCGGATGACGGCCGAGGGGCGCCGAACTTGTCGTCGGCCGACCTGGCCGAGCTGATGCGTCGTGCTCGCGAGGGTGGGCTGCAGGTCGCCGTCCACGCGATCGGTGATGCTGCGTTGGACGCGGCTCTCGACGCCTTCGCTGCCTCGGGCGCGGCCGGGTCGATCGAGCACGCCCAGCTCATCTCGCCCAGCGCGCCCGCCCGGATGGCCGCCCTCGGGCTCACCGCCAGCGTGCAACCGGCTCATCTCTGGGATGACCGCGAGGCCATCACCCGCTGCTGGCCGGATCGGGACGAGCGCTGTTATGCGTTCCGCTCGCTGCTGTCCGCGGGGGTTCCCCTGGCCCTTGGATCCGATGCGCCGGTCTCGCCGCTGGACCCATGGCTGGCGATAGCCGCGGCCGTGCATCGCAGCCCGGATGCTCGGAGCGCCTGGCGGCCCGAACAGTCGCTCACCCTTCGTGAGGCGCTCGCCGCATCGGTCGACGGGCAGGGCACGCTTCGCGTCGGGTCACGAGCGGATCTCGTTCTGGTGGAAGCCGATCCGCTGGGAGGTGACGGGCTCGGGGGAGGCGACCACACGGCATACCTGCGTCGTATGCCGTGCGCCGCCACGGTGGTCGCGGGGCGGGTCGTGGCGGGCTCCCTCATCGGGCGTTGACACGAACGGTCACCGTCGACCTCTCGGCGCGTGAGATGACCTTCCGGGAAATCAGAGGTGGCCTAAGGGCACATAGCAGGGCCTGGAATGGTCCAATGTCCCATCGCGGTCACAGCAGTGTCGCTGTCTACGTGAAGGAGCTCTCCATGGCATTGCCCCTGTCCTCCTCTCGCCGCACCACCTATCGCCTCCTGGCGGTGTCCGCAGCAGCAGCCCTGGGCCTGTCTGCCTGCGGCGGCTCCAGCGGCTCATCCGGCGCCGCTGCCGGCAGCAACTATCCGACCGGCACCATCACGATGGTGGTGCCCTTCTCGGCCGGTGGCCCGACCGACACGGTCGCGCGCCTGGTCGCCGAACCGATGAGCAAGACCCTCGGCCAACAGATCATCGTCCAGAACGTCGAAGGCGCCGGTGGCACCCTGGGCGCTGGCGAGGTCGCCAAGGCCAAGAACGACGGCTACAAGATCCTCATGCACCACATCGGCATGTCGACGGCACCGGCGCTCTACTCCACCCTGGCGTTCAAGCCCCTGGAGAGTTTCCAGACCGTCGGACTGGTCACTGAGGTGCCGATGACGATCATCTCCAAGAAGGACCTGCCACCGACCAACTTCAAGGAGCTGGTGGAGTACGTCAAGGCCAACAAGGAGAAGGTCACCTATGCCAACGCCGGCATCGGGTCGGCGTCGCAACTGTGCGGCCTGCTCATCGAGAAGGCTTTCGGCGTCGACCTCACCGAGGTGCCCTACAAGGGCACCGGCCCGGCGATGACCGACCTCGTCGGCGGCCAGGTCGACTTCATGTGCGACCAGACGACCAACACCAGCGCGCAGATCAAGCCGGGCAAGGTCAAGGCGTTTGCGGTGACGACCTCCGAGCGCGTCAAGAGCCTTCCGGACATCCCGACGACGACCGAGGCCGGTATGCCGGAGCTCAAGGTCGGCGTGTGGCACGGTCTCTACGCTCCGGCCGGCACGCCCGAGGCCGTGGTCAAGAAGCTCACCGATGCCCTCGCTGCGGCCCTGAAGGAGCCGAAGGTCATCGAGAAGATGGCCGACCTCGGCACGGCACCGGAAGCGGCAGACCAGGTCAACCCGGCCGCTCACACCGCCAAGCTCAAGGCTCAGCTCGACCTCTGGACGCCCGTCATCAAGGCTGCCGGAGTGAAGGCCGCCTGACATGGCCACCGACAACGGCCCCGCCCCCGACGGGGGGCGGGGCCCGTCTGAGGTGACCCCGCCACGTGACGGGTCGACCGGGTCTGCGGGGATGTCCGGGCCAGCGGGGGCGGTTGGTGCTGCGACCGTTGGCGCGGCCTCGCCGGCTGCTCGGCCGAGCCGCTGGCAGCTCACCAAGGCCGACTTCTACTCGGGGGCGATCTTCGTCGCCTTCGGGATCGCGTTCGCGGCGGCCTCGTCGCAATACACCGTCGGGACCCTGCTGCGCATGGGGCCCGGCTACTTCCCTCGGCTGCTCGGCATCATTCTCGCGCTGATGGGGCTGGCCATCATTGCCGTGGCGGTGCTGCATTGGCTGCGGCCGAGCTCCGACGACACGCTGCCCGAGGACCAGCCAGTGCCGTGGCTGCGGGGGGCGTTGCTGCTGGTGGCGGTGTTGCTGTTCGGGTTCATCATCGGCGGGGCCGGACTGCTCCCCACGGTCCTGTTGACGACCTTCATCGCGGCGCTCGCCGGGCAAGGGACCACGCCGGCGCGAGCCGCTGTCATCGCCGTCGGCATCACCATCCTGTGCATGGTCATCTTCGTGTTTCTGCTGCGGCTGACCGTGCCGTTGTTCGGGCCGTGGGTCGGAGGCTGATCGATGGACAACATCCTGCTGGGCATCCAAACCGCCCTCACGCCGACCAACCTGCTGGTCTGTCTCATCGGCTGTGCCCTCGGCACCGCGGTCGGGGTGCTCCCCGGCATCGGCCCCACCGCCACTATCGCGTTGCTGCTGCCGATCACCTTCAACTTCGATCCGGTGTCCTCGCTCATCATGCTCGCGGGCATCTATTACGGCGCGCAATACGGCGGCTCGACGACCGCGATCCTGCTCAATCTCCCCGGCGAGACGTCCGCCGCGGTGACCGCGATCGACGGCTATCAGATGGCTCGAAAGGGTCGAGCCGGGCAAGCCCTGGCGACAGCGGCCTTGGGGTCGTTCTTCGCCGGCACTGTGGCGACCGTGGTGTTGGCGGTCTTCGCTCCGCCGTTGGCCGAAGCGGCCCTGAAATTCGGTCCGGCAGAGTATTTCTCGCTGGTCGTCTTGGGCCTGGTGGCGTCCATCGCGCTCGCGAGCGGATCGTTGTGGAAAGCCCTGGCGATGATCATGCTGGGCCTGCTGCTCGGCCTGGTCGGACAGGACGTCGAGTCAGGCGCCTCGCGGTTCACTTTCGGCGCGGGCGAGCTCGACGGTGGCTTGAACTTCGTCTCGTTGGCTGTCGGCATGTTCGGTGTGGCCGAGATCCTGCGCAACCTCGCGACCGGCATCCATCGCCCCTCGATGGTCCGGGAGGTCAAGAGCCTGCGGCTGAGCCGCCAGGACTTCAAGGACATCACCCCGCCGGTGCTGCGCGGCACCCTGATGGGCTCGCTCCTCGGCATCCTGCCCGGCGCCGGCCACGTGCTGGCGTCGTTCACGTCCTATTCGGTGGAAAAGCGCCTGTCCAAGACGCCCGAACGCTTCGGCCATGGGGCGATCGAAGGAGTCGCAGCCCCGGAGTCGGCCAACAACGCCGCGGCGCAGACGTCGTTCATCCCGCTGCTCACGCTGGGCCTGCCGGCCAACCCGGTCATGGCCCTGCTCATCGGGGCGTTCATCATCCAGGGCATCACCCCTGGACCCAACGTCATCAACGATGAGCCGGTGCTCTTCTGGGGCCTCATCGCCTCGATGTGGGTCGGCAACCTCATGCTCGTCGCGCTCAACCTGCCCCTCATCGGGCTGTGGGTGAAGCTGCTGACCATCCCGTATCGGGTGCTCTTCCCGGCGATCATCGCGTTCTCGACCATCGGCTGCTACTCGCTGGGCCTCAACGCCTATCACGTGTTCGCGATCGCGTTCTTCGGGCTGCTGGGCTACGTGCTCATCCGGTTCGGGTGTGAGCCTGCGCCGTTGCTGCTGGGATTCGTCCTCGGGCCACTGCTGGAGGAGAACTTCCGGCGGGCCATGACGATTTCCCGCGGCGACGCCTCGGTCTTGCTCACCCGTCCGATCTCACTGGCCATGCTCATCGTCGCGGCCATCTTCCTCGTCGTGGCGGTGCTGCCCTCGATCAAGAAGAAGCGTGACGTGGTCTTCGCCGAGGACGAGTAGCGGCGGGCTGCTAGGGCACTGCCACACCACAGAGGTATGCCGTGACGTCAAGGTGACGTCACGGCATACCTCTGTGGTGGTGTCGCCGAGCCCGCCTAGTGGGGCCGAGCGTCAGCGGCGCCAGCCGTGGTGGTGGCTCTCGGCAGCCTTGACCGCCAGCACGGGGCAGTTGGCCTCGAGCAGGATCTTCTGGGCCACCGAGCCCATGATGAGTTTGCCGACGGGGGTGCGGCGGCGCAGCCCGATAACGATCAACTCGGCCTGGCGTTCGTTTGCCACATGCAGCACCTGTTCGGCTGGGTCGAGCCCCTCGACGAGTTGGACGAGCTCGTGCCTCACGCCCGACTCGGTGAGAAAGTCATCGAGGCTGCTCATCTGGGACGAGGACGCGAACCGGGGATCGACCGGAGCGTCGCCGCGGGTGGCGTTGACGATGAGCAGCGTGAGGCCGCGATCGCGGGCCTCGACGACCGCTCGCTCGATCGCGGCGCGGCCCTCAGGGGTCGGGATATAACCGACGACAGCGACCATTGCTTGACACCTTCCTCGTCGGATGAGGCCTCGGGTGGAAGCTGAGGATGGCCCATTGTGCCCGTTTGCTCGGGGCTGATGCGGCCTAGCGAGCGGCGTTCTCGAACAGCGCGCCAAGCGGTCGTGAACGGGCGTCTAGCTGGTGGTGAGCGGGACGTGACGCGAGCCATGAGCGGGAGGGTGGCGGACGGCATACCGGGGCTGGGAGACTTGGATGTTGCGTCCCCTGCCGTATTTGCCGTGATCCGTCGCGTGGCCTGAGGGGTGGCCGCGCCGGGTCCTCACCGTGGAGCCCAATTCCGTGTTGTACCACCATGATTACGAACTCGACACCACCCGTCGGGATGCGCCGATCCGCATCACCGCGCGCGGGCGGGCGGTGTTGGCCAACCCGATGACCAACCGGGCGACGGCCTTCACGGTGCAGGAGCGGCGCTATCTCGGGCTGGTCGGGCTGATGCCGAGCGGTGTCACCGGGCTGGGCAACCAGGTGCGGCGGGTCTATGCGCAATACCAGTCGGCCAAGACGCCGTTCGCGAAGCACAACTACCTGGCCAACCTGCGCGACCGCAACGAGATCCTGTTCTACCGGCTGCTGGCCGACCACATCGAAGAGATGATGCCGATCATCTACACGCCGACGATCGGCGAGGTGATCGAGCGGTTCAGCCTCGAATACAACCGCAGCAGAGGCGTTTTCCTCTCCATCGACCGCCCGGAGGATGTCGAGCAGTCGCTGCTGGACTATGGCTTGGCGCGTGACGACGTCGACCTGATCGTCTTCACCGACTCCGAGGGCATTCTCGGGATCGGCGATCAGGGCATCGGCGGCATCGAGATCGCGATCGGCAAGCTGTCGGTCTACACGGCGGCGGCCGGGCTGCATCCGCGGCGGGTCATCCCCGTCGTCATCGACGTGGGCACCGACAACCTCGGCCTGCTCAACAGTGACTTGTATCTGGGTGAGCGGCATGCGCGGGTGCGTGGGGAGCGCTATGACGCGTTCCTGGACCACGTGGTGCAGACCGCGTCGCGGCTCTTCCCGACGGCGATGCTGCACTGGGAGGACTTCGGCGCCGACAACGCGCACCGGCTGCTGGAGAAGTACCGGCACACGCACTGCACCTTCAACGACGACATCCAGGGCACGGCAGCGGTTGCCTTGGCTGCCGTGCTGGCTGGGGTCAACGTCACGGGTATGCCGTTGGCTGACCACCGCATCGTCATCTACGGCGGTGGGACGGCCGGCATCGGGATCGCAGATCTGTTGCGGGACACGCTGATTCGTGAGGGTGTGTCGCCTGAGGCGGCGCAGGCGCAGTTCTATGTCATGGGGTCCAAGGGCTTGTTCGTCGACGACATGTCGTCGTTGCGGGAGTTCCAGGTGCCTTATGCGCGGACCCGTGACGAGGTGGCCGGGTGGGAGCGGGTGAGCGGCGGTCTGGTCGGGATGCTGGGCGCGAACGGCGCCAACGGCAACGGCCACGCCGGAAACGGCAACGGGGCCAATGGAACTGGCGCGAACGGCATACCGAATGGGGTTGGCGTTGGGGCTGGTGCTGGTGCTGGTGCTGGTGCTGGGAATGGCAACGGGACCGGGCGGGGCGGGATCACCCTCGCCGACGTCGTGCACAACGTGCGACCGACCATCCTCATCGGCACGTCGACCGCGGGAGGGGCCTTCACCAAGGCGATCGTCACCGAGATGGCGCGCTACTGCGAGCGGCCGATCATCATGCCGCTGTCCAACCCGACCTCGCGGGCCGAGGCGTTGCCCTCCGATCTCGTCGAATGGACCGAGGGGCGCGCCCTCATCGCGACGGGGAGCCCGTTCGAGCCGGTGGACCACCGCGAGGTGCGGCATGTCATCGCGCAGGCCAACAATGCGCTGATCTTCCCCGGCCTGGGTTTGGGCGTGGCCGCGTGCCAGGCGACCCGGGTCACCGACGGGATGATCGCCGCCGCTGCCGAAGCGCTCGCGGCCCTGGTCAACACCTACCGTCCGGGAGCGTCGCTGCTGCCGCGGATCAGCGAGTTGCGCCCGGTGTCCGCCCACGTGGCCCTGGCCGTCGCTGCGGCAGCCGCGGAGGAGGGCGTCGCGCGCCGCCCACTGACCGACCCGGTGAGCGACATCTACACCCGCATGTGGCAGCCCGAATACCCCCCGGTGGAAATCATCTGAGCGGTCAATTCCCGACGATCAGTGTTGCCGGGCCACGCCCGAGTGGGGGGCGGGGCCTGATTACACCGCATCGCGGATCTCCGTGGGGAAAGTGAGAGGAATGAAACAGTGGCGTACGGCTCCTCGCCTTTGCGCCCAGCAAACGCCCCAACTCGATCCTCACGCCACTACGTTGTCGACCATGGTGGATGGGGAGTTGAAAACAGCAGACGGCAAAGCCCCTGCAAGCGCTGCGGCGACGATTGACAACAAGCCCGGCCGCGCGATCCCTATCGCCCTTATCGGAGCGTTGCTCGGGGCTATCGCACTCCTCGGTGGAGGCGTCGTCCTCGGCTGGTCGCTTGGTGCGAACCGCGATGCCGCACTTCCGGTGCCGAGCTCGTCGGCGACCTTTGTCGAGGTCCCCGCTGCGTTGCCGCCCGGTGCCGTGATGCCCGACCTCAGGGGGCTGGAGTCGCAGGCAGCGCTGCAGATCCTTTCCGACCTCGGGGTGCCCGCGGCGAAGGTCAAGGTCACCGAGTCGCCGGCAGCCGGCCCCGCCGGCCGCGTCTTCGCTCAGAACCCGACTCGTGGGAGCGCCATCGCGCAAGAGGTGTCACTGGTGCTTTCCAGTGCCGCGGTCGTGCCCAAGGTCGTCGGCGGCGGCCTTGATGAGGCAACCCGCCAGTTGAGTCTCCTCGGTGCCGAGGTTGCGATCACGCGGACTTACCAACCGGGAGCGGCGCCCGGAACCGTGCTGGCCACGGATCCGGCCGTGGGGGCGGCCCTCCCCGCGCGGGTCAGTCTGACGGTCGCGGATGCGTCGACGAGCGTCTTCCTGGTGAAGGCCAGGCCCAAGAGCGGCTCGTACTCCACTCGGGACACGGCTCTCGGTGGGCAGACCTATGTCAACTCCGCGTTCTGGTCAGTCCCCAAGGCCGGCCGCGGGGTGGCTTGGGTCGTCGGCAAACACGTGGACGGATTGAGCGCCATGGTCGGCATTCCGGATGACGGCAACCCGGGGGACCAGGTCGAAGTCGTGGTCCTTGCTGACGGGAAGGGCGTCGCGAAGGTGACCGCATCGTTCGGTGCTCCCGCGCCCCTTTTCGTCACCCTCACCGGGGCGACCTTGGTGGAGATCGTCGCCAAACCGATCGCCACCACCAGCACCTCTGGAAGCGTCACCGTGGTGCTTGGCGAGGGTCGCCTCATCGGTGGTCCGGACCTCGCCCGGCAGTTGGGGTCGCAGCCGTGACCGCGATGGCAGCCATCCGCTGCTGCCTGCTCTCAGGGATTCTCACTGCCTCGTTCGCCCTCTCGGGATGCACGGGCGACGCCCCGGCCCCCTCGCCCACCGGATCGGCGTCGCCATCCACTGCGGCGCCGAGTGGCGCGACGTCCGCTCCACCGGTGAATGCCCTGCCGACCGCGTCGGCAGCACCTCTTCCCCAGGGCCGCGCCCAGGAAATCGAGAGCGCACTCAAGAGTGCCCAACTGGCGGATTTGCAGAAGGCTGTCGCCCTGCCCACCACCGCAACGTTGAGCCCCGACGTCCTTGCCGCGCTCAAGGGAATCAAGAACCTCCACTTGGACCCCGCGACCTTCCATCCCATCAGCGCCTCGTCAGCAGTCATCGACGGGAGCACCGAAGGCCAGCAGTGGCTGGTCTACCTGGTGCTGGACGCCGGTGTCTGGAAGATCGCCGCGACGGAGCCCAAGTGATGCTGCCTCAATCGGTCCGTTCGGCCGCGAGCGTTCTGCTCGTTGTCCTCCTCGGGCTGCTCGGAGCGGGCGCCGCGCGGGCGGACGTCCGGGGCGACGTCCAGGTGGGCGTCCGGGCGAGCGTCCAGGCAGATGTGAAGGCGGACTTGCAGGCGGACGTGCAGGCGGACGTGCAGACGAGCCCGACGGGCGAATGCCCCAGAACGATCACGGCACCCCAGGTCGCCAAAGATCGCCAACCCCTCGTGCTCGTCCACGGTTGGACTGGCACGGCAAGTGGATGGGACACCACTATCCAAGGCCTCAAACAGAGGCTCCCGGACAATTTCGACTACCTCACCTTCGACTACTCCAGCGCCAACACCGACTGGGCCGCCGAACCGACGGTCGCGGATTGCTTGGCGCGCTATGTCAACGCCGTGGGAGAGCAGCATCAGCGTGCGGGAGGCGATGGCAAGGTCTATATCGTCGCCCACTCCATGGGCGGGCTGGCCGCGCTGTTCGCGAGCGACACGGCATACACGCGCTCTCCTATTGCCGAGGAGCATTTCGGCGGGCTGGTGACCGTGGGGACTCCTTACCAAGGTTCACCGTTCGGCAACACCCTCCCCGCGGAGATCAAAGAAACCTGGGACGAACTCTGGTCACCCAACAAGACCTTGCCTCCGCGCATGTCGAACGCAGCCAAGTGCTTGGCCCGTCACGACGAGAAGCACTGGATGCCGAGCGGCTGCCCGAAACCCCCAGCGGCACCGGGGCGGCCGATCACCATGATCTCGACGACGACAACCATCAGTCGCACCCTCTTCGGGATCAAGCTCTACGACATCGACCTCCGGACCGATGGCGTGGTGCCCGTCACCTCGGCCACCGGCTACCTCTCCTCCGAGTACGACCGGAAGGGCATCAAGGCCAGCCTCGGCGTCAAGGACGTGAGCTGTCGAACGACGAGCGATCAGACGATGGCGATGCTGCGGTCGGCGTTGTCGGGAGCGAAATGGGGTGGGGTGGTGGGGGCCGTCATCAGTATGGAAGTCGCGGCTCTCGGCAAGCTGGTGTCCGACTCCGCGGTTCTCGACCAGATCCTCAGCGGCGAGCCGGGACTGCAGTTGGCCATCATGAGCCTCGTCTCGGCGTGGATCGACTCGTGCGGCCACTCCAACAGCACCAAGAACCCCCAAGTCCTCGACCGCATCGCCGACAGTGTGCTGGCCCAGTGGAACCGCGCGCGGACCACACCGGCCGAAGCCACCACAGGCACCCGACCAGTCGGGACGGGCAGTTCCACCCCCGGCGGTGGCGCGTTGGCCGTGGTCTTCGACCTGTCCGGTTCGATGAACGACCACGACGCCGCGGGCACGGTGAAACTCGAGGGAGCCAAGTCGGCGCTGGAGAAGTTCGTCCTGCGGCAGCCCTCCTCATCCGAGATCGGACTGTGGACGTATCCAGGGGGAGACTCGGTCGACGGGTGTGCCGCCGGGGACTTCGCGGGCGGAGGCGCCGTCGGTCGGGTTGGCGACGGTAGCCGGCTGACCGCCCTCATTGACGGGCTCGGGGCGGATGGCAACACGCCCACCGGACCGGCGCTGCGTGCGGTGGTCGATCGACTGATGGCGCAGGGGTATCGCGGCGCCACGATCCTGCTCGTCTCCGACGGAGAGTCGAACTGCGGGCCGCCGCCGTGCTCGGTGGCAGCCGACGTATCCAAGCAAGGCTTCGACGTCACCATCAACGCGATGGGCTTCCAACTGTCACCAGCCGGGCGGGAGGAACTCCAGTGCGTCGCGAACACGACCGGCGGCGCCTATGTGCCGATCGACGACACGGCTCAACTGGACGCCAATATCAACAGATTGGGCGTGCCCAACCTCGAGGTGAAAGCGCAAGCCCCCAGCCAGGCCATCGTCGGCCAGCAGGTCACCATCACCGGCTCGGTGACGAATCCGTCCTCGCGCATGATCCAAGACGCCCAGATCGGGCTGACCTTCACCGACCAGGGTTCGCAGTCGATGTTCCCCGCGGTCCTGCCGCCGCGATTCCGGCTGGGCAACATCGCACCGGGCGAGACCATCTCGCGCTCGTGGACGGTGGCCGCCGGCGTCGACTTGACCGGAGGCACCGCCAATTACCGCGTGACCACGTGGGGTAACGACGTGTCGGCGGTTGACGCGAAGGGCACCATCACGGTCAACGCCCTCGACAACCTCAAGAACGCTGCCGGGTCCTGGCTGAAGACGGTCACCGAGAGCGGCCGGGTCGTCGTCATGGGCGACTCGTACTCCGCTGGGGAAGGGGCCGGCGACTACGTCAAGGGGACCGACGTGGCGTCCAACCGGTGTCACCAGTCGACCAAGACCCACACGCTGCCGCAGTTCCCCGAAGACCGTCGCACCCTCATCGCCTGCTCAGGTGCGGTGATCGAGGACATGTGGTCGGGCCAGAACGCACCCAACTCCACCGTGGAGGAGAACCAGCCCCAGATCGCCCAACTGCGTCACCTCGCCAAGAAGCCGGATGCCGTCGTCCTTACGCTGGGCGGGAACGACGTCGGTTTCGCCTCCATCGTGGAAGCGTGCGTCAAGCCGGGCGAGTGCGGCACTCCGGAGTTCCGGGAGCGGGCTTTCGAGCAGATCTCTCAGTTGAATGATCCGAGCCAGCCCGGCCAGTTGGGCCGCCTGAGCCGCGTCTACCAAACCATCTACTCGATCATCAACGACGATGAGTCGCTGAAACAGCGACAGAAGTCGGCTCCTGTCTTGGTGTTGGCCTACCCCGCCGTCTTGCCGAGAGACGTCCGCGGCAACTGTTCGGGATTCAGCCAGACCGAAATCACCTTGGCCAACCAGATCGTCGAACGGCTCAACGCCGCCATCTCGGCTGCCGTGACTCAAGCAGCCAAGGGCGGGCGCCACATCTACTTCGTGGACCAAACCGCCAATGCTGTGCAGCCCAATCACACGTCCTGCGATCCGGAGCCGTATATCCGTGGCGTCACCGTGGTGTCGGGCGCGTCGACCTCCGCGTTCGACACCTGGCTTGCCACCCAGGCGGCTGAGCTCCACACCTCGGATTACCCCTCGCTCACCCAGCAGTTCATGCACCCCAACGCCAAGGGCTACAACGCCATCACGGTCGCGCTTTACGGGTGGTCGAGCTCCATCAACCCGGACCTCACCACACCCGGCCCGACGACGCTGGACCAGGCCGAGCCTTCGGGGATCAATGTCCTGGCCATCGGCGGTGCGCCAGTCATTCAGGTGGGCAGCGAGAGCACTGTGACTCCCGGTCAGCAGGTCGTCGTCGGAGCAACCCAGCTTCAGCCGTCCGTCCCCGTGCAGATCACCCTCAACAGCAGTCGGCGGGTGTTGGCGAACGCCAGGACCGACGACAAGGGCACTCTCTCGCAGAGCGTCACCATCCCGCCCGATGTCGAGATCGGCAGGCACACGATCAAGATCGAGTACCTCGACGGCGCTGGCATTCGGAGCATCGACCTTCCCGTGGCAGTGCGAGCGGGTATGCCGTGGTGGCTCCTTCCGCTGGCAGGGCTGGCTCTGGCCACCGCTCTCGCGGCCCTGACCATCTTCGTGCGGATCCGACTCGCGTCGCGCAAGCAGGCATGACGGAGGTGAGCTGCACGGCATACCAAAGCAATCGGGTATGCCGTGCGGCAGTCAGAGGGGGAGCGGCTCGGCGCGCGGGGTGGGCGGACGGCATACCTGTGCAGATCCGGGACCATCGCCGGGTTGCGGGAGGCTGCCCGACGCGGTGGGATGCGAACTAGAGCTACCCACGCAAGCGCTGTACATCTCCCCGGAAGGCCGCACCATGTCGTTGTCCATCGCCAGCGGACCCACTGACACCCCGCTCATCGAGCAGACCATCAGCGCCAACCTCGACGCGACGGCCGCGCGCTTCCCGGACCGCGAGGCGATGGTCGACGTCGTGGCCGGCAAACGCTGGACGTATGCCGAGTTGGCCCGTGACGTCGACGTGCTCGCGCGCGGGTTCGCCGGCAAGGGGATCGTCAAGGGCGATCGGGTCGGCATCTGGGCGCCGAACTGCGGCGAGTGGACGCTCGTGCAGTACGCCACCGCCAAGATCGGCGCGATCCTCGTCAACATCAACCCGGCCTACCGGACGCACGAGCTGCAGTACGTGCTCAACCAGGCGGGCATCAAGATGCTCGTGTCGGCGCCGTCGTTCAAGACGAGCAACTACGCGGCGATGATCGAGGAGGTCCGCGACGAGGTGCCCTCGCTCGAGCAGGTGGTGCTGCTTGGCGATGCCTCGTGGGACGACCTGTGGGCTGCCGCTGAGGGCGTCACCCAGGAGGAGCTGGAGGCGATCGCCGCCGGCCTGGACCGCAACGACGCCATCAACATCCAATACACCTCTGGCACAACGGGATTCCCCAAGGGAGCGACGCTGAGCCACCGCAACATCCTCAACAACGGCTTCTTCGTCGGCGAGCTGTGCAAATACACCGAGCAGGACCGGATCTGCATCCCGGTGCCCTTCTACCACTGCTTCGGCATGGTCATGGGCAACCTCGCAGCCACCTCGCACGGGGCCTGCATGGTCATCCCGGCACCCGGTTTCGACCCGGCGCTCACCCTCAAAGCAGTCCGCGACGAGAAGTGCACCTCCCTCTATGGCGTGCCGACGATGTTCGTCGCCGAGTGGCAGCTCATCGAGGACGGCCAGTTCGACGTGTCGGCGCTGGAGACCGTGCGCACCGGCATCATGGCCGGCTCGCCCTGCCCGGCCGAACTGATGAAGCAGGTCATCGCCGCCGGCATCGACGAGATGACGATCTGCTACGGCATGACCGAGACCTCGCCGGTGTCGACCCAGACCCGCACCGACGACACCTTCGACCGCAAGGTCTTCACCGTCGGCCCGGTCGGCCCGCACATCGAGATCAAGATCGTCGACCCCTCGACCGGCGAAATCGTCCCGCGCGGCCAGTCCGGCGAATTCGCGACTAAGGGTTACTCCGTCATGCTCGGCTACTGGATGCAGCCGGACAAGACCGAGGAATCCGTCATCGACGGCTGGATGATGACCGGTGACCTCGCGGTCATGGACGAGGACGGCTTCGTCCAGATCACCGGCCGGATCAAGGACATGGTCATCCGCGGCGGCGAAAACATCTACCCGCGTGAGATCGAAGAATTCCTCTACACCCACCCCGACATCCTCGACGCTCAGGTCATCGGCGTGCCCGACCCGAAGTACGGCGAGGAGCTCTGCGCCTGGATCCGGATGAAGCCCGGCACCCAGCCCGTCGACGCCCCGGCGATCCGCGCCTTTGCGACCGGCAAGCTGGCGCACTACAAGATCCCGCGTTACGTCGAGATCGTCGACGAATTCCCCATGACGGTCACCGGCAAGGTCCGCAAGATCGAAATGCGCGAGAAGTCCGCCGCCCGACTGGGATTGCTCGGCCACTGACCTCTCACTGAGCGGTTCGCGAGGCGCGACTGACCCTCCGCGCGGAGTCTGCGGCACGGCATACCTGCCCGGTATGCCGTGCCGCGGCTTTCGGCGCGCAAGCTCGGGTATGTTGCACTCGGGGCGCGCTTCCCTTGCGTGCTTACCGTCACCTCACAGGGAGTGGACATGCCCAGAAACGTCCTGTTGTTGGTGCTGGTCGCGGTCGTGCTGCTGATCGGTCTCTGGCTGCTGTTGGGCGCCAGCCGACGGCGGCGCGAGGTGGCCCCGCCTGACACGAGCGAGTTCCAGCGCCCGTCGGAGGCCGCTGGCTCGCTGCCGCCGGTTCCGTCGTGGGACAGCGGCCCCGGTATGCCGTCCGCTCCCCTCCCGCCGGCCGCCTCCGTGTTCGACCCGGGTCCGATCCCGCCGGTGGGCGATATCGCCGAAGAGTCGTCAGTTGAGGTGGCTGAGTCTGGTCACGCGGGCCTCGGTGGCTTTGGTGCTGCAGCTGGTGGCTTGGCTGGTGCCGCGGCGGTGGCGGCCTCGAAGCTGACCGGTCATCGCGACGACACTGCGCCGGCTGAGTCGGCATCTGAGCCCGTGGCCGCATCCGGTTGGGCCGCGGGGGAAGCGGGGGTCGTCCCGACGCTGGCCGAGGACGAGTTCGCCAGTGACGAAGACCTCGTGGTCGACCCGGGCGTCGGTGTGATTCCCGAGGCTGCGGAGGCGGCATACGCGGCTGGCCTGGCCCAAGAGGTGGACGTCGACGACGAACTGGTGGCCGAATCCCTCTCCGGCGCTGATGACGTGGTGCCGGAAGCGGCGCTCGCGGCGGAGGCCGCCGGCATTGCGCAGGACGTCGAGGTTCCCGTTGAGGATGACGGCGCAGCCGGCGCGGCCGTTGCGGCTGGCGACGAGGTTGACGCTGACGAGGCAGGCGAGGCAGGCGATGTCGAGGGTGCCGTTGCGGCCGATGTTGCTGAGTCGGTGACCGAGTCGGAAGCCGAGGCCGAGGCGCCGAGCGTGCAGGCCGCAGTTGAGGATGTCTGGACCCCGGCCGAAGGCCCGGCCCGCCCGTCTCCCGCAGACGAGGCCGCCGCCGCTGCCCGGGCTCGTATCGAAGGCGAGCTGCAGTCCGGGACGCGGGAATTCGGAACCTTTGGTGGTGCTGGCTATGTTGCCGGCGGCGCCGCGACGGCTGCTGCTGCTGCTGCAGGTGCCGGCTGGCTCGCTGGCGACGGCGCCTCGGCCGACGAGGGTGAAGCCGAGCAGGTGGCTCCCGCCGCCGAGGAGGCGGACGAAAGCCCCGCTGCTGTCGAGTGGGCCGAAGAGTCCGCCGGGGTTTCCGAGGTGGTCGTCGACGGCGAGTCAGGCACTGACCTCGACCTCGACGGCAGCGCATCCGTCGCCGACATCGTTGACGTGGCCGAGCTGGGCGCCGAGCAGGGCGAGGTTCCGGCGGTGCCGGCTGCCGGCGAAGCCGAAACGGTCGCCGTTGCGGTGGCCGGTGGCGATGCCGAGGTCGGGCCGGAGTTCGCGGAGGCTGAGGGGTTCTCGGCGGATGAGGCGGAGGGCGCCGAGCCGATCGAGCTGGCTGACGTCGATGAGGCGATCCTCGGCTCGGACGCCCCTGCTGAAGCGTCGGCATCCGATGTCGAGGTTGAGCTCGCCGACAGTGGGCCTGATGCCGATGCTGAGGCTGACGCTGACGATGGCGCAGCCGAGGCTGACCCGCAAGGAGCTGAGCCGATCGAGCTGGCCGAGGTGGACGAGTCGGTCCTCGATGTCGAGGCGGCCAGTGCGGACGAAGCGGCCGCGGACGCCGCAGCGTCTGCTAGCGCCGAGAGCGATGTGACGGCAGAAGCCGACGTGGATGGCGGTGCCGAGAGCGATGCGTTCGGGGCGTTGGAACTGCCTGCCGAGACCGAGCAGGAAGCCGCTCCGTTCGCCGACTGGGCCGCCGAGCGTGATGCCGCCGTGGGCGAGTCCGCGGAGGCTGTGGCAGCCGAAGAGTCTGCGCCGCAAGCGCCCGAAGACCCGGTCGCCGCGTTGCTGCGGAAGATGGCTGCCAAGCGCGACGAGATCACCGCGGCTGGGCTGGCGGCCGGCGCTGCCGGTGCGACTGCTGCTGCCGTGCACCACTCGGATGACGAAGCCGCCACGGCGGAACCCGAGGCGGCCGACTCGGGCGCTGCCGACATCGAGGCCGCGACCGAAGAGGTCGCTGACGGGTCAGACGAGGACGTCATCACAGTCCACGCCGAACCCGAAGGTGTCGGTGCCGCAGCCGACGTCTCGCAGGAGAACGACGACGAGTCAGACGACGACGATGACGACGAGTCAGACGAGGACGACGAGTCAGACGAGGACGACGAGTCAGACGATGACGAGTCGGACGACGATGACGACGACGACGAGTCAGACGACGACGATGACGACGATGACGACGATGACGACGATGACGACGATGACGACGATGACGACGATGACCGCGGGTCGGAAGAGTCGGCTCCCGCTCGTCGTGAAGTGTCGACGCTCGAAGAGGTCGTCGACGGCGGCTACGGCTGGGGTTCGGCTGCTCCCGTCTGGGACGGCGCCATGCCGCTCGGCCACCCGGTCAAGGGCAACCGAGCCTGGATGCAGTGCCAAGCGCCTGGTGACCAGTGGTACGACCAGATTCACGTCGACGTGTGGTTCACCGATGTCGACACTGCCCAGCGGTTTGGGTTCCGCCACGGCTGATCGTCGCTAACAGCAGAAAACCAGTGGGCGCCTCGATCTCGTCGAGGCGCCCACTGCTTTCGTCCAGCGCACCCGACGCTGCGGACCCTTGCTCTTGACGAGAACCGGCGGATGAACCGGCGTTTGGTACTGCGATCCCAGTACCAAACGCCAGTTCATCCGCACGTTCTCGACAACGGGAACCAGCTATGACCAGTCGCGCCGGTCGACGATCGTGCCCGCACCCTCCGGCAGTGCGTCGACCGCAGTCACCGCACACCCGAAGCGCAGCCCGGCCCGCACCAACGCGGTCACCCGCTCCACGACATCCCCGGCGTCCGCATCGGCAGCGCACG
>JADJVI010000055.1 GCA_016710645.1 Actinomycetales bacterium | reverse complement strand
CCGCCCCGGTATGCCGTCCGGCCTGGCCGGGCAGCGTCGCTCACCCGCTCGACGTGCGGCAGGGCGTCGACCAACCTTGACTTCCGGACGAAGCCGATGCGGCCTATCGGTGGGCGTCGCAGGCCACCCAGCTGCCGGGCCGCGCGCAAGCCGGCAGGTGCGCCGTCTGGGTCGGGCGGTGAAGTTCGGGAGTCAGCAGACGAGGTCCATCCCCACCGCGGAAACGCGACGTCGCCGGACTTCTCAATCGCCGGAAGTGCTCCAGGGGGTCCGTCGGCTCGGGCGAGACGTACCCGAATCTGCTTGGCGCGGCAAGGCTTTGTCCCGTCGTCGGTCGATGACGAAGACGGCCCCCAGAGGCAGCGCTGCAGCGTATCACCAGGGCGGCCAGCCCGGCCCGGAGAGGTGCTGTATGGTATACCTGGTCAGCAGCCAGGCCGCGAGGCACGACGGCGAGCAGCGCTCCAGCCCACGAGGCTGAGCGGAGCGGTGCGGAATGGTCCCCTGCGCAGGCGGTCGATCGACGTACCGCCTCGCCGTCCGGGCGCGTCAGTGCTTCGTAGTCGGCATACCCGCGCTTCATGTGGCGCACCTCCGCGGCTCCAGGATACTCTCACGCGAGGGCGACGAGGTCTTTGTAGTCCGGTCCCCAGAGTGTCCCCGACACCATCGGGCAGCAACAGCACCCGCTCGCGGCCGAGGGCACGACAGCACCCTCGTCGTCACGAGCACGACCGCCCGCGATAGGTCCGCAAGGCGCCGAGGATCTCCCCGCACGGGAGGCGGGGTCGAGGTTGTTGGGCCGGGTTCGTCCAGCAGCAGGACGTTGGCGGCCGAGACGACGAGCATGGCGAGGGACAGGCGCGTCTTCAGCCACCAGAGAGCACCCCGGCCGGCTGGTCGACGTCATCCCCGCTGGACAAGAACGAACCCGAATCTTGCGCACCTCGGTCTCACTGAGATCGGGGGCCGCCGACTTCATGTTGGCCAACACGGTGCGCCTCGATGTCGAGATTTTCTCGTGGTCTCTGCGCGTAGTAGCCGAGTTTGAGCCCGTGACCCGGTTCTCGACCTGGCCCGGTGTCCGGCGCGCGTCGACCCCGGCGCAAGGATGCGAGCAGGGTGGTTTCGCTTTCTAGCACCGTTGAGGCCCAGGACACGTTCCGGCGAGCCGGGTGTACGATGGCCAGGTCGACGTCGCAGAAGATCTCCAGCGAGCCAGGACCGTGACAAACTTCGAGGCCATGAGGGTGGCCCTACGCACGGCGCGGGGTCAGGAAGCGCAGTTATCACCCGGTCGTGGGGCGCGCTCCCCTCGACGCCGGCCAGCAGCCGCTCGGCCCGGCGGGCCATGTTCTGGGCGGCCGTGGCCTTGGTGGCCTGGCGCGCATCTGTCGGCCTGCGCCATGCGGAGCGGACGCCTTCTTCTCGGCGTTGAGCCGCTGCTCCCGCTGCGGCGCCGCTCGCCTGGTCTCCCGCTGCAGGAGATAAAGGCTTCCAGCCGACGTTATAGACGTCGAGCGCCGACCGGTTGGCGTCGAGGTGGAAGACGCGGCTGACCAGATCCAGGCAGCAGCCCCGTCGTGGCTGATGACGACTACCACCCTTGTATGCCTTGAGGTAATCGCGCAACCAGAAGGTGGAGTCGGCGTCCAGGTGGTTGGCTGGCTCGTCGAGCAGCAGCGTGTCGGCGCCTGGGAGAAGAGGATCCTGGCGAGTTCGACGCGGGGCGCTGTCCACCTGACAGGGTCTCCATGGTTGTCCGAGCACGCGGTCTGGCAGGCCGAGCGAGGAGGCGATGGCCGCGGCCTCGGACTCGGCGGCGACCCCACCCACGGTGGTGAACCCGGAGTCCAGCCGAGCGTAGAGCGCATAGCACGCTCGCGGACAGTCGCTCGTCGGCCGAGCCTATCCGCGCCTTGGCAGCAGGTCGCGGACTATCTGATCCAGGCCGCGGGCCGATAGGGGGGTCGCGGCGCCAGTACCTGAGGTCACGGTGCGGGGATCCTGCGGAGGTAGCCCACGGCGCCGGTGTGGGGGTGACCGCGCCGGCGGTCGGCAACCCGGTCGCTGGCGGTTAGCACCTTGGCCACGTCGTCTTGCCGGCGCTATTGCGTCGACTAGCCGATCCGGTCGCCGGGGCTGATCCGGAAGCTCACCGGCTCCAGCAGCAGCCGCGCGCCCACGCGCAACTCGACCCCGGCGGCGACGATCACGGCATACCTCGAACTGTGCAGGGCGTGTCGGACGCAGCGCCGGGGGTTTCGTGGGACGGAGCGTCCATTCTGCCACTGCCGCCGCGACAGGTCGCGTTGCCGACCGTGAGCCCCACCGTTGCCGTCCGCACCATCACGCCTGAGGAACACCTCGCCCATCTCCGCGCCTGCCGGCGGCGAGCTTCCTGCAAACGCCGGGTGGGGGCGGCTGAAGAACGACTGGAAAGCCGAAAGACGGCTGGTATGCCGTCGGCGCTCCCGATCGGCTGGTGGGATCGGCCTCGTGCTTTATCGGCAGTGCCCCGGCTGCGTCGATATCTGGCCTATCTTCCCGAGGGCCAGTGCTCGATTGGGGACGACGCCGAGATGGTGGAGCCGGCGCTCGCCGCCCTACGCGGCTACGTGGCCAAGGCTGGGCCTTCGTCGATCCGGCTTCGACCTCCGGTGCCGACCCGCCGCTGGCATGCCGACACAGTGAAGGAAGCCATCGCCTCCGAGGCGGTCACCCTGCTCACCCAGGTGCCGGCTGATATCGATGAGGGCACCGGCCTGTGGCTGGCGGGCTCAGTTGGAACGGCTGGGTATCGCCACCTCGCGGCCACCGAGGGATTTGCCGCAGGGCAACCACAATCCGGTGTTCCAGATCCCGTTGGCCGGGTGGAGCGAGGCCGATCTGTTGGCCGGGATGAACCAGCCGGGGCGCCGGGTAATATCAAGAAGGCCGGATAAGGCCGGCGTACGCGGTAGCCCCGGCAGCGCAGCCGACCTACCGGCCTTCCCAGCCGCACGAGGTCTGCCTGATCGCCAACCGCGACCACTTCACCCCGCCCGCCGTCCTATTTCCAGCGGATGCCCACCGAGCTGCTCGCTGAGGACGCCGGCCGCATCCGGCTCTATCTGGCCCACCATGAGGGTGACCTCGTGGCATCGACCATCTGGGTGCGGGTCGGTGGCACGTGTTGTACTCTACGGCGTCGACGGCGCGGCCAAGCGCGAGGTCAGGGCTCCACCGCGCCGCAGTGGCGGAGCCGTGACTCCTCGCCGCCGGAGCAACCGTCTACGACCTGCGCGGTATCACCGACACGGTCGCGTCCGACGACCCCCCCCGGCCCTATCCGGTTCAAGGTCGGCACCGGCGGCGAGCCCCCCGAGTACGTCGGCGAATGGGACTTCCCGCTCAACAAGGCCCTGTATGCCGGGTTCGACTGATGGGATGCGGAGGCGTTCGTGAGCATCAACCTCCAGTCGATGGCGACCCGGGTGGCGAGCCCACCTCGACCGCACCGGGCAGCCAATCCGGGCCTGGTGCCCGTGTGGTCAAGGGGCAACGGTATGGCTTCGGCGCGCTGGAGCTCACCGGCGAGTGCGAGCGGGTTGGCCGGGCTGCCGGCGTCGCCCCACTTCGCTGTCGGCACCTATCGCGAGGCGACGGCCTTGGCGGGCTTCTCCGCCGACGTCCTTGTCCTGGAGCCCTACCGGTCCCCACCCTGCTTCGGACCTGGCCGAGTTGTCCGAACCCGCCCTGGTGCACACCGTGACCTCTGTGGCCGATGTGCTCGACCTGCACCCGGGCGCCCGGTGCTCGGGCTCGCCGCCGAGGGTCTCACTTCGATGAACCGTCACGGTTGCCGGAGTGGAGGACTACGCGGACCCGGTCACCGCAGTCGGCAGCCACCTGGTCGGCGGAACTGCATCTGGGATCCGGTCACCAGCGCCGAGGTCTCCGCCTGGCTCACCCGTCTCCCAACCCTCGTCGACCTGGTTCCTCTCCGGACGTGTCGCCCGACGAGCCCGGTCGGTTGGTGACGGCATACTCCTGGGTGGCGCCGGCCTCGGTCCGGGACCGCGCTGTGGTTAAGCCCCCCGCACCACCGTGCGTGCGGGCCGATGTCCTGGACGTCCGGGCGGTAGCGGCGGGCAGCCACGCGGGGTACCGGAGGTCGTTCGATGGGCGCTGGCCACCTGGTCGTTGGTCTCGGGCGGTACCGCTCACGGCGTGGCGATGGAGGCCCCAGTCAGTTCCGTCCCTCCTTCGGCAGCGGGCCATCGTCCCGGCCGAGGGGCCCTGGAGGCGGCCGGTCGGGTGCGGTCACCGTTCTCGCTGCCGACCAGCACCACTGGCGCCAGCACCTCGTGTGGTTCCTCGAGTCGCCGCCTATGCAGGTGAGTCTGGTCCACGTGCCGCAGAGCACCATTCCGCCCGCGATCGGCGACCAACTCGACGTGCGGGTGCGCCTGACGACCTTCTGGGCGACCCACGTCGTCCTCACCTGACACCGACACGCACCAATGAACACTGCTCACCGGGAACAGGACAGTCCCGACGGACCGTTAGGGTGTGGGGAGTGGCGAGTCTGCGCTGCCTGAAGAACGCGGAGGGTCGATGTCCTTCAACGAGAACGCCACGCTGGACACCTCTCAGGTCGAGTCGGGCGGCAGCGGCGGCTTCGGTGGCGGTGGTCGCGGGGGGTTCCCCGGCGGCATCCAGGTCGGTGGCGGCATCGGTGGGCTTATCATGCTCATCCTCATGCTCATCTGGCGGCGGCCTGACCGGTGGCGGCAACACCACGGCGCCGCAGGGACTCCACGACCACGCAGGGTGGCCAGTTCGACACCAGCCAGGTCGGGGCTGCTGGCTCAGCCAGCGGCGATTTCGCCAACTGCAAAACCGGTGCCGACGCCAACAGGAACGACGAGTGCCTCATCATCGCCACGGTCAACAGCGGTGCAGGCCCTGCTGGGCCAGGTTGCTGCCCGCAGTACGGCAAAGCAACCTCCTGCCGCCAAGACGGTCATCTACTCCGGCCAGAACGCAGTCGGATGTGGCACCGCCTCCACCAGGTCGGTCCCTTCTACTGTCCGCGGACAATAAGGGTCACATCGACGCCTCCTTCTTCGCCGAGCTGACCAAGCGGTTCGGCGCGGACGGCGGGACAGCTGGCAAGGAGTACGTCGTGGCGCACGAGCCGGCCACCACATCCAGAACGTCCTGGGCCTGCTCGGCGGGGCGCCCAGCAGGACCCGCAGGGGGCTGCAGTCCGGCGCCGTGCGCGTCGAGCTCATGGCTGACTGTCTGGCCGGCACCTGGGCCAAGCACGCCACCGAGACCATGGACAAGAACGGCGTCCACCTTCCTCAAGCCGATCACCCAGGCCGACATCCAGTCCCCCCTCTCCGGCCGCCCTCCGCGGTCGGTGACGACCGCATCCAGGAGGCCGTCCAGGGTCGGTCACCCCGGAGAACTGAGACCATGGTTCCTCCGAGGCTCGGCAGCGCTGGTTCCTGACCGGCTACCAGAGCGGTGACATCAACAAGTGCAACACCTTCGGGGTCGCCCGCGTGGAAAGGTGACCCACTCCTGCGTCAATCGGGCAACGACGGCGGCCCGGCTCCTGCAGGAGCCGGGCCGCCGTCATCGTGCAGAAGGGGACCGTGGTCAGACTCCCCGAGCCCCGGAAGAAGCGCCGACCGGACAGTTCGCGGGGTGATCTCGACGTAGATCGGCTTGTCCGAGGGCAGCCAGGTCTCCAGGTGCTTCTCGTCGTCGGCATAGGTCTCGGAGAACGAGTCGACCATGCCTTCGATCCCTTGAGAATGACCGACAGCCTGGTCGCTCACGACCGTCGCACTCGACGGCGACTGCGGCATTGATGACGAGCTCGGTCAGCTTGGTGCCGGCGGCGGTGCGCATGAGCAGACCATTGCCGTCGACGATGAAGTTGACCGGAAAGATGTCGGGTTCGCCGTGGACGGCCACCGCCTAGACTCGAACCGCTCGCGGTCCAGGGTCGCCCAGCACTCCTGCTCGGTCATCTTCGATGCGGAAGTCGTCGCTCATGGCGTTCATCCCTAGGCAGTCGCGCGCTCCCGATGCGCCGTGCCCGGGCGTTGGACGGGTCACTCCCCGGCACGCTGCCGTGCACCCACACCGCGCGGCCTCTCCACAGCGCGCGCCGCAGGACAGCAGCGTCGGGGTCGCTGAGGTCGGGCAGCTCGCGGCGCGGCAGCCCGGTCAGCCGGGCGAGTACGGGGGCTTCGAGCACCGACGTCCACAGCGTCCGGTCACCTCAGGACCAATGCCTCCGGTATGCCGTGCCACTCACCTTCCAGCCCACTGTCCTCCGGCCCTGGCACCAGCAACCGACGGGCGTGCTCAGATACCGCATCGACGAGAACAGCGGCCTGACCCGCGCGACGGCGGGCGAACCGCTGTTGCGACCATCCGCCGGCGGCCGTGCGGGACTGCACATGTCGCCGGCCCACCTTCGAGGTGACCAGGCGCGGACCGGAAGCCAGCCCGACGGCATACCCTCCGCGACGAATGAGCAGCAGCCCGATGAGGTCATGTGGGAACGACGTCGCGGACACCTCACCATCGGCCCAGCGAGCGGGACGGTGTCACCCTCCCGGATCTGGAACGGCATCGGGATGCAGCTATGAACTCCGCCCACCACGACGGAAATCCGCCATGGCGATCTCGTGTCGACCGCTGGACACCGGGCGCAGTCAGAAGTGGATTCCCGGTAGGTCAGAGGTTGAAGCCGAGGGCGCAGCTGCTCGCGGCCGTCGTCGGTGATCTTGTCCGGGCCCCACGGCGGCATCCATATCCAGTTGATCCGGTGCGAGACGACCAGCCCTTCCAGCGCCTGTGCGGTCTGGTCCTCGATGACGTCGGTGAGCGGACAGGCCGCCGACGTCAGCGTCATGTCGATGACCGCGTGCGACTGGGAGTCGACGGTGATGCCGTAGACCAGGCCGAGGTCGACGACGTTGATCCCGAGTTCGGGGTCGACCACGTCGCGCATGGCCTCTTCGACGTCGGCGACATTGGCCGGCGAGCCGCTGGTGGAGGTGACGTCGGTGCTCATGAGGGGTCCTTGTCGTCGGTCGGGTGGAGGGATCCCACGGCAGAGACGCCGACGGGCGTGGTCACGGCGACGGCGGGTGGGGTGATGTCGACTCCGGCGTGGACCAGAGCGTCCGTGAAGGCCGACCAGCCCAGCAGGGCGCATTTGACCCGGGCGGGGTATTTCGCGACCCCGGAGAAGGCGACCCCGTCGCCGATGACCTCTTCATCGCCGCTATCTCGCCCGCGCGAGGTGAGCATGGCGCGCATGGCTTCGTAGGTCTGCAGGGCCTGCTCGACCGGATAGCCGGTCACCTCGTCATGCAGGACCGAGGTGGACGCGACCGAGATCGAACACCCCTGGGCGTCATAGGAGACGTCCTGGACGACGCCATCGGCGACGTGGACGCGCAGGTCACCTCGTCACCGCACGTGGGGTTGACGTGGTGCACCTGGGCCTCAAAGGCTCCCGGAGCCCAGACCCGTGCCGCTCCTGGCGTGGTCGAGGATGAGTTGTTGGTAGAGGTCCATCAGGACGCCACCTCCTCCAGCCCGAAGACTGCCGGCACGCTGTCGAGGGCGGCCAGCAGGACGTCGACCTCGGCGGCGGTGTTGTATGCCGCGAAGCTCGCCCGGGTGGTTGCGGTGACCCCGAGAGCCCGATGCAACGGCCAGCGCAGTGATGGCCACCCGAACCGCGATGCCCTGATCATCGAGCACCTGGCCGACATCGTGCGGGTGGACCCCGTCGACGACGAACGCGACCACCGAGCCACGATCGTGCAGATCGGTCGGACCGATCACGCGGATCCAGGGACGCGTGGCCAGCCCGTCGAGCAACCGCCGCACGAGCATGAGTTCGTGGGCGTGGACCCGATCCATCCCCAGGGCCGTGAGGTAATCGCAGGCGGCGGCGAGTCCTACGGCCTGGGCAGCCACCGGCACGCCCGCCTCGAACTTCTGCGGCACCGGAGCGTAGGTCGACTCCTGCATGGTGACCGTCTCGATCATCGATCCACCGGTGAGAAAGACCGGCATCTCGTCGAGGATCTCCGACCGTCCCCACAGCACGCCGACCCCGAGCGGGCCGAGCATCTTGTGGCCGGAGAAGGCCAGCAGATCGACTCCCAGCTCGGTGACGTCGACCGGCAGGTGCGGCACCGACTGACACGCGTCGAGCACGACCAGGGCACCGACGGCATGAGCGCGCGGTCAGCCAATTCGCGAACCGGGTTGACCGTGCCCAGCACGTTGGAGGCGTGGGTGAAGGCGAAGACCTTGGTGCGCTCGGTGAGCAGCTCGTCGAGGTGGGTCAGGTCGAGCCGACCCTCGGCGGTGACGGGGACCCAGCGCAAGGTGGCGCCGGTGCGACGGCATACCTCTTGCCAGGGCACGAGGTTGGCGTGGTGCTCCATCTCCGTGATGAGGACCTCATCCCCAGGCCCGAGCCGGAACCGCTCCCCCGCACCGCCTCCCCCGCCGGCGGCGCCGTTGGAGAACGCGTAGGCGACCAGGTTGATCGCCTCGGTCGCATTGCGAGTGAAGACGATCTCCTCGTCGCGCGACCCGATGAACTGCGCGACGGTATGCCGTGCTGCCTCGTAGGCGTCGGTGCCCTCCTCGGACAGCAGATGAGATCCCCGGTGTACCGCTGCGTTGAGGTGCTCGTAGAAGTGCCGCTCGGCATCGAGCACTTGGCGGGGTTTGTGCGAGGTCGCCCCCGAGTCGAGGTAGACCAGCGGCCGACCCCCACGCACGGTGCGCGTGAGGATGGCGAAGTCGGCGCGGATGCGCGCCGACTCGGCCGGGGTGAAGGGCAATGCCGACATGCGGGATCCGATCAGGCTTGCGCGAGGTAGCGGTCGTAGCCGTTGGCCTCGAGCTCGTCAGCCAACTCGGGTCCGCCCTGTTCGACGATCCGGCCGTCGACGAAGACGTGGACAAAGTCGGGCTCGATGTAGCGCAGGATGCGGGTGTAGTGGGTGATGAGCAAGATGCCCATGTCATTGGCCGCCTTGGCCCGGTTGACGCCTTCGCTGACCACCCGCAGGGCGTCGACGTCCAGGCCGGAGTCGGTTTCGTCCAGGAGCGCGATCTTGGGGCGCAGCAACTCCAGCTGGAGCACCTCGTGGCGCTTCTTCTCACCACCGGAGAAGCCCTCGTTGACATTGCGCTCGGCGAAGGTCGGGTCCATCTTCAGCGCATCCATCGCGGCGCGGACGTCCTGACCCAGGTGCGCAGCTTGGGTGCCTGGCCGTCGATCGCGCTCTTGGCGGTGCGCAGGAAATTGCTCACCGTGACGCCGGGGACCTCGACGGGGTACTGCATGGCCAGGAACAGCCCGGCGCGGGCCCGCTCGTCGACGCTCATCGCGAGGACATCCTGACCGTCAAGGGTGACCGAGCCACCGGTGACGAGGTACTTGGGGTGTCCGGCAACGGAATACGCGAGCGTCGACTTGCCCGGAGCCATTGGGGCCCATGATCGCGTGGGTCTCCCCCGAACGCACCGTGAGGTCCACGCCGCGCAGGATCTCCTTGGCGCCCTCCTCTGTGGCGACGCTCACCTGTAGGTCGCGAATCTCCAAGACGGTCATGCGGGAAGCTCCTCGGCAGGGGTGGGGGTAGCGGTGACGTAGACGGTGTCGCCGACCAGGCGGACGGCATAGACGGGGACGCGCGTGGTGGCGGGCGGGCAGGACGGGACGCCGGTGCGCAGGTTGAACCGCGAGCCGTGCATCCAGCATTCCAACTCACAGCCGACGACATCGCCCTCGGAGAGCGAAACCGCCCCATGGCTGCAGATGTCGTCGATCGCATAGACCTCGCGGTCACTGAGGCGCACCAGGGCCACCTGACGATCGCCGACAAGAGCCGCTGCAGCACGTCCGAGCGGCAAGTCGTGCAGCTCGCAGACGGCTTCGTATCCGGCCGCAGCCAGGTCGGCAGCGGTTGAGGGGTGCGTGGAGGTGTCGCTCATGCCGGCCCGTCCTCCTGCAGCGCCGGGACGCCGTAGGTGTCGGTGGCGGCGAGCTCGCGCTCGACGGCCTGGGTGAGGTGACCTTGGATCTCGGCCACCGGGATCTTGGCGATGATGTCGGCAAAGAACCCTCGCACGACCAGCCGCCTGGCTTCCTGCTCCGGGATCCCCGGGCCTGCAGATAGAAGAGCTGTTCGTCGTCGAAACGGCCTGTCGCAGAGGCATGTCCGGCACCCCGGATCTGCCCGGTCTCGATTTCGAGGTTGGGCACCGAGTCGGCCTGAGCCCCGTCGGTGAGCACGAGGTTGCGATTGATTTCGTAGGTCTGGGTGCCTTCGGCGGAGGCGCGGATGAGGACATCGCCAATCCACACCGACCGAGCCGAATCCCCTTGCAGCGCACCGCGATACTCCACGTGGCTGGTGCACATGGGGGCGGCGTGGTCGACGAAGAGTCGGTGCTCGAGGTGCTGGCCGGCGTCGGCGAAGTAGACGCCGTACGCCTCGAAACTGCCGCCGGGACCGGCATACGAGGCATTGGTCGACAGGCGAACGAGCGAGCCGCCGAGCGTCACGGCGATGTGCCGGACCGTCGCGTCCCGACCGACGACGACGTCGTGCTCGCCCAGGTGGACGGCCGTTGCCTCCCATTCCTGGACGGTCACGAGGGTGAGGTCGGAGCCGTCCCCGACGAGGACCGAGAGCACCTCGCTGTATGCCGTGTCGCCATGCTGCTCCAGCACGACAGTCGCGCGCGCCTGGGCGCCGACGCGGAGCACGACATGACTGAGCGACCGGCCTCCCGCGCCGGTACGACGGATGCGGACCGGCTCGGTCAACTCGACACCGGCCGGCACCTCCAGGACCGTGACCGCCGGCGCCTGAGTGGTGACGACCGCCGCCGCGAGATCGCCCGGAGCCGGGATGCCCCATCCGGTCATCTCGCTGCGCTCCATCCGGGAGACCCGCATGGCGTCCGGCCCGGTGATGTCCCATTCCAAGGACCGCTCGGAGGGCGCGTCGTCGGCAAGGCCGGCCAGCCGGGCCATCGGGGTGAATCGCCACTCCTCCTCACGGCCGGTCGGCCGTGGGAAGTCGGACGCGAGGAATGAGCGGCGGCGCTCGGCCCGCGACTGCTCGGGGACGAACGGCATACCGTGGGAATGCGCCGACGCGCCGGGGCGCGTGGCAGCCGGGCGAGACGGGGTGTCCAGCAGCGGCATCAGCCGACCGCTCCTTCCATCTGCAGCTCGATGAGCCGGTTGAGTTCGAGGGCGTACTCCATGGGCAGTTCGCGGGCGATCGGCTCGACGAAGCCGCGGACGATCATCGCCATCGCCTCGTCCTCGGCCATGCCGCGGGACTGTAGGTAGAAGAGCTGGTCGTCGCTCACCTTGGAGACGGTCGCCTCGTGGCCCATCTGGACGTCGTCCTCGCGGACGTCGACATAGGGGTAGGTGTCCGAGCGGCTGATCGTGTCGACGAGCAGGGCATCACAGCGCACCGTCGACTTGGCGCCATGGGCGCCTTCGTTGATCTGGATGAGACCGCGGTAGGACGTGCGCCCACCACCCCGTGCGACCGACTTGGAGACGATCGAGCTGGACGTGTCGGGCGCGGCGTGGACCATCTTGGCGCCGGCGTCCTGGTGCTGCCCCTCGCCGGCGAAGGCGATCGACAGAGTCTCGCCCTTGGCGTGGCGCCCCAGCAGGTAGACAGCGGGGTATTTCATCGTCACCTTGGAGCCGATATTGCCGTCGATCCACTCCATCGTCGCGCCCTCATCGCAGGTGGCGCGCTTGGTCACGAGGTTGTAGACGTTGTTGGACCAGTTCTGGATCGTCGTGTAGCGGACTCGGGCGTCCTTCTTGACGATGATCTCCACGACCGCCGAGTGCAGCGAGTCGGACTTGTAGATCGGGGCAGTGCACCCCTCGACGTAATGCACGTACGAGCCCTCGTCGGCGATGATGAGGGTCCGCTCGAACTGGCCCATGTTCTCGGTGTTGATCCGGAAGTAGGCCTGCAGCGGAATGTCGACCTGCACGCCCTTGGGCACGTAGATGAACGACCCACCCGACCAGACCGCCGTGTTGAGCGAGGCGAACTTGTTGTCGCCAGCCGGGATGACGGTCGTGAAGTACTCCTTGAAGAGCTCCTCGTGCTCGCGCAGCCCCGTGTCGGTGTCGACGAAGATGACGCCCTTCTCCTCCAAATCCTCGCGGATCTGGTGGTAGACCACTTCGGAGTTGTGCACGACCAGGCCCTCGGCGAGGAAGTTGTGCGGCCCGTCCACCTCAAGGTCCCACACCGGCTCGACCCCGTATGCCGTGATGTCGCTGACCCGAGCGAACCCGAGGTGTTCCGTGCAGTGCCCGCGGAAGGTCGTGCCCTTGGCGGTGGTGGACGAGTGCACGTACGCCCGACGCCCGAACCGGCTGGTGCGCTTGGGGTTACGGCAGTCCAACCGCTCGAAGGCACCGGTGATGTGCAGGCGGTAACCGTCGACCATGCGTTCTTCGTCGGTCGGGTGAGGACTGGAGAAGCGGTAGGGACCGCCGGCGCGCAGCCCGCAGGTGAGCGCCAGGGCAGCAGCGTCCTCCAACAGGTCGTTCTGGCCGCTGGTGAGCAAGACCGATCCAGACCGGGCGGGACCGACGTAGCCATCGGCGTCGACCCACCCACCGAGGAAGGCGAGCCGCTCGTTCTCGGGCAGGGCGTGGATCCAGGTCGGCACCGACTTGGTCAGCGAGGTGCCCGCGAACCCATGGGACCACAGCCAGTTCACCAGGCCCTTGGAGTTGACCACGAGACGGACGTCGTCCGCCGAAATCGTGCGCAGGCCGAACTGCTCCGCCACGATTCGGGTGATCTCATCCCGGACCTCTTGATCCTCGGTCACGACGGCAAACTGCACTCGGTGGGTGCGTCCGGAACTTTGCGTGTTGCCGTCACCGAGGAAGAAGCCGAGCAGCCACATGAGGTCAGCGGAGCTCGTCGCAGGACCGAACGTCGAGTCAAAGCTGCGTGAGCGCCCGAATTCGGGCAGCCCCCTCGGAACGGCGACAAGGTCGCCAGGGCGCAACTGCGCGACCGTCTTCCACACCCTGCGGTACCGGGCTCGCTGCCGTCCGGGTTTGCGCTGGTCGTCCAACACGAGGAAGGGGTGGTTGTCGGTTGCTCGGATGGTGCGGGTACCGACCTTGACCGCGTAGGTCTGGCGGGTGCCAGTCTGGGCCGCGGCTTTGACGGGGGCCACAATGAAACGCCCGGTCGACTCATCGAGGGCGAAGACGGCATCGCCTGGGGCGATTTCCTTGATCGGGACGAGCCCGCGTCCGGCGGTCCAGACCCGCGAATCCTGAGCCAAGCATTCATACTGAGCCGCCACGCCGGCGATCAGCCGCTGCTTCTCGGCCTCGGGGATGCCGAGCCGGTCGTAGGTGTTCTTGATGTCCTCCGGGAGCTCGTCCCAGGTCGTGGCCTGCTTCTCCGTCGACCGGACGAAGTACTTGATGTTGTCGAAGTGAATCCCGGTGAGGTCGCTGCCCCAGGTCGGCATCGGCTTGCGGTCGAACAACTGCAGCGCGCGCAGCCGCAGGTCGAGCATCCACTGCGGCTCGTCCTTCAGGGCCGAGATGTTGCGCACGACCTCCTCGGAGAGTCCGCGCCGTGCGGTCGCGCCGGCCGTGTCGGTGTCGGCCCAGCCGTACTCGTACCTGCCCAGCCCCTCCAGGCCTGGGTTGAGCTGTTCGATGTCGATGCTCACGAGAGGTGGCCTTTCGATCGGTCGGGTGGGGGAAGCTGACTGACGGGCGTGGGGACGAATGTCGTGCACACGTGCTGGCCGCGGGCCAAGGTCGACAGGCGCTGGACGTGGACACCCAACAACCGGGAGAAGGCGTCGGTCTCCGCCTGGCACAACGCCGGGAACTCCGCGGCGACCTGACGCACCGGGCAGTGTCCCTGGCAGACCTGAATGCCGGCCATCGCGCCAGTGCCGACGGGTCGGGCCGACGCCGCGAACCCATCCGCGCTAAGCACCTCCACCAAGGCACGGGCCCGAGCGACCGGGTCTTCGCCCGCGGTGGTGACGGTCGCGGCATACCGGCTCTCGATCTCCTGGGCGCGGTGGCGGGCGAACGCGGACACCGCTTCGGGACCGGCCGCAGTAGCGAGGTAGCGCAGCGCCTGAGCGGCGAGATCGTCGTAGTGAGAAGGCAATTCGTCGTGGCCGGCCGCCGCGACGACCCACTGACGAGCCGGGCGTCCGCGCCCGCGAGCCACCGACGCGCTGAGCGGCGCCTCCCGCTCGACGATCACCCCAGCTTCGGCCAGGGCATCGAGGTGGCGGCGCACCGCGGCGGGCGTCAGGCCGAGATCACGACCCAAGGCCGACGCACTGATCGGACCGCGCTCCGTGACAGCGGCGAGCACGAGGTCGCGGGTGCGGCCCTCAGTGTCACCCTGCCGGGTCGTGTTTCCGATAATCACTACATCAGTATGCCGTAATTCGTCGACATGGCCAACCACGGTCCGCAGCGGCCTAGACTGGCCGATCGTGAGCTCCCCGACACCCGCCGTGACCGTCGAGTCGCTGAAGCGGCACTACGGATCGGTGCGAGCCTGCGATGACATGACCTGGGTGGCGCCTGCGGGTGGCATCACCGCAGTCCTCGGCCCCAATGGGGCCGGCAAGACGACCGCCATCGAGTGCGCCGTGGGCCTTCAGCGCCCAGACGGCGGCACCGTTCGTGTGCTCGGCACGGACCCCTGGTTGAGTTCCGCCGAACACCGCGCCCGGGTCGGGGTCATGTTGCAGTCCGGTGGGCTGCCCAATGGCACCAAGCCGCTGCGGCTCCTCGCACACCTGGCCAGCCTGTATGCCGTGCCCGCCGACATCTCGCCGCTCGCCAGTCGTCTCGGCATCGACGCCTTCTCCGGCACCACGGTCCGTCGCCTTTCTGGCGGGCAGAAACAGCGCCTGGCCCTTGCCGCGGCGCTCATCGGCCGGCCCGAGGTGCTCTTCCTCGACGAGCCCACGGCTGGCCTGGACCCACACGGGCGGCTGGACGTCTATGACCTGCTGCGCGAGGTTGCCGCCGACGGCACGACGGTCGTCGTCACCACCCATTCCTTCGAGGAGGCGCAGGCCCTGGCCACCCACCTGGTCGTCATCAGCGCAGGTCGAGCCGTCGCGACGGGGTCACCGGCCGAAGTCGTCGGGGATCGCACCTTGGAGAGCGTCTACTTCGACCTCACTCGCAAGGAGCGGGCATGAGCGCCCCCGCGACGGCCCGCACCCGGGTGCTGTCCCAAGCGCGGTTCGAGCTGGGCACCCTGCTGGCCAACGGCGAGCAACTCCTCGTCTCGTTGATCCTGCCGCTGGGGGCGCTCATCGGGCTGGCCTACACCACCGCCCCATCGCTCGGCGACGGACGTCGGATCGACCTCGCCGTGCCCGGCGTCCTCGCCCTCTGCGTCATCTCGGCGGCGTTCACCGCCCAGGCCATCGCCACCGGATTCGACCGCCGGTATGCCGTGCTGCGCCTGCTCGGCACCACCCCCCTGGGTCGCGACGGTCTGCTTTGGGGGAAGGCGCTGGCAACTCTGGCCGTCGAGGTCCTGCAGTGGCTGGTCATCGGCGGGGTCGGCCTGGCGCTTGGTTGGCAACCTGCGCTCTCCGGCCTGCCGATCGCCCTGGTGTTCCTTGTCGCCGGCACGTGGGCCTTCGTCGCCTTGGCGCTCCTGCTCGCGGGCCTGTTGCGGGCCGAGGGTGTCCTGGCCATCGCCAACCTGGTCTGGGTGCTCCTGCTCGTCCTCGGCGGGGTCATCGTGCCCCGGGTGGCCATGTCGGGGACGCTGGCGTCGGTCGCCGGCGTCCTGCCCTCGGCTGCCCTGGCCGATGGGCTGCGCGCAGCCTTCGAGGCCGGGGTATTCGACGGTCTGGCGCTGCTCATCCTGCTGGCCTGGGGAATCGTCGCCACCCTGGTCGCCGCCCGCACCTTCCGCTGGTCGGACTGATCCGCCTCGCTGCCCGGACCCCCGCGCGGAGCGGGACGCTGGGCGGCATACCCTTGAGCCTGTGGCTCTACCCGTAATGCGCGCGACCTGGGTGCGTCCCGTCCTCGTCGCCAACCTGGTCGCTCAGATTCTCATCATCGTCACCGGAGGCATTGTCCGCCTCACCGGCAGCGGGTTGGGATGTCCGGACTGGCCCACCTGTGCGCAAGGATCGCTCACACCAGTCGCGGCCCAGGCCGAGGGGTTTCACAAGTTCATCGAGTTCGGCAACCGCACCTTGACCGGCGTCCTCGTCGTCATCGCCGCTCTGTCGCTGTGGGCCGTCTACACCCACTTCCCCCGCCGTCGCGGCATGGTGCGACTGGCGTGGTTCGTCATCCTCGTCATCATCGCCCAGGCCGTGGTGGGGGGCATCACCGTCTGGACCGGCCTCAATCCGGTGATTGTCGCCTTCCACTTCTTGGCGTCGATTGTGTTGGTCGCGGCGGCCACCGCACTGCTGCGCGGAGCCGACGACGGCGCCGTGGCCGATCGACGGGCGCCCGTCGTGCACCCCTGGGCGGTCCGCCTGGGCTGGCTGGCCTTTGGGCTCGGGTTCGTGGTCATGGTGCTCGGGACAATCGTCACCGGCTCGGGACCACACTCGGGTGACGCCGACACACCGGCGCGCACCGGCTTCGACCCTCGTTTGGTCTCCTGGCTGCACGCCGACGTGGTCATGCTCTTCATCGGGCTCGCCCTGGCCACCCTCGTGGCGATCCGGTTGGGTCAGGGCGCTGGCTCGGCGACCGAGCTGGCCAAGGCCCGGAGTTCGTGGCACATGGTGCTCGTGCTCACCGCCGTCCAAGGGCTGTTGGGTTATGTGCAGTACTTCACCGGGTTGCCCATCGTCATCGTCGGCACCCACATGCTGGGCGCCGCGCTTCTGGCGATGGCCCTGACCAACGGCACCCTCAACCTCTACCGCAACCCGGTCTAGGGACTACGGACTAAGGACTGACCTGTCCCAGCGCATACCCACGCTGGGACTCAGCCCCACGGCATACTGGGGCATGGCCGACAACCCCCCGATCTCCTATCTTCCCGTTCCCGGACCCGACGAGGTGCCCGAAGCGGTGAGCGCGCTGTGGGACAAGGCAGAGGCGGCTTTCGGTTTCGTCCCCAACGTCTTTCGCGCCCAGGCGGTCAACGGCGAGCAGTTCCTTGCGTGGTGGCGCTACTTCAACCTCCTGGTCAACAAGGCGGGCCATCTGCCGCTGGCCGAGCGCGAACTGCTCGCGGTCGTCGTATCGGCGCTCAATCGCTGCACCTACTGCGCGGTGAGCCACGGGGCTGCGCTACGGGTCTTCCTCGAGGACGCCGTGACGGCCGATCTCGTGGCAGTGAATTGGCGGCAGGCGCCGCTGTCGCCGCGGCTGCAGGCCATGGCCCGGTATGCCGAGTTGCTCACCAGGCACCCCGAGCAGGTGGGTCAGTCCGACCTGGAAACACTGCGTGAGGTGGGCCTGGGGGACCACGAGATCGTCGAACTGGTGCAGATCGTCGGGATGTTCAACATGACCAACCGGGTGAGTTCCGCCCTCGGGATGGTGCCAAACGACGAGTACTTCAGCCAGGGCCGCGCCTGATTCGCCGTGCGACGGGGTCGGGCGGGTCAGCGGCCGGGAAGCGCGAGATAGACCAGCGGGTCGATCGCGACGGCGACGAAGAGCACGGTGAGATAGCTGATCGACAGATGGAACAGCCGCATCGGCCGCAGCACCGCTTGGGGTGAACCGAGCACGGCGTGATGGTGTAGGCGATGCGCTTCGGCGAGGAACACCCCACCGGAGAGCACCGCGCCGAGGGTGTAGATCCACCCCATCGGGGCGACCGGAATGAGCGCCAGCGAGGTGAGCACCATCACCCAGGAGTAGAGCAGGATCTGGCGCGACACGACGACGAACTTGGCCACGACCGGCAGCATCGGCACCGACGCCGCGGCGTAGTCCTCCTTGAACTTCATCGACAGCGGCCAGTAGTGCGGCGGCGTCCAGAAGAAGATGACGAGGAAGAGGATCCACGCCGACCAGGAGACCGTGTTGGTCACGGCCGACCAGCCGATGAGGACCGGCATACATCCGGCGGCGCCGCCCCAGACGATGTTCTGCGGGGTGCGGCGCTTGAGCACAACGCTGTAGATGCCGACGTAGAAGACGAAGGCGGCCAGGGCCAGCCAGGCGCTGAGCCAGTTGACCAGCAGTCCCAGCACGAGCGTGGCGGCCACACACAGCGCCATGCCGAAGATCACCGCTGAGCGCGTGCTGATCGTGCCGGTGACCAGGGGACGGCTGGCGGTGCGGTTCATGATCGCGTCGATATCGCGGTCGATGACGCAGTTGAGCGAGTTGGCCGCACCCGCCGAGAGGGTGCCACCGACGAGGGTCGCGAGGATGAGACCCAACGACGGGATGCCGCGCTCGGCCAGGAACATCACCGGAACGGTCGTGATGAGCAGCAACTCGATGATGCGTGGTTTGGTGAGGGCGACGTACTGCCCCGCCATGAACCAGAACCCCCGCCCGGTCGGCCCAGGCGTCGAGGCCAGTTCGGCGCGCGGATCGACAGCGGTCACGATTCCGGAGTCTACCTGGGGGTAAGGCAACATCCAGCACGAGCCCCGGGGCGCTGCGGATCCGCCACTAGGCTCGATCTCGACGCCAGTCAGCGAACGACCACCCGACGGGACGGCCACCTCGACCGCTCCGGGGCCTGTCGTGAGCAACCGAATTCGACGAGGAGATCTTCGGTGACATCCGAACCGACCACCCCCACCTCGACCCCGGCCGGCAATGCGGCCGAAGGCCTGGCCGAGCGCGACCGCACCCTGCAGCGTCCGCGCGCCACGCGAGCCGGCTGGACCGACCTCGACGTGCGAGCGGTGGACACGGCCCGCCTGCTGGCGGCCGACGCCGTGCAGAAGGTGGGCAACGGCCACCCGGGCACCGCCATGTCACTGGCCCCCGCGGCATACCTGCTTTATCAGCAGGTCATGCAGCACGACCCGAGCGACCCGGCATGGTTGGGCCGCGACCGGTTCGTGCTGTCCTGCGGCCACTCCAGCCTCACTCAGTACGTCCAGCTCTACCTTTCCGGCTTCGGGCTCGAACTCGCCGACCTGCAGGCCTTGCGCACGTGGGGCGCCAAGACGCCCGGTCACCCCGAGGTCCACCACACCGCCGGTGTGGAGATCACCACCGGCCCGCTCGGCTCGGGCCTCGCCTCGGCCGTCGGGATGGCGATGGCCCAGCGCCGTCAGCGCGGGCTCTTCGACCCCGATGCGCCGGCCGGCGAGAGCGTCTTCGACCACTCCATTTACGTCCTGTGCAGTGACGGCGACGTCCAAGAGGGGGTCTCCCACGAGGCCTGCTCGCTCGCCGGCCACCAGCAATTGGGCAACCTCGTCGTCATCTACGACCAGAACCAGATCTCCATCGAGGACGACACGAATATCGCGTTCTCCGAGGACGTCGCCGAGCGCTACCGCGCCTACGGCTGGGACGTGCGCATCGTCGACTGGCGCGGGGACCACGCCGACGGCGCGGGCGGTCACGGATATGTCGAGGACATCGACGCGCTCCTGGAAGCGATCGAGGCCGGCAAGGCAGTCACCGACCGACCCACCTTCATCGTGCTGCGCACCATCATCGCCTGGCCCGCGCCCACCAAGCAGGACACCGGCGGCTCGCATGGCTCGGCGCTCGGAGTCGACGAGATCGCGACTCTCAAGCGCGTCCTCGGCTTCGACCCGGAGCGCTCCTTCCAGGTCGACCCGGAGGTCATCGCCCACACCCGCGCGGTCACCGACCGCGGCCGACAGGCCCACAGCGCGTGGCAGGAGCGGTATGCCGGGTGGCGCACGGCATACCCGGAGCGGGCTGCCCTGCTGGACCGCATCGTCGCCGGTGAGCTGCCCGAAGGCATCGCGCAGGCCCTCCCGACCTGGGCCGCGGACCCCAAGGGGGTCGCCACCCGCGCCGCGTCCGGCGCGGTCCTCACCGCCCTGGCGGGAGTCATGCCCGAGCTCTGGGGTGGATCGGCCGACCTGGCCGAGAGCAACAACACGACGATGAAGGGCGAGCCGTCTTTCATCCCCACCGACCGGCAGACCCGCGCCTGGCAGGGCGGACCCTACGGGCGCACGCTGCACTTCGGCATCCGTGAGTTCGGGATGGGCTGCATCCTCAACGGCATCGCCCTCGAAGGGCTGACCCGGCCCTACGGCGGCACCTTCCTGGTCTTCTCCGACTACATGCGCGGAGCAGTGCGCCTGGCCGCCATCCAGCAAGTGCCGGTCACCTTCGTCTGGACGCACGACTCCATCGGCCTCGGGGAGGACGGCCCGACCCATCAGCCCATCGAGCACCTGGCCAGCCTGCGCGCCATGCCCGGTCTGGACGTGGTCCGGCCGGCCGACGCCAATGAGACTGCGGCCGCCTGGCTGGCGATCCTGCGCAACGCTCGCCCGGCCGGACTGGCACTGAGCCGACAGAACCTGCCCGTGCTCGACCGCGCCGAATACGGCTCGGTGGATGGGGTCGCCAAGGGCGGCTATGTCCTCGCCGACGCAGCGACCGACACCCCCTTGCAGGTCGTCCTCGTGGCGACCGGCTCCGAAGTATCGCTAGCCCTGCAGGCACGAAAACTCTTGCAGGACAAGGGGATCGGCACCCGGGTGGTCTCGATGCCGTGTCGGGAGTGGTTCGCCGAGCAACCGCGCAGTTACCGCGACGAGGTGCTGCCCCCGGCCGTGCGAGCTCGGGTCAGCGTCGAGGCTGCGGCCTCGCAAGGGTGGCGCGAGATCGTCGGCGACGCAGGACGCATGGTGGCGATCGACCATTTCGGAGCGTCCGCCGACGCGGGCACGCTGTTCCGTGAGTTCGGATTCACGCCCGAAGCCGTCGCCGCCGCCGCCGAAGAATCCCTGAAGACCGTTTCTGGAGGCAACCGATGAGCACCCCTTACCAGCCCCTGGCCGACCTGACGGCCGCGGGCGTGTCGATCTGGCTGGACGACCTCTCGCGCGCGCGGCTGAGCACCGGTGGGCTGCAACGGCTGTCCGACGACTGGGAGGTCACCGGCGTGACCTCGAACCCGTCGATCTTCCAGGCGGCGATCACGGGAAGCGACGACTACGCCGGCGATCTCGCACAGCACGCCAGGGCCGGTCACAGCGCCGACGAGGCAGTTTTCGCGATGACGACGGATGACGTCCGCGCGGCGTGTGACGTGCTGCGGCCGATCTACGACCGCACCGACGGCAAAGACGGTCGGGTCTCCATCGAGGTCGACCCCCGCATCGCCCACGACACCGCCGCGACCATCGCCCAGGCTCGGGCCCTGTATGCCGCCGTGGGGCGCGACAACGTCATGATCAAGATCCCGGCGACGCTCGACGGTCTGCCGGCTATCAGCGCCGTGCTCGCGGAGGGAATCAGCGTCAATGTCACGCTGATCTTCGCCCTCGAGCGGTACCGCGCGGTCATGCACGCCTTCCTCGAAGGCCTGGAGCGCGCCCGTGATGCCGGGCACGCACTCGACCGGATCTACTCCGTGGCGTCCTTCTTCGTCTCGCGGGTGGACACCGACATCGACCGACAGCTGACCGAGATCGGCACCCCCGAGGCCCTGGCTGTGCGCGGCCAGGCCGGCGTGGCCAACGCCCGACTGGCCTACCAGGCCTTCGAGGAGGTCTTCCAGACGCCGCGTTGGCAGAGCCTGGCCGACGACGGTGCTCGCCCGCAGCGCCCATTGTGGGCGTCCACGGGAGTCAAGGACCCGGCCTACCCGGACACGATGTATGTCACCGAGCTGGTCGCTCCCTTGACGGTCAACACCATGCCGGAGAAGACGCTCCGCGCGGTCGCCGACCACGGGGTCGTCACCGGCGACACGATCACCTCGACCTATGCCCAGGCCCAGTCCGTGCTCGACCGACTGGCCGAACTGGGCATCTCGTATCCGGAGGTCGTCGACACCCTGGAGCGCGAGGGAGTGGCCAAATTCGAGATGGCGTGGGAGTCGTTGCTGGCCGACGTGACGGCGGGGCTAGAGTCCGCTTCATGAGGCCTGCACGTATCGCCGCCGGGGTCAATCCGCTGCGCGACCCGAGGGACAAGCGGCTCCCCCGTATCGCCGGACCGTGTGGTTTGGTGCTCTTCGGCGTGACCGGTGACCTGGCCCGCAAGAAGCTCATGCCGGCGATCTACGACCTGGCCAATCGTGGCCTGCTGCCGCCGGGTTTCTCGCTGGTCGGGTTCGCCAGACGCGATTGGGCCGATCAAGACTTCGGCCAGATCGTCCACGACGCCGTGCGGCAACACGCCCGTACCCCCTTCCGCGAGGACGTCTACAAGAACCTCGCGGAGGGCTTCCGGTTCGTCCCCGGCACGTTCGACGACGACGCCGCATTCGACCAATTGGCCGAAACGGTGCACCGGCTCGAACGGGAACGCGGCACCGGCGGCAACCTCGCCTTCTACCTGTCCATCCCGCCCGGCTTCTTCGCCCAGGTCTGTCAACAACTGGACCGATCCGGGTTGGCCAAACCCGAATCTGGCGGCTGGCGTCGCGTCGTCATCGAAAAGCCGTTCGGTCACGACCTGGCCTCGGCCCAGGAACTCGAGCGCATCGTTAGCTCGGTGTTCCCGTCCGACTCGGTGTTCCGCATCGACCACTACCTGGGCAAGGAGACCGTCCAGAACCTCCTGGCGCTGCGTTTTGCCAACCAGCTCTTCGAGCCGGTCTGGAACAACAACTACGTCGACCACGTGCAGATCACCATGGCCGAGGACATCGGGATCGGTGGCCGGGCCGGCTACTACGACGGCATCGGCGCCGCCCGCGACGTCATCCAGAACCACCTGTTGCAGTTGCTCGCCCTCACCGCCATGGAGGAGCCGTCCTGCTTCGACGCGCCGGCCCTTCGGGCCGAGAAGGAGAAGGTCCTCGCGGCGGTGCGCATCCCCCAGGACATTGCCCGGCATACCGCGCGGGGGCAGTATGCGGCGGGGTGGCAGGGCGGTGAGGAGGTCATCGGCTTCCTCCAGGAGCAGGGCGTCGCGCCGGAGTCGACCACCGAGACGTATGCCGCGATCCGCCTCGACGTCGCGACCCGCCGCTGGGCTGGGGTGCCGTTCTACCTGCGCACCGGCAAACGCCTGGGCAAGCGGGTCACCGAAATCGCGGTCGTGTTCAAACGCGCGCCACATCTGCCTTTCGAGGCCACGGCCACCGAGGAGCTCGGCCAGAACGCCATCGTCATCCGGGTGCAGCCGGACGAAGGGGTGACCATCCGCTTCGGCTCCAAGGTGCCGGGCGGCCAGATGGATATCCGCGACGTGACGATGGACTTCGGCTACGGAACGGCCTTCACCGAGTCCTCTCCTGAGGCTTACGAACGGCTCATCCTCGACGTGCTGCTCGGCGATCCCCCGCTCTTCCCTCGTCACGAGGAGGTCGAGTTGTCCTGGCGGATCCTCGACCCCATCGTGAAGTCCTGGGCGCGGCGCGGCCGGCCCGACCCCTACGAAGCAGGCGGCTGGGGCCCGGCATCCAGCGACGCGATGATGCACCGCGACGGACGCACCTGGAGGATGCCGTGATCATCGATCTGCCGGAGACGTCCACCTCTGCTGTGGCCAAGAAGCTCGTCCAGCTGCGCAACGAAGTCGGGGCCATGGCATTGGGTCGGGTCCTCACCCTGGTCATCGTCGTCGGACCCGACGATGCCGAGGACGTCATCGAGATCGCCACCGAGGCCAGCCGACAGCACCCGTGCCGCATCCTCGTCATGATCTCCAGCAGCAAGCGCGGAGCCAGCCGGATCGACGCCCAGATCCGCATCGGCGGGGACGCCGGTGCGAGCGAGGTCGTCGTGCTGCGCCTGTTCGGTCCGCTGGCCGGGCACGCGCCATCGGTGGTCATCCCGTTGCTGCTGCCCGACTCGCCCGTCGTGGCCTGGTGGCCCCGACAAGCCCCCAGCGACCTGTCCCAGGACCCCATCGCGCTGCTGGCCGCCCGCCGCATCACCGATGCCGCAGAGGCGTCCCGTCCGCGCAAGGCGCTCACCCAGCGCGCTGAGCATTACCGGCCCGGGGACACCGATCTGGCCTGGACCCGCGTCACGCTCTGGCGGGGGCTACTCGCGGCGGCGTTGGACGGCCCGCCCTACGAGCCGGTGCTCTCGGCCTCGGTCTCGGGTGCCCCGGACTCGCCGTCCACTGACTTGCTCGCGGCGTGGCTCGCCCATGCCCTTCGGGTCGAGGTGACCCGGGTCAACACCCCCGAAGGCAGCGGTATCCGCAGCGTCCGGCTGGAGCGGCACAGCGGCCCGATCGAGTTGGTCCGGCCCGGTGACTTCGTCGCCACGATGACCCAACCCGGCCAGCCGGAGCGACGCATCTCACTGCGGCGCCGGCGCGATGCCGAGTGCCTGGCCGACGAACTGCGGCGGCTGGACCCTGACGACATCTACGACGAGGTGCTCCGATCGGGTCTGGCCACCGTGCACCCCACGCCCGACCCCGTGTCGGGCACGACGACGATCAGTGAGGCTCGCCGCCGCAACGAGCGTCGCCAACGCAACCGCGCCGCGCAGTTGGTCACCGAGTCGGTCGCCGTCCTCACGGACGGCTCGTGACGGCATACCAGCGCCCGATCCTCCTGGTCCATCGCGACCGGGAGCTGCTCATCGCCGCCTCGGGCGCCCGGCTGCTGCTGGCCCTGTCCGAGGCCCAGTCGCGTTCCGGGACCGCCCATCTCGTGCTCACCGGCGGCAGCATGGGGTCGGCCATCCTGGCCGGAGCGGGAGCCAGCGGGCTGCTCGGACTAGTCGATTGGAGTCGGCTGCACCTCTGGTGGGGGGACGAGCGCTACCTCCCGGCCGGCCACCCGGACCGCAACGACACCCAGAACCGCGCTGCCCTGCTCGACACGCTCCCTCTCGACCCTACGCACGTGCACGCGGTGGCCGGCCCCGAGCTCAGCACCTCCGTGCACGACAGCGCCCAGCAGTATGCCGGGCAGCTCGCCGCTGCGGCGACCCCGGGTCAGTCGCTCCCCGATTTCGACATCTTGCTGTTGGGCGTCGGTCCAGACGCCCATGTGGCATCGCTCTTCCCCGGGCACCCAAGCCTGTCGGTGACCGAACGGGCGGTCATGGGGATCAGCGACTCCCCCAAGCCCCCGTCGGAGCGGGTCACCATGACCTTCCCGACCCTGGCACGCGCCACGCAGACCTGGTTTCTCGTGTCGGGAGCGGACAAGGCGGACGCGGTCAAACGGTCTCTTGCAGGCGCCCCGACGAACCAAGCGCCCGCTGGCACGCCGCACGGTCGGCAGCGCACCCTGTGGCTGGTCGACGCGGCAGCCGCCGGGCAGGTGGCCGCTCCCGCATAGGGGCAGCCTGACGACTGGCTAAGAGACGCCGCTATTGGATCAGGCCGCGGTCGCGCAGCGCAGACAGCGCCTCGTCGAGGATGGCCTGGCCGTCGGCATCCGAGCGGCGTTCCTTTACATAGGCCAAGTGGGTCTTGTACGGCTCCACCTTCGGCGGTGCCGGGGGGTTGGCGCGGTCCTGGCCGGCGGGCAAGCCGCAGCGGGGGCAGTCCCAGTGCTCGGGCGGCACCATGCCGGGTTCCTGCGCGAAACTCGGGCGGGTCTCGTGCCCGTTGGAGCACCAGTACGACATATGGACCCGAGGAGCGGCCTCGCCGCGCTCGGCCTCACCCATCGGGCCGGCGCCGACTCGACTACCGCGAATAGCGTTGCCACTAGCCATCGTCTACTCCCCCGCCTCAGGCCGCGACGAAACGCTCGAGCAGGCCAAGACCCACGACGGCGGCGAACCAGACCAAGGCCACGGCGATGGTGAACCGGTCGAGGTTGCGCTCAGCGACCGTGGACCCACCCAGCGATGAGGACATCCCGCCACCGAACATGTCCGACAGCCCGCCGCCCTTCCCCTTGTGCATGAGGATGAGCAAGGTGAGGAACAGGCTCGAGATGACGAGCAGCACCTGAAGGGCGATCTTGACCGCGTTCACTGACGCTCTCTCTCGCGATGGTCGGTAGGGCCGAGACGGCCAGGGGCCAGAATACCTGTCCCGATGACAGGACGCCGAACGTCGTAGCTCATGACCCGCGATCCGGTCGGGAGTTGATGTCCGCTTGTGCCCGCGCGAAGGTCAGGTGGTCGTCGTCCCCGCCACCCGCAGGAGCACCTCCCGGGCCACTACCTCGGGCTGACACTCGGGAAGCCAGTGGCCAGCCTCGAGCTCGACGAAGCGATAGGGCGCGCTCACATACCCCGCGGTGTCGTTGGCCCCGCGGGCACCGAGCGCCTCGTCCTGGTTGCCCCAGAGGTAGGTCGTCGGCACCGTCACCATGGTCAAACGCGGCGGACGTTGTGGCCCCGCGGCCTGATCCCGGCGCAGCCGAGATCGCGAACGGGGTCGGGCGTCCCGATACCAGTCGATCGGGCCCCGCAGGTCGTCGGTGGTGGCAAACCGCGCCACGTAGTGTGCCACCCGCTCGGGCGGCAAGCCGCTGCGTCGCAGGGTGGGGCCAAGTCTGCGCAGCAGCACCCGTTCCGGCAGAACGGGCACCTGGAAGGCCGCCATGTACCAACTTCTTTTCCGCTGATCCGGGGTGCGCAGCGCCTGCCGAAAGGCGGTCGGGTGAGGGGTAGACAGCGTCGTCAGGCTGACTACCCTGTGTGGCGCCCGGATGGCCAGTTCCCACGCCACGGCAGCACCCCAGTCGTGTCCGACGACGTGAGCCCGTTCGGCGCCCGCGGCGTCCAGCAGGCCCAGGATGTCGGCGACCAACTCGCGCACGGCATACGCGCCGGTATGCCGTGGCCGCGCCTGGGGTGAGTAGCCCCGTTGGTCGGGGGCAAGAGTCCGGCAGCCACCGGCATGCAGCAGCGGCTCGACCTCCCGCCAGCACGTGGAGTCCTGTGGGAAGCCGTGCAGCAGCACGACCGGCTCGCCATTGACCGGTCCGCCATCACGCACCCGAAAGCGCAGCCCGTCGCGTTCGAAACCATCCACGAAGCCCACGTTAACGGCATACACCCGCGGCCCCCGCCCGATCTGGGCGGAGGCCGCTGTGTGAGATGTGCCGAGTGGGTCAGCCGGTGACGTGGTCCTTGAACCTACAGATCGCCGCGAACTCACCCGCATCGAGCGAGGCGCCGCCGACAAGCGCGCCGTCGACATCCTCCTTGGCCATGATCGCCGCGACATTGCTCGACTTGACCGAGCCACCGTAGAGGACCCGGACGCCGTCGGCGAGGTCGCCGCTGTAGAGGTCGGCCAGCAGGGTGCGGATCGCCGAACACACCTCCTGGGCATCCTCAGGCGTCGCAACCTCGCCGGTGCCGATGGCCCAGATGGGCTCGTAGGCGATGACGATCGAGCGAGCCTGCTCGGCGGTGATGCCGTCCAGGTTCTTGGTCAGCTGGCCCACGACGTGCGCGACCTGGCCCCCGGCCTTGCGAACATCGAGACCCTCACCGCAGCACAGGATCGGGGTGATCCCGTGCCGGTAGGCCGCCTTGACCTTGGCGTTGACGACCTCGTCGGTCTCGTGGTGGTATTCCCGGCGCTCGCTGTGCCCGACCGTCACATAGGTGCAGCCAAGCTTGGCGAGGAAGGCACCCGAGATCTCGCCGGTGTAGGCACCCGAGTCATGGACAGACAGGTCCTGGGCGCCGTAGCGCACCTGGAGCTTGTCGCCCTCGACAAGGGTCTGCACCGAGCGCAGGTCGGTGAACGGCGGCAGCACCGCCACCTCGACCTGGTCGTAGTCGTGCTTGCCGTCGCGCAGCGTCCAGTCGAGCTTCTGGACCAGGTGGGTGGCCTGCAGGTGGTCCAGGTTCATCTTCCAGTTGCCCGCAAGCAGGGGGGTCCGGCCAGAGGTGCTCACGCGTTGGTCCCTTCGCTGAGGATCGAGATGCCGGGCAGGTCTTTGCCCTCGAGGTATTCCAGGCTGGCCCCACCACCGGTGGAGATGTGGCCGAACTGCTCGTCGGCGAAGCCGAGCTGACGCACCGCGGCAGCCGAGTCGCCGCCGCCGACGACAGTGAGAGCGCCGTGCTCGGTGGCCTCGACGAGGGCAGCCGCAACCGCCTTGGTGCCGGCGGCATATGGGGCCATCTCGAACGCGCCCATCGGGCCGTTCCAGAAGACCGTCTTGGCATCGCGGATGGCGTCGGCGTAAATCTGCGCGGACTTCGGGCCGATGTCCAAGCCCATCCGGTCGGCGGGGATCGAATCGGCCGCGACGACCTCGTGATCGGCGTCGGCCGAGAACGCCGTCGCTGCGACGACGTCGACCGGCAGGACGATGTCGACACCCTTGGCCTTGGCCTCGCTGAGGTAGGCCTTGCAGGTCTCGATGTTGTCCTTGTCCAGCAGGCTCGAGCCCACCTCGTAGCCCTCGGCTGCGAGGAAGGTGAAGGCCATCCCGCCGCCGATGACGAGGCGGTCGGCCGTCTTCATGAGGTTGGCGATGACCGCGAGCTTGTCGGCGACCTTCGCGCCACCCAGCACCACGGCATACGGGCGCGCTGGGTCGACGGTGAGCCGCTTGAGGACGTCTACTTCGGCGGCGACCAAGCCGCCCATGGCGGACGGCAGCAGCTTGGCCACGTCATAGACCGACGCCTGCTTGCGGTGTACGACACCGAAACCGTCAGACACGAAGGCGTCGGCCAAAGAGGCTAGCTCGGCTGCGAATGCCGCCCGCTCGGCTTCGTCCTTGCTGGTCTCGCCGGCGTTGAACCGGATGTTCTCCAGCAGCGCGACGTCGCCGTCGGCGAGGCCTGCGACGACAGCTTTGGCCGACTCCCCCACCGTGTCGGTGGCAAAGGCGACCGGCTTGCCGAGCAAATCACTCATCCGGCCCACGACCGGTGCGAGGGAGTACTTCTCCTCCGGAGCGCCCTTGGGCCGCCCGAGGTGGGCGCACACGATGACGCGTGCACCCGCCTCGGACAGCGCCTTGATGGTCGGCACCGACGCCCGGATCCGGCCGTCGTCAGTGATATTGCGGTCACCGTCGAGGGGGACGTTGAGATCCGAACGGACGAGGACGCGCTTGCCGCGCAGGTCGCCCAGGTCGGCAGTGGTCTTCACGGCACCAACCTTCTTTCTTCAGGTGTATTGCTGAACTAGTCGGGTCAGAGCTTGGAGCCGACGAGGACGCAGAGGTCCACGAGGCGGTTGCTGTAGCCCCACTCGTTGTCGTACCAGCCGACGACCTTGACCTGGTTGCCGATGACCTTGGTGAGCCCGGAGTCGAAGATGCACGACGCGGGGTCGGTCTCGATGTCCTTGGACACGATCGGGTCAGTGGTGTAGACGAGCTTGCCCTTCATCGGGCCTTCGGCCGCCGCCTTGACGATCGCGTTGACCTCGTCCACGGTCGTCTCACGGCCGGCCTCGAAAGTGAGGTCGGTGGCCGAGCCGGTCGGTGTGGGCACGCGCAGGGCGTAACCGTCGAGCTTGCCCTTGAGCTCGGGCAACACGAGGGCAACGGCCTTGGCCGCACCGGTCGAGGTGGGGACGATGTTGAGGGCGGCGGCGCGGGCGCGACGCAGGTCCTTGTGCGGAGCGTCCTGGAGGTTCTGGTCCTGCGTGTAGGCGTGGATCGTCGTCATCAGGCCCTTGACGATGCCCAGGCCATCGTTGAGCGCCTTGGCCATCGGAGCCAGGCAGTTCGTCGTGCACGAGGCGTTGGAGATGATCGTGTGCTTGGCCGAGTCGTACAGGTCGTCGTTGACGCCCATGACGATGGTGATGTCCTCGTTGGAGGCCGGGGCCGAGATGATGACCTTCTTGGCGCCACCGTCGATGTGGGCCTTGGCCTTGGACGCGTCGGTGAAGAAGCCGGTCGACTCGATGACGATGTCGGCGCCCACGCCGGCCCAGTCGAGCTTGGCCGGGTCGCGCTCGGCCCACGCGGCGAACTTCTTGCCGCCGGCGGTGATCGACTCGTCGTCGTAGGACACGTCACCGGGGAAGCGGCCGAGGATCGAGTCGTACTTGAGCAGGTGAGCCAGGCTCTTGTTGTCGGTGAGGTCGTTGACGGCCACGACCTCGATGTCGGCGCCAGACTCGACGACGGCGCGGTAGAAGTTGCGGCCGATGCGGCCGAACCCGTTGATACCAACCTTGACGGTCACTGTTGATCAAACCTTCCGACTGGGGGTCGTGGACACGCCCACGGGCTGTGTCCCGGCGTCCCGACGGCCGTCAGTGGCAGCCCGTGGTACTGCCCTCAACCCTAGTCCCCCACGCCCGTGCGCTGCGACGGGTCCCGCTCTGTGGGCACGCTTTGGGGACGTTCGTCCTGCAGGCTCTGGTATGCCGTGCAGGGTCCCGGGACGGCATACGGTCGCCTCTGGGGCCCGACAGGGCAACTCCCGGTTCCGTCCGGCGACACCGGGGCAACACGGGGGTGACGGCGGGCTGACGCGCCGGCAACGGACGGGCGAACGGGCCTCAGCCGTCGAGCATCTCCGGTGTGAGATTTACCTCGGTGTTGGGGATACCGAGGTCGGCAGCCTTCTTGTCGGCCATCGCCAGCAGGCGGCGGATCCGACCGGCGACCGCGTCCTTGGTCATCGGCGGGACGGCGAGCTGACCGAGCTCCTCCAACGAAGCCTGCTTGTGCTGCAGTCGCAGCGTGCCCGCCTCAGCGAGGTGATCGGGGACCTCGTCGCCGAGGATCTCCAGCGCACGCTCAACCCGCGCGCCGGCGGCGACCGCGGCCCGAGCCGAGCGGCGCAAGTTGGCGTCGTCAAAGTTGGCCAGCCGATTGGCGGTAGCGCGCACTTCCCGGCGCATCCGGCGCTCTTCCCAGGCCAGGACCGCGTCGTGCGCTCCGAGCCGGGTGAGCAGGGCCGCAATCGCATCGCCGTCACGGATGACGACCCGGTCGACGCCGCGCACCTCGCGGGCTTTCGCGGAAACGCCCAACCGGCGGGCTGCACCCACGAGAGCCAAGGCCGCCTCGGGACCCGGACAGGTGACCTCCAGCGCGCTAGAGCGGCCAGGTTCGGTCAGCGAGCCGTGCGCGAGGAAGGCCCCGCGCCAGGCGGCTTCGGCGTCGCACGCGCTGGCTGACACGACGCGTGGCGGTAATCCACGGACCGGGCGACCGCGGGCGTCGACCAGCCCCGTCTGCCGGGCCAGCGTGGCGCCCTCCTCGACCACCCGGACGACATAGCGCGACCCGCGGCGCAAGCCTCCGGCGGTCATGACGAGGACATCGGACTTCTGGCCGTAGACCTCGGCGATCTCGCGACGCAAGCGGCGGGCGGCGTTGGCGGTGTCGAGTTCGGCCTCGACGACGATGTGGCCGCCGACGATGTGCAGGCCGCCGGCGAACCGGATGAGCGCGGACACCTCGGCCTTCCGACAGCACGGTTTGGTGATGGCGAGTCGGGAGAGCTCGTCCTTCACCCTCGCTGTCATCGCCATGAAAACCTGCCTCTAGCCTCGGTACCACGCAGTTCGGCCAGCACCCCTGGTCGCGACGAACGCGCGCGTCAGCCTAACCGATCCGACGTCGTGGTGAGCACGATCCGAGGGCAGCTACGCCCCAAAGACATCACGGTATGCCGCCGCGAGCCGCAGCGCATCATGTTGACCTCGCGCACCCATCACGGACACGGGGGTGATCACCAGTTCGGCGCCGAGGTCACGGGCGGCCGCGCGGACCGACGTCGGGTCGTCGAGAGAGCCGGGATCGGCCAGGACGACATCCAGACGCAGGTCGGGCGCATGCCGAGCCAACGACTCCAGGTGATCGACCGCCCGGAATCCCTTCGTCTCCCCGGTGCGGATGTCGAGATTGAGGTTGAGCAGGCGGCGGCCCGGAGTCGACTCCAGGGCGCGGCACAGGTCGGGCACGAGGACGTGCGGGAGCACGGAAGTGAACCAGGATCCGGGGCCGAGGATCACCCAATCGGCGGCCAAGACAGCCTCGATGCTCTCGGGGCAAGCCCGCGGTTGGGCAGGTCGCAGCCGGATCTCCTCGACCCGTCCCGGCGACGAGGCGACGACATGCTGCCCACGCACGGTGAAGGTGACATCGGGGTATGCCGGGTCGTGCCCGAGGATGTCGGCTTCGATCTGCAGCGGTTGGGACGCCATGGGCAGCACCCGTCCGCGAGCGTTGAGCAGTCGGCCCACCAGGTCGAGCCCGTCGACGGTCGTGGCCAGTTGTTCCCAGATGGCGACGATGAGCAGATTTCCCATGGCGTGGCCCGCCAGCGGGCCTTCGCCACCGAACCGGTGCTGCAGCACGTCACGCCAGGTGCGGCCCCACGAGCTGTCCTCGCACAGCGCGGCCAGGGCCATCCTCAAGTCACCCGGAGGAAGCACGTCGAACTCGGCGCGCAGTCTGCCCGAGGACCCCCCGTCGTCGGCAACCGTCACCACGGCGGTGACCTGGTCGGTGAGGATCTTCAGTGCGCTCAGCGACGTGGCCAGACCATGGCCACCACCAAGAGCGACAACGCGCTGTCCAGGCACCGAGCCTTACTCCCGCCCGAGGTCGCGATGGACAATCAAGGCATCGACCCCGTCGACCGCAGTCAGGCGGCGCAGCAGCGCCTCCGACATGGCCACCGAGCGGTGCTTTCCGCCGGTGCAGCCGATCGCCACCGTGGCATAGCGTCGACCCTCGCGCTGGTAGCCGGCGACCACGGGTTCGAGCATGGCCACGACTCGGTCGAGGAATTCCTGCGCCCCGGCCTGGCTCAGCACGAAATCAGCCACTGGCGCATCCCGGCCGTTCTGCGCGCGCAGTGACTCCACCCAGAAGGGGTTGGGCAGGAAGCGCATGTCGAGCACGAAATCGGCATCCAGCGGAACGCCGTATTTGAAGCCGAAGGACACGACCGCAAGCCGCACCCGTGAGCTGACCGCCGCCGACAGCAAGGACGAGATCTTGGCGGCGAGCTGGTGGACGTTGAACCCTGAGGTGTCGATGATGAGGTCCGCGCTGGCGCGCAGGTCGGCCATCAGGGTCCGCTCGCGGACGATCGCGTCCATGAGGCGCCCGGACCCTTGGAGCGGATGGGGTCGCCGCACACTTTCGAAGCGCCGTACCAACGCCTCGTCGGTGGCATCGAGGAAGACCACGACCGGCCGGTCACCACCGGCTCGCAACTCCCCCAGGGTGTGCGACAGGCTGCCCGACATCCGCCCGGCGCGGGCGTCGATGACGGCGGCCAGGCGCATCGGCGTGGCGCTGTCGGCGAGCCCGTGACTGCGCAGGTCCTGCAGCGCCTTGAGCAATTGGGTGGGCAGGTTGTCCACGACATACCACCCGAGGTCTTCCAGCACCTTCGCGGCCGTCGAGCGACCTGCCCCGCTCATACCCGTGATGACGATAAGCGGCGGCTCCTCCTCCAAGCGTGATAAGGCCCGCATCGCCAGCGTCGGGGTGGGGTCCACCGCGACCTGGGGCGATGCCGCCCCCTCGTCCGAGCTCACCGGCATACCTCCCGTATCTCGTGCTCTCAACCCGTGCGCGCCGAAGCGCTGTCAGTCCAGGACCTCTCCAGTTGTCACGTTAACGGCCATCGGCGCCGCTGACGACCCCCGGGTGTCGTGCAGTGTCGCGAGAATGGTCTCGGCAAGCCGAGGACCGATCCCCGGCACCTCGCGGACCTGCTCACTGGTCGCGGCGCGCAGCTTCCGGACCGACCCGAAATGGGCTAGCAGGGCCGCCTTCCGGGTCGCTCCCAGACCCGGTATGCCGTCCAGCGCCGACTCGGTCATCGCCGCCGACCGGCGCTTGCGGTGGAACGTGATCGCGAACCGGTGGGCCTCGTCGCGGACCCGCTGCAGGAGGTAGAGCCCCTCGCTGGAGCGGGGCAGAACGACCGGGTAGGGGTCGCCGGGGAGCCACACCTCTTCCAGCCGCTTGGCGAGTCCGACGACTTGCACATCGGGGATCCCCATGTCGGCGAGCACCGCGACGGCGGCGTTGACCTGGGGCAGTCCACCGTCGACGACGACGAGGTTGGGCGGATAGGCGAACTTGCGCGCCTTGCCGGTGGCGGGGTCGATCGGCGAGCCTGTGAGGTCCTCCGCTGACTCCGCACCACCAGGGGTGGTCGCCTGGATCAGCCGACGGAACCGGCGGGTGAGCACCTCTCGCATGGCCGCGGTGTCGTCGACGGCGCCAGGTGCCCCATCCGGGTCCGTCCGAGCACCATCACCCGCTGGCCCCGCGTCGGCACGGATGATGAAGCGCCGATACTCCGAGGTGCGGGCCAGCCCGTCCTCGAAGACGACCATCGAGGCCACCATCTGGGTGCCCTGCACGTGGCTGACGTCGAAGCACTCGATGCGTAATGGCGCCTCGGCCAGCCCGAGCGCGTCCTGCAACTCGGCCAGGGCCAGGCTGCGCGCGGTGAGGTCACCCGCCCGGGTCAACTTGTGCCGCGTCAGCGACTGCTCGGCGTTCTTACGGACCGTCTCCATGAGCGCTCGCTTGTCGCCGCGCTGCGGCACCCGCACCTGGACCGCTGATCCGCGGTGCGTCGAGAGCCATGCCGCCATCCCGTCCGGGTCGCTCGGCAGCACCGGGACGAGCACTTCCTTGGGGATCGATTCGGGAGGTTGGTCACCGTAGACCTGTTGCAGCAGGTGCTCGACCAGGCCCGCTTCGTCCTCCTGCTCACGGTCGACGACCCAACCGCGCTGGCCACGCACCCGTCCGCCCCGGACATGGAAGACCTGCACCGCAGCCTCGAGCTCATCGTGAACCAGCGCAAAGACGTCGGCGTCGGTGGCATCTCCGAGCACGACAGCGTTCTTCTCCAACGCCTTGGAGAGGGCCTGCAGGTCATCACGAAGCTTGGCCGCCCGCTCGAACTCCAACTCGGCCGCCGCGTCGCGCATCGCCGCCTCGGTGCGCCGGACGAACCGGGTCGTATTGCCGGCCATGAAATCGCAGAAGTCGAGAGCGATGTCGCGATGCTCCTGCTCGGTCACCCGCCCGACGCACGGCGCCGAGCACTTGTCGATATAGCCGAGCAGGCAGGGTCGGCCGCTCTGCTGGGCCCGCTTGAACACCCCCGTGCTGCAGGTACGCACCGGGAAGACCCGCAGCAACAGATCGAGGGTCTCGCGGATCGCCCACGCGTGCGAGTACGGCCCGAAGTAGCGGGTGCCCTTGCGTTTGGTCCCCCGCATGACCTGAGCCCGCGGGAAGGTGTCGCCGAGGGTCACGGCGAGAAAGGGATACGACTTGTCGTCGCGATAGCGGACGTTGAACCGCGGGTCGTACTCCTTTATCCAGGAGTACTCCAGTTGCAGCGCCTCGACCTCGTTGGCCACGACGGTCCACTCGACGCTCGCGCCAGTGCGCACCATCCGCGCGGTGCGGGGATGGAGGGCCGCGATGTCCTGGAAGTAGGAGGACAGCCGCGGCCGCAGCGACTTCGCCTTCCCGACATAGATGACCAGACCCGTGGCATCACGGAACCGATAGACGCCCGGATCGATCGGGATCTGCCCCGGGGCGGGTCGGTAAGAGGACGGGTCGGCCACACCAGGACTCTACGAGCAGGTGCCGACACCCCGGCATACCCAAGGCAGGTATGCCGTGTGCCCCCTGGGCGCGCCGAGCGACGCGGGTATGCCGTGTGGCACCCGGCCGCACGGCATACGGGCTGGCGTTGGCGGAGGCGAACCTCAGGCCACCGAGATCGTGTCCCCAGAGACGGTCGCGGTCTTGGCGGGAAGGGCGGTCTTGGCCGGACCACTGACGGGCGCGCCGGTCGAGGCGTCGAAGTAGCTGTTGTGACAGGCGCACTTGATCTTGTTGTCGGCGACCGACGAGACCGCGCAGCCCTCGTGGGTGCAGGTCGAACTGAACGCCTTGAAGGTGCCAGCCACCGGCTGGGTGACGACGACCTTGCCGACGATCTTGCCGCCTCCGACCGGGACGTCGGCCTTGGCGACCGACACCGCGCCGCCTGCTGCGGTGGCGTTGCCGGCCGCGCCGGTGCTGGATGACGAGGACCCGGACGAACACGCGGAGAGCCCGGCCACCGAGGCGATCCCGGCTACTCCGGCGGCGTTGAGAATGGTGCGCCGGTCGATCGGTGCGGGCATGAGGGAACCTCCAGAGGGTGCGTGTGAGCGGGACCTGCCTAGGTGCAGGATGCCCGCAACTCGTCCGAGTTGCCCGGAGAACCTCCGCGCAGACGGTGGATTCACAGGGAATTCATGCCCCTGCGACAGGTACCGCCATAACGACACGGGAACAACCTGGCCGGGATCTCGGAACCGGCCGAGTCTTCCCGTACTCTTTCGCCCTAGCTACGCGGACGTCGCGGGCGTCCGGAAGATGCGCCGGATAGAAAGAATCACAGGAGGAACTGTGCAGCGTTCCATCATTCGCTTGGGCGTGCCGCTCGCGGTCGCGGCCCTTGCTCTCTCGGCCTGCGGCAGCCGCAGCGAGAGCACGAGCTCGTCGTCGGGCGCGGCCACCAAGGTTGCCAAGATCGGCGTCATCGCCCCGCTGTCCGGTGGCCTCTCGGCCATGGGCCTGGGCATCAAGAACTCGGTCGACCTGGCCATCAAGCAGGCCAACGACTCGGGCGCCGTCGCCGGCTGGAAGTTCGAGCTCTACGCCCTCGACGACGAGGCCAAGGCCGAGGTCGGCAAGAACGCCGCCACCAAGATCTCCTCGGACGACGCCGTCATCGGTGTTGTCGGCACGCTCAACTCCTCGGTCGCCCAGCAGACCATGCCGGTCCTGGCGGCCGCCAAGATCGCCCAGGTCTCGCCGGCCAACACCAACCCGTCGCTGACCCAGGGCGCCGACGCGGCGAACAAGAAGCGGCCGTACAACAACTACTTCCGCACCTGCACCACCGACGCGGTCCAGGGCCCGTTCGCGGCTCAGTACCTCCTCGGCCAGGGCATCAAGAAGGTCGCGACGATCCACGACAAGAAGACCTACGGTCAGGGTCTGGTCGACGCCTTCACGGTCGAGTTCAAGAAGGGTGGCGGCGAGATCGTTGCCGCCGAGACCGTCGGTGAGAACGACAAGGACTTCGCGACCGTCATCTCCAAGATCAAGCCGTCCGCTCCTGGCGCGATCTACTACGGCGGCGAGTACCCGACCGCTGGTCCGCTGTCGCAGCAGATGAAGGCCCAGGGCCTCACCGTCCCGCTCATGGGTGGCGACGGCATCTTCGACCCGAAGTTCATCGAGCTGGCCGGCGCCACCGCGACCGGTGACATGGCCACCTCGGTCGGCGCTCCCACCGACAGCACCGACGCTGGCAAGAAGTTCCTCAACGAGTACAAGGCTGCCGGCTACAAGGAAGACGCCTCCGCCTACGGCGGCTACGGCTACGACGCTGCCAAGGCCATCATCGAGGCCGCCAAGTCGGCGCTCAAGGACGCCAAGGACGTCAAGTCCGCTCGCGACGCCGAGCTCACCGCGCTGGGCAAGGTCTCGTTCGACGGCGTGACCGGCAAGGTCGCCTTCGACGAGTTCGGTGACACCACCTCCAAGATCCTCACGGTCTACAAGGTGGACGCCGGCAAGTGGATCCCCGCGAAGACGGACACCTTCAAGTAAATCGCTTACACGACACGCAGGGGTGGGCTTCACGCCCACCCCTGCGTGCTGTCACACTCACCCCAGCCTTCTCCAGCCGGGCCGGTTGACGGAGCTCTCCGCAACGGGCCCGGACCCTACTCACCTGCACGGAGGTGACCATGGACCTGTTCTTCCAGCAGTTGCTCAACGGCTTGACTCTCGGATCGCTGTACGCCCTCATTGCCGTCGGCTACACCGTCGTCTACGGGATCGTCCAGATCATCAACTTCGCCCACGGCGAGGTGTTCATGATCGGCGCATTCGGGGCGCTCGCAACATGGACGGTCCTCTTCCAGGGCCAGACGAGTCTGTGGGTCCTGCCGGTCATGATCATCGGGGCTGTCGCGGCGTCAGTCGTCGTGGCCGTGCTCATGGAGCGAGTCGCCTACCGGCCCCTCCGGCATGCCCCACGTCTGGCCCCGCTCATCACGGCCATCGGCATCTCGGTCTTCCTGCAGGAGGCCATCCGGTTGTTCTACCCGGGGGCCAAGAGCGCCATGCCGTTCCCCCGGATCGACATCGTCACCGGCGCAGCCCTCCAGCTCGGGCCGCTCACCGTGCGCCGCTCGGCCATCTTCACCATCGGGTCGCTCATCGTGTGCGCCGCCTTGCTGTGGTACTTCATCAACCGCACCAAGCTGGGCCGCGGCATGCTCGCCGTGTCGCAGGACAAGGACACTGCGCGCCTCATGGGCATCAACGTCGACCGGATCATCGCGGTGGCCTTCGCCCTCGGTGCTGCACTGGCGGGTGTCGCCGGTGTCGCGCAGGGGTTGCAGAACAACAACATCGACTTCTTCATGGGCTTCCTCGCCGGCCTCAAGGCGTTCACCGCCGCGGTGCTCGGCGGGATCGGCAACATCATGGGCGCGGTGCTCGGCGGGCTCGTCCTCGGAGTGGTCGAAGCGATGGCCGTGCAGTTCATCCCCGGCACCTTCGGTGGGTCGCCATGGAAGGACGTCTGGGCCTTCGCGCTGCTCATCATCGTCCTGGTCTTCCGTCCCCAGGGCCTGCTCGGCGCTCGGGTGGTGGACCGCGCATGACCACCTCCCCCGCCGTCCCGCGGACCAAGACATCCGTCAACAACCCGCGGCCCAGCCCGCAGTGGTGGCTTGCTCTCGCCGGCGCCGTGCTGCTCATCGCCAGCGCCTTCTTGTCCTGGTGCTACGTTCCGGCTCTGCTAGGCGACCTCAGCATCGACGCCTTCCCTGGCGGCCTGCAGATCCTCATGATCATCGTCGCGGTGCTGGCGATCTTCTTCCTCGTGCTGCGCAGCGGCCGGATGCCGAGCATGGATACCTTGCTGGACAGCGCCAAGGCCCTCAAGGCCCTGAGTGCCACGGCAGTCGCCTTCATGGTCCTGGTCGCCATCGTCATCGCCCTGCAGGCCCCCGGTCTGGCCAACGCCAACCCGGGACTGTTCGTCGGGATCGTCGGCGCTGCCCTCATGCTCGCGGGCTCGTGGCAGATGGCCTCCGACCCGCTCGTGGACCCCATCACCGTGCGGCTGCCCGGCTGGGTCGAGATCCTCGTCATCGTCGTGATGATGGCGATCATCCTGTTCGGCGCGGCCTATGCCCTGGGTCAGGAGGACGGCACCGTCTTCTGCCTGTTCCTGGTCTTCCTCGGCGGCGTCGTGGCCGCCCTCGCTCGCGGTGGCCTCTTCTCGTGGATCAGCGTCATCGCCGCGCGGCACCGTCAGGTGCTCATGATGGGTGCCCTGGCCGTAGCGTTCCTCTTCCCGTTCACCCAGAACGGGTCGGACGCCAACATGTCGATCGCGACCCAGGTGCTCATCTTTGCGACGACGGCCCTTGGCCTGAACATCGTCGTCGGCCTCGCCGGTCTGCTCGACCTCGGCTACATCGCCTTCCTCGGAGCCGGTGCCTATGTCTCGGCGATGATGTCGCACTCGGCCTTCGCCCACATCGGGTGGAAGCCTCCATTCATCGTCGTCGTCATCATCGGCGCCATCGTCAGCTCGATCCTCGGCCTCATCATCGGCTCCCCCACGCTGCGGGTGTCCGGTGACTACCTGGCCATCGTCACGCTGGCCTTCGGTGAGATCTTCCGCTTGACCGTCAACAATCTTGACGGCAACAACGGGCCGCGCCTGACCAACGGGCCCAACGGCATACCCGGCATCCCCGATCTTGAATTCGGGGCGTTCAACTTCGGCGACACCCACACCGTGCTGGGCATCCCGCTGGGCCGGTTCGCCAACTACTACTTCCTCATGCTCATCGTGGCGGGGTTCATCATCCTGGTGTTCACCCGGCTCAACAACAGCCGCATCGGTCGCGGGTGGGTCGCCATCCGCGAGGACGAGAAGGCAGCCGAGGCCATGGGGGTGAACACCTTCGGGCTCAAGCTGTTCGCCTTCGCCGGTGGCGCCTTCCTCGCCGGGATGGCCGGCACCATCAAGGCCCACCAGGATGTCTCGGTCACACCCGACCAGTACATCTTCCTGGAGTCGGCCTTCCTCCTGGCGGCCATCGTTCTCGGTGGTATGGGCTCGGTCGCCGGCGTGCTCGTCGGCGCGACCGTGCTCAAGCTGCTGCCCGAAAAGCTGCGGTTCGTCGCCGACTACCGGTTGCTCATCTTCGGTCTGCTGCTCGTCGTCATGATGCGCTTCCGCCCCGAGGGGCTCGTGCCCAGCCGCCGCCGGGCGTTGGAGTTCCACGCCGACGACCAGGAACTGGCTGATCGCGTCGAGGAAGTCCACTTGGAAATCGCTGCCGATCCCGACACCGCGGAGGCCAAGGCATGAGCACCCAAACCCTGCAGCAACCGGCTCCGCCGAAGTTCGGCGCCCCCGTGCTGGAAGCCAGCGGCGTCGTCATGCGCTTCGGTGGCCTCACCGCCGTCAACAACGTCAATCTCACCGTGCGTGAGGGCGAGATCATGGGGCTCATCGGCCCCAACGGCGCGGGGAAGACGACGTTCTTCAACTGCCTCACCGGGATGTACAAGCCCACCGAGGGCGAGGTGAAGTTCCAAGGTGCCGTCCTGCCGCCCAAGCCGCGGGCCGTGGTCAAGGCCGGCATGGCCCGCACCTTCCAGAACATCCGGCTCTTCGGCAACATGACCGCGCTGGAGAACGTCATGGTGGGGCGCTACTGCCGCACCAATGCCCTGGCGTTCACCTCCATCATCCGCGGCCCGAAGTACCACCGGGAAGAGGCCGAGTCGCGTCGGATCGCCCAGGAGTTGCTCGACTTCGTCGGACTGGGGCACACCAGCGAGCACCTCGCCCGCAACCTGCCCTACGGTGACCAGCGCCGCCTGGAGATCGCCCGGGCCTTGGCGACCGACCCGAAGCTCATCCTCTTGGACGAGCCGACGGCCGGCATGAACCCCAAGGAAACCGAGCAGGCCAAGGACCTCATCTTCCGGATCCGCGACAAGGGTCTGGCGGTCGTCGTCATCGAGCACGACATGCGGTTCATTTTCAGCCTGTGTGACCGGGTGCACTGTCTGGTGCGGGGCGAGACTCTCATCGAAGGCAGCCCGCACGAGGTGCAGTCCGACCACCGGGTGATCGAGGCCTACATCGGCCAACCCGACGAGGACGAGGAGGAGTTGGTGGCCGAGGCACACGCCCACGACCACGAGACGCCTCCGACTGCGCCGACGGCCCCGGCCTCCCCGGCCAGTGACCTCACGAAGGAGGACCGGGCGTGAGCATGCTCGAGGTCAAGGACCTGCGGGTCGCCTACGGAAAGATCGAGGCGGTCAAGGGGATCAGCTTCAGCGTCGGCGAGGGCGAGGTCGTCTGCCTCATCGGCACCAACGGTGCCGGCAAGACGACCACCCTGCGCACCATCTCCGGGCTGATCCGCCCGTCCTCCGGGGAGATCTGGTTCCAGGGCAAGCGCATTGATGACGTGCCCGCGCACGAGATCGTCATGCTCGGGCTGGCGCATAGCCCCGAGGGTCGGCGGATCTTCCCCCGGCTCTCGGTGGAGGAGAACCTGCTGCTTGGTGCCTTCTCCCGCACCGACTCTGGCATCAAGGACGACCTGCAGGCTGCCTACGACCTGTTCCCCATCCTTGGGGAGCGGGCCAAGCAGCCAGCCGGGACGTTCTCCGGTGGTGAGCAGCAGATGCTCGCCATGGGCCGGGCCATGATGAGCCGCCCCAAGCTGCTCATGCTGGACGAACCCTCGATGGGTCTGTCGCCGATCATGATGCAGCGCATCATGGCCACGGTGAAGACCCTGCAGTCGCAGGGCACGACGATCCTCCTGGTCGAGCAGAACGCCCGCGCCGCGCTCAAGCTCGCCGACAAGGGCTATGTCCTGGAGGTCGGGCACATCGTCCTGGACGGCACCGGACGCGAACTGCTGGTCAGCGACGAGGTCCGCAAGGCCTACCTCGGCGAGGACTGACACACCACAGCATCACCACAGGGTGGGTGGGCGACCGCGGGGTCACCCACCCACCCTTCGCCGCGCCTGACCGACCGAGAGCCGGGAGGCGGGCCGGGTCCAGTCGGCTGCAGTCAGCCCGTATGCCGTCAACGTCGCCTCCGTCTCGTGCGCGTAGGCGGGCACCGCGTCGCGCAGCGCCTCGAATGCGGTGATCTCCGGCGGAAAGAGCACGTCGAGCTGATCGAGGTATGCCGAGTCCGGCAGGTGGGGCCGCAGAGCCCGCAGCAGCGACGACTTGCCCACCCCATTGGCTCCGGTGACCCAGATCCGGTCGTTGGTCGTGAAGGTGACGTCGACGGCATACAGGATCCGCTCCCCTGCCGTCACGGCAAGGTCACGCACTCGCACGACCCGGGCGCCACCCTCCACAGTGCGCTGGGTGAGCTCCAGGTCATCCCGGCTCGGCGGTGCCACGGCCCACCGGTCGGAGTCGAGCTGACGCTGCAGCCGGCGCTCGTGGGTGAGTGCCTTCCTTGCCACCATACGGGCGGTTCTCCGAGCACCCGGGTTGAGGGCGTTTGCTGCCTCGTGGCCGACGGATCGCTGTTTGGCAGCGCTGATGCTGTCGGCGAGCCGCTGTCGGAACTTCTCCTGAGCCTCCAGCTGCAGGTCCAGCCGATGGGCGCGCTGGGCCTTCTCGGTCTGATAGCCGGTCCAGCCGACCCCGGGATAGAACTCCAATCCCGTTGTCACGTCGCTGAGTTCGACGATGTCGCTAGCGACTCGGTCGAGGAACTCACGATCGTGCGAGGCCACCAACACCGCCCCGGGAAACACCCGGAGGTATGCCGCGAGCCACCGTCGACCATCGAGATCCAGGTGGTTGGTCGGCTCGTCGAGCAGCAGCACGTCCGGGTTGTGCAACAACAGCGCGGCGAGCAGGACCCGGGCCTGTTGTCCGCCACTGAGCGATCCCAGTGGCCGGTGCAGGTCGATACCGCCGTCCGGGCCGACCTGTAGCCGAGTCCGCACCTCGTCCTGGCGCACGAGGACATCCCATCCGCCGGCGGCATCGAACGCGTCCTGTGCCGCTGCCAAGTCCGCCAGCGCCTCGGCGAGTTGCTCCGTGACGTCAAGGCCGCGAGAACCCAGCCGCTGTTGGGCCGACTCAAGGGCTCGTGTCGCTCGACCCAGATCGCCCGAAGCCGCCTCCAGAATCGTTGCGATAGAGAGGTTTTCGTCGGGCGGTTGTTGATCCTGCCAGCCCACCCGAACGCCGGGCACGGCGATGACCGCGCCGTGATCCGGCTGTAGGTGCCGTGCCAGGACCCGCAGCAGAGTGGACTTGCCCGAACCGTTCGGGCCGACCAGCCCGACCCGATGGCCTGCCCGCAAGCTCAGGTCAACGCCGGAAAGAACGGTGCGGTCGTAGCTGTGGACGGTGATGCCGTGGGCGGCAAGCACGTGATCTCCCGGAGGTGGCAGTGGCAGGACACGCCGACCTGCCGACCGATGAGGTGGGTGGGCAGCGGCGGAGCCACGGGAATCACATGCTCCAAGTGTGCGTGGGATGACGGACGCGAGCCAACTGGTTTTCGCGAGCCGTCGGCGGAGTCGCTGTCATTCCTCCAGCGCCTTGAACAGCGCGATCTGCAGCGATTGCTTGTCGTGCTGGCCCGATGCGGCCTGCCAACCGATCTGGATCCCGGTGTGGACGAGAGTCCACAGCCGCGCCTCGGTCGAGTCGATTCCGGCTACGTCGGCGAGGATCTCGAGGCGGCGGCGGACGGCATACCGGAAGCTGCCGGAGGCCCGAAGTTCCTCGACCCGGTTGCGAAGCAGCGCGTTGAGTTCGAATCCGGGGTGGCCGGCGAGCGGGTTGGGATCGATGGCCAGCCACGGCTCGCGGGTGCCCGCGAGAATGTTGCCGAAGTGCAGGTCACCGTGCAGCAGCGACCTCGGGCCGGGGGTGGCCGTGAGCTCGCGCGCCAGATCGCCAGTGCGGGTGACGATCCGCCTCGGAATGGCCTCGCAGGCCTGCAACCCCGGGAGCTGGCGAGCCACCCACTCGTCCAGAGCCGGGATGGTCGGCGGCGCCGGCACGTGTAGACGCGCCATGACCTCACCCGCGATGACGCAGGCAGCATCGACGTCCGGCAGGTCCTCCAAGCTGCGGTCGGGGTCAAGCCGCTCCAGCAGAAGCGCTCCCCGGGCCGGATCGGCGGCGACGAGAATGACTGCCCCGCGGCCGGCCCAGTGCCGCAACGCCAGGTGCTCAGCCGCCGAATCCCGATGCGGCCAGCCGATTTTCACGACCAGAGGTATGCCGTCCCGCAGGACCGGGAGGGCGATCGCGGTGTAGCCGGTCCACGGCTCCCCCATGACGTCAAGTTCCCAGTGCTCCAGCACCTCAGGGATGAGCCGCGGCAGTCGATCGAGCCAGCGCTCCCCCGATGGTCCGCCCTCTGGCGGTAAGGCACGGATCCGAGCCACCCACGCCGAGGGCAGAGCAACAGTCACGAGGCGGAGGCGCTCACCCTGGCCGCTGGCTTGCGAGCCCGGGCCGCGCCGCGCTTGACGCTGGGGCGAGCGGACGGCATACCGGCTCCTGCCTTGGCGAGGATCGGGGCGAGGAACTGGCCGGTGAACGAATCCGCTTGTGCCGCAACCTCTTCCGGGGTGCCTTCGGCGATGACCCGACCACCCCGTGAGCCGCCCTCGGGGCCGAGGTCGACGATCCAGTCGGCGGACTTCACGACATCGAGGTTGTGTTCGATGACGATGACCGTGTTGCCCTTGTCGACCAGGCCCTGCAGCACCCCGAGCAGCTTGCTGATGTCTTCGAAGTGCAGCCCCGTGGTGGGTTCGTCGAGGACGTAGATGGTGCGGCCGGAGGAGCGCTTCTGCAACTCGGAAGCGAGCTTGACCCGCTGGGCCTCACCACCGGAAAGGGTCGGGGCCGGTTGGCCGAGGCGGACATAGCCCAGCCCGACGTCGACGAGGGTCCGCAGGTGCCGGGCAATGGCCGGTACCGCCGCGAAAAACTCGGCGGCCTCCTCGATCGGCATGTCCAGGACGTCGGCGATCGTCTTGCCCTTGAAGTGCACATCGAGGGTCTCGCGGTTGTAGCGCGCCCCATGGCAGACCTCACAGGGCACGTAGACGTCGGGCAGGAAGTTCATCTCGATCTTGATGGTGCCGTCGCCCGAGCAGTTGTCGCAGCGCCCGCCCTTGACGTTGAACGAGAACCGGCCCGGCAGGTAGCCGCGGATCTTGGCCTCGGTCGTCTCCGCGAAAAGGCGCCGCATGTGGTCGAAGACGCCGGTGTAGGTCGCCGGGTTGGAGCGGGGCGTGCGGCCGATCGGGCTCTGGTCGACGTGGACAACCTTGTCGAGGTGCTCCAGGCCGGTGACCGTCTTGTGGCGACCGGGCACCTGGCGAGCGCCGTTGAGCTTGTTGGCCAGCACCGTGTAGAGGATGTCGTTGACCAGGGTCGACTTGCCCGACCCGGACACCCCCGTGACAGCGACCAGGTTGCCCAGCGGGAAGGACACCGACACGTCGCGCAGGTTGTTCTCGCGAGCGCCGACGACCGTCACCGATCGACCGTCGGTCTGCGGGCGGCGGCTCAGCGGCACCGGGATCTGCTTGCGACCGGACAGGTATTGCCCGGTGACCGAATCGGGGTGGGCCAACAGCCCCGCGACCGTGCCAGAGTGAACGACGTGGCCGCCGTGCTCCCCCGCTCCCGGGCCGATGTCGACGACCCAGTCGGCGGTGGCGATGGTGTCTTCGTCGTGTTCGACAACGATGAGCGTGTTGCCGAGGTCGCGCAGTCGAGTGAGGGTCTCGATCAGTCGGTGATTGTCGCGCTGGTGCAGACCGATCGACGGCTCGTCCAGGACGTAGAGGACACCCACCAGGCCCGACCCGATCTGAGTCGCCAGCCTGATCCGCTGCGCCTCCCCGCCGGAGAGTGTGCCAGCCGGACGGTCGAGCGACAGATAGTCCAGTCCGACGTCGAGCAGGAACCCCAACCGAGCCGAGATCTCCTTGACGACCCGCTCGGCGATCTGGCGTTCACGGTCGGTGAACTCCACCCCAGCGAGGAAGGCCGCGCAGTCGTTGATGGCCAGGGCGCAGACCTGGGAGATGTTCTGACCGCCGACCAGAACGGAGAGGATCTCGGGCTTGAGGCGAGCGCCACGGCATACCGGGCAGGGCACTTCGCGCATGTAGCCCTCGTAGCGCTCCCGGCTCCAGTCGGAATCGGTCTCGGCGTGCCTCCGCTTGACGAAGGGCACGACGCCCTCGAAACCCGTCGAGTAGGACCGGTCGCGGCCGTAGCGGTTGCGGTATTTCACGTGGACCTTGTAGTTCTCGCCGAAGAGCAGCGCCTCCTTGGCCCGCTCCGGCAGCGCTCGCCACGGCGTGTCGAGGGAGAACTTGAGGTCATCGGCGAGGGCCTGGATGACCCGCTGGAAGTAGTCGGCCGAGCCGGAGCCCTGGGCCCACGGGGCGATAGCTCCCTTGGCGATCGAGAGGTCCTCGTCAGGGACGCAGAGCTGGGGATCGACCTCGAGCTCGGTGCCCAGGCCGGTGCAGGCCGGGCAAGCGCCGAACGGCGAGTTGAACGAGAACGACCTCGGCTCGATCTCATCGACGCTGAGCGGGTGCTCGTTGGGGCAGGCCAGCCGCTCGGAGAACCGGCGAGTGCGCTCCGGGTCGGTTTCGTCGCGATCGACGAAGTCGATGAGCAGCACACCATTGGCCAGCACGAGTGCGGTCTCGACAGAGTCGGTCAGCCGTCGCTTGGCCCCCGCGTCGTCACCCTTGGCAACCAGCCGGTCCACGACGACCTCGATGGTGTGCTTGTACTGCTTCTCCAAGTTGGGCGGCTCGGTGAGGGACACGACCTCGCCGTCGACCCGAGCCCGCGAGAAGCCCTTGGTCTGCAGCTCGGCGAAGAGGTCGACGAACTCGCCCTTGCGACCCCGAACGACCGGCGCGAGCACCTGGAAACGGGTGCGCTCGGGCAACTCCAGCAGCCGGTCGACGATCTGCTGCGGGCTCTGCCGGGTGATCGGCTCGTGGCACACCGGGCAGTGCGGGCGACCGACTCGGGCGAAAAGCAGCCGGAGGTAGTCGTAGACCTCGGTGATGGTGCCGACGGTCGAGCGCGGGTTGCGGTTGGTGGACTTCTGGTCGATCGAGACGGCGGGCGAGAGGCCCTCGATGAAGTCGACGTCGGGCTTGTCCATCTGCCCGAGGAACTGGCGGGCATAGGCCGACAGCGACTCGACATAGCGCCGCTGCCCTTCGGCGAAGATCGTGTCGAAGGCCAGCGACGACTTGCCCGATCCCGACAGCCCGGTGAAACAGATCAGGCTGTCGCGCGGCAGCTCGACCGAGATGTCCTTGAGGTTGTGCTCGCGAGCGCCGCGCACCACCAGGGTGTCGTGGGAGCGGCGTGCGGGCTGCAGCGCGGCCATGTCGGCGGCGGTGCTCTCGATCGAGCCATTGGCGGTGCGCTGGGTGGTGCGCTTGGTGGTGCGCGCGGGCGCGCGGGTGGGCAGAGCTGGCACGAGGGACAGCCTAAGTGCCACCACCGACACCCCTGCCCACGCACTAGAAATGCCCCGGCCTTCGTATGCCGTGCAGCCTCCCCGCGGGTACGGTGCCCTCATGAGGCACACCTGGGACGACGTGGCCGAGGCGACCGACGCGCTCATCGCGACCGTCGAGTCGCTGCCGGAGGGCGCGCAGTTCGAGCCGTCACTGTGCGAGGGCTGGACCCGCGGGCACGTACTCACCCACATCGCGCGCAACGCCGAGGGCCTGGGCAACCTGGTCACCTGGGCCGTGACCAAGGTCGAGACCCCGATGTATGCCAGCGCCCAGGCCCGCAATGACGCCATCGAGGCCGGATCAGGGCGGTCGATGTCGACGCTGCGCGACGACATCCGCAATGCGAGCACCTGGTTGGGCTTGGGCGCTCGGGCGCTCAGCCCCGCCGACGACGCCACGCCCCTCACGGTGCGGGGTGGGGTCAGCGACCGAGCGTCGGGCCTGGCCACCCGACGGTTACGCGAGGTCGTCTACCACCACGTCGACCTGCTGGCCGGCTACTCCTTCCACGACGTGCCGGCGGCTCTCGTCGCTGATTTCCTCGGCGACGAGGTGGGGCACCTCTCGGCCGATCCCACCGCGCCGCCGATGATCCTGCGTACCGACGAGGGCGACGAGTACGTCGTCGGTGACATCGCGCTGGCAGGTGACCGGACGGCATACCTCAGTGGTTCGCGCGCTGCGCTGCTGGGGTGGCTGGCGCGCGGGCTCACCGATGGGGTGCAGTGCCAGGGCGGCCCCCTTCCCGAGCTCCCGAAAGGATCGTGAACGATGCCCTCGTATGCCGGTCAGGTCACCCCCGGCGGCCCCTCGGCCGTGCGGGAGCTCGACGCGTTGACGATCCGCAAGTGCAGCGTCGGACCGTTCGACAACAACGCCTACCTGCTGACCTGCCGGGAGACGGGACACCAGTTGCTCATCGACGCTGCCGCGCAGCGGGAACGTCTGGAGGCGTTCGTGCTCGAAGGATCGGGTCGGCTGGACGGCATCCTCACCACGCACCGTCATCCCGACCACGTCCAGGCCCTGGTCGACCTGGCGCAGTGGTCCGGCGCACCCACCCTGGCCGGCGAGGAGGATGCCGATGCCCTTCCGCTGGCTCCGACCTACCGACTGGGGCATGGGGATCAGCTCGATGTCGGTGCCCTCACCTTCGACGTCATTCACCTGCGCGGGCACACCGAAGGCGGCATCGCGCTGGCCTATGCCGACCCGTCGGGGATCACCCACCTGATCACCGGCGACTCGTTGTTTCCGGGTGGCGTCGGCAACACCAAGCAGCCCGGACAGTCCTTTGACCAGCTGTACACCGATGTGGTGGAGCGGATTTTCGACGTGTACGACGACCAGACCTGGATCTATCCCGGCCATGGCGACGACACCGTGCTGGGGCGCGAGCGCCCCCACCTCGGCGAATGGCGCGCCCGCGGCTGGTGAGCTTGCGGCTCATGCCGATCCGCGGGATTCGTGATCAGAAGCCTTCCCGCGCCCGTCCGTTTTCGTTTACGATATTTTCGTGCGGGAGGACGAGATCACCCAGGAACAGATCCAGCAGTGGGCCGACGAGGCTGAGGCTGGTTACGACGTCGAGGAGCTCAAGCGTCGCGGTCGGGGCCGCCCCGGTCGAGGCGCCCAGCCCATGCAGGTCGTGGCGGTTAGGCTCACCGTTGACGAACTGGCGGCCTTGGATGTCGTGGCTGACCGAGAGAAGGTCAGCCGCTCTGAGGCAATCCGTCGCGCGCTTGCGCACTTTGCGGCGTGAAGATTCACCCGAGCGCCCAAGCATGGGGTCAGCCAGGAAGATGCGCTGCAAGCTGCCGACTGGTCGCTGTGGATCGAGCCATTGGATGACGAGGATGACCGGCCGCGCCGCCAGCTCCGCCTCGGCTTCGACACCAACGGGCGCCTCCTTGAGACCGTCGTGCTCATCTTTGAGACCGGCCACGAGATGGTGATTCACGCGATGCCCGCGCGAAGGCATCTTTGGGACCTGTTGCCCTGATCTGTCGCGATAAGCGCGACGCAGCGTGTTCCCCGCTACGGCGAGAATGTTGCCGACACCGTCATCGACATCGCTGAGCTCGACCCCAGCAGTCTGCCCGCCGAGCCGCTCGTCTGTGCGGTCACGCTGGCAGAGCTCTCCGTCGGCCCGCTCGTCGCCAAGACCGAGCAGAAGAGGCGGGCCCGGCAGCTTCACCTGCTACACGTCGAAGCGGATTTCGACCCTCTTCCCTTCGATGCGACGGCCGCGCGCACTTTCGGATCGGTCGCTGCATCGTTGCGTAGCGCTGGACGCAAACCGGCTGCCCGCGCCTACGACGCGCTCATCGCTGCTGTCGCGATCTCGCAAGGCCTGCCGTTGTACACCGCCAATCCTGGTGGCTTCGCTGGCATCAACGGTCTGACCGTGCATCTGGTGACGCCGCGAGAAAGCGAACGCTGAGGCATCCACCGGTGGCAGCGGGAGGCGAGCTGCACGGCATACCCCGACGCTTGTCGAGGCGAGCCGTGCGCAGGGTGAGCGTCAGTCGGACGTGGTCTCGATGAGGTCGAGGACGGCGTCGACGATGACCTCGACCGCTTCGTAAGGCGTCATGTGACCCACCCCTGGCAACACCCGCAGGTGCGAGGTGGGGATGTGATCGCGCAATGCCTCGGCATAGATCACCGGGATGAGGCGATCGTGGTCGCCGCTGATGATGTGCGTCGGCACCCGCACGAAGTGGGTCAGCGACTCGGCCTCGTTGTGCTGCGAGATCGCGTAGAAGAACCGCCCGATCGTCGGCATCTTGGTCCGCTTGATCTGGTCGATCGCGTGCGCGACATCCTCGCGATCGGCGCGGTTGCCGAAGAGCAACCGCCCCTGCACCAGCCGCGGCACCAACAACCGCGGCGGTATGCCGGGTGCTCGCGACGCGACCGCCATGATGAGCGTTTCCAGCGGCACCGGATCGCGACCTTCGATGGACGCGGCCGTCGAGGCCAGGACCACACCGCGAACCCGGTCGGTGAAGCTCGCCCCTTGCAGACCGGCATACGCCATGACCGACATGCCGCCCATCGAGTGGCCGACCAGGATGAGCGAGCCCTCCGGAGTCGTGGCGTCGATGACCTCGGCGAGGTCGTCGCCGAGGATGCGGACGCTCGGATCGTGCTCGACCCCCATCGTCGACTTGCCATGACCGCGTTGGTCATAGGTGACGATGCGCACCGGGAGCCGGCGCAGCAGCGAGTCGATCACGCGGTGCCAACTGGAGTGGTCCATGCACCAGCCATGGGCGAGGACAACCGTCGGCCCCGACACCTGGGCACCGGCGTCGGGGAGGTATTCCTGGGCGAAAAGGTTGGCACCGTAAGAGACCGGCACCCGGTAGGCGCGGCCCACCCTCTTGCCTCCAACCGTGCTGGTCACGCCTTCGACTCAGTCCTGCCCGTGAAGTCTTCCATCGTGTGATAGACCCCGATGATGTTGTCGGCGATGAAGTCGCGGACACCGATTGGCACCAGGCCCTTGAGCACCTCGCTGAGCACGACGGTCTTGGGCAGGATGACGAACGGCGAGCCGGCGAGCATACCCTTCCATGCCTCGTCGACGACGTGGTCGGGCTCGAGGATCGGCAGCAGCGGCGCCGATTTGGCTCCGGCGAACATCCCCGTGTTGACGTAGTAGGGGCAGACCGTGGTCACCATGACGTGCGCGATGCCGGCCTGCTTGAGCTCTAGGCGCACCGAGTCGGACCAGCCGATGACCGCCCACTTGGACGCGGCATACACGGCCATCCGGGGGTTGGGCGTGAAGCCGGCGGCCGAGGAGAGGTTGAGCACCCGGCAGTCGGCACTGTTTGCGATCATGCCTGGGAGGAACTCGCGGGCGACATACATCGGCGCGAGGGTGTTGACGTCGACGGTGAGTTTGGTGTCCTTGGTGGAGTCGGACTCCCAGAAGTAGGTGTTGCCGCGCACCACGCCGGCATTGTTGACCAGGACGTCGACGTGGCCGATGTCGGCGCGCACCGCGTCGGCGCTGACCTTGACGTCGTCGAGATCACTGACGTCGACGATGAAGCCGCTGAGCGTCACCCCGTGTGCGGCCGCAGCGTCGGCCAGCTCGGCAAGCGTCTGGTTAAGCCGCTCCTCCTGCAGGTCCCACAGCACGACATGGGCCGCACCTTCGGCGATGGCCCGCTCCGCGAACAGCCGCCCCATGCCCATGGCGGCGCCGGTGACGAGGACGTTCTTACCCTGGACCGACTTCACGACGACTCCTTACTGCTCAGTAACATCATCCTGACACGCCAGCCCACGCCACGGCGACGCGGCGATGTGTCCTTTGTCGCTATGCCCCTTGAGGGCTCGACGTGGCCCTCTCGCGCGCGGCGAGAGCAGCCTCCCGCACCCGGGCGAAGTCGGCATCGGTGTAGACGCCCTTGACGCCGGAGATCGTCGCGAGCTTCATACCGTGCTTGAGTCCGAGCTGGTAGATCTCCTTGACCTTGGGCCACTCGATGCTGCGCCCGACGGTGAACGTCTCGTACCGCCCCTCCAGGGCAAGCACCACCGTCTCGGCCAGGCAGGCGTAGGCCACACCGGGAGGCAGACCGATGTCTCGCATGTGGACATCGCCGGGGAGGTCAACCTCGCCCGACTCGATGACCAGCACATCGGGGCGCTTGGCAACGTCCTCGGCCGACATGTCCAAGGGACGCGCAACGTCGGTGATGACGCAGCCCGGCTTGACCTTCATAATGTCCAGCACCCGGTTGCCGGCCGCCGATGTGGCCGTGACGATGAGGTCCATCTCCCCCAGCGCCTCCCCCGGATTTCCGGCGACATTGACGACCGCTCGGGGGTTCTCCTGCTCGATCTCGTGCTTGATGGCCAGCAATTTGGCCGTCTCCGGGGAGACCAGCCAGAGCTCATCGGTCACCAGGGCCAGCAACCGCGCGCACACCGACCCGATCGCGCCCGTCGCACCGACGACCATCGCCTTGCCGTGGATGATCCCGTCCTCGCCAGGCTCGGCGATGCCGAGTTTGGCCATGGCGTCGTGGGCCGCCCACAACGCCCCGGAGGCGCTGTAACTGTTGCCCGTCGTGACCGGCAGCGGCGCCCGCTTGGCTACCGTGACACCGGCATCACCAACGACCTTGGTGAAAGCTCCGAGCCCCATCACCTGGGCGCCGAGCTTCTTGGCCAGGTCAGCGGCTTCCAATAGCCGGGAGTAGGTGAACTCGGGGCTGTGTCCCAACATCTCCTTGGGCGTGCCGCCCACGGTGATGAGCCAGCCCTCGGCCTCGGCACCGGTCGGCGAGGTAATCCCGGTGACGTGGCTGTAGACGAACGGCGGGGCATAGGCCATCGCCTTCTCCACCACGCCGACCATGCCGGGCACCTTGGTGATCGCGCGCAGCGGCTCGACATTCTTGAAGTACTGCTGCGAGAGCGGGTGGATGACGAACGCGAACCGGCTCTTGCGTTTGTCGCCATTGGGCCGCAGCAGCCGCGGGGTCAGCTCGGCTTCTTGGATGAGGTCGAGCAGGTCGTCGGTGGTCAGCTCGCGGTCTTCGGTATGCAGGGCGGCAGCCATCGCTTCGAACATCGCCGTCACGGCCATGAAGGCGAACGGTTGCGGCGTCGCGTCAATGACGAGGTCCACCCCGCGCCGCCCGAGCTCGGCCAGTCGTGCTTCGGACACCGCGTTGGTGATGACGGTCTTGCCGGAGAGGTCCTCGATCCCGAACCGGATCAACTCGGAGTAGCTGCCGACAATGACGTCGGCGTCCCGGGCCGCCCGATGGGCCAAGCGGTCACTCATCCATGCCACCGGCCCGGACGTGCGCGCCTTGATCAGATCCGGAGTCATGCGCCAGGCCAGGACGCCCGCCTCGGCGGCCTTCGACGTGAACGGGTTGACGGCCAGGGCAGTGGGCACCCCGACCCGCTTGGTTGGGTCGACGAATTCGATGTTGTCGGTGAACTCGCGCAGGACGGCGATGGCACGCTCGTGGTGGCTGCCCTCCAGCACCACCGTGCGAGCATTGCTGAAGTAGCCCGGATATTCGCGTTGCACATGGCGAATAGCCCACTCCTGCAACACATTCGCCAACACTGCACCGTCTCGGACCGGGACCCGAGCAGTTGTGCGCAACAGGTCGTGGATGGCGCTCACGTCGCCGTCGTAGAGCCCCGCCGAGGCCGCCTCGCGGACACCCGTCACCGCGATCGCGTCGCTCTTGAGCGACCACTGCCAGACCAGCCGCTCGGCCTCCTTGAGGTCACCGCTCGTCCCGATTCGCACCAGGCGGAACTTGCGGCCGGCGAAGGTGACGACCTCGTCGAAGTCCCACTCTCCCGACTGCAAGGTGATGTTGACAACGACGAGACGGGAGCGGCGCGGCATACGGGTCAGGCCCCTTGTGGCGAGGTGGGTGCGGACGTGGGAAGAGCGGAGTTCATCGCAAGCGCAGGAGTTGACGTCGATGCGGTATGCGCGGTGGCCGCCGCCAGCAAGCGCTCGACGTGCTGCCCGACGCCACGGCTGATGTGGTCGGGGTCGGGGATCATCCGGCTGTCGCCCGAGACGCCAACAGCCACCGACCCGTTGTAGCTGAACACGCAGATGCCGATCGGCTGGTCGCCCGAGGTGGGAACGAAGGCACACACGGACTCCACCGGTATGCCGGCAAAGCGCAGTTGGGCGCGCGGTCCGGGCACATTGCTCAGTTGGCCGATCGTCTTGCGCGAGAAGAAGTCCGTGATGCCACGGGCGACCTTCTTGGGAGCCTCGGCGATGACCTGCTGGACTCCGAAGGCGACGATCGGCTCGGCGCTGTGCTTGAGCCGCGTGGTGCGTTCGTGGACTTCAGCGATGAGTTCGGCCGGGTCCTCGATCCCCAACGGCATCGAGAAGAGCACGACGGCGAAATGATTGCCGAGGGTGTCGGGCAACTCGCCGTCGATCGGCTGCAGGGACACCGGCATCATCCACGCCAGGTCATGGATGTCGTGCACCCCGCGCTCGCGCAGGTAGTCGCTGAGGGCCAACGAGACCGCCGACATGAGGACGTCGTTGACGGTGCCCTCGTATGCCGTGGCGATCGCCTTGACGTCTCCGAGGTCGATTCCGGCGCTCCAGGCCACCGATTTGGCCTTCTGCGGATGCCCGCTCCACGCCTCGGCATCGGCCTTCTCGGACAGCAGTAGCCGACCGATCTCACGCCAGGAGTTGGTGACCTCGTTGTCCTCGGAGCTGTAGGACGTGAGCGCATCCAGGAGCTTGACCGGATGCTTGACGAATTCGAAGGCCGTCTCGACATGGCGCGGCAGAGCGGTTGGGTCGAGTGCCGCGATGACCCCGTGGGTGAGGTCTCGTGCCAACTCACGGCTGTGGGCGAGAACGTCGAGCCCGTCCTTGACGGTCGTCTCGGCCAGGTGCACGACGACGTCCAGCGGTCCGCTCGGACCCCCGTCCTTGTTGAGACCTACGACGGTCGGAGTGGCGTGTTCGCCCGCGCCTTCGCAAATGCCCAGGAGCAACTGGACCAGCCGGATGCCGTCGCCGAGCCCATGGTGGAACCTGGTGAGGAAGACCGCGCGGTCGTCGTCGGGGCCGACAATGAGCTGCATATCCCAGATCGGGTGAGATCGGTCGAACGGCAGGGAGAACTGCGAGGAGATGTAATCCTGCAGGGTTTCGTAGCGGCTGTCTGGCAGCTCGACCCGGAAGACGTGCCGATCGAGCGAGAAGTCGACGTCGTCCTCCCAGGTCCAGTGCCGACCTCGCTTGACGGGCACCTGGCTGAGGACCCGGTACTTGGACACGACCCGGTCGAAGACCGCTTTGCGGACGAAGTCCCAGTCCGGCGTGGCCTGCAGGGTCAGCAGGCCATGGACGTGCATGAGATTGTTGCCACGGTCCATGAGCAGCCAGGTCAGATCCGAGGCCGCTATCGGTGTGCTCATCCAGAATCCGCCTTTGAAGGTCCAGTCACTCCGCGTCCGTGTGCCGGCACTAGAGCATCGAAAAGCCGCGTTTCCCTGAGTTTCGCGCGCCCACGATTCGTCGCCCCTGGACTCTCGTCCCGCTGTCTTTCGTGACCGTCCTCACATCATCTCGCGCGCACCCGCCTCGTGCCTACTCTTGAGTAATGAGCCCCCGTGCCAGCAAGCCCAGGGCGGCGAAGGCACCCGTAGCGCCGCTCGACCCCGAACACGTCCTCCGCGCCACCTACGCCCTTGACCGGGCCTACGTTCGACGCCTCAACGATCATGTCGTCCATTCCGGCACAGCCGAGATGCTGGTCGTCTCCCCCGCCACCGGCCAGCCCGTGGGGTCGGTCTCGACATCCACGGCGGCCGATGTCGCAGTCGCCTTCGACGTGGCGCGCGATGCCGCCCGCACCTGGGCAGAGACGAGCTTCGAGGAACGCGAGCAGCTGCTCATGCGGCTACATGACCTCATCCTCGATCGCCAGGACGAGATCATGGACCTCATCTGCTGGGAGTCCGGTAAGGCACGTATCCACGCCTTCGACGAACCCCTGCATGTGGCCCTCACCGCCCGCTACTACGCCCGGACGTTGCACAAGCACCTCGGGCCCAAACGTCGGGACGGCGTCGTCCCGTTCCTCACCCGGATCGACGAACACCGCACCCCCAAAGGCGTCGTGGCGATCATCTCCCCGTGGAACTACCCGTTCACCATGGCGATGGTGGACGGCCTCGCCGCCCTGGCCGCCGGCAACACCGTGGTGGCCAAACCCGACCACCACACCCCGCTGAGTGCCCTGCTCGGTGCCGACCTGCTCCGTGAGGCCGGCTTCCCGCCCGGCGTGTGGCAGGTGCTCGTCGGGTCAGGTCGTGAGCTGGGCACGCCGATGATCGAGCGGGCCGACTACGTCTGCTTCACCGGTTCGACGGCGACCGGCAAGCTCATTGCCACCCAATGCGCCGAGCGGCTCACGGGCTGCTCTCTGGAACTTGGCGGCAAGAACCCCATCCTCGTGCTCGCCGACGCCGACCTCGACCGGGCGGCCGAGGGTGCCGTGCGTGCCGCCTTCTCCAACGGTGGCCAGCTCTGCGTCTCGACCGAACGCCTCTATGTAGCCCGGGAGGTCTACGACGACTTTGTCGCGAAGTTCGTCGCCCGCACCAAGTCGATGCGCCTGGGCAGCAGCCACGGCTGGGGCGTCGACATGGGCTCGCTCATCTCGGCCGAACAGCTGGCGGTGGTCGACGAGCACGTCCGCGATGCCGTCAAACACGGCGCCCGGGTCCTCGCCGGAGGCAAGGCGCGCCCAGACCTCGGTCCGCACTTCTACGAGCCGACCATCCTGGAAGACGTCACCCCGGCGATGGCCTGCCATGGTGACGAGACCTTCGGCCCGGTGATCTCGGTCTACCCGTTCGACTCGGAGGACGAGGCGATTGAGCTGGCCAACACCGGCGACTACGGCCTCAACGCCGCGATCTACAGCCGCGATGTCGAACGCGCCCGCGCCCTCGCCACCCGGGTGCATTGCGGCACGGTCAACGTCAACGAGGCGTTCGGGGCGACCTTCGCGAGCATCGACGCGCCCATGGGTGGCATGCGATCGTCTGGAATGGGCCGTCGCCAGGGCGCCGAGGGCATCCTGCGCTACACCGAGGTCCAATCGGTCGCCACGCAGTACATCCTGCGGTTCGGCCCGCACTGGGGCATGACCGACGAGGCGTATGCCGGGGTGATGACGGCCGCGGTCAAGCTGCTCAGCTGGCTCGGCCGCGCCTGATCGCCTCCCCAGCGGTGACGATCAGAGCAGGGTCGTCACCGCTTCGCCGAGGGCGGCATACGAGGGCAGCACTGCGGTCCCTCGGTCGGTCGTGCCGTCGAGCAGGTCGGTGCCCAGGGCGGTGACCACCACCCAGCGTTGGTCGCGCTCGATGACCGCGATGTCGTGCCGGATGCCGGGCAACGTGCCGGTCTTGGACGCGCAATGGACGTCCGCAGGGAGATACGCCGGCAGCCCCTCCCGGAACTGCTGCTCCCGCATGACAGCCAGCGCCATCGCGGCGGTCCGTCCGTCGACCAGGGCACCCGCGCGCACGGCGGCCAGCAGTTCCGCGAGGTCGGCAGCCGTGGTGACATTGTCGCGGCCCGCGGCGACGGCGGCGGGGTCCATCATCGGACGACGGACTTCGGTATGCCGTGCCCGCGCGCGAGTGAGTAGTCGCGAGACTCCACCGAAGCCGACCACCCCGAGCACGGCGTTCGTTGCATCGTTGTCGGACAGGGCCACCATGAGCCGCAGCATCTCGCCGGAGGGCAGTGTGGTCACGGACGGCAGCAACGAGAGCGGGCCACACCCACCGACCCGCGTGGCAGGGATCGACAGGGGCAGGTCCCACGGCATACCGGATTCGAGGTAGGCCAGCAGGATCGGGACCTTCACCGTGCTGGCCGCAGGCACGACCCGCGCGGAGTCGTGGTCCCAGCGGAAACCGTCCCAGCCGCGGACCGCGACGCTGACCCGCCCCGGCGCTGCGGCGACGATGGCGGCGAGACGATCACTGAGCTCCGCGTGGGTCATGACGCCCAGTATCTCGGTGCCCGGGCCCGTCGGCCACAGCCCTCCCCTGGCTTGGTCGCGGGTAGCCTTCGGCCATGACCCGCGACGAGTTGGAGGCCTACGCCCTGGCCAAACCCGGTGCCTGGCGCGACACCCCCTGGGAGGGCGATGTCGTCGCCAAAGTCGGGCCCAAGATCTTCGCCTTCCTCGGCTCCGACTCGGTCGGGATCAAGCTAGGCGCCAACCGCACCGAGGCCGACGAGTGGCTGCATCGCTATCCCGAGGACGCCTCCGTGATGGCCTACATCGGCCGCTTTGGGTGGAACACCCTGCACACCGGCGGCCAGATTCCCGTTGACGAGATCCACGCGGCCATCGACGAGTCCTATGACGCCATCGTCGGCAAGCTGCCGCGCTCCCAACGTCCGGCAGCATCGGCGGGGTAAAGTCGGGGCACTCGGTGGCCGACAGGCCGTTGCCCGGGATCCAGCGCCCCCTCCGAAAGGCCCCCACCCGTGCAGGTTTCGTCGCTTACGTGGGAGCTCACGCTCGGGGTGCTGGCGCTGTTCCTCCTCGCGGACGTCCTCGTCGTGGCGCGCAAACCGCACACCCCCTCGATGCGGGAGTGCACGGCATACCTCGTTTTCTATGTGTCCCTCGCTGTGCTGTTCGGGCTGTTTGTGTGGCGCACCTGGGGCGGGCAGTATGCCGGTGAGTTCTACGCCGGGTGGCTGACGGAGTATTCACTGTCCGTCGACAATCTCTTCGTCTTCCTGCTCATCATGGCGAAATTTCGGGTGCCCGAGCGGCTGCAGCAGTCCGCGCTCCTGGTCGGCATCATCATCGCCATCGTGCTGCGCGGCATCTTCATCGCGTTGGGCGCGGCGGTCATCAACTCCTACGCGTGGGTCTTCTACATCTTCGGCGCGTTCCTCATCTACACGGCAGTCAAGCTCGCCCGCGAGGGTGAGAGCGACGACGACGAGTTCGAGGAGAACCGCCTGCTCAAAGCGGTCGAGCGTCGGTTCCCCGCGACGAGCGAGTTCCATGGGTCGCATCTCACGGTCCTGCAGAACGGCAAGCGGCTCATCACGCCGATGTTCATCGTCATCCTGGCGCTCGGCACGACCGACCTGCTCTTCGCGCTCGACTCGATCCCGGCGATCTACGGCCTCACCAAAGAGCCCTATCTGGTCCTGACCGCCAACATCTTCGCCCTGATGGGGCTGCGGCAGCTCTACTTCCTCATCGGCGGCCTGCTCAAGCGGCTGGTCTATCTCAGCATCGGCTTGGCCGTGCTCCTGGCGTTCATCGGTGTCAAGCTCATCCTGCACGCCCTGCACGAGAACAACCTGCCGTTCATCAACGGCGGGCAACCGCTGCACGGCGTTCCGGACATCCCCATCTCGGTCTCGCTGGGGGCGATCGTCGCCATTCTCGGGGTCACGACCGTGGCCAGCCTGATGAAGTCATCGCGCGATCGGCGGGTCGAGGCTGCGGCGACTGCGGTGCAGCCGCTCCCGCCCCCAAGTCAGGACGACGACAACCCACTCGCCTGAGGGCTCCGATCGGCCCGATCGCCGCCGCTACCCGCCGTCCATCGGGGTATGCCGTGCGCCGCCTCCCAGCACGAGCGCGCTGGCGCCCACGACGAGCGCCATCCCCGCGAGTTGCAGGGTTTCGAGCCGCTGACCGAGGACGATGAGCCCGGCGAGAGCGGCGACAGCGGGTTCCAGGCTGAGCAGAATGCCGAAGGCCTGTTGGCTGAGACTGCGCAACGCCAGCAGCTCCAGGGAGTAGGGCAGCACGCTCGACAGCACGGCGATCGCTGCCCCCTTCCCCCACACGGTTGCCGTCCACTCACCCATCGACCCGACCCCAAAGGGCAGAATGAACGCCAGGGCCACGACCATGGCGATGGCGAGGCCGTCGAGCTTGTCGAAGGCGGCCCCGGTCCGCTGAGAAAGCACGACATAGGCCGCCCAGAAGGCGCCCGCGAGCAGCGCGAGGCCGATCCCGACGAGGTCCAGCTGGGACCACGGCACGGTCAGGGCGTGCGAGATGAGCAGCACTCCGAGTGCGGCGGCGGCGACCGCGACGAGGTCCTTGGCGCGCCGGGACAGCACCGCAGCCAGGGTGAGTGGGCCGATGAACTCGATGGTCACCGCCACCCCGATCGGCAAGCGGGCCAGCGAGGCGTAGAACGACCAGTTCATGGCGCCCAGAGCCAGCCCGAAGAGGACCACGGTGCGCCAGGCACCTCGACTGTGCCCGCGCACGGTTGGCCGCACGGCCACCCAGAGGATGAGGGCGCCGATGCCCAGACGCAACAGCACCGAGCCCGCAGCGCCGACGACGGGAACGAGGGTGGCGGCCACCGCGCCACCGAACTGAACCGAGACGACGGCCGCGAGGACGAGCAGCAGCGGACCCGCTGGCGCGGGGGTAGAGCGCTGGGTCACGAGCAGGACACCTCGGTCACCGACGCCGAGTGAGGGTGAGCGCGACGGGTCCGCGTCCTGGCCCCGGTCCGGGAGCCCCGCACCCGGGCGATGCATCGGCTCGGCCAGAGCCACACGAGCCACAGCCCTGATCAGGGCACCCACTGCCCAGCGGGGTGGCGGCGAGCACACCCATTCGGGTGAGCGTCTCGATCGCCGAATCCACGACATCGGGGGCCAGGCCGGTGCGGATCGACACCTCGCGACGGTCACGGACACCCTCGCCGATGCGCTCGAGCACCTGCCGCAACGGACCGGCACCGCTCGGGTGGGGGGATTCGGTCACCCGAACAACCTACCGACCTGGAAGACCAGGACGGCCAGCACCCAGGCGACGGCCAGCTGCATCCCCACCCCGAAGAGCGACCACCGCCAACCGATCTCGCGGCGCTGAGCCGCGAGTGTGGCCACACATGGCGTGTAGGCCAGGAGGAAGGCCATGAAGGCCAGCACCGCCGCAGTGACATGTCCTCCCGAGGAGATGACGAAGTCGGCCCTGATCGCCTCGCCCAGCGGCGTCCCGGCCCCCTGCTCGGCGTCGGACACGGCATACGTCTGCGCCCAGGACGAGATCACCGCCTCCTTGGCGACGAACCCGGTGACCAGCGCGCCGGCCGTCTGCCATTGGGCGAAACCAGCGGGGGCGAAGACCGGAGCGAGCGCCCCAGACACCGCGGCATACGCGCTGTCCTGGATCGGCGCCTCCCCCATCGGGACCCCTCCGCGCACCGGCACCGCTTGCAACAGCCACACGATGCACACCGTCGCGACGACCACGCCCCCGGCGGTCCGAAGGAACCCCTGCAGCCGCACCCAGGTCACCGACGACATCACCCGCAGGGTGGGACGCTGGTATGCCGGCAGGTCCAGCAGGAGTGGCTCCGAGCCCATGGTCCGCCACAGCGTCTTGCGCAGGGCAAACCCGACCGTGATGACCAGGGCGATGGACAGCAGGTACATCCCGAACACGATCGTGCCAGCCCACTCCTGAAAAAACGTGGTGGCGAGCATGACGTAGACCGTGAGACGCGCCGAGCAGGACGTGAAGGGGACCAACAGCGCGGTAAGGACTCGCTGGCGCGCCCCGGTCAGCACCCGGGTGGCCGCGATCGCCGGCACATTGCAGCCGAAGCCGACGATGAGCGGCAGGAACGCCCGGCCCGGCAGTCCCATCGCTCGCATGGCGCGGTCGGCGACGACGGCGGCCCGGGCCATGTAACCCGAGTCCTCCAGCAACGCGAGCAGGAGGAACATCAGCGCCATCAACGGCACAAAAGTGAGCAGCATGCCGACACCGGCAATCAGGCCGTTGACGACCAGGCCTCGGACGATTGTCGGAGCTTGCGCCAGAAGCGAATTCGCCGCATCGGTCAGGGGGCCAGAGAAGAATCCGTCGAGGGCATCCTGCAGTGGTGCCGCCACCGTCGTCGTGACCTGAAAGACCAGCCACATGACGGCCAGGAAGATGACCGGGCCGAGGAAACGGTGCATGACCAGGGCGTCGACCCGATCGCTCCAGGTCCGCCGGACCTGGGCGTGGCGGTCGACGGACTCCTCGACTGCTCCGTCGAGCCAGGCGAAGCGCTCGTCGGCCTGGTCGAGGGCGTCCCCCGCGTGTCCGGGGCCGCGGGTGCGGGCGCTCGGGTGGGGTAGGGCCAGCACCTGGGCAATGCTCTGGGCCAGCGGCGCCAGGCCGGTGCGGGCTCGCGGGTCGAGCGCGACGACGGGCACTCCGGTGGCGGCGGACAGCCGCTGCGGATCGACGGAGATGCCCCGGCGATGGGCTACATCGGTCATGGTGAGGGCGACGATGACGCGCTGCTCGCGCTCGCGCAGCTCGGCCAGCAGGTAGAGGCTGCGGCTCAGGTGCGCTGCATCGGCGACGAGAACGACGACATCAGGGCGCTTGTCGGGTGCGGTGACGACCAGGTCTCGGGTGAGTTCCTCGTCGGGAGATGAGGCGTCCAGGGAGTAGGCACCGGGCAGATCGACGAGATCGTATGCCGTGCCGCTCGGCTCCGGGCGCCACAGCCCCCGGCCCACCTCCACCGTGGTGCCGGGCCAGTTGCCCATCGTGCGTCGGGCGCCGGTGAGGGCATTGAACAGCGTCGATTTGCCGACATTGGGGGTGCCGGCCAAGGCGACGACCGGGGCCCCGGCCGGGGCGACCCGCGAGATCCCGTCGTCGTGGCAGGACGGGACAGGGGTGTGGGGAGAGTCGGCCAGCTGAGTCATGGCGCGTCACCCCGAGGAGGGGACCCGTAGTCGCCGATCAGCGTGACACCGACGAGCCGGGCAGTCGGGCCGTCGATGGCGATCCGGACGTCGCCACAGGAGACGACTCGACCACCACCCGGCGTGCGCTGGACCACTCGGACGAGGGCACCGACCCGCAGACCCAGGCGGGCCAGCGCGTGGCGCAAGCTCGGCTCGGAGGGCGGCATCAGTCGAGCGCTGTCGTGCAGCGCAAGGCTGTGCAGGGTCGCTCCGGCCGGGGTCACGGTCGCGATGCTAGCGGGCCAGGTTAGGCATACCTAACAAACCTGGTCCCGAGGTGCGTGGAATCGGTCACGTCCTGCGCCAAGTGGTGATCATCAGGGCTTGGCGCTGAGGAAGAGATAGGCCGCCAGCAACACGAGATGCACTCCCCCCTGCAACCGGGTTGCCCGGCCGGGGACGATGGTCAGCAGGGCGACGACCACTGTCATGGCCAGCAAGACCAACTCCGTGGGGCCTAGCCCGAGCAACAGTTCGCCGGGCAACCAGAGTGAGGCCAGGGCGAGGGTCGGGATGGTCAGCCCAATACTCGCCATAGCCGAACCCAGCGCAAGGTTGAGGCTGGTCTGGAGTCGGTTGCGCCGTGCTGCCTTGGCTGCGGCGATGGACTCGGGAGCCAGGACAACCAGCGCGATGACCACTCCGACAAAGGTGGCCGGGAAGCCGGCTGCCGACACCGCAGCCTCGATGGCGGGTGACTCGACCTTGGCCAGACCCACGACCGCGATCAGCGCCACGACGAGCAGGCCGAGGCTGCTCACGGCGGCGCGTGAGCTCGGGGGCGTGGCGTGGTCATCGTCGACACTGATGACGGTGCCTTGTGGAGTGACCGGGAGGAAGAAGTCCCGGTGCCGACGGGTCTGGGTGGAGATGAACAGGCCGTAGAGCACCAACGAGGCGACGGCCGAGAAGGCCAACTGCGGGCCGGTGAACTGCGGCCCTGGCTCCCCCAACGTGAAGCTCGGCAGCACCAGACAGGTGCCCGCCAGCACGACGACCGTTGCCAGCGCCCCGCCGGACCCCTCGGCGTTGAAATGGGTGATCTCGTGCTTGATCGATCCCAGCAGGATGGACAGCCCCATGATGCCGTTGCAGGTGATCATCACCGCGGCGAAGACCGTGTCACGCGCCAGTGTGCTCGCTTTGTCCCCGCTGGAGAGCATCAGAGTGACGATGAGCCCGACCTCGATGACGGTCACCGCGACAGCGAGCACGATCGAGCCATAGGGCTCCCCCACGCGGTGAGCGACCACTTCGGCGTGGTGCACGGCGGCGAGCACCGCGGCAATGAGCAGCACCGCCACGACCGCCACGACGACTCCGGCGATCTCACTCCCCCATACCGCGGCGAGCGCGACCAGGGCCAGCAGCGGGGCGACGAGGGTCCACTCAACGCGTCGAACAGCAGGCATAACGCCCATTCTCACCGAGCCCCTGCGGGACGATTTCCGCCGACCGGGTCGCGGACACTCGCTAGCGGGTGGCTTCGGTCATCTGGCGCAGTTCGCGTTTGAGCTCGCGAATCTCGTCACGCAGACGCGCCGCCAACTCGAAGTGCAGCTCGGCAGCCGCCTGGTGCATCTGATCGCTCAGCTCGTGGATCAGGGTGGCCAGCTCGGTCGCCGGGAGGTCACCTCGCACCGCAGCGGCGCCGGCCGCCAGCCCCGTGTCGGCGGCGACCCCGGCGCGGCCACCGGACGGCATACCGGAGCTCTTGCCCCGGGATCGGGACCGGCCCGAGCCGAGCAACTCCTCAGTGTCGGCGTCCTCACGGCCGAGCAGATCGGTGATGTCGGCGATCCGTTTGCGCAAGGGTTGAGGGTCGACTCCGCGGGCGGTGTTATAGGCCACCTGCTTGGCGCGCCGCCGGTTGGTCTCGTCGATCGCCTCGGCCATCGACGGGGTGATCTTGTCGGCATACATGTGCACCTGACCGGTGACGTGCCGCGCGGCCCGGCCGATGGTCTGGATGAGCGAGCGGGCCGACCGCAGGAAGCCCTCTTTGTCGGCGTCGAGGATGCTCACCAGCGACACCTCGGGCAGGTCGAGGCCTTCGCGGAGCAGGTTGATGCCGACGAGCACGTCGTACTCCCCCAAGCGCAGCTCACGCAGCAACTCGACCCGGCGCAGGGTGTCGACCTCGGAGTGCAGATAGCGCACCCGGATGCCCTTGTCGAGCAGGTAGTCGGTGAGGTCTTCGGCCATCTTCTTGGTCAGCGTGGTCACGAGAACGCGCTCGTTGCGGGCCGTCCGCAGTCGAATCTCGTGGATGAGGTCGTCGATCTGGCCCTTGGTCGGCTTGAGGACGATCTCGGGGTCGATGAGCCCGGTCGGGCGGATGATCTGCTCGACCGGTCCGCCGAAAGGGCGCCCCTTGGCCTGCTCGTAGTCCCCCGGCGTCGCCGACAGATAGATGGTCTGGCCGATCCGCTCGAGGAATTCCTCCCATCTGAGCGGTCGGTTGTCCATCGCCGAGGGCAACCGGAAGCCGTGATCGACGAGCATCCGCTTGCGGGACATGTCGCCTTCGTACATCGCGCCAATCTGGGGCACGGTCTGGTGCGACTCGTCGATGACGAGCAGGAAGTCTTCGGGGAAGTAGTCGAGCAGGCAGTTGGGTGCCGATCCGGCATCACGGCCGTCGATGTGCCGCGAGTAGTTCTCGATGCCGGAGCAGAACCCAACCTGACGCATCATCTCGATGTCATAGGTGGTGCGCATCCGCAGCCGCTGGGCCTCCAGCAGCTTGCCCTGGCGCTCCAATTCGCCCAATCGAGCCTCAAGTTCGGCCTCGATGCCCCCGATCGCTCGCTCCATCCGCTCGGGTCCGGCGACATAGTGCGAGGCCGGGAAGACATACATCTCCTGTTCCTCGTGGACGATCTCGCCGGTCAGCGGGTGCAACGTGTAGAGCCGCTCGATCTCGTCGCCGAAGAACTCGATGCGCACCGCGAGCTCTTCGTACATCGGGATGATCTCGACGGTGTCACCGCGAACCCGGAACGTGCCGCGGGTGAAGGCAATGTCGTTGCGCGTGTATTGCATCCCCACGAACCGACGCAGCAACTGGTCACGCTCAAGCTCCTGGCCGACCCGCAGCCGCACCATCCGGTCGACGTATTCCTGCGGCGTGCCCAGGCCATAGATGCACGACACCGACGCCACAACGATGACGTCACGGCGGGTCAGCAGCGAGTTGGTCGCCGAGTGCCGCAGCCGCTCCACCTCCTCGTTGATCGAGGAGTCCTTCTCGATGTAGGTGTCGGTCTGGGGAATGTAGGCCTCGGGCTGGTAGTAGTCGTAGTAGCTGACGAAATATTCAACAGCGTTGCGCGGGAACAACTCTCGGAACTCGTTGGCCAGCTGCGCTGCCAATGTCTTGTTGGGCGCCAACACCAGAGTCGGCCGCTGCACCTCCTCGATGAGCCAGGCCGTCGTCGCCGACTTGCCGGTGCCGGTGGCGCCGAGGAGCACGACGTCAGTGGCGCCGCCGCGGATCCGCCGCGCGAGCTCGGCGATCGCCTCGGGCTGGTCACCGCTGGGCTGGAAGTCGGACACCACCTCGAAGGGGGCAACGCGACGCTGCAGGTCGGTCGTGGGACGCATGACAGACACGGTATGCCGTGCCACCGACACCCCCCTGCCCGGCGCTAGGGTGAACGGGTCAGTCGCACCGCCCGTCGAGTAGGACGACACCCTCATGAGCCTTGTCGGACAGGCGGCCGTGCTGGTCGCCTTCCCGGTCCTCGCGTCCGCCATCGGCGCGATCGTCGCCGCCCTCCGACCTCCGGGCCCGCGCATTGTCAGCGGGGTCCAGCATTTCGCCGCCGGCGTGGTCATGGCTGCGCTGGTCGGCGAGGTCATGCCAGAGCTGCGGGCCGAGGGTCACCTGGACTGGACGGTGGCTGGCTTTGTGTGCGGGACGGCCCTGGTGTTGGGGCTGGGAGCCTACGGACGGCATACCGAAGCCCACGCCGCGGGCGAACTCCCGCCGCATCAGCCGCGATTCGGCGCCTGGCGGCGTCAGGCCGTTGCCGCTGCCGGCGCCAAGACCCTTCCCATCGGGATGCTCGGTGCCGTCGCCGTCGACCTGCTGCTCGACGGCGTCCTCGTCGGGCTGGGCGTGCGCCTGGGCACCACCCAGGGGGTCATCCTCACCATCGCGCTCACCCTGGAGATCCTCTTCCTCGGGCTCTCGGTCGTCTCCGAGCTCCACGAGGGCGGCCTCGCTCGCCGGCACGCGGTCATGATGACGATCGGGCTCGGCCTCACGACGGCCGTGGGGGCCATCGGCGCTGCGCTCTTCCTCGGTGGCGTGAGCACGAACATCATGTCGTTCGTGCTGGCCTTCGGAGCCGCGGCACTGCTCTACCTCGTCGTCGAGGAGTTGCTGGTGGAGGCCCACGAGGAGCGCGAATCCGTCTGGCTGGGAGCGATGTTCTTCCTCGGGTTCATCCTCATCTACGTCCTCGCCTCGATGGAGATGTGATCCCTGCTCGCTCGGGCACCGTCGGGCTAAGCCGTGAGGAACTCCCGGATGATGGCGGCCAACTCGGCAGGTTTCTGCGCCGGCAGGCCATGCGAGCCACGCGGCACCGCCAGGTAGCGCCCATCCGGGATCGCCTCAGCCAGCCGTCGCGACCAGGGTTCACGGACCACGAGGTCCCAACTTCCGCGCACGACGAGCACCGGCACCTCGATTCGAGACGCGCGAGCCTCGACGTCGACCCGGAGGGCCTTCTTCAGCTGCCGCCACATTCGCCCCGGATGCGCCTTGAGGTAATCACCCGTCGCCATCGCCACCATCGCCGGCGGCTCCAAGGCACCGTCGACCAGCAACCACAGCGCCTTGCGCCAGGCCGGCGCCACATCCGGGTCGGGGGTGGCCGCCACGAGCACCGCGCGAGTGACCCGCTCTGGATACCGCTGGCACAGGTGGGTCACCACCTGCCCGCCGAGTGAGTGCCCGACGAAGGCCGCCTCGCCGAGTCCGACGGCATCCATCCAGCCGACCAGGGTGGTCACGAGGGCGTCGACGCTGAGCGGCTCATCCGGCTTGTCGCTGTGGCCCGCACCGGGCAAGTCGGGGGCGAGCACGTGAAAGCCGTCGTGGAGATACGGCAGCAGCGGCCGGAACGAGCGGCTAGACATCCCCAGGCCATGGATGAAGACCAAGGGCGGATCGTTGCGCGGCTCGAGTTCCTCGCGGTAGGCGATCCGTCGTCCGGCGACGGTCACCGATCGACGCACGAAGGCCGGTTCAGCCACGGTGACCGCGCTCGGTCCAGCCGGAGCGCCGGACCCAGTCCTGCACCTGGGGGTAGGCGACCTCGAACCAGGGCTCCTTGGCCACCGTGTAGTCACCGACCCCGCTCAGTTCCAGGTGGGCGACCCGATGCTTCTCGGTCGCGTATGCCGTGCGCGCGCTGGGTTCAGCCCGCAGCCAGTCCCGGAACGCCAACGCGAAAACATAGCCGGGAGAGCCGATCTCGCGCACGTGGACGTGGACGACCTGCTCCGGATCGCATCCGCTGTAGTAGCGCTTGGCCCATCCTTCCCCGTCCGCTCCAGCGGGATGCGGGGTGTCGCTGCGGTTGTCGCGGCGCACCACGTAACCCGCGCGAGTGAGCGCATTTTCGAAAGCCGGGCTGTCGGCGTCGGCCAGCCGGCGCACGCCCACCTGCACGTCGATGACGTCCTTGGCCACCAGATCACGGATGCTCGTGGAACCCACATGCTCGACCTCGACGCCCTGCCCAGCCAGGGCGTGGGCGATCCGGGCCACCGCCCTGGATCCCTCAGCGGCCCAATTCGGGTCGGGCTCACACAACCGCACCGGGCGCGGACGCCGGACCGGTATGCCGTGCCGCAGGTTCTCGTCGTACGGCAGCAACCGCTCGCGCCAGACCCGTTGCACGGCATCGGTCAACTCCTCCCGTGTCCCCTCGTTGGGGAGCCAGATGTCCGCGGCCTGGCGCCGCTGCTCGTCGGTGGCCTGTGCCGCGATCCGGGCGCGTGCGTCGGCTTCGGGCATTCCTCGGAAGCTCACCAGCCGGCGCACCCTCTCGTCGGCCGACACGGCGACGACGACGGTCAGGTGTTCGTGGACCCACAGTCCCTTCTCCACCAACAACGGCATGTCGTAGACGTCGACGAGGGCGGGCGGGACGGCACCCCGCAGGCTCGCAACCCGAGCGGCAATAGCCGGCCCGGTGATCGCCTCCAAGGCCTGCAACCGCTGCTGATCGGGGAAGACGATGGCGGCCAGGGCAGCCCGATCCAGCGATCCGTCTGGGCGGATGACCCCGCGACCAAATTCAGCGGCGATCGCCCCGAGCGCAGGCTGGCCCGACTGGACCACCTCCCGGGCGACTGCGTCGGCGTCGGTGACTGCGGCCCCGAGCTCGCGCAGCAGGGCTGCGACCGTGGACTTCCCGGAACCGATCCCACCCGTGAGGCCCACCCGCAGCATGGCCCCAGCGTAGGGCCCGGGGTCAGGCGCCTCACCGTCCTAGACGTCAGTGGCCTTCTGATCAGCTTCCAGCCACTGGCCGCTCCTGGATCCTGGCAACGCCCCGCGCGTGGATCTCACCAACAGAAGCTCGTGTCGCTGCACCTCCGGTCGGTCGGACCCCCGCATCCGCTCGAAGAAGAAGGCCATCAGGAGCAGGGCTCCTCCCGACCACAGCGACGCCCCTTCCGGAGTCCAGGCACCGATGAGAGCCGTAAACGGCCCGATGTTCGCGAACGCGTGCAGGGCGACAGCCAAGAAGTAGCCTCGGGCGCGGAGCCCTCGGTAGCACCCGACCACAAAGAGCGCGGTCATCACGCCGTGGCCGAAGCAGACGATAAAGCGTTCTGTCGCGTAGCCGACGAAAGCCCAGGACGGAGTCCCGGCATACGAAACATCTCGAGAGATGGTGAAGGCCACCCACACTGCCTCACCAATTCCGTAGCTCATCCCCAGCGCCATCGCCGACCAGAGGGCGTCCTCGGAGGTGTGGAGACGACGACGGAGTCGAGGCACGAGAAGCGGCGCTGCCTTGGCGGCTTCTTCGGTGATCGGTGCGAGCAACCAGGCGAAGACCAGAAGCCACACAGGGGAGGCTGCCGTCAGCCCGCGCGAAGTGTTGGTCAACGTCACCACGCCCGTGGCGAGCGGACCTTTGACCAGGAGGTTGACACCGGCACTGGAGAACAGGCCCACCATGAGCAAGGGCACGTAGGCACGGCCCTGGGACGGGACGTGACGGATCACTGCCCACGCCACCGTCGCAGAGGCTGCCACAGTGAGTGCGGCCATCGGCCAAATCCCCGTCATCATGACCGATCATCCCTGCTGAGAGGGAGTGATATGCCCCCCAGCTTCGCCGAGCGCCCCAAGGAACCCTTGTTCGTCAGCAGGGGTGACTCCAAACCGACCGCGAGCTGTGTTGAGCACCAGGACACCCTTTGCTGCCCGAGTCGCACACATCCGAATGGGTCCCATTCCGACATATCTGACGGTGCCCAAAGCGAGCCCCGGGAATCGGGCCGCGGCCCACACGCTCGGCACCAAGTCGCGCCTTTCAACCGACGAGAGTTCAGCGAGTGGCACCTCAGCCTCGAACACCGGACGGCACGAGATTCGCAGCAGCCCTGGGCTGATCTCATACCGCATCCGGGGCACCGCGAGGGCGGTCGCTCCGCCCAGAGTGACCAGAAGAGCTCCGATGGCGACTTGGAGGCCGCCCGCACCTATGGAACTCCCTGCGGTGATGATGAATACGCCGCCGAGACCAACTGTCAGCCAGGGCCATATCCACCCGCGCGAGGCTGCCGGCAGGAAGACCTTCGGCGATGACCCTCGCGGCGTAGTCATGAGCGCTCCTCGTTCAACCCCATGCCTCGCCGTGTGTCTTGGAAGCAGTAGACACTGTTCTATATGAAATAGAACAGTGCGTCAACCTGAGACGGATCCCGTAGGTGCGGCGGGCTGCGACTGTCTACATGTACTTCCCACAGCGCCCCTCAGCTATCTACGATGTCAGGGTGCTGATTGAGCTCGACCACGCGTCATCGACGCCCCTGTACGAGCAGGTTGCGGCGGCGATCCGTCGTGAGATCGCGGAGGGCGCTCTCCGGGGTGGCGACGAGTTGCCGTCGGCGCGCACCCTGGCTGGCGCCCTGGGGATCAATCTGCACACAGTGCTGCGTGCGCTGCGAGTTCTGCGTGACGAAGGCATCCTTGACATTCACCACGGTCGGACCGCGCGGGTCGTGGCTGGCGCCAGTGCCGACCAGGCGTTGTTTCATCAGGCGCTCGGAGCCGCGGCAGCTCACGGTCGGCGCCTGGGGTTGTCCGCCGAAGACGCAGCTCGATACCTCACCCAGGCGTACGGAACCTAATCGTGCGGGGCTCCCAGACCTGCGCCGCTGACGCGCGGACGCAGCTGCCGGCCCGCTTGGAACTGCTCCCCCTGGCCACGCTCATGGCCGGGTTGATCCTGCCAGCCATCGTCCGTCATCGCCTTCCGGCGGACGTCGCCGCCCACCTGACCCATGGGGTCCCCGACGATTCCGCCCCACTGTGGGTCATCGTGGCCGTCCCCGTGGCGGTTGGAGCGGTACCCGCTCTCGCCTGGGCGACACTCGTACGTCGGGTGGGTTGCCCCGCTCTCCTGCGCGCAGTTGCCTTCGTCTGCCTCATGACGTATGCCGTGTTCTCCGTGTCGTTCATCGAAGCGGCGGTGGTCGCGACGAACCTCGATGTCGTGCGCTGGCAGGACGCCCGGTCGCCGGCGTGGGCCGCGTGGGTCGTCGGCCTGGGATCTGGGGTGGGGTTCCTCGGATCGGCTGGATACGCCTTTGCTCTGCTTCGGCGGGGCGGGCTCGCGCGTCCCGAACCTATGGTCGCGCCGTCCCCACGAGATCTCGCGGGACGAGAGCGCGCCGCGTGGATCGGCTATGCGGTCAATCGTCAGGTGGTCCGGTCCGCTCGAGTGACTGCGGCAGTATGCCTTGTTGTCGCCATCTGGCTACGGTGGTGGCCCGGCCTGGTGGTCGCCGTCGGCATCGCGGGGGCAGGCACGCTGGGCCAGGCGACCGTAGTCTTCGATGGACACCGGATGAGGCTGCGTCCGGGCACGCCGTGGCCGTGGTGGAGCATCCCCATTCACGAAGTTGCAGCGGCCGAGCTCGTCACCGTCGACCCTGCGCGCTGGTTCGGATGGGGGTTGCGTGTGGGCGCAGGGGTGCAAGCGTTGATCGTCAGACGCGGTCCAGCCTTGCGCCTGGTGCGGACCCGAGGACCAGACATCATCGTCTCCGTCGACGATGCCCCGACTGGGGTCGCACTAATCAACGCAGCGCTGACCAGTTCACGGTCCGACCACGACAGCTGATCTGATGATCTGACCGACGCGCGCCAGAAGCAGGCGATTGTCGGGTCTACTTTTCTCCTGTGCGACGGCGCGCTTCGAGGATCTCCAGGTCCTCTTCCTCGAGCTGGTCCGGGTCGATGTCCGCAGTGCACCACTTGCACTTGAGCGCGTCGACCGAGACGAACTCCTTGCAGTAGGGGCACTCGCGCTGACCCTGGGCCCGGAAGTTCCCGAGTCCGGCCTTCTTGAGCAGCTTGACGATCGAGAAGAGCACCAGTGCCATGAGCAGGAAGCCCACGAAGTCGGTGAGGAAGGCGCCGTACTTGATCTCGGCGTTGTTGAACTCGAAGGTCAACTCACTGAAGTCGGGCTTGCCGAAGATCGCTGCGACCAGCTGCATGAGGATGTTGCTGGCCAAGCTCTCGACGAGCGCGGCGAAGGCTGCCCCGATGATGAACCCGAGCGCCAGGTCGAGCATGTTGCCACCCATGGCGAAGGCCCGGAATTCTTTCCACATCTGCTTCATGGGTGAACATTGTGGGGTCAGCCGGTGAACACCGCCAGAGCACGCGCCGGATCATCGGTAACGAACGCGTCGGCCCCGGCCGCCAAGACGGCGCGGATATCGTCATCGCCGTTGACCGTCCACGGCAGCACGGCAAGCCCGAGCTCATGTGCCCGCGTCACCAGCTCCGCGTCGCACGACAGGTAGTGCGGCGAAAGCGCTTGTGCCCCAACGGCATACGCGGCTGCTGCGAGGTCGCCAGCGAAGCCGGCATAGTCGACCGACCCCAGCCAGACGCTTCCGGGAGCAAAGGTGTGCCCCACCACGGCGAGCGCCGACCGCAGCAGGTGTGGCGCCACCTCACGCGAGCGATCCAGCACCGCCCAGTCGAAGGAGTGCACGAAACTGCGCTCCCTCACCCCGGCAGCCTCGATCGCCGCGATGGTGCCGTCGACGAGCTCATCGCGGGTCGCCACCTCGGAGGGGTCCGTCGGGTCGACCTTGATCTCGACGGTCCACCACAGCTCCGGGTGGTCAGCGCACGCAGCGAAGAGCTCCGCCAGGGTGGCGATCCGCTCACCCGGCGCCGGCTGCTGCAAGGGGTATGCCGTGAGGGTGCGGTTGCCGACGTCGACGGTCCGCAGCTGGTCCAGCGTCAGATCAGCCAGCCGCGCGTCGGTGTAATCGACTTCGGTCATCAGGCACTTGTCGGCCTGCAGGGTCGGGTCGTGCCACACGACCACCTGGCCATCGCCAGTGAGCCGCACGTCCAGCTCGATCCCCGTCGCCCCGGCATCGATCGCGGCCCGCATGCTCGCGATGGTGTTCTCGGGAGACAGCGCACGAGCGCCGCGATGACCCTGGATGACGTGGGCCGAGAGGTCCGGACGCCACGGCATACCGTCATCGCGGCGAGCGCGAGCGCGAGCGCGCGGTGCGCCGGGAGGAGCAGTCATGCCCGCAGCGACTCCCCCGTCTCGGCGTGGAAGAAGTGCGTGCGCTCGACCTCGGGGCGCGCGTGGACGACGTCACCGAGGGCGATCTTGGTCCGCTCGTCGAGCTTGACGGTGATGCGGTCCTTCTCGTCGCCGGCGACGGGGTGGCCATAAACGAACGACTCCGACCCGAGGATCTCGACGAGGTCGACGTGGATCGCGACGCTCTGGGCGGTCTGATCCGGCACCAGCTCCCAGGCTTCCGGACGCAGCCCGATGGTCACCTTCTCCCCCGCTCGGGAAGCGGTCTCCCGCGGGATCGGCAGGTCCAGACCGTGCACGGTTGCGTGGTCGTCGCGGACGGCCGCCCGGCGAGGTAGATCGCCGGCGATCCGATGAAGGAAGCGACGAAGGCGTTGACCGGGCGGTCATAGAGGGCCTCGGGCGTGTCGACCTGCTGCAGTTTGCCGTCTTTGAGCACGGCGACCCGGTGGCCCATCGTCATGGCCTCCACCTGGTCGTGGGTGACATAGCAGGTCGTGATGCCCAGGCGCCGCTGCAGACCCGCGATCTGCGAGCGGGTGGACACGCGCAGTTTGGCATCGAGGTTGGACAGCGGTTCGTCCATGCAGAAGACCTTGGGGTTGCGCACGATGGCCCGCCCCATCGCCACCCGCTGGCGCTGCCCACCGGACATCGCGCCGGGCTTGCGGTCCAGCAGCGGCTCGAGTTCGAGGATCTTGGCGGCTTCGGCCACCCGCGCATCGGCATCGGCCTTGCTCACCCCGAAGTTGCGCAACGCGAAGGCCATGTTCTCGGCAGCGGTCATGTTGGGATAGAGCGCGTAGCTCTGGAAGACCATCGCCACATCACGATCACGCGGGCGGACGCCCTTCTGGTCGTGTCCGTCGATGAGGATCCGGCCACCGTCGATCGGCTCCAACCCGGCGAGCATCCGCAGGGTCGTCGACTTGCCGCAGCCCGACGGGCCGACGAGGACGAGGAACTCACCGTCGGCGATGTCCAGGGTCACCGCGTCGACCGCCGGTGGATCGTTCGGAGTGAACCGGCGGGTCGCCTTATCGAAGTACACGGTCGCCACGGGGGCAGGCCTCCTTGCGTCGGTGGAACGGTGCCGGTATGCCGTGCCAGCACTTCCCAGCCCGCCGCGGTGGCGACGGGGCAGCAGCTGGTGGCACGGCATACCGGCAGGTATGCCGTTTAGCGCGGCGGACTCACAGCTTGGGCTTGATCTGGCTGTCGATCGCGGCCTGGGTCTCTTTGTCGAGTGCTGCAAAGACGGTCGCAACGTCCTGACCCTGGGCGATCTGGTCGAGCGCCTTGCCGATCCGGGCGCCACCACCGGGAACGAGCACCCGGGCGTTGTCCTGGCTTCGGGTCTTGGCCAACTGCTGGACCGCGACCTTGGCGCGCGGGTTCTTCTCCAGGAAGGCCTTCTCCGCCTCGTTGTCCAGGGGCCGACTTGCGCACCGGCATGTATCCGGTCGCCTGGGTGAAGGTCACCGTGCTCTCGACATTGGTGAGGTATTCGATGAACTTCACGGCGTTCTTCTTGCGCTCGTCGGAGAGCCCCGCAGGGATCGCCACGCCGGCGCCACCGGTCGGGCAGGCGCCGTCACCGGGCAGGAACGCGGTCCCGAAGTCGAACTTGGCGTTCTTCGTGATGCCACCGAGGGTGCCGGTGGACTGGGGCGCACGCAGCGATCCCGGCGCTGAACTCTGCGTCGGGGCTCTTGGAGAACTTCACCCACTTGTTCTTGGCCAAGTCTTTGCAGGAAGGTGCCGGCCGCTACCGTCTTGGGGTCGGAGGCCGGCCGTCCACTCCTTGGACATCTGCCCACCCATCGACCAGGCCATGTTCTGAAATACCAGTCCAAGTAGTTGGACCCGTCGGCCATCTGCAGCGGCACCTTGTCGGCACCGATGGCGGCGGCGAGCTTGGGAGCCCACCTCTTGAACTCCTCCCAGGTAGCCGGGCCACGGTCGGGCAGGCCGGCGGCCGACCACATCGCCTTGTTGTAGTAGAAGAGCGGCGTGGACCGGGCGAACGGCAGGGCGTAGTGCTTGCCGTTGAACTTGTAGTCGTTGTAGAGCGCGTCGACGCAGTCGTCGGTCTTCAGGCCGGCGGCCGACAGCAGGTCGTCCAGCGGGGCCAGCTGCTTGTTGAGGGCGAAGTTGAACCACGTGACGTCGGAGGCGACGATGACATCGGGCAGCTGGCCACCGGCGAGGGCAGCGTTGAACTTCTGCGCGACCTCTTCGTAGTTCTTCCCACCGTCGATGAGCGAAACCGTAAAGCCGGGTTGGCTTCTGGAACGCCTCGATGATCTTGGTCTCGGTGTCCTTGGAGGTGCCCGGGTGGTTGCTCCAGAACTGGGATCGGGCCCCCGGCCCTCCGCCGCTGCTGGTCGGCGAACTCCCGCTTCCGGCGCAGGTTGCCAGCCCGGCGGCTACACCAGCCGCACCGGCCAGTCCGAGAAATCCTCGGCGAGTCAGGTCGTTCATGTGTTGTCCCTCCCGTTGGATGGGTTCTTCCGCCTGACAGGCGGGTGCGGGCGGACGTCTTAGCTCTTGACTGCTCCGGCCGTGAGGCCCTTGATCATCTGGCGTTGCAGGAAGAGGAAGAGGATGAGGATGGGCAGCACGGTGAGCACCGTGCCCGCCATGACCGGACCCCAGTTGTTGCCGCCTTCGTTGTTCTGTAGCAGGGTGAGGCCGACCTGCAGCGGGGCGGTCTTCTCGTTGTCGCTCATGAGGAACGGCCAGAGGTATTCGTTCCACTCGTTGACGACGGTGATGAGCGAGAACGCCACGAGGGTCGGCCAGGACATCGGCATGACCACCCGCCACAGCAGCTTCATCGGGCCGGCGCCGTCGAGGCGGGCCGCTTCGATGATCTCGTGCGGCAGCGAGAGGAACTGGTTGCGCATGAGGAAGGTGCCGAACGCCACGCCGGCGAGCGGGATGACGATGCCCTGAAGGTGTTGCGCCACCCGAGCTGGGCGATGAGCGCGTAGTTGGAGATGACGGTGATCTGGTTGGGGACCATGAGCGCCGGGATGACGACGAGGAAGACTGATTGCGTCCGGGGGACGCAACAGCGACAGGGCATAGGCGCTGAGCACCCCGAGGGTGATCTTCGCGGGCCAGCAGGGCGGTGATGATGAGTGAGTTGCGGAAGTATGCCGGGAACGGGATCGACGTGACCGTGTCGCGGTAGTTGTCGGTGGTCGCCGGTGACGGCCAGTACTGCGCGGGCCGGACGTAAATGTCCTGGCGTTCCTTGAAACTCGTAATGACGATCCAGAACAGCGGGGACCGCGATGATGAGGACCACGATGGTCATCGCGACATAGCCGGCCACGGACATCAGTGGCGTGGCGATGCCGGTCGCTTTGGCTCACCTGCAGGTGGGTGCTCATGCCCTAGTCCCCTGATCCATGACCCGGACCTGATGAACGTGATCGTCAAGAGGATGAGGAACATGATGGTCGCGACGGTGGCGCCATAGCCGGCCCGTATGTTGACGAAGGTCTCCTGATAGACCTGGAAGACCAGGTGGTCGTGCCGGTGCCGACCGGGCCACCGCGGGTCTGGGCGTAGATGAGGTCGAAGACCTGCACCGAGTTGAGCAGCACGGTGATCGACAGGAAGAACGTCGTGGGTCGCAGTTGAGGGAGGAGCACCTTGCGGAAGTGGGTCCACGGTGGTGGCTCCGTCGATCTCCGCGGCCTCGTCGCGAGATCGATCCGCCGGCCCTGCAGCGCGGCGAGGTAGATGACGAAGGTAGCCGAGGTTCTTCCAGATATAGGCCGTGGTCACCATGAACAACGCCCAGCCACTGTCCTGAAGAAGTCCGGCGGTCTGCAAGCGCCGACCCCGCGCGAGCAAGTCACGGATCAGGCTGAAGCTTGATCGAAGACGAACTGGAAGGCCACCCGATCGCCGCACCCGACACGACGAACGGCGCGCAAACACCAGCGGCCGCACGACATTGCGCCCGCGTAGCTTCTGGTCCAGCAGCAACGCCAACGCCAGGCCCAGCACCATCGAGATGATCACCGTGGCGAAGGTGAAGACCAGGGTGTTGCGCAGGATGATCCGCGTGTCCTCCCGCCCCAGCCACTGATTTGTTTGGCCGCAACGTGACGGGTGTCGTAATCGTTGGGGCGAGGGGAGATGCTAAGTCGGTGAACGACAACTGCAAGCGTCGATGAGCGGCCGATAGACGAAGAGGGTGAGCAGCGCGAGGTTGGGCAGTGCCAAGCGCGGCTCAGAGCAACCACCGCGACGATCGGTCCCGGAGCGCCGAGGCGGCGGCCCCACGGGCGGCGGGGGGTCCGCTCCCGACCCCGGTGACGACCTCGGCAGCGGGCTGCAGCTGATCCTCACTGTATGCCGCCGGGCCCGAACCGCGCATTGCGGCCTGCCGAGTTCGCCTGCCGGAGTTCACGTTTGGCTACGGACGGCGCCTCCGATCCGACTGTCCCCGCGCACCTGAGGACGGACGCACGGCATACCCGAAAGTGCGGGCGACGCCCGATAGGGCTGCCGGGCCGTGAGCGATCCGTTCAACGCCTACCCCTACCAGGGCCGGTATCCGGAGATGCGTGCGCTCCCGGACGAGGGCCGCGACTGGGCGGAGGTGTCGGCTGAGCCTACCGCGATAGCCGGCGAGGAGGATCAGACTTGGTAGAGCGGCAGTGCTCCGTGACGATCTACCTCGGCGACACGGAGCACTACGACTTTCTTGGCGAGGGCGTTCTGCCGCTTCGCACCAGAACGCCTTGCAGCGACATGTGTCCGAGCGCCACCCGGTTGAGGCGAGATCCTCGATGGTGGTTCTGGGACTCATGCATGCCGACGCGATTCCGGCGCCACGCCTGCCGGGCTGGTCACCAGTGGCGGCACCGACAGCATCCTGGTCGCCATGCTCTTGCTACCGCGAGGCCGCCAGGCCCGCGGCGTAGAAGCGCCCGACCATCGTCAGGCCTGAGACGGCCCACCCGGCCTTCGCCAAGGCGGCGCACCTGTTCGGACATTGGTCGGTCAAGGCCGTGCTGGTGACCCGGTGACCACTCTGGTCGACCTGTCAGCCATGGCCGCCGCCATCGACGACGACACCGCGGGGGTCATCACGCCCGCCCGTAACTACCCCACGGCACCACGACCCGATCACCGAGCTCGGTGCGCTGCCCTCGATCGTGGTCGGCTCGCACGCTGACGGGTGCCTGGGCGGCTTCGTCCTGCTGTTCGGGGAAGAGTTGGTGTGGCGCCAGCCCCTCGACTTCCGGCGTCCGTGGGTCACGAGCATCTCCGCCGACACGCACAAGTACGGCTATGGCCTCAAAGGCACTTTCGACGCTGCTCTTCCGGGACAAGGCACTGCGCAACCGGTCACTTCTTCGTCCCGGACTGGTCGGCGCGCCATTTCTCCCCCTGGGATGGCCGGCTCGCGATCGGTGGGGCTGTTGGCCCCGACCTGGGCGTCGACAGGTGACGATGCGGGGCACGGCCACAGGGACCGCGCGGTTGGGATCTTCGCCACGGCTGCGGGGTTATTGACGCTTCATTCGGGCCCCGGCACCCCGAGCTACGGCCCATGGGTGAACCGACCTTCTTGGTGGCGTTCACCTCGACGCGCTGGACATCTATCAAAAAAATGACGCCTGCGGCAACGAGGTTGGCGGTTCAACGCGGGCTGCAGTACTCCCAACGCGGGCTGCACTTGGCAGTGACCGGACCGCAGCGTCAGGAAGGGGATCGTCGAGGCGCTTCGCGGCCGATCTGAGCGACGCCCTCGACTACGCCCGCGCCAAGGCAGGCACCCCCGCTCAGAGCGCCGCGCTCTACGGCGGCGTCCCCGGTGGCCTGACACCTGCGGCGACGATGCTCATCACCGCGGGTGATGAGCGGGATGATGGACGCCCAGCAGAGCGTCCCCACCCCGGCGTGACCTCGGGCTGAGCCCTCGCGGAGCGGCCCCTGGCCCATCGGCACATCTCACCGTCGACCTCGGCACCGGCGGCCCCAAGGTCGGCCTGCGAGCTTCGACGGACAGTTGCGTTGGTCGGCAATTCCGGGTCGTGCTGACGGTCCGGCGCGAGGGCGGCGGCGGTCCAGGACTCTGCCGCCGGCTGGGAGGCCGTCATCGAGCTGGCCAGCGAAGGCCTGCGGGTGGGCGGGGTCGACCTGGCCTGGCCGAGGCCGTGGCAGGATCAAGGGGCAGTGGGGCAGCACCGTGCCTGGTCGACGCAGACGGCATCCCCGCGTCGGTGAGGCGGGGGGCGGCTGTTCCTCGACACCCGAGGCGCGCGGCATACCCAGTTCGCCGCCGGTCCGTTGTTCGGGTCACCACCGCGGGCGCTGGTGCTGGCAGCGCACGGCCGGTGCCCCGTCGCCACAAGGTGGTGACCCGATCGGCCACATGCTCGCGATCCAGCACGACGAGCCCGAGGTCGCGGCCCGGGCGCGGTGGTTCCTCGAACCGGTCGATCATCTTCACGATGCGCTTCACCGGCCGGGCGACAGCGAGCCACAACTCGATGACCCTGGCCTGGCTCACCGACACTCGTGATCCCTCCCGGCTGGACTACGACGAGCGGCTTCCGTCGCCTGACCGGCATCGAGCCCTCGGCGGTTGCCTCCGCTGGTGCGCACCGGTTCCGTCGTGGGTCCTGTGCTCCCCTGAGGTATGCTGTGCGCTCGGCTTGCCCGAGGGCACCGTGACGGTAGCCGGGATGACCGACCGGCAGCCCTCGACGGTGGGGTCCGGGGCGGTGCTGCTGCGGCAGGGACATTTCGCCGTGTCGACGACAACCCGGATCTCGGCGCCCGTGGCCGAAGAAGACCGACATCCACCACACCATCGCGACAGGTCCCTGGCCTGACTCCCGAAGCCTGCACCTGCTGGCCAACAACCACGAGGCCGCAGGGGCTGCATTCGCGGGTGCGCGACGAGGTCTTCGGTGGATCTTTCTGACGAGCTGACGACGGCCGCTGCCCGGTCCCCAATCGGCTCGAATGGCGTGCTGTTCACCCCGTGGCTGGCCGGGCTGCGTTCGCCGGTGGATGACCGCAGCGCCCGGGCGGCCAGCACAACCTCCCACTGGGGCACCTGACGGGAGGACCTGGTCCGGGGCAGTCTCCCGGAGGGGTGGCCTACAACACCCGGTGGTTGCTCGACCCCGTGGAACGGTTCGTCGGTCAGCTCCTGGACCAGCTGCGCTTCATCGGAGGCGGGTGCAGCGACCTGTGGTGCCAGATCCATGCTGACGTCACAGGTCGACGCATTGAACGGGTCGCCGATCCGATGAAACGCCAGCGCTGCGCGGGGCCGGACTGGTCGCG
>JADJVI010000054.1 GCA_016710645.1 Actinomycetales bacterium | reverse complement strand
CGCCATCTGGCTACGGTAGTGGCCCGGCCTGGTGGTCGCCGTCGGCATCGCGGGGGCAGGCACGCTGGGCCGAGCGACCGTAGTCTTTAAATGGACACCGGATGAGAACTGCGTCCGGGCACGACGTGGCCGAGGTCGAACATCCCCATTCACGAAGTTACGGCAGCCGAGCTCGTCACCGTCGACCCTGCGCGCTGCGGTTCGGACAGAGAGAGAGAGGTTGCGTATTGGCAGAGCAAGGTACAAGCCGTTGATCACGTCAGACAAGGTCCATGCCTTGCGCCCGGTGCGGACCGGAGGACCAGACATCATCGTCTCCGTCGACGATGCCCCGGCTGGGAGTCGCACTAATCAACACCAGCGCTGACCAGTTCACGGTCCGACCACGACAGCTGATCTGATGATCCTGACCGACGCGCGCCCGAAGCAGGCGATTGTCGCGGGTCTGCTTTTCTCCTGTGCGACGGCGCTTCGAGGACTCGGGTCACTCTTCACTCAGTGGTCGGGTCGATGTCCGCGTGCACCGCACTTGCGCCCGAGCGCGTCATTGAGAACAGCGTTTATCCCCTTGCAGTAAAGGCACTCGCACTGACCCTGAGCCGAAGTTCCAGTCCCCCGGCGCTTCTTGAGCAAGCAGACCAACGGGGATCGAGAAAGGCACCAGTGCCATGGCAGGAAGCCCACGAAGTCGGTGAGGAAGGCGCCGTGCTGGAAGTGTCCTCGGCGTTGTTGAACTCGAAGGTCAACTCGCACAAAGTCGGGCTTGCCGAGGTCGCTGCGACCAGCTGCATGAGGATGTTGCTGGCCAAAAGCTCTCGACGAGCGCGGCGAAGGCTGCCCGATGATGAACCCGGAGCGCCAGGTCGAGGCATGTTGCCACCATGGCGAAGGCCCGGAATTCTTTCCACATCTGCTTCATGGGTGAACATTGTGGGTCAGCCGGCCCCGGCCGCCAAGACGGCGCGGATATCGTCATCGCCGTTGACCGTCCACGGCAGCACGGCAAGCCCGAGCTCATGTGCCCGCGTCACCAGCTCCGAGTCGCACGACAGGTAGTGCGGCGAAAGCGCCTGTGCTCCAACGGCATACGCGGCTGCTGCGAGGTCGCCAGCGAAGCCGGCATAGTCGACCGACCCCAGCCAGACGCTTCCGGGAGCAAAGGTGTGCCCCACCACGGCAAGCGCCGACGCCAGCAGGTGTGGCGCCACCTCACGCGAGCGATCCAGCACCGCCCAGTCGAAGGAGTGCACGAAACTGCGCTCCCCCACCCCGGCGGCCTCGATCGCCGCGATGGTGCCGTCGACAAGCCGATCGCGACTCGCCACTTCCGACGGATCGGTCGGATCGACCTTGATCTCGACGGTCCACCACAACTCCGGGTGGTCGGCGCACGCAGCGAAGAGCTCCGCCAGGGTGGCGATCCGCTCACCCGGCGCCGGCTGCTGCCCGGGGTATGCCGTGAGGGTGCGGCTCCCAACGTCGACGGTCCGCAGCTGGTCCAGCGTCAGATCAGCCAGCCGTGCGTGAGTGTAATCGACATCCGTCATCAGGCACTTGTCGGCCTGCAGGGTCGGGTCGTGCCATACGACCACCTGGCCATCGCCGGTGAGCCGCACATCCAGCTCGATCCCCGTCGCCCCGGCATCGATCGCGGCCCGCATGCTGGCAATGGTGTTCTCGGGCGACAGCGCGCGTGCGCCGCGATGACCCTGGATGACGTGGGCCGAGAGGTCGGGACGCCACGGCATACCGTCAGCGCGGCGAGCGCGAGCGCGAGGGACGCCGGGAACAGCAGTCATGCCCGCAGCGACTCCCCCGTCTCGGCGTGGAAGAAGTGCGTGCGCTCGACCTCGGGGCGCGCGTGGACGACGTCACCGAGGGCGATCTTGGTCCGCTCGTCGAGCTTGACGGTGATGCGGTCCTTCTCGTCGCCGGCGACGGGGTGGCCATAAACGAACGACTCCGACCCGAGGATCTCGACGAGGTCGACGTGGATCGCGACGCTCTGGGCGGTCTGATCCGGCACCAGCTCCCAGGCTTCCGGACGCAGCCCGATGGTCACCTTCTCCCCCGCTCGGGAAGCGGTCTCCCGCGGGATCGGCAGGTCCAGACCGTGCACGGTTGCGTGGCCGTCGCGGACGGCCGCCTCGGCGAGGTAGATCGCCGGCGATCCGATGAAGGAAGCGACGAAGGCGTTGACCGGGCGGTCATAGAGGGCCTCGGGCGTGTCGACCTGCTGCAGTTTGCCGTCTTTGAGCACGGCGACCCGGTGGCCCATCGTCACGCCTCCACCTGGTCGTGGGTGACATAGCAGGTCGTGATGCCCAGGCGCCGCTGCAGACCCGCGATCTGCGAGCGGGTGGACACGCGCAGTTTGGCATCGAGGTTGGACAGCGGTTCGTCCATGCAGAAGACCTTGGGGTTGCGCACGATGGCCCGCCCCATCGCCACCCGCTGGCGCTGCCCACCGGACATCGCGCCGGGCTTGCGGTCCAGCAGCGGCTCGAGTTCGAGGATCTTGGCGGCCTCGGCCACCCGCGCATCGGCATCGGCCTTGCTCACCCCGAAGTTGCGCAACGCGAAGGCCATGTTCTCGGCAGCGGTCATATTGGGATAGAGCGCGTAGCTCTGGAAGACCATCGCCACATCACGATCACGCGGGCGGACGCCCTTCTGGTCGTGTCCGTCGATGAGGATCCGGCCACCGTCGATCGGCTCCAACCCGGCGAGCATCCGCAGGGTCGTCGACTTGCCGCAGCCCGACGGGCCGACGAGGACGAGGAACTCACCGTCGGCGATGTCCAGGGTCACCGCGTCGACCGCCGGTGGATCGTTCGGAGTGAACCGGCGGGTCGCCTCATCGAAGTACACGGTCGCCACGGGGGCAGGCCTCCTTGCGTCGGTGGAACGGTGCCGGTATGCCGTGCCAGCACTCCCAGCCCGCCGCGGTGGCGACGGGGGCAGCAGCCGGGTGGCACGGCATACCGGCAGGTATGCCGTTTAGCGCGGCGGACTCACAGCTTGGGCTTGATCTGGCTGTCGATCGCGGCCTGGGTCTCTTTGTCGAGTGCTGCAAAGACGGTCGCAACGTCCTGACCCTGGGCGATCTGGTCGAGCGCCTTGCCGATCCGGGCGCCACCACCGGGAACGAGCACCCGGGCGTTGTCCTGGCTTCGGGTCTTGGCCAACTGCTGGACCGCGACCTTGGCGCGCGGGTTCTTCTCCAGGAAGGCCTTCTCCGCCTCGTTGTCCAGGGCCGACTTGCGCACCGGCATGTATCCGGTCGCCTGGGTGAAGGTCACCGTGCTCTCGACATTGGTGAGGTATTCGATGAACTTCACGGCGTTCTTCTTGCGCTCGTCGGAGAGCCCCGCAGGGATCGCCACGCCGGCGCCACCGGTCGGGCAGGCGCCGTCACCGGGCAGGAACGCGGTCCCGAAGTCGAACTTGGCGTTCTTCGTGATGCCACCGAGGGTGCCGGTGGACTGCAGGGCGCACGCAGCGATCCCGGCGCTGAACTCTGCGTCGGGGCTCTTGGAGAACTTCACCCACTTGTTCTTGGCCAAGTCTTGCAGGAAGGTGCCGGCCGCTACCGTCTTGGGGTCGGAGGCCGTGGCCGTCCACTCCTTGGACATCTGCCCACCCATCGACCAGGCCATGTTCTGGAAATACCAGTCCAAGTAGTTGGACCCGTCGGCCATCTGCAGCGGCACCTTGTCGGCACCGATGGCGGCGGCGAGCTTGGGAGCCCACTCCTTGAACTCCTCCCAGGTAGCCGGGCCACGGTCGGGCAGGCCGGCGGCCGACCACATCGCCTTGTTGTAGTAGAAGAGCGGCGTGGACCGGGCGAACGGCAGGGCGTAGTGCTTGCCGTTGAACTTGTAGTCGTTGTAGAGCGCGTCGACGTAGTCGTCGGTCTTCAGGCCGGCGGCCGACAGCAGGTCGTCCAGCGGGGCCAGCTGCTTGTTGAGGGCGAAGTTGAACCACGTGACGTCGGAGGCGACGATGACATCGGGCAGCTGGCCACCGGCGAGGGCAGCGTTGAACTTCTGCGCGACCTCTTCGTAGTTCTTCCCACCGTCGATGAGCGAGACCGTAAAGCCGGGGTTGGCCTTCTGGAACGCCTCGATGATCTTGGTCTCGGTGTCCTTGGAGGTGCCCGGGTGGTTGCTCCAGAACTGGATCGGGCCCCCGGCTCCTCCGCCGCTGCTGGTCGGCGAACTCCCGCTTCCGGCGCAGGCTGCCAGCCCGGCGGCTACACCAGCCGCACCGGCCAGTCCGAGAAATCCTCGGCGAGTCAGGTCGTTCATGTGTCGTGCCTCCCGTTGGATGGGTTCTTCTCGCTCGACCGCGGGTGCGGGCGGACGTCTTAGCTCTTGACTGCTCCGGCCGTGAGGCCCTTGATCATCTGGCGTTGCAGGAAGAGGAAGAGGATGAGGATGGGCAGCACGGTGAGCACCGTGCCCGCCATGACCGGACCCCAGTTGTTGCCGCCTTCGTTGTTCTGTAGCAGGGTGAGGCCGACCTGCAGCGGGGCGGTCTTCTCGTTGTCGCTCATGAGGAACGGCCAGAGGTATTCCGTTCCTCTTGTTGACGACGGTGATGAGCGAGAACGCCACGAGGGTCAGCCAGGACATCGGCATGACCACCCGCCACAGCAGCTTCATCGGGCCGGCGCCCGTCGAGGCGGGCCGCTTCGATGATCTCGTGCGGCAGCGAGAGGAACTGGTTGCGCATGAGGAAGGTGCCGAACGCCACGCCGGCGAGCGGGATGACGATGCCCTGGAAGGTGTTGCGCCACCCGAGCTGGGCGATGAGCGCGTAGTTGGAGATGACGGTGATCTGGTTGGGCACCATGAGCGCCGCGATGACGACGAGGAAGATCAGATTGCGTCCGGGGAAGCGCAACAGCGACAGGGCATAGGCGCTGAGCACCCCGAGGGTGATCTTCGCTGCGGCCAGCAGGGCGGTGATGATGAGTGAGTTGCGGAAGTATGCCGGGAACGGGATCGACGTGACCGTGTCGCGGTAGTTGTCGGTGGTCGCCGGTGACGGCCAGTACTGCGCGGGCCGGACGTAAATGTCCTGGCGTTCCTTGAAACTCGTAATGACGATCCAGAACAGCGGGACCGCGATGATGAGGACCACGATGGTCATCGCGACATAGCCGGCCACGGACATCAGTGGCGTGCGATGCCGGTCGCTTTGGCTCACCTGCAGGTGGGTGCTCATGCCCCTAGTCCCCGATCCATGACCCGGACCTGGACGAACGTGATCGTCAAGAGGATGAGGAACATGATGGTCGCGACGGTGGCGCCATAGCCGGCCCGCATGTTGACGAAGGTCTCCTGATAGACCTGGAAGACCAGGGTGGTCGTGCCGGTGCCGACCGGGCCACCGCGGGTCTGGGCGTAGATGAGGTCGAAGACCTGCACCGAGTTGAGCAGCACGGTGATCGACAGGAAGAACGTCGTGGGCCGCAGCTGAGGCAGGAGCACCTTGCGGAAGTGGGTCCACGGCGAGGCTCCGTCGATCTCCGCGGCCTCGTCGAGATCGATCCGCCGGCCCTGCAGCGCGGCGAGGTAGATGACGAAGGTGTAGCCGAGGTTCTTCCAGATATAGGTCGTGGTCACCATGAACAACGCCCAGCCACTGTCCTGGAAGAAGTCCGGCGTCTGCGCGCCGACCCGCGCGAGCAAGTCACGGATCAGGCCGAAGCTCGGATCGAAGACGAACTGGAAGGCCACCCCGATCGCTGCACCCGACACGACGAACGGCGCGAACACCAGCGACCGCACGACATTGCGCCCGCGCAGTTTCTGGTCCAGCAGCAACGCCAATGCCAGGCCGAGCACCATCGAGATGATGACCGTGGCGAAGGTGAAGACCAGGGTGTTGCGCAGGATGATCCGCGTGTCCTCCCGCCCCAGCCACTCGACGTAGTTGGCCGCACCGACGGGTGTCGCACCGTTGGGCGAGGAGATGTTGTAGTCGGTGAACGACAACCGGAAGTTGTCGATGAGCGGCCGATAGACGAAGAGGGTGAGCAGCGCGAGGTTGGGCAGCAGCAACGCGGCTGCGAGCAACCACTCGCGACGATCGGTCCCGGAGCGCCGAGGCGGCGGCCCCACGGGCGGCGGGGGTCCGCTCCGGACCCCGGTGACGACCTCGGCAGCGGGCTGCATGATCCTCACCGTATGCCGCCGGGCCCTCCGAACCAAGCATTGCGGCCTGCCGAGTTCGCCTGCCGGAGTTCACGTTTTGGTTACGGACGGCGCCGATCCGACTGTCCCCCCGCGCAATTCGAGCCGGACGCACGGCATACCCGAAAGTGCGGGCGACGTGCCCGATAGGGTTGCCGGCCATGAGCGATCCGTTCAACGCCTACCCCTACCAGGGCCGGTATCCGGTGCTGCGTGCGCTCCCGGACGAGGGCCGCGACCGGGCGGAGGTGCTGGCCGAGCTCACCGCGATAGCCGGCGAGGAGGATCAGACTTGGCAGAGCGGGCAGTGCTCCGGGACGATCTACCTCGGCGACACGGAGCACTACGACTTCCTCGGCGAGGCGTTCTCGCTCTTCTCGCACCAGAACGCCTTGCAGCGCGACATGTGTCCGAGCGCCACCCGGTTCGAGGGCGAGATCCTCGCGATGGCTCTGGACCTCATGCATGCCGACGCGATCTCCGGCGCCACGCCTGCCGGCCTGGTCACCAGTGGCGGCACCGACAGCATCCTGCACGCCATGCTCTGCTACCGCGAGGCCGCGCTGGCCCGCGGCGTGAAGCGCCCGACCATCGTCAGGCCCGAGACGGCCCGCGGCCCTTCGCCAAGGCGGCGCACCTGTTCGGGATGGGGCTCACGGTCGTGCCGGTGGACCCGGTGACCACTCTGGTCGACCCGTCAGCCATGGCCGCCGCCATCGACGACGACACCGCGGTCATCATCGGCTCGGCCGGCAACTACCCCTACGGCACCATCGACCCGATCACCGAGCTCGGTGCGCTCGCCCTCGATCGTGGGGTCGGCTTGCACGTCGACGGGTGCCTGGGCGGCTTCGTCCTGCCGTTCGGGGAAGAGCTCGGGTATGCCGTGCCCCCCTTCGACTTCCGCGTCCCAGGGGTCACGAGCATCTCCGCCGACACGCACAAGTACGGCTATGGCCTCAAAGGCACCTCGACGCTGCTCTTCCGGGACAAGGCACTCGCAACCAGGCCTACTTCTTCGTCCCGGACTGGTCGGGCGGCAAGTACTTCTCCCCGGGATGGCCGGCTCGCGATCGGTGGGGCTGTTGGCCTCGACCTGGGCGTCGATGGTGACGATGGGGCGGGCCGGCTATCGCGACCGCGCGGCCGGGATCTTCGCCACGGCCGCGGGGTTGGCCGACGTCATTCGGGCCCACCCCGAGCTACGGCTCATGGGTGAACCGACCTTCTTGGTGGCGTTCACCTCTGACGCGCTGGACATCTATCACGTCAATGACGCTCTGCGGCAACGAGGTTGGCGGTTCAACGGGCTGCAGTACCCCAACGGGCTGCACTTGGCAGTGACCGGACCGCAGCTGCAGGAAGGGATCGTCGAGCGCTTCGCGGCCGATCTGAGCGACGCCCTCGACTACGCCCGCGCCAAGGCAGGCACCCCCGCTCAGAGCGCCGCGCTCTACGGCGGCGTCCCCGGTGGCCTGACACCTGCGGCGACGATGTTCATCACCGCGGTGATGAGCCAGATGATGGACGCCCAGCAGAGCGTCCCCACCCCGGCGTGACCTCGCGGGCCGCTCGGCCGACCGCCCTGGCCTAACGGCACACCCTCACCGTCGACCTCGGCACCGGCGGACACGTCGGCCTGGTGAGCTTCGCCGGGCAGTTGCGCTGGTCGGCGCACCGGGTCGTGCCGACGGTCCGGCGCGAGGGCGGCGTGGCGGTCAGGACGCCGCCGGCTGGTGGGAGGCCGCCACCGAGCTGGCCAGCGAAGGCCTGCGGGTGGGCGGGGTCGACCCGGGCTCCGTCGAGGCCGTGGCAGTCACCGGGCAGTGGGGCAGCACCGTCCCGGTCGACGCAGACGGCACCCCCGTCGGTGAGGCGCGGCTGTTCCTCGACACCCGAGGCGCGCGGCATACCCAGAAGTTCGCCGCCGGTCCGCTGTTCGGCTACCACCCGCGGGCGCTGGTGTGGCTGCAGCGCACGGCCGGTGCCCCGTCGCCACAAGGTGGTGACCCGATCGGCCACATGCTCGCGATCCAGCGGGACGAGCCGGAAGTCGCGCCCGGGCGCGGTGGTTCCTCGAACCGGTCGACTACCTCACGATGCGCTTCACCGGCCGGGCGACAGCGAGCGGCCAACTCGATGACCCTGGCCTGGCTCACCGACACTCGTGATCCCTCCCGGCTGGACTACGACGGGCGGCTTGTCGCCTGGACCGAGCATCGAGCTCCGGCGGTTGCCTCCCGCTGGTGCGCAAGCGGTTCCGTCATCGGTCCGTGCTCCCTGAGGTATGCCGTACTCGGCTTGCCCGAGGGCACCGTGACGACAGCCGGGATGATCGACCTGTTGGCCTCGACGGTGGGGTCGGGGCGGTGCTGCCGCGGCAGGGACATTTTCGCCGTGTCGACGACAACCTGGATCTCGGCGCCCGTGCCGAAGAAGAAGACCGACATCCACCACCACCATCGCGACGGTCCCTGGCCTGACTCCCCGACCTACCTGCTGGCCAGCAACCACGGGCCGCAGGGGCTGCATTCGCGTGGGTGCGCGACGGGTCTTCGGTGGATCTTTCGACGGAAGCTGACGACGGCCGCTGCCCGGTCTGGTCGGCTCGAATGGCGTGCTGTTCACCCCCGTGGCTGGCCGGGCTGCGTTCGCCGGTGGATGACCGCAGCGCCCGGGGCGGCTGGCACAACCTTCTCAC
>JADJVI010000053.1 GCA_016710645.1 Actinomycetales bacterium | reverse complement strand
AATGGTGTTCTCGGGCGACGGCGCGCGTGCGCCGCGTTGACCCTGAATGACGTGGGCCGAAAGGTCAAGGACGCCACGGCATACCGTCAGCGCGGCGGCGAAGCGCGAGCGCGAGGGACGCAGAGAGCGCCCAGTCATGCCCGAGCGACTCCAATCTCGGCGTGGAAGAAGTGCGTGCGCTCGACCTCAGGCGCGCTGTGGACGGCGACGTCACCGAGGGCGATCTTGGTCCGCTCGTCGAGCTTGACGGTGATGCAGTCCCTTCTCGTCTCGCCGGCCATTGGGGTGGCGTATCGGGCGACTCCACGACCCGAGGATCTCGACCAGAGTCGACGTGGATCGCGACGCTCCTGGGCGGTCTGATCCGGCACCAGCTCTGAGGCTTCCGGACGCAGCCCGGTGATCACCCCTTCTCCCCGCTCGAGCAGTCTCCACCAGGATCAGCGGGTCCAGACCGTGCCACGGTTGTGGCCAATACGCGGACGGCCGCCTCGGCGAATGAATCGCCGGCGATCCGGTGAAGAACGGCAGAGGCGTTGATGGCGGGCGGTCATAGGGGCTTCCGGGCGTCAGGCCTCCTGCAGTTTGCCGTCTTTCAGGCACGGCGACCCGGTAGCAGCCCATCGTCCTCGCGGCACTCCACCTGGTCGTGGGTGACCTGCTGGAGTCGTGATGCCCAGGCGCCGCTACACGAAGACCCGCAATCTGCAGAGCGGATGGACACGCGCAATGATTTGGCATCGAGGTTGGACAGCGGTTTCGTCCATGCCTGAAGTTTCTGGCGGTTGCTGACGATGGCCACGCCCCATCGCCGCACCGCCAGCGCTGCCCACCGGACATCGCGCCGGGCTTGCGGTCCAGCAGCGGCTCGAGTTCAAAGGGATCTTGGCAGCCTCGGCCACCCGCGCATCTCAGCATCAGCGCCCGCTCTCGCGAAGTTGCTGCTGCTCGAAGGCTGTATTCTGGCGCGGCGGTCATGTTGGACGATGTGGCTCTGGAAGACCATCGCCATCACGATGCTGCGGACGGACTGCCCGCTGGTCGTGTCCGTCGATGAGAATTCGGCCACCGTCGGTCGGCTCCAACCCGGCGAGCATCCGCAGTCGTCGACACTAAAGCCCAAGCCTGAAAAGCCGGCGGGACACCGGGAACTCACCGTCAGCGATGCTCCAGGGAGTGCCGTCGACCGCCGGTGGATCGTTCCGGAGTGAACCGGCGGATAGCCTCGTCCCAGTACACGGTCGCCACACGGGGGCAGGCCTCCTTGCGTCAGTGGAACGGTGCCAGTATGCCGTGCCAGCACTCCAGCCCCGCCATGACGGTGGCGACGGGGCAGCAATGACGCCAGGTAACGGCATACCGGCAAATGCTCTGTTGCCCCAGGCGGCGGACTCACAGCTTGGGCTTGATCGGCTGTCGATCGCGGCCTGGGTCTCTTTGTCAAGTGCACAAGCCGGTCGCAACGTCCTGACCCTGGGCGATGATCTGGTCAAACGCCTGCCGATCAGCGCCACCACCGGGAACGAGCACCCGGGCGTGTCCTGGCTTCGGGTCTTGACCAGCGCCTACTGAACCACGACACTTGGCGCGCGGGGATCTTCTCAAAACATTACTCTCCCGCTTACCTCGTTGTCAGGGGCCGACTTGCGCACGCGTATCCGGTCGCCTGGGTGAAGGTCACCGTGCTCTCGACATTGGTGGTGTTGATGGGCTTCACGGCGTTCTTCTTGCGCTCGTCAGAGCCCCGCGGGATCGCCACATGGCGCCACCGGTCAGGCAGGCGCCGTCACCGGGCAGGAACGCGGTCCCGAAGTCGAACTTGGCGTTCTTCGTGGTGCCACCGGGGTGCCGGTGGACTGCAGGGCGCACGCAGCAATTCCGGCGCTGAACTCTGCGTCGGGGCTCTTGGGAGAACTTCACCCACTTGTTCTTGGCCAAGTCTTGCGGGAAGGTGCCGGCCGCTGCAAGTCTTGGAGTCGGAGGCCCGTGGCCGTCCTCGCTTCGGACATCTGCCCGCTCATCGACGGCCATGTTCTGGAAATACCAGTCCAAGTAGTTGGACCCGAAATCGCAACCTGTCGGCGACACCTGTCGGCACCGATGGCGGCGGCGAGCAACGGACCCACTCCTTGAACTCCTCCCAGGTAGCCGGGCCACGGTCGGGCAGGCCGGCGGCCGACCACATCGCCTTGTTGTAGTAGAAGAGCGGCGGCGTGGACCGGGCGAACGGCAGGGCGTAGTGCTTGCCGTTGAACTTGTAGTCGTTGTAGAGCGCGTCGACGTAGTCGTCGGTCTTCAGGCCGGCGGCCGACAGCAGGTCGTCAGCGGGGCCAGCTGCTTGTTGAGGGCGAAGTTGAACCACGTGACGTCGGAGGCGACGATGACATCGGGCAGCTGGCCACCGGCGAGGGCAGCGTTGAACTTCTGCGCGACCTCTTCGTAGTTCTTCCCCCACCGTCGATGAGCGAGACCGTAAAGCCGGGGTTGGCCTTCTGGAACGCCTCGATGATCTTGGTCTCGGTGTCCTGAGGTGCCCGGGTGGATTGCTCCAGAACTGGATCGGGCCCCCGGCTCCTCCGCCATGCTGGTCGGCGAACTCCCGCTTCCGGCGCAGGCTGCCAGCCCCGGGCGGCTACACCAGCCGCACCGGCCAGTCCGGGAAATCCTCGGCGAGTCAGGTCGTTCATGTGTCGTGCCTCCCGTTGGATGAGGTTCTTCTCGCTCGACCGCGGGTGCGGGCGGACGTCTTAGCTCTGGACTGCTCCGGCCGTGAGGCCTGGATCATCTGGCGTTGCAGGAAGAGGAAGAGGATGAGGATGGGCAGCACGGTGAGCACCGTGCCCGCCATGACCGGACCCCAGTTGTTGCCGCCTTCGTTGTTCTGTAGCAGGGTGAGGCCGACCTGCAGCGGGGCGGTCTTCTCGTTGTCGCTCATGAGGAACGGCCAGAGGTATTCGTTCCACTCGTTGACGACGGTGATGAGCGAGAACGCCACGAGGGTCGGCCAGGACATCGGCATGACCACCCGCCACAGCAGCTTCATCGGGCCGGCGCCGTCGAGGCGGGCCGCTTCGATGATCTCGTGCGGCAGCGAGAGGAACTGGTTGCGCATGAGGAAGGTGCCGAACGCCACGCCGGCGAGCGGGATGACGATGCCCTGGAAGGTGTTGCGCCACCCGAGCTGGGCGATGAGCGCGTAGTTGGAGATGACGGTGATCTGGTTGGGCACCATGAGCGCCGCGATGACGACGAGGAAGATCAGATTGCGTCCGGGGAAGCGCAACAGCGACAGGGCATAGGCGCTGAGCACCCCGAGGGTGATCTTCGCTGCGGCCAGCAGGGCGGTGATGATGAGTGAGTTGCGGAAGTATGCCGGGAACGGGATCGACGTGACCGTGTCGCGGTAGTTGTCGGTGGTCGCCGGTGACGGCCAGTACTGCGCGGGCCGGACGTAAATGTCCTGGCGTTCCTTGAAACTCGTAATGACGATCCAGAACAGCGGGACCGCGATGATGAGGACCACGATGGTCATCGCGACATAGCCGGCCACGGACATCAGTGGCGTGCGATGCCGGTCGCTTTGGCTCACCTGCAGGTGGGTGCTCATGCCCTAGTCCCCCGATCCATGACCCGGACCTGGACGAACGTGATCGTCAAGAGGATGAGGAACATGATGGTCGCGACGGTGGCGCCATAGCCGGCCCGCATGTTGACGAAGGTCTCCTGATAGACCTGGAAGACCAGGGTGGTCGTGCCGGTGCCGACCGGGCCACCGCGGTCTGGGCGTAGATGAGGTCGAAGACCTGCACCGAGTTGAGCAGCACGGTGATCGACAGGAAGAACGTCGTGGGCCGCAGCTGGGGCAGGAGCACCTTGCGGAAGTGGGTCCACGGCGAGGCTCCGTCGATCTCCGCGGCCTCGTCGAGATCGATCCGCCGGCCCTGCAGCGCGGCGAGGTAGATGACGAAGGTGTAGCCGAGGTTCTTCCAGATATAGGTCGTGGTCACCATGAACAACGCCCAGCCACTGTCCTGGAAGAAGTCCGGCGTCTGCGCGCCGACCCGCGCGAGCAAGTCACGGATCAGGCCGAAGCTCGGATCGAAGACGAACTGGAAGGCCACCCCGATCGCTGCACCCGACACGACGAACGGCGCGAACACCAGCGACCGCACGACATTGCGCCCGCGCAGTTTCTGGTCCAGCAGCAACGCCAATGCCAGGCCGAGCACCATCGAGATGATGACCGTGGCGAAGGTGAAGACCAGGGTGTTGCGCAAGATGATCCGGGTGTCCTCGCGTCCTAGCCACTCGACGTAGTTGGCCGCACCGACGGGTGTCGCACCGTTGGGCGAGGAGATGTTGTAGTCGGTGAACGACAACCGGAAGTTGTCGATGAGCGGCCGATAGACGAAGAGGGTGAGCAGCGCGAGGTTGGGCAGCAGCAACGCGGCTGCGAGCAACCACTCGCGACGATCGGTCCCGGAGCGCCGAGGCGGCGGCCCCACGGGCGGCGGGGGTCCGGTCCGGACCCCGGTGACGACGTCGGCAGCGGGCTGCATGATCCTCACCGTATGCCGCCGGGCCCTGGAACCAAGCATTGCGGCCTGCCGAGTTCGCCTGCCGGAGTTCACGTTTTGGTTACGGACGGCGCCGATCCGACTGTCCCCCCGCGCAATTCGAGCCGGACGCACGGCATACCCGAAAGTGCGGGCGACGTGCCCGATAGGGTTGCCGGCCATGAGCGATCCGTTCAACGCCTACCCCTACCAGGGCCGGTATCCGGTGCTGCGTGCGCTCCCGGACGAGGGCCGCGACCGGGCGGAGGTGCTGGCCGAGCTCACCGCGATAGCCGGCGAGGAGGATCAGACTTGGCAGAGCGGGCAGTGCTCCGGGACGATCTACCTCGGCGACACGGAGCACTACGACTTCCTCGGCGAGGCGTTCTCGCTCTTCTCGCACCAGAACGCCTTGCAGCGCGACATGTGTCCGAGCGCCACCCGGTTCGAGGGCGAGATCCTCGCGATGGCTCTGGACCTCATGCATGCCGACGCGATCTCCGGCGCCACGCCTGCCGGCCTGGTCACCAGTGGCGGCACCGACAGCATCCTGCACGCCATGCTCTGCTACCGCGAGGCCGCGCTGGCCCGCGGCGTGAAGCGCCCGACCATCGTCAGGCCCGAGACGGCCCACCCGGCCTTCGCCAAGGCGGCGCACCTGTTCGGGATGGGGCTCACGGTCGTGCCGGTGGACCCGGTGACCACTCTGGTCGACCCGTCAGCCATGGCCGCCGCCATCGACGACGACACCGCGGTCATCATCGGCTCGGCCGGCAACTACCCCTACGGCACCATCGACCCGATCACCGAGCTCGGTGCGCTCGCCCTCGATCGTGGGGTCGGCTTGCACGTCGACGGGTGCCTGGGCGGCTTCGTCCTGCCGTTCGGGGAAGAGCTCGGGTATGCCGTGCCCCCCTTCGACTTCCGCGTCCCAGGGGTCACGAGCATCTCCGCCGACACGCACAAGTACGGCTATGGCCTCAAAGGCACCTCGACGCTGCTCTTCCGGGACAAGGCACTGCGCAACCGGGCCTACTTCTTCGTCCCGGACTGGTCGGGCGGCAAGTACTTCTCCCCCGGGATGGCCGGCTCGCGATCGGTGGGGCTGTTGGCCTCGACCTGGGCGTCGATGGTGACGATGGGGCGGGCCGGCTATCGCGACCGCGCGGCCGGGATCTTCGCCACGGCCGCGGGGTTGGCCGACGTCATTCGGGCCCACCCCGAGCTACGGCTCATGGGTGAACCGACCTTCTTGGTGGCGTTCACCTCTGACGTGCTCGACATCTATCACGTCAATGACGCTCTGCGGCAACGAGGTTGGCGGTTCAACGGGCTGCAGTACCCCAACGGGCTGCACTTGGCAGTGACCGGACCGCAGCTGCAGGAAGGGATCGTCGAGCGCTTCGCGGCCGATCTGAGCGACGCCCTCGACTACGCCCGCGCCAAGGCAGGCACCCCCGCCCCAGAGTGCTGCCCTCTATGGCGGCGTACCGGGTGGCCTCACCCCGGCGGCGACGATGTTCATCACCGCGGTGATGAGCCAGATGATGGACGCCCAGCAGAGCGTCCCCACCCCGGCGTGACCTCATGAGCCCCTCGCGGGAGCGGCCCCTGGCCCAACGGCACACCCTCACCGTCGACCTCGGCACCGGCGGCCCCAAGGTCGGCCTGGTGAGCTTCGACGGACAGTTGCGCTGGTCGGCGCACCGGGTCGTGCCGACGGTCCGGCGCGAGGGCGGCGTGGCGGTCCAGGACGCCGCCGGCTGGTGGGAGGCCGTCACCGAGCTGGCCAGCGAAGGCCTGCGGGTGGGCGGGGTCGACCCGGGCTCGGTCGAGGCCGTGGCAGTGACCGGGCAGTGGGGCAGCACCGTCCCGGTCGACGCAGACGGCATCCCCGTCGGTGAGGCGCGGCTGTTCCTCGACACCCGAGGCGCGCGGCATACCCAGAAGTTCGCCGCCGGTCCGCTGTTCGGCTACCACCCTCGCGCGCTCATGTGGCTGCAGCGCACGGCCGGTGCCCCGTCGCCACAAGGTGGTGACCCGATCGGCCACATGCTCGCGATCCAGCACGACGAGCCCGAGGTCGCGGCCCGGGCGCGGTGGTTCCTCGAACCGGTCGACTACCTCACGATGCGCTTCACCGGCCGGGCGACAGCGAGCCACAACTCGATGACCCTGGCCTGGCTCACCGACACTCGTGATCCCTCCCGGCTGGACTACGACGAGCGGCTCGTCGCCTGGACCGGCATCGAGCCCCGGCGGTTGCCTCCGCTGGTGCGCACCGGTTCCGTCGTGGGTCCCGTGCTCCCTGAGGTATGCCGTGCGCTCGGCTTGCCCGAGGGCACCGTGACGGTAGCCGGGATGACCGACCTGTTGGCCTCGACGGTGGGGTCCGGGGCGGTGCTGCCGCGGCAGGGACATTTCGCCGTGTCGACGACAACCTGGATCTCGGCGCCCGTGCCGAAGAAGAAGACCGACATCCACCACACCATCGCGACGGTCCCTGGCCTGACTCCCGACCTGCACCTGCTGGCCAACAACCACGAGGCCGCAGGGGCTGCATTCGCGTGGGTGCGCGACGAGGTCTTCGGTGGATCTTTCGACGAGCTGACGACGGCCGCTGCCCGGTCCCCAATCGGCTCGAATGGCGTGCTGTTCACCCCGTGGCTGGCCGGGCTGCGTTCGCCGGTGGATGACCGCAGCGCCCGGGGCGGCTGGCACAACCTCTCACTGGGCACTCGACGGGAGGACCTGGTCCGCAGTCTCCTGGAGGGGGTGGCCTACAACACCCGGTGGTTGCTCGACCCCGTGGAACGGTTCGTCGGCCAGCCCCTGGACCCGCTGCGCTTCATCGGAGGCGGTGCGGTGAGCGACCTGTGGTGCCAGATCCATGCCGACGTCACAGGTCGACGCATTGAACGGGTCGCCGATCCGATGAACGCGCCGCTGCGCGGGGCCGGACTGGTCGCGGCGATCGCGTTGGATGCGCTCACGCTGCCCGAAGCCGGTCGGTGCGTGCAGGTCGACCGGGTCTTCCGGCCCGATCCGGCCGCTCAACCGACCTACGCGGTGGGTTACCGGGAGTTCACCGCGATGTATCGCCGGCAGAAGGGGCTGTGGCGGGCCCTGTCCCGCTGAGATCACCCGCGCTGACGTCGACGATGGTCAGCCAGCTGTCCGGGGGAAGCTCCGGTTTGCCCGGCACCGGCCGATGTTCCAGCGACCAGTTCTCCCCTGCCACGGCCGTCGCGACCCGGGTCCAGAAGGCGCGCGCGCCGCGGTTGTAGTCCTGGAAGCCCACCGTCCATCGTCCGGGCCTTGCGCGCATGACCGCGACCGCCGCGGTCATCCCCACTCCTGTGCGCCGCAGGGCCCGCACGACGAAGAAGTCCCCCAACACCTGCCCCCCGGTGTGTCCCCCGGCGTCGTCGGCATGGGTGAGGACGAACCCCGCCGTCTGCCCGGCGACGCGGATCAGCCACCCTCGCGCGGTGGGGTCGTCGGCGACGAAGAAGGCGTCCAGTCTCCGGTTGTTGAAGGTGCCGTCGGCGTTGGGCAGCAGCCCCATCCCCTCGGACAGGTCGTGTCGGTAGAGCTGGCCCAAGTTGGACAGGACCGCTCGGTCCGAACGCGTCGCCCGCACCAGGTCGACGGGGCTGGCGGCGGGGCGCGGCGGGCCGGACACAGGTGTGGTCACCCCGGCAGGATAGGCACTCCCGGACAGGCCGAAGGGGCCCGGACCGTAGTCCGGACCCCCGCGGGAGGTGAGTATCACGGCATACCGAGCTCGTCCTGCCTCTACAGCAGAGCCGGTATGCCGTGCGGCTCAGTTGCCGGTGAGCTTCTCGCGCAGCGCGGCCAGGGCCTCGTCGGAGGCCAGCGTGCCGGTGGCCGGCGAAGGGTCGACACCCGTCGAGGAGTAGGACGAGGGGACCTCGCCCGCCGCGACGGCAGCATCGGAGTCGGCCTTGGCAGCCGACTCGACCTGGGCCTTGTGGGCCTCCCAGCGAGCGTGTGCCTCGGCGTACTGCTTCTCCCAGCGCTCGCGCTGAGCCTCGAAGCCAGGCAGCCACTCGTTGGTCTCGGGGTCGAAGCCCTCGGGGTACTTGTAGTTGCCCTGCTCGTCGTACTCGGCGGCCATGCCATAGAGCGTGGGGTCGAACTCCGAGGAGGCGACCGCACCGTCGTTGGCCTGCTTGAGCGACAGCGAGATGCGCCGACGCTCGAGGTCGATGTCGATGACCTTGACGAAGATGTCGTCACCGACGGTCGCGACTTGCTCGGGCAGCTCGACGTGGCGCTCGGCCAGCTCGGAGATGTGGACCAGGCCCTCGATGCCGTCGTCGACACGGACGAACGCACCGAAGGGCACCAGCTTGGTCACCTTGCCCGGCACGACCTGACCGATCGCGTGGGTGCGGGCGAAGTGCTGCCACGGGTCTTCCTGGGTGGCCTTCAGCGATAGCGAAACGCGCTCGCGGTCCATGTCGACATCGAGCACCTCGACGGTGACCTCGGTGCCGACCTCGACGACCTCGCTCGGGTGGTCGATGTGCTTCCAGGACAGTTCGGAGACGTGGACCAGACCGTCGACCCCACCGAGGTCGACGAACGCACCGAAGTTGACGATGCTCGACACCACACCAGAGCGGACCTGGCCCTTCTGCAGTTCGCGCAGGAAGGTGGTGCGGACCTCGGACTGGGTCTGCTCGAGCCACGCGCGACGGGACAGGACCACGTTGTTGCGATTCTTGTCCAGCTCGATGATCTTGGCCTCGATCTGCTTGCCGACATAGGGCTGCAGGTCGCGGACGCGGCGCATCTCGACGAGGGAGGCGGGCAGGAAGCCGCGCAGGCCGATGTCGAGGATGAGGCCACCCTTGACGACCTCGATGACGGTGCCGGTGACGACGCCGTCCTCTTCCTTGACCTTCTCGATCGTGCCCCAGGCGCGCTCGTACTGGGCACGCTTCTTGGACAGGATCAGGCGACCTTCCTTGTCCTCCTTCTGCAGGACCAGGGCCTCGACCTCGTCGCCGACCTTGACGACATCAGCCGGGTCGACGTCATGCTTGATGGACAGCTCGCGCGAGGGAATGACGCCCTCGGTCTTGTAGCCGATGTCGAGCAGGACCTCGTCCCGGTCGACCTTGACGATGCGACCTTCGACAATGTCGCCGTCGTTGAAATCTTTGATCGTGGCGTCGATCGCCGCGAGGATGTCTTCCTCAGTGCCGATGTCGTTGATGGCAACCTGAGGGGCGGTCTTTGCGACCGAAGTGGTGGTCATGTAGTAGGAACTCCGAACGTGGACAGGGACGGTATGCCGCTAGGCCGGGTGGTCAGCGGGATGGACAGGGTGAAACGGTCGTGCCGGTGACGCTCGCCGCGCTCCCCCGCAGGGCAGCACGACAAGTGCCCACGGAGGGCACCGGGTCAGTTTAGCGGGCGCTGGAAGGGTCGACCAACCTCGCTCGGACCGCGGGACATGGGAGCGCAGGGCATGGCAGTGGGGTGGGGACGTTGCGTCCCCACCCCACCGTTATCGCACTCGTGCTACTCGGCGCTCAGGCCGCCTGAGCTGCCAGCTCGGGCCGCCGGCGCCAAGCCAGGGCTCCGGCTCCGGCAAAGCCCAGGCCCGCGAGCAGCAGGCGCAGTGCGTTCTTGCCGCCCTGCCCGTCGACGCCCGCGATTTCCAGCGAGTATGCCGTGAAACCCGCCGCACCGGCCGGGGCGCCGATCGCCATCGACCCGGTCTTGGCCCGGGCCGCGCCGGCCTCGATGACGGCATACTTCTTGCCGTAGTCCAGGGCCGTGTCCTGACCGGCCTTGACCAGTTGCGAAGTGCCCTCGGTCGACAGGCGCCCAGCGCCCTCGGGGATCTGGGTGGCGCCGTCGACCGCCTTCGAGAGGCCATCCGCAAGGCGCACCGAGCCGGAGGCTGCGTCGTCCAAGCCGGTGGCGAGCTGACCCGCCCCTGCCGAGAGTTGGCCGGTGCCCGTGGCGAGTTGGTTGGCCCCCGTGGAGAGCTGGTTGAGCCCGGTGAGCAGCGTGCTGCCGCCGGCCTGGATCTGGCCGACCCCGTCCTGCAGGCCGTTGATCCCACCGCGCAGGGTCTGGTTGGCCGGGGTGTCGGAGACGCCACCGATCCCCCCTTGCACCTGGGCCACCACACCGCTGACCAACTGGGTCACGCCGGCATCCAGAGCGCCGAGGCCCTGCAGCAGGCCCGGACGCGCCGGGTCGCAGTAGCCGGTGAGCGTGGTGTTGCTCAGCCCGCACTCCACCCTGATGAGACCGATGACCGCCTCGGAGAGTTTGGTCTTCAGCTGCGCCATCCCCCCGGAGACCTGCCCCAGGCCCCCAGCCGCCTGTTGGGTGTTGGTCGTCATCGAGGTGGCGATCGCCGAGGCCACGGCATCCACCGTGCCCAAGCAAACCGGGTCTGCCGCGCAGGAGGGGACGCCCTTGATCGACAGGATGCCGCCCTTGGCCTGGTCGATCGACCCGCCCGGAGCCAGCGCGGCGCTCAACCCCGCTTTGACCTGGTCGACCCCGCCCTTGAGCTGGTCGACCGAACCACCGGTCGCAGTCGCCCCAGCGAGACCGGAGCGCACCTGGTCCACCCCGTAGAGGAGGGTGTCTGCCGTGGTCGTGGACCCGATGCCGGCCTTCAGCTGGGCAATTCCGTCGTGCAACGGCTGGGCCTTGGCTGGGAGTCCGCCGATACCGGCATACATCGTCGTCAGACCACCATCGACCTTGCCCAGGCCATCCTGAACGGCAGCGAGGCCACTGATGAGCGCGGGAGCCTTGGCGCCGGCCTGGGTCAGTCCACTGGCGAGTTGCTGAGCGCCGGCGTCGAGCTTGCGCGCTCCGGCCGACAGGTCTTCGGCCCCCGGAGCAGCCTTGCCGGTCAAGCCGCCGCTGAGCTGGTTTGCGCCGTCCCGCAGCTGGATGAGGCCCGCCAAAAGAGTGCCGGCACCGTCGCGGAGCTTGAGCAGGTTGGTGTCGATCTGGGTCGCCCCGTCGGTGAGCTTGACGCCGGTCTCGGCACCGCTCTTATAGCTACCCGCGCCGCCCTTGAAGGACGGCGACTCCAGCGGGCTGACCGGCAGCGCCGTGATCGAGGCCGGCGGGATGGGCCCGCCGGCGATGTGCGCCTTGTAGCCGAACTCGGCCACCGGGGACCCGATCGGCGGGAAGAGCGTCATGGTGAACGACATCTTCGTGCCGCCCCGACCGTCACCAGCCATGTTGGCCTCGGCGGACGTGACGTCGGTGTAGGACGACGGCAGCACGAGCGACAACGAGCCCACCATGGGGATCGGGACCGACTCGGTCGAGGTCACGGTGCCGCCCTTGCCGTCGGCGTAGCTGACCTGGGTCGGGGTTCCGGTGACGTTCTCGACCCGGTAACGGACCTCCAGGTCACCCGTGGCACCGGCGACGTCGCCAGGGGCGACCTGCTTGCCGTCCAGGGTGTAGGACACCGCCACCGTGAGCGGCAGCTTCTGGTCGAAGTTGCTCACCGTGCGCACGCGCTGGTCGCCGGACACCGTGTAACTGCCGACCATGGCGCCGTCCTTGACCGCGACGCCGCCGAAGCCGTCGAGGTTGCGCAGGTTGGACGTCGAGACCGGGTTGACGACCTCGACGGTGCCATTGCCCTGCAGGGCCAACTGCTCGTAGATGCGGGCCACGTCAAGTTTTCCGGTCGCATCCAGGTATGCCTGCACGGTCTCGGTATTGGTCACCGCGACGGCACCACCGTCGGCGGCAGCAGCGGTGGGGGCCAGGGCCAGACACGCAGCCGTCCCAGCCGCTAGTCCGGTGCCGAGGCCCGCCCAGAGCCGGTATGCCGTGCGGCCACGACCCTGTCGAATGTTGGTGCTTGTCATGCCTGTCCCTCCGCGTGGCTGGCAGCCCAGTCCTGGTCGGTCGTCTCGACGGCGACGGGGGCCTTGGCGTGTCGACCACCAGGACTGCGGTCCAGCAGGACCTCCCCCACGGTGGCGGCGAAGAAGCCCAGTCCGATGCCAACGAGCATCGTCGTGAACGCGGACGGGGATTCGGTAAGGAACGCCGACGGTGCGTCGGTGTAGGCACGCTCATAGCCAGCGACCATGGCGACGATGCCGGCCAGCCCCGACCAGAGCGGGATCCGCTCCGCCGAGAGGGCGATGATCCCGGAGGTGACCAGGACGACGAGGAGCGCAGCGACCGCGCGACCCCCGGCCGAATCCGGCAGCACGAGAGCGCGCAGACCGTAGCCCACCCACGCCACCACCATGCCGATCGCGAGGCCGGCCGGAGCCGCCCACCACGTGCGGGCGCGCGCCAGAATCAGCACGCCACCCAATGCGACCGCCAGCAGTCCGAGCTGCTGCATTGATTGACCCAGGACGCCTCCGAGCAGCACGGCCAGGGCCGCAGCAATGCCGATGAGCGCGCCCGTCACGAGCACTTTTCGCATGAATTCCTTCTCCGACCCGCAAGAGTGTGTGATCTGTGACCCCCATCACACCGATGGTCGGAGGGTAACGCCTCCACAGGCAGGACACCAGGGCCTGCGCCGGAGTGTTACCAACCGGTAGCAATGCCACGCAACGCGACGGTTTGGATGGCATCCGGAGCGGCGGCACGGAAACTCAGACGCGACGTACGTCCACAATGGCGCTATGGACTCTTTCGCCGTGCGACGCGCAGCAGGCACAGCGGAAACCGTCAGCGCCAACCGGCACTGGTGGGACGCCGAGGCGCAGGACTATTACGCCGAACATGGTGCCTTTCTCGGCGACGCCGACTTCTGCTGGGGTCCGGAGGGGCTGCGGGAGTCGGACGCTCACCTCCTGGGCCCCTTGGCCGGCCGAGACGTCCTTGAAATTGGGGCCGGTTCGGCGCAATGCAGCCGGTGGGTGGCCGAGCAAGGGGCTCGGGTCGTAGCCACCGATCTGTCGCTGGGCATGCTGCGTCGGGGCGTCGCCATCGACGCCGGCCGCCCGGCGGCGCCGCCGGTCCCGTTGGCCCAGTGCGACGGTCGGCTGCTCCCCTTCCCCGATGCGAGCTTCGATGTCGTCTTCACGGCATACGGGGTGGTGCCCTTTGTCGCCGACCCCGAGCGGGTGATGAACGAGGTATGTCGGGTGCTCCGGCCCGGGGGCCGGTTCGCCTTCTCGACGACCCACCCGTTCCGCTGGGCCTTCCCCGACGAACCCGACTCCACCGGGCTGACCGTGCGGTTCTCGTACTTCGACCGCACCCCCTACGTCGAACAGGACGAGGCCGGGGACGCAACCTATGCCGAGCACCACCGCACCATCGGTGACCGGATCCGGGACGTCGTCGCCGCCGGGATGCACGTCGTCGACATCGTCGAGCCGGAGTGGCCCGAGGCGAACGACCAGGAGTGGGGCGGGTGGTCGCCGCTACGCGGGCGGCTCATCCCCGGCACCCTCATCATCGTCGCCGACAAGCCGCGCTGAGGCTCACCCGAGCCCTTCCGATCAGTGGGCGGCGTCGTGCCAGGACCGGCCGACCCCGACTGACACGTCGAGCGGGACATCGAGGGCAACGGCTGCCCCCATCTCGCGGCGCACCAGTGCCTCGACCTCGTCCCGCTCTCCCGGCGCGATCTCCAGGACGAGCTCGTCGTGGACCTGCAGGAGGATCCTCGACCGTAAGTGCGCCGCCGTGAGTGCCTCGTCGACGCGGAGCATGGCGACCTTCATGATGTCGGCGGCCGAGCCCTGAATCGGGGCATTGAGCGCCATCCGCTCGGCCATCTCGCGGCGCTGCCGGTTGTCACTCGTGAGATCGGGCAGGTAACGCCGCCGGCCCAGCATGGTCGCGGTGTAGCCGGTATGCCGGGCATCGTCGACCAGGCGGTGCAGGTAGTCGCGCACCTCGCCAAAGCGCAGGAAGTATTCGTCCATGAGGGTCTTGGCCTCGCCGGTGGAGATGCCGAGTTGGCGGGACAGGCCGAAGGCGGACAGCCCGTAGGCCAGCCCATAGGACATCGCCTTGATCTTGGAGCGCATCGCCGGGGTGACCTCGTCGGTGGGCACCCCGAAGACCCGCGCAGCGACGAAGGAATGCAGGTCTTCGCCTGATCTGAACGCCTCGATGAGCCCGTCGTCGCCGGAGAGGTGGGCCATGACCCGCATCTCGATCTGGCTGTAGTCGGCAGACATGAGCGACTCATAGCCTTCGCCGACGACGAACATCTCCCTGATCCGCCGGCCCTCCTCGGTGCGGATGGGGACGTTCTGCAGGTTGGGGTCGGTCGAAGAGAGCCGACCCGTCGCGGCGATGGTCTGAAGGTAGGTGGTATGGATGCGCCCGTCGTCGGCGACCGACTTGAGCAGCCCCTCGACTGTGACCCGCAACCGCGAGACGTCGCGATGGCGCAGCAATGCCTCCAGGAAGGGGTGCGGCTCCTTGGCGTAGAGCTCGGTCAACGCGTCGGCGTCGGTGGTGTAGCCGGTCTTGGTGCGTTTGGTCTTGGGCAGCCCGAGCTGGTCGAAGAGCACCTCCTGCAACTGCTTCGGCGAGCCGAGGTTGACATCCCGCCGATCGATCGCGGCCCAGGCGTCCTCTTGCGCCTCGCGCACGCCCGCGGCGAACTCCCCCTCCAAGGACGTCAGCTCGGGCACGTCGACGGCGATGCCGGCTCGCTCCATCCGGGCCAGCACACCGACCAGGGGCAACTCGACCTCGCGCAGCAACCGGGTGCCGTCGGTGCGCTCCAACTCGGCATCGAGGGCATCGGCGACCTCGGCGACCGCGTTGGCCGTGAGCATGGCCTCGCTGGCCTCCGAGTCACCGTCGCCGAAGTCGAGCAGCCCCTGGCCGGTGTCGGTGACGTCGGTGCGCAGCTCGCGGCGCAACAACCGCAGCGCGAGATCGGCCAGGTCGTAGCCCCGCTGGTCCGGCTTGACGAGATAGGCCGCCAGAGCGGTGTCACTGGTGAGTCCGGCGACGGCATACCCCCTGGCAGTGAGCGCCTGAATCGGGCCCTTCGCGTCGTGCATGGCCTTGGGCCGCGCGGGGTCGGCCAGCCAGGCCGCGACGGCGGAATCGGCGGTCGGGTCGAGATCCTCCAGAGCGAGGTATGCCGCCTCGCCGCGGTCGGTCGCCACGGCCAGGCCGCGTGCGTCGCCGGTGCCGCGGGCCCAACGCCCGACGACGTGGACGCCCAGGCGGCGGCCGGGCACGGCATACCGCTGCAACCACCCCGCGAACTCGGGTCCGGAGAGCGCCTGTCCGGCGATCTCGAAGCCCGCGTCGGCCTCCTCCGGCGCCGCCTGGAAGGTGCTGAAGAGGCGCTCGCGCAACACCCGGAACTCCAGCGCATCGAAGACCGCGTGCACGCGCTCGCGATCCCAGGGCCGACGCTCGAGGTCGTCCAGCTCGACGTCCAATGGCACATCGGTGACCAGTTGGTTGAGGCTGCGGTTGCGCAGCACCTGGTCGAGGTGGTCCCGCAGCGCTTGGCCGACCTTGCCGCCGATCTGGTCGACGTTGGCGACCAGGCCGGTGAGCCCGCCGAACTGGTGGATCCACTTGGCCGCGGTCTTGGGTCCGACCCCCGGGATTCCGGGGAGGTTGTCGGAGGACTCCCCCACCAGCGCGGCGAGGTCGCTGTAACGCTCTGGCGGGACGCCGTACTTGGCCTCGACGGCGGACGGTGTCATCCGCCAGACCTCCGACACACCCCGAACGGGGTAGATCAGGGTGACGCGATCGGTGACCAACTGGAAGCAGTCGCGGTCGCCCGAACTGATGAGGACCTCCATCCCGGCAGCCGCCGCCCGGGTGGTGAGGGTCGCGATGAGGTCGTCGGCCTCGTAACCCTCGACCTGGACGAACGGGATCGCGAGCGCATCGAGAATCTCCTGGACCAGCGAGATCTGCCCCTCGAACTCGCTCGGGGTCGCCGACCTCGTGGCCTTGTAGTCGGCATAGGTCTCCGAGCGAAAGGTGCGCCGCGAGACGTCGAAGGCCACCGCGAGATGGGTAGGGTCCTCGTCGCGCAGCAGGTTGATGAGCATCGAGGTGAACCCGTAGACGGCATTGGTGTGCTGGCCGGTCTGCGTGGAGAAGTTCTCGGCCGGCAACGCGTAGAACGCGCGATAGGCGAGCGAATGACCGTCGAGCAACAGGAGCCTGGACACGTATGGCAGCCTAGGGCCCATGCCCGACAGCACCACCCCCTCCTCGCCCAGCTCCCCCGCCGCAGCAACCTTCCCGTCGATGCCGCCCCAGGTCGACTGGTCCGATGTCGACTCGATCAACGCAGTCGGGATGGGCGCCCTGCATAACCGGATGGGCATCCGGCTCACCGAGGCCGGCCCGGACCGCGTCGCCGGCACCATGCCGGTCGAGGGCAATACCCAGCCCTACGGCCTGCTGCACGGCGGTGCCTCGGTCGTCCTCGCCGAAGGCCTGGGGTCGATCCTCGCGGTCATCACCGCCGGCCCGGGGCGCGCGGCGGTTGGCGTCGAGATCAACGCCACCCACCACCGCCCGGCGACCTCGGGCATTGTCACCGGGGTGGCCAGGCCGATCTCGGTCGGCCGCAGCATGGGTTGCTACGAGATCGTCATCACTGACGACCAAGGTCGGCGCACCTGCACCTGCCGGCTCACCTGCTCCCTGCGCGACGCGCCACCGATCCCTCGCTGACCGAGCCCGCAGGTCATTCGTCCCTGGGCCGGGGAGACTCGATGCTGTTAACGTGACGCCAGTCGTCGCCGAGATGGGTGATCTCCCCTGGAACCCAGCCAACTCACCGCCTTCGACGCCTCGTTCCTGGCCCTCGATGGGCCGGTCAGCGCCGGTCATGTTTGCCTGCTCGCGCGCCTGGACGACGACGTGGGACCCGAGGAACTCTTCCACCAGATCTCAGCCCGCCTACATCTGGCGCCCATCCTCCGGCGCCGGCTACGGATGCCCACCCTGCCGATGGGACGGCCGTGGTGGATCGACGACTGCGACTTCGATCTCGATCGGCACCTCAGCGCCGTCGACCTCGGTGGCCACGGTGATGACTCTGCCCTGCACGAGGAAGTCGCACGGTATGCCGCAGAGCAGCTCCCGCGCGACCGCCCGCTCTGGCACCTGCGCCTCGTGCGCGGCCTCGCCGACGGTCATAGCGCCATGGTCACCAAGATGCACCACTGCGCTGTCGACGGAGTCGGTGGCCGCGACCTGCTCGCGCTGCTGTTCGGCACCGACATCGCCGACGACTCCCCCACGCCATCCTGGCGGCCCGGACAGGGACCGGGGCGCGCAGAACGCTTCGCCCACCGAGTGACCGACGTCAGCAGTTGGGTCGCCTCGGCGTGGCGGTTGGAAGGCAAGGCCTTGGGGGTTACGCCGAGCACCCTGATGCGCGTCACCCGAGAGACGGCGGCCACCCTCGCCGACGGCCTGGAGCGCCTCATCGAGCACGACGAGCGACCCAAGCCCATCCCGGAGGCGACCCGGACCGGGCCAGCCCCGCAGACCCCGTTCAACGCGGCGATCAGCCCCGCGCGCGCCTTCGCCACCGTGACCTTCCCGCTTGCCGCCAGCCGTCGCCTCAGGCGGACCACCGGAGTTACCGCCAATGACGTCCTGCTCGCCTCCTGCGCCGGCGCGCTGCGAGCCTGGTTGACCGCCCGAGACGCGCTCCCGGAAACACCCCTCATCGCCCTGGTGCCCATCGCGATCAGCGGCGACATGGCGGCGGGCGGCTTCAATCGCTTCACCCTCACGCTGTGCCCGCTGCCCACGCACGTCGCCACGGCCCGAGGTCGGTTGGCCTTCAGCCACGCCGCGATGCAACACGCCAAGCGAGAGCCCACCATCCCCTCGACGACGTTGACCGACATCGCGGCTGTAACCGGCCCCGGCCTTGCCTCGATGCTCACCCAGGCCGCGGCCCAGCTGCATCTGGCCGACCGGGTGCACTTGCCCTTCAACTTGATGATCTCCAACGTGCCTGCCCCGCCTCAGCAGCTCAGTGTGGGGCGGCGAGCTGCGGTCCTGGGCACCCACCCATTCCCCCCGTTGGTGGACGGGCTCGGCTTGACGATCTGCGCCCAGGGGTATGCCGGTGGGCTCGATGTCGGGGTGGCAAGTTGCGCGAGGCTCGTGCCCGACCCGAGCGAGGTTCGAGATCTGCTCGCGGCAGCCCACGACGAGCTCATCGACCTCGAATAGGTGAGCTGCCCGGCATACCCAGGTTTGTGCGGGTGAGTGCGGGTGAGTGGGGACGATTGCGCGTCAGTGCGCGGTCAGGCCACCGCCGGTGGCGCGCAGCCGGGCGATCCGACGGCGCAGCAGCACCTGGTCCAGAGCGTGCCGCGGACCGACCTGGTCGCCGGCCAACTTGCGCCGCAGCGCGGCCGTCGAGGCGACGCGGCGGACCGTGAGCGGAGTGAAGCCGAGGCGAGCGTAGAAGCGATGGGCGTCGCGGACGTTGGAGGGCACCATGCAGGCCACCTCAGTGGCTCCTTGCAGGTCAGCGAAGGTGGCGACCGCCTGCATCAGAGACCGGGCCACGCCGACCCCGCGATCGTCCTTGCGCACGTAGATCTGCTCGATACACAAGCAAGAACTGTCGCTGAACGGATTGAGCGAGCAGTCGTCAAGAACGACGTATCCGGCGGGCCGGCCGTCGGAGTAGGCGACGAAGGCGATCATCTCGGGGCGGGCCAGAGCGTTGCGGATCGAGTCGACGGTGGTCTTGCGGACCCCCGCGTCGGACTGCACGGCCCCTTCGTCGCTGCGGGATTCCTCCCACAGCTCGCACACCGTGTCGATGAGTGCGGCATCGGCTTTGCGGACCACGACGGCCGGTCGAGACACGGTTCCTCCAACGCACTGTGCGGCACCGTCGCCCCGTGTGACGGACGGGCGTGAGCCCGTTGTTGACACCCGACCCTACGGCGTCGGAGCGGTGCCGCGAAACCCCTCCTGGACGCCCACGCGCCGGGCGGTTCGTCGTGGTTAAGGTGAACGCCGTGAGTGGTGGCTTCCCGGGCTTGGGAACAGTGATCAATGTCGCGACCGTCGTCGTGGGAGCCCTGCTCGGGATGTGGGTCGGCCACCGCCTTCCCGAGCGGGTGAGAGCCGTCGTCACCGACTGTCTCGGGCTCACGACCATCCTCGTCGCGGGCCTGTCCTGCGTATCCGTGACCGATCCGGCCCTCTCTGCTGCCGTCGGCACCGGGGTGCCGGTCCTCATCGTCCTGGGGTCGTTGTTGCTCGGCGCGATCCCTGGGTCGCTGCTGCGAATCGGCGATCGGCTCGAAGGGCTGGCTGGCGTCATTCAGGCCAAGGTGGCAGCGCGCAGTTCCGGCGCACCGACGGATGCTCACGCCGCCCGCGAACGGTTCATCGAGGGCTGGCTGACGGCGTCGCTGCTTTTCTGCGTAGGCCCGCTGACCATCCTCGGGTCACTGTCCGATGGCCTGGGTCATGGCATCGAGCAACTCACCCTCAAGGCGGTCCTGGACGGGTTCGCGGCCTTGGCGTTCGCCTCGTCGTTCGGGCTGGGCGTGCTGTTGTCCGCGGTGTCGGTGGCGGTCGTCCAGGGAGCCCTCACCGTGTTGGGCATGGCGCTCGGCTCGTTGCTGCCCGCCGCCCACATCTCGGCGCTGACCGCCACCGGCGGGCTGCTCTTGGTCGGAATCGGCCTGCGACTGTTGCGGATTCGAGAGATCCCAGTCGCCGACATGCTGCCGGCGCTGCTCGTCGCCCCCATCCTCACCCAGGTCGTCGTCGCCCTGCGCTGATCCGGGCCGCGCCTGGGCCTGCCCTCGGCTTCAGGAGGACGGCAACCCGGTGATGACGAGGTCTGCGACTTCACGCATCGACAGCCGGCGGTCCATGGCGGTCTTCTGGATCCACCGGAAGGCATCAGGTTCGGAGATCTTCAGTTGGGTCATCAGCAGGCCCTTGGCCCGGTCGACGAGCTTGCGGGTCTCCAAGCGGTCGGCCAGGTCGGCGATCTCGCCTTCCAGGGACTTCAGTTGGCTCCAGCGGCTGCTCGCGACCTCGATCGCGGGGGTGAGGTCGGCGATGGTGAACGGCTTGACGACGTACGCCATGACCCCTGCGTCACGAGCGCGCTCGACCAACTCGCGCTGGCTGAACGCCGTCAGCATGACCACCGGCGCCAACCCATCGGCTCCGATCGTCTCAGCGGCGGTGATGCCGTCCATGACCGGCATCTTGACGTCCATGAGGACCAGGTCAGGACGCAGCTCGCGAGTGAGGTCAACCGCCTGCTGGCCATCGCCGGCCTGTCCGACGACCTCGTAGCCCGCCTCGGCGAGCATTTCACACAGATCCAACCGGATGATGGCTTCGTCCTCCGCGACGACAATGCGCAGCGGCACGGCATTCGTCCCGGACAGGGACTGCTTGGTCATGCACGCAGCCTAGTGGCGCGCGGCCGCGGACAACCGTCGGCGTCACTATGCAGACAGCCTGGTTCCAGACCACAGTGCCGGGAGCGGGACTTGAACCCGCACGACCTTTCGATCAGAGCATTTTGAGTGCCCCGTGTCTGCCATTCCACCACCCCGGCGAGGTGCGGTGCACAGCATACCCAAGCTCGTGCCTTGCGCCCGAACTCCGGTATGCCGTGCGCCCTCACCACCGCCTGAAGGTGATCAATCCGAGTGGTAGAGAGCGGGATTGGCGTTGTCGCCAGGACCACCAACGCGCAGCACGCGCATCATGTTGGTCGATCCAGGGATGCCGGGGGGCGACCCGGCCACCATGACGATGAGGTCGCCCTGCACGCAACGGCCTTCCGCGACCAGGCTCGCCTCGACCTGGGCGGCCATCTCGTCGGTGTGCGCCACCGCGGGGCCGAGGTAGGTCTCGATCCCCCACACCAGCGCGAGTTGGCTGCGGGTCGCGGGGTTGGAGGTGAAGGCCAGCATGGGGATCTTGGACCGGAAGCGCGCCAACCGCTTGGCGGAGTCTCCCGAGGCCGTGAACGTCACGAGGTACTTGGCATTGATGAGGTCGCCGACCTCGTATGCCGCAAGGGTCACCGCCCCGCCGATGGTGCGCGGGGAGCCGGTGAGGCTGCCCAGGCGCTCCAGGCCGTGCTCCTCGGTGTTCTCGATGATGCGGGCCAGGGTGCGGACGGCGTCGATCGGCCAGGCCCCGACGCTGGTTTCCCCCGACAGCATGACCGCGTCTGCCCCGTCGAGGACCGCGTTGGCGGCATCGCTGGCCTCGGCGCGAGTCGGTCGAGAGTTTTCGACCATGGACTCCAGCACCTGTGTGGCGACGATGACCGGCTTGGCGCGGTTGCGGGCGAGTTCGACGGCTCGCTTCTGCACGAGCGGGACCTGCTCCAATGGCAGTTCCACCCCGAGGTCTCCGCGGGCGACCATGAGGCCGTCGAAGACGTCGAGGATCTCGGAGAGATTCTCGACGGCTTGCGGCTTCTCGATCTTGGCGATCACGGGCAAGCGCACGCCGACCTCGTCCATGATCGCGTGCACGTCTTCGATATCGGAGGCGGAGCGCACGAAGGACAGCGCGATCATGTCGGCGCGCAGCCGCAGCGCCCAGCGCAGGTCCTCCTTGTCCTTCTCCGACAGGGCGGGGACACTCACGGCCACCCCGGGCAGGTTGATGCCCTTGTTGTTGGAGACGGCCCCGCCCTCGATGACCTCGGTGACGATGTCGGTATCGGTCACCTCGACCGCGCGCAGGGTGACCTTGCCATCATCGACGAGCAACAGGTCCCCGGACCGAACGTCGCCGGGCATGCCCTTGAAGGTCGTCGACACCCGATGCTGGTCACCGAGAATGTCGTCGGTGGTGATGGTGAACCGGTCGCCCACCTGCAACATCACCGGCCCGTCGGCGAACCGTCCGGTGCGGATCTTCGGGCCCTGCAGGTCCACGAGGATTCCGACGGCGTGGCCGGTGGCGTCGCTGGCCTGGCGGACTGCTCGGTAGACCTTCTCATGTGCGGAGTACTCACCGTGGGAGAGGTTGAGCCGCGCGATGTCCATCCCCGCGACGATGAGCTCGCGGATCCGCGTGGGAGTCGACGTGGCGGGACCCAGGGTGCAAACGATTTTAGCGCGGCGCATGAGGCACAACCCTAGGTGTCGACGCCGGCCCGCCCAAATACCTGGGCTGGCCGGCGTCTGGTCAGATGGTGAGCGGTCGGTCGGTGGGGTTGATCGGTCGCGGAAGCTGGCTGGACCCCATCAGCCACCGGTCGACCTCGTGTGCGGCGGCTCGCCCCTCGGCGATCGCCCAGACGATGAGCGACTGACCCCGGCCCGCGTCTCCTGCGACAAAGACGCCGGGCACCGATGACATGTAGGCACCGTCTCGGGCGACGTTGGTGCGAGCATCGCGCTCGACCTCGAGTTGGTCCAGCAAACCCGTCTGCTGCGGACCCAGGAAGCCCATGGCCAGCAGGATGAGCTGCGCGGGCAGCTCCCGCTCGCTGCCGGGAACCGGTTCGAATCGACCGTTCTGGAACGACACCTCGACCAGACGCAGCGCACGCACCCGGCCCTCGCCGTCGCCGAGGATCTCGGTCGTCGACACGGCATACACGCGCTCCCCGCCCTCTTCGTGGGCGCTGGCGACGCGGTAGATCATCGGGTAGGTCGGCCACGGCTGCGCGGCCGGGCGCTCGTCCGAGGGCCGCGGCATGATCTCCAGCGAGGTCACCGAACGGGCCCCCTGACGCAACGCGGTGCCGATGCAGTCGGCACCGGTGTCGCCACCGCCGATGACGATGACGTCCTTGTCGGTCGCCAGGATCTGACCCTCGACGCTCTCCCCGAGCGCAGCCCGGTTGCCCTGCGGGAGATACTCCATGGCCTGGTGGACTCCGGCGAATTCTCGGCCCGGCACCGGCAGGTCGCGTGGGACGGTCGCTCCCATCGCCAGCACGACCGCGTCGAAGCGGGTGCGTAGCTGCTGACCGGTGATCTCTCCGCCCACATCGACGCCGCAGCGGAACCGGGTGCCCTCGGCCTCCATCTGGGCGATGCGACGGTCCAGGATCGCCTTCTCCATCTTGAACTCGGGTATGCCGTAGCGCAGCAGACCTCCGGGCTTGTCGGCCCGCTCGTAGACCGCGACGGTGTGACCGGCTCGGGTGAGCTGTTGGGCCGCAGCGAGGCCGGCCGGGCCGGAGCCGACCACGGCCACGGTCTTGCCGGAGAGCCGCTCGGGAGGCTGGGGCGCCACGAACCCGTGGGCGAAGCCCTCCTCGACGATGGTCACCTCGACCTGCTTGATGGTCACTGCCGGCTGGTTGATCCCCAGCACGCAGGCCGTCTCGCAGGGAGCGGGGCACAGCCGGCCGGTGAACTCCGGGAAGTTGTTCGTGGCATGCAGCCGCTCCATCGCGGGCGACCACTGCCCCTTCCAGGTGAGGTCGTTCCACTCCGGAATGAGGTTGCCAAGCGGACAACCGCTGTGACAGAACGGGATTCCGCAGTCCATGCAGCGGCCGGCTTGGCGCTGGAGTTGGCCGAGGACCTGCGCTTCGTAGACCTCGCGCCAGTCGCGCAGCCGGACCGGCACGGGCCGCCGGGCGGGCAGCTCACGCTGGCGGACGGTGAGAAAGCCTTGGGGGTCAGCCACGGGAAGCCTCCATGATCCGGTTCCAGACCTCGGTGCCGTCGACGTCCAGACCCTCGATCTGGGCTTGAGCACGCACGTCGAGGACGCGTTGGTAGTCACGCGGCAGCACCAGCGTGAATCGGCCGACTGCGGCATCCCAGTCGGACAGCAGTCGTTGGGCGACCGCCGAGTCGGTCCACCGGTGGTGGCTCTCAAGGAGGCCCTTCACGACGTCAATGTCGTTGTCTCGCAACGGCATCAGGTCGACCAGCTCGGGGTTGACCAACTCCGGCACGAGATCGAGGACATAGGCCACACCGCCGGACATCCCCGCCGCGAAGTTGCGGCCGGTCGTACCGAGGACCATGACGGTGCCGCCGGTCATGTATTCGCAGCCGTGGTCGCCGACTCCCTCGACGACAGCCGTGGCTCCGGAGTTGCGCACGCAGAACCGCTCGCCGGCGCGCCCACGCAGGAACACCTCACCGCTGGTCGCGCCGTAGCCGACGACATTGCCGGCGATGACGTTTTCCTCTGCGATGAGCGGCGCTTTGCGGTCCGGCCGGACGATGACCCGACCGCCGGACAGACCCTTGCCGACATAGTCGTTGCTGTCGCCCCACAGGGTGAGGGTGACGCCAACAGGCAGGAAGGCGCCGAAGGACTGTCCACCCGAGCCGGTGAAATCGACGGCGACGGTGCCGTCCGGCAGCCCTCGGGGGTAGCGCTTGGTCACCTCGTGCCCCAGCATGGTGCCCACAGTGCGGTTGACGTTGCGCACCGCGAACTGGCTGCGCACCGCCTCGGCTCCCTCGAGTGCCGGCGCAGCGGCAGCAATGAGTTGGTGATCCAGGGCCTTCTCCAGCCCGTGCTCCTGCGCGATGGACTGGTATGCCGTCCCGCCGGTCGGGTCGGTCACCTCGGCGAGGATCGGGGACAGGTCCAGCCCGGAGGCCTTCCAGTGCTCGATCGCGTCATCGGTGAGCAACGAGCGGGTGTGGCCAATGGCCTCCTGCAGGCTGTGGAAGCCCAGCTCGGCCAGCAGCTCGCGTACCTCCTGGGCGATGTACTCGAAGAAGGTCTCGACGAACTCCGGCTTACCCGAGAAGCGGGCGCGTAGCTCGGGGTTCTGGGTCGCGACGCCCACCGGGCAGGTGTCCAGGTGGCATACCCGCATCATGATGCAGCCACTGACCACCAGCGGAGCGGTAGCGAAGCCGAACTCTTCGGCGCCGAGCAACGCGGCGATGACGACATCGCGGCCGGTCTTCAGTTGTCCATCCGTCTGGACGACGATCCGGTCGCGCAGGCCGTTGATCCGCAGGGTCTGTTGGGTCTCGGCCAGACCGAGCTCCCACGGCGCCCCGGCGTGCTTGAGCGAGGTGAGCGGCGATGCGCCGGTGCCACCGTCGTGACCCGATACCAGCACGACGTCCGCGTGGGCTTTGGCGACACCCGCGGCGACCGTGCCCACTCCGATCTCGGAGACCAGCTTGACGTGGATCCGGGCTTGGGGGTTGGCGTTCTTCAGGTCGTGGATGAGCTGGGCGAGGTCTTCGATCGAGTAGATGTCGTGGTGCGGCGGGGGGCTGATCAGACCCACGCCAGGCGTCGAGTGACGGGTCTTGGCCACCCACGGGTAGACCTTGTTGCCCGGCAGCTGGCCACCTTCACCGGGCTTGGCGCCCTGGGCCATCTTGATCTGGATGTCGTCGGATTCGGTGAGGTAGAGGCTGGTCACCCCGAAGCGCCCGGAGGCCACCTGCTTGATCGACGAGCGTCGCGCCGGGTCCAGCAGCCGCTCCTCGTCCTCGCCACCCTCGCCGGTGTTGGACTTGCCGCCCAGCCGGTTCATCGCGATCGCGAGGGTCTCGTGGGCTTCCTTGCTGATCGAGCCATAGCTCATCGCACCGGTCGAGAAGCGCTTGACGATCTCGCTGATGGGTTCGACGTCCTCGACCGAGATCGGCTCTCGTCCGGTCACCTCGGGACCGGCGAAGCGGAAGAGCCCACGCAGCGTCATCAGCCGCTGGGACTGCTCGTCGACCCGGGCGGTGTACTCCTTGAAGATGTCGTAACGCCGCTGACGGGTGGAGTGCTGCAGCCGGAAGACCGTATCGGGGTCGAACAGGTGCGGCTCGCCCTCACGCCGCCACTGGTATTCGCCGCCGACCCACAGGGTGCGGTGGGCCGGGTGGACGCCTTCGAGCGGGTAAGCCACCGCGTGTCGGGCGGCGACTTCTCCGGCGATGACGTCCAGGCCGACGCCACCAAGCTGGCTGATCGTGCCGGTGAAGTAGCGGTCGACGACCTCCTGCGACAGGCCGATGGCCTCGAAGACCTGAGCGCCGGTGTAGGAGGCCACGGTGGAGATGCCCATCTTGGACATCACCTTGAGCACGCCCTTGCCCAGGGCCTTGATGAGGTTGGCGACGCCCTTCTCGGCGGTGACGCCGGGTAGCGCGCCGGAGCGCACGAGTTCCTCCACGGACTCCATGGCGAGGTAGGGGTTGACTGCGGCCGCACCGTAGCCCACCAACAGGGCCACGTGGTGGACCTCGCGCACGTCGCCGGCCTCGACGATGAGACCAACTTGGGTGCGCGTCTTCTCGCGGATCAAGTGGTGGTGCACGGCGGCCGTCATGAGCAGCGATGGAATCGGCGCCAGGTCGCGGCCCGAGTCGCGGTCGGACAGCACGACGAACTTCACCCCACGAGCGATGGCGGCCGACACCTCGGCGCACAGCACCTCGATGCGCGCCTCCATCGCCGCGGCGCCCCCGGACACGTCATACAGCCCGCGGACGACGTGAGTGGCATAACCCGGCAGGTCACCGTCGGCGTTGATGTGGACGATCTTGGCCAACTCGTCGTTGTCGATGACCGGGAACTTGAGCACGACCTTGCGGGCGTGGGTCGGGGTGTCCTCCAGCAGGTTGCCTTCAGGCCCGATGACCGTGCCGAGCGAGGTGACGAGTTCCTCGCGGATGGCGTCCAACGGCGGGTTGGTGACCTGGGCAAACAGTTGGGTGAAGTAGTCGAACAGCAGCCGCGGCTTGGCTGAGAGCACCGCGATGGGGCTGTCCGTTCCCATCGATCCGAGGGGCTCACCACCGGTCCGCGCCATCGGCGAAAGCACGACGCGCAGTTCCTCCTGGGTGTAACCGAACGTCTGCTGACGCCGGGCGACCGACTTGGCGGTGTGGACGATGTGCTCACGGTCGGGCAGATCGGCCAGGCGGATCCGACCCGCGTGCATCCACTCCTCGTAGGGCTGGGCCGCTGCGAGTTCGGCCTTGATCTCGTCGTCGCGGACGATGCGCCCGGCCTCGGTGTCGACGAGGAACATCCGGCCTGGCTGCAGCCGCCCTTTGCGCACGACCCGCGCCGGGTCGAGTTCGAGGACGCCGGTCTCCGAGGCCAACACCACCAGGCCGTCGTCAGTCACCGAGTAGCGTCCCGGGCGCAGCCCGTTGCGGTCGAGCACGGCGCCGATGAGGGTGCCATCGGTGAAGGTCACACAGGCCGGCCCGTCCCAGGGCTCCATGAGCGTCGAGTGGTACTCGTAGAACGCCCGCCGGGCCGGGTCCATCTCGGCGTGGTTCTCCCAGGCCTCCGGGATCATCATCAACACGGCGTGCGGCAGCGACCGTCCGCCGAGGTGCAACAGTTCGAGCACCTCGTCGAAAGACGCCGAGTCGGACGCACCCGGCGTGCAGACCGGGAACAGCCGGTGCAAGTCACCGGGGATGAGGTCGGAGGAGAGCATCGACTCGCGGGCCCGCATCCAGTTGCGGTTGCCCTTGACGGTGTTGATCTCGCCGTTGTGGGCGATGAGCCGATAGGGGTGGGCCAGCGGCCACGACGGGAAGGTGTTGGTCGAGAACCGCGAGTGCACCAGCGCCAACTCGGTCTCGAAGGCCTCGTGCGAGAGGTCGGGGAAGAACGGCTCCAACTGGGTCGTCGTCAGCATGCCCTTGTAGACCAGAGTCCGTGCCGACAGCGACGGGAAGTAGACCTCGACCTCACGCTCAGCGCGCTTGCGCACGCAGAAGGCGAGCCGCTCCAACTCCATCCCGGTCTGCCCACCGTCGGCGGTCAAGAAGACCTGGGCGAAATGCGGCATACAGGCGCGCGCGCTCTCCCCCACGATCTCGCCGCTGACCGGCACGTCGCGCCAACCGATGACGGTCATGCCCTCCTGAGCGGCGATGGCCTCGATCCGCGCAATCGCGACCGAGCGCGCCGGCAACGGCACAGGCAGGTATGCCGCGCCGACGGCAAACGTCCCAACCGGCGGGAGGGGGAAGTCGAGGATCTCGCGGAAGAACCGGTCGGGCACCTGGGTGAGGATGCCGGCCCCGTCGCCGACCAAGGGGTCCGAGCCGGTGGCGCCGCGGTGGTCGAGGTTCTTCAGGGCGGTGAGACCGAGCTGCACGATGTCGTGACCGGCGCTCCCACGCAGCGTCGCGACCATGGCGACACCACAGGCGTCCCGCTCGAGCTCCCGGTGGTAAAGACCGGTGCTGTCGGGTTGAGCCGAGAAGGGGATGCGCGCACGCGACATGCAGCCTCACCGTCCTGACGAGTAGGTGCCCAGATGGGCAGAGGTCGACACAAACTGGACGGCGATGGCCAGCCGACCCAGGATAGCGGGGACCCCACCCGTCCTAAACTGTGATACGCGTCATTCCGTATGCCGAGACGTCGCCGTCTCGACAGGCGTCAGCTCACGTGGCGCATCCCGCCTTCCACAGCGGAGGAACATCACGACGCTCACCAGGATGATGAAGGCCGACATCCACGTGTTGACCCGCAGGCCGAGGATCCGGTTGGCGTCGTCGGTGCGCATCAATTCGATGAAGAAGCGCCCCAGGGAGTAGCCACCGATGACGCCGGCGAACACCTGACCCAGGGCCGGACGCGAGCGCCGATCCCACCACACAAGAACCGCCGCCAGGGCCAGGCACCACAGTGCCTCGTAGAGGAAGGTCGGGTGGAAAACCCCCTTGACGATGGGCTCCCCCGACGCGTCGCGTAGGGCATGGCCGGCGGCCTGGTCCCACTGGTAGATCCGCAGCCCCCACGGCAGGTCGGTCGGGGGGCCGTAGATCTCGTTGTTGAACCAGTTGCCGAACCGCCCGAGGGCCTGCGCCACGGCATACCCCGGGGCGGCCGCGTCGAGGAACATGAGCAGCGGCACCCCCGCGCGGCGGGCGCCGATCCACGCACCGACGACCCCGAGCGCCACCGCACCCCAGATGCCGAGCCCGCCCTCCCAGATCTTGAACGCAGCCCAGGGGTTGCCGCCCTCGCCGAAGTAGGGCTGCGGGGTGGTGATGACGTGATAGATCCGGCCGCCGAGAATGCCGAAGGGCACCGCCCAGGCCGCAATGTCGAGCACCACTCCCCGGGTGTCGCCGCGGGCCGTCAGTCGGCGCTGGGTGATCCAGACAGCGACGACGATGCCGGCGAGGATCGACATCGCATATCCCCGGATGGGGAACGGACCGAGGTACCAGACTCCCGTCGAGGGACTGGGGATCTCCCCCGGCCAGGCCAGGGCGACGACCCCGGCGATGGCTTGCGTCACTTCGTGGCTGCCTTGACGGCGTCCGTGATGTCGGTTGCGTTGCCGGTGAGCTTGATGGTCTGACCGGCGACCTTGACGGTGGGGGTGCCGGTGACGCCGCTCTTCTCGGTGTTGGTCTCCAGGGCCAGCGTGTGTGCCTTGTACTTCAGCGTGGCCTGGCAGGTGGCCCAGGCCTGCTGGTCGGCGACCCCCGCCTTGAGGGCGAATGCGGCCAGTTGGTCGTCGGTGTAGCCGGTGCCTTCCTTGGCGGGCTGGTTGGCGTAGACCTGGGACATGTACTCGTAGAACTTGCCCTGGTCGGCGGCGCAGAAGGCGCCGTTGGCAGCCCGCACCGACGAGTCGTTCTTGAGGTTGGTGTCCAGGAAGGTCATCGTGTGCACGACGAGCTTGGCGCCATTGGTCTGCACCAGACCCTTGACGATCGGACCGTAGATCTGCTCGAACTGCGCGCAGATGGGGCACTGCGGGTCTTCGAAGATGTCCACCACGGGGACGTTGGCGGGAGCATCCGGGTTGACGACCATGGGGCCGCCGAACTCGGTGGCGCCCTTCGGAGTCGCCGTCGACGCCGTCGCGACGCTCCCGGCGCCAGAGGCCGCGGGCGTGCTGGAGTTCTTGGAGCTGTTGTTGATCCCGAGGAAGATCGCCGCGAAGATCGCGCCCAAGGTGAGGATGGCGACCAGGCCACCGACGATGAGTCGGTTGGTCTGCGCAGGGGCGGTGGCGGCGAGCTTGTCGGTGGCGTCAGGGCGCGGCATACCGGCCATTGTCCACTATGCCGCCGGGGCTCAGAGGCGGGCGTCCAGCGCGTAGGCCGTCGCGGGGCGGCGCACTAACCAGCCGGCTGCCAGCAGCAGCACCAGATCACGGGCGAAATCCAGCGGGTATGCCGTGCGGCCCGAGGAGATCTCGCCGCCACCTCCGAAGCAGCCGCAGTCGATCGACAGGCCCTTGGCCCAGGCCCAGCAGATCCCGATGACGAACGCGAGCATCAGGAGCCCGCCGAGGACAGCCGCCGCCCGGGTGAACAAGCCGAGGATGAGCAAGAGCCCGACGATGATCTCGACCACGGGCAGGGCATAGCCGACATAACCGGCCAGGTCGTAGGGCAACAGTTGGTAGGCCCGCACCGCCAGCGCGGAGGCGCCCAGGTTGGTCACCTTGAGCGCGCCGGCGACGAGCAAGACGCCCCCGAGCACCAACCGCAGCAGCGTGCCCAGCAGGTCCAGGCGACGCTCGCGCGTCACCGACGGCCCTCCCGCACGCCGGCAGCCAGCTCGGCGGTGAGCGCCCGGACGGCCGCCGGACCGCCTTCTCCGAGGGCCCGAACCAGCGCCGAGCCCACGATAACCCCGTCGGCATAGCCGGCGACTTCGGCCGCCTGAGCTCGCGTCGAGACCCCAAGTCCGACACACAGCGGCAGGTCGGTGACCTCACGCGCGTGCTCGACGACCTGCGCAGCCGCCGAACCGACGGAATCCCGTGTGCCGGTCACACCCATCGTGGACGCGGCATACACGAACCCCCGGCAGGCCGCTGTCGCCACCGTGAGGCGTTCCCGAGTCGAGGAGGGGGCGATGAGGAAAACGCGGTCCAGCCCATGGCGGTCGGACGCCTCGATCCACTCGCCGGCCTCGTCGGGAATGAGGTCGGGGGTGATGAGTCCGCTACCCCCGGCGCCGGCGAGGTCGGCCGCGAAGCGCTCCACCCCACGGCGCAGGACGAGGTTCCAATATGTCATGACGTATGCCGTGCTCCCGGCGTCCGCGACCGCGCGCACCGCGGTGAAGACGTCGTCGACCTGGCAACCCTGGTCGAGCGCGCGTTCGGTGGCCCGCTGGATGAGCGGCCCGTCCATGAGCGGGTCGCTGTAGGGCACACCGACCTCGACGATGTCGATGCCGCCCTCGATGAGGGCCTCCATCGCGGCGATGCTTTCCGGCACGGTGGGATAGCCGACCGGCAGGTAGCCGATCAGTGCGGCCCGGCCCTCCTCGCGGCAACCCGCGAGGATCTGGGACCCGAGCGTCCGGCCGGGCGCGGCAGCGGCGGTCACGGCATACCTGCCTGGTCGTCGAGCAGCCCGAACCAGCGGGCTGCGGTGTGCACGTCTTTGTCACCGCGACCGGAGAGCGACACGAGCAGCACGGCGTCCGGTCCGAGTTCGCGGCCGAGCTCCATGGCGCCGGCGAGGGCGTGTGCCGACTCGATGGCCGGCAGGATGCCCTCCGTGCGACTGAGCAGTCGGAACGCCTCCATCGCTTCGTCGTCGGTCGCCGAGCGGTACTCGGCGCGTCCGATCTCGAAGAGGTGGGCATGCTCGGGACCGACGCTCGGGTAGTCCAATCCCGCTGACACAGAATGAGATTCGATGGTCTGGCCGTCATCGTCCTGGAGCACGTAGGTCGCCGCCCCATGCAGCACCCCCCGGCTGCCGCCGGAGAAGCGGGCCGCGTGCCGCCCGGATTCGACTCCGTCGCCACCGGCTTCCACCCCGACGAGGCGCACACTCGCGTCGTCGAGGAAGCGGTGGAAGATGCCCATCGCGTTGGATCCGCCTCCGACACAAGCGATCACGGCATCGGGCAGGCGTCCGACGAGGTCGAGCACCTGGGCCCGTGCTTCGACACCGATGACGCGGTGGAAGTCGCGCACCATCTCGGGGAAGGGGTAGGGCCCGGTGACCGTGCCGAGCACGTAGTGGGTGTCATCGACATTGGCCACCCAGTCCCGCAGCGCCTCGTTGACCGCATCCTTGAGGGTCTGGCTGCCGTTGGTCACCGCGACGACCTCGGCGCCGAGCAGCCGCATCCGCGCGACGTTGAGGGCCTGCCGCTCGGTGTCGACCTTGCCCATGTAGACGACGCACTCCAAGCCGAGCAGCGCCGCGGCCGTTGCCGTCGCGACCCCGTGCTGACCGGCGCCGGTCTCGGCGATGACCCGCCGCTTGCCCATCCGCTTGGTGAGCAGCGCCTGACCCAACACGTTGTTGATCTTGTGTGAGCCGGTGTGGTTGAGGTCCTCGCGCTTGAGGATGACCCGTGCACCGCCGCAGTGCTCGGCGAACCGCGGCACCTCGGTGATGATCGAGGGCCGGCCGGTGTAGGTGCGGTGCAGCCGGTCGAGCTCGCCGACGAACTCCGGGTCGACCATGGCCTTGCGGCGCACCTCGTCGAGTTGCTCCAGCGCCGGGATGAGGGCTTCGGGGACATAGCGCCCGCCGAAGTCACCGAACCGGCCGATCCCCGGTTGGGCCGTCATCGGCCACTCCCCTTCTCCTCGGTGCCACGATCAGTGGGTATGCCGTGCCGCTCGCCTGCGCTGCCAGTGACGGCGCGCACCGCGGCGAATCGCGCGACCTCCCCGGCCGGGTCGCCCCCGGTCACCAAGGCCTCGCCCACGAGGACGGCATCGGCCCCAGCATCGGCATAGGCCTGCACGTCCGCCACCCCTCGGATGCCCGACTCGGCCACGGCCACAGCCCCGGTGGGGATGAGCGGACGGAGCCGCGCGAAGACCGACCGGTCCACCTCCAAGGTTTTGAGGTTTCGGGCGTTGACCCCGACGACCCGCGCCCCGGTGGCGACGGCACGACGCACCTCGTCCTCGTCGTGCACCTCGACCAGGGCGGTCATCCCGAGGGCCTCGGCCTGCTCGCGCATCGCGACGAGTTCGGCATCAGTCAGCGCAGCGACGATGAGCAGGATGAGGTCGGCACCAAACGCCCGGGCCTCCAGGACTTGATAGGGCTCGACCATGAAGTCCTTGCGCAACAACGGAGTTGGCACAGCAGCCCGCACTGCGGCGAGGTCGGCCAGACTCCCCCCGAATCGCCGCTGCTCGGTGAGGACGCTGATCGCGGTGGCGCCGCCCACGGCATACGAGGTCGCGAGCGCGGCCGGGTCGGGTATGTCCGCGAGGGCTCCCTTGCTGGGGCTCGCTCGCTTGACCTCGGCGATCACTGCCGTGCCCGTGGCGCGCCGCAGCGCGGCCTCGGCGTCGAGCGCGGGTGACTGGTCGGCCGCCTGGTCCTCTAGCGCGGCCCAGGACAGCGCTGCCTGACGTACGGTCAGGTCGGCGCGCACGCCGGCGATGATGCCGTCCAGGACGGTGGCGGTAGGGGGCACTCGCCCAATCTACGTGGTGAGGCTCAGACCGGGGAAAGCCAGTCCCAGCCCGGGAGATTGCGCAGCACCCAGAACGCGGCGAGGAAGGCGAGCGCGAGCCGCATTCCCCACCCGGACGAATTGACGCGCAGCCGAGGCCGACCGCGCACCCACCAGAGCACGAGCAGGACGGCCGCGAGCAGGAGCCCCGGCGCGACGAACGGATGCCGCGCCAGCGACTCGGCGAGATCGCCGTGCAGCAGTGCGTGCATCGACCGCAGTCCCCCGCATCCCGGGCAGTAGGCACCGGTAAGGGTGAGGAAGGGGCAAGGCAGGTAGCGACCAGACTGGCTCGGGTCGACGAGATACACGTATGCCGTCCCGGCCGCCACTCCCGCGGCCAGCAGCGTGCGGGGCGACCGCCACCAGGGCCGATGCGGCAGCGAGCCGACCTCCGGCTGGAGGTCGGCTCGCTGTTCGTGCTCGGGATGGGTCATCGGCTCACTTGGGAACGGTGACCACGTAGGTGTTGAGGATCTTGTCGGCCCAGGTCTGGCGCTTGGCGTCCCAGAGCGGGGCGAGCCAGCCGATCGGGAGACCACAGATGATGGAGTCGACGATGTGCGCGACGTCGCGCAGCAGCGCCTTGCCGGTGCCGAGGGGCTGACCCTGGGCGTCGACCAGGGAGACGCCGGCCATCTTGCGGCCGATGGTCTGACCCTGGCCGCCCTTCATCCCGCGGTTCCAGACCCAGACTCCGAGCAGGAGGATGAAGCCGAGAAGCAGCAAGACGACATTGCCGCCACTGGTCGAGGTGGTGGACTGCCCGTTGATGGTGACCACGGTGGTCTTGGGCATCCCCACGAAGTAGAGGATCGAGCCCGGAATGGTCAGGGCGTAGTCGACGATGTAGCCCAGCGCGCGCGCGGGCCACTGAGCGAGCTGCCCGGCGGCACCAGCGCCGTAGGCCGGCATACCGTAGCTGCCGTCACCGGGGGGCGGCGGCGGGGCGCCATAGCCACCGCCGGGCGGCGGAGGCGGGGCGCCATAGCCACCGCCGGGCGGCGGAGGCGGGGCACCGTAGCCGCCACCAGGCGGCGGGGGCGGGGGTGCGCCATAGCCACCGCCGGGGGGAGGCGGCGGGGGCGGAGGCGGAGTTCCATAGGACATGAGGGCTCCCTCGATGATGGCGCGAAGGCCAATGAACGGATGCGACGTTGAGTCAGCCTAACCAGACGGGGCTGGGCAATGGGGGAACTTCGGGCGCGCCGCCGCGGGATCGACGGGTTCGAGGTCGGCGCAGCGAGGCTCTTTGGGTCCCGCGTGATGACACGACAGGGCTCCGGCGGAAGCCCGCCGGAGCCGTTCTGTGCGTCGGACTACTTGTGGGCAGCGCTCTTGTCGACGCCGTAGCCAGCCATCGCCAGCACCTTGCCCGCGACGACTCCGGCAACGGCGATGACGGCTCCGATGATGAACAGCGGTTTGCTGGCCACGACGACGGCCCACGACATGACGATGGCCGCGACGAGCAGGATGGCCACAGCCGTCCACGCAGCCGTGCTCTGGCCGTGGTTGTCGTGGTGAGTGTTGTCAGCCATCGATCGATCTCCTTCAACGACCGCCGGCGGGCGGCTCCTCATCTGGTGAGGACATTGTGGCAGGTCCGTCGACCGGGGTGGTGGTTGGCTCCCCCGTCGTCGGGTCGTGTCCCTCCGAGAGAGCGTCCCAGGCCGATCGCGCGGCCCCGGCCGGCCCGGCCTGGGCCGCCGGATCGCGCTCGAAGCGGCCCGACAACCCGGACCAGGTCAGCGCCGCGCGCGCGGTGGCCAAGCCGCCCACGGCTGCGGCGAGCGTGCTCAGCAGGGCCAGCCAGCCCAGGAGCGTCGCACTGCCGGTGGCGCCGACGGCTTCGGTCTGGCCGGTGAGTTCGGCTGCTCGGCGTCCGACCGCGGCCCCTGGGGCGAGGACGACGCGGGCTGCGAGGATCATCACACCGCACGCTGCCACCACCAGCGCGACGCCGGCTACCGGACGGATCCCCCTCCCGCCCGTCGCCAGCGCCACCAGGGCTGCGGCGACCACCAACGCCAGGGCGACCGCTGCCGGCGCACCCTGGGTGCCCGTCACCCCGACGAGCGCCGAACCCAGCACTGGATCGGCTGACGACCCGGTGGCCCACGTGGCCCCCGAGCTGGCCAAGAATACGGCCAGGGGGACGGCCACGATCGCCAGCGCGAGCCGCTTGGTCACGGCATACCCCCTGCAGTGGTGTGGGCCGAGCGCATCCCGGCAGCGGCGCCGACGGCGCGAAGCACGGCGGCCGCCTTGTGGTGGCACTCCTCGTACTCGAGTTGCGGCACCGAGTCGGCGACGATCCCCGCGCCAGCCTGCACGTATGCCGTTCCCTCCCGCACCAGCGCGGTCCGGATGGCGATTGCCATGTCCATGTCTCCGGCAAAGTCGACATAGCCGACCACCCCGCCATAGAGGCCTCGCCGTAGCCCCTCGAACTCGTCGATCAGGGCCATGGCTCGCGGCTTCGGAGCGCCCGAGAGGGTCCCCGCGGGGAAGGTCGCCACGAGGACGTCGTATGCCGTGGCCTCCTCCCGCAACTGCCCGACCACGGTGGACTCCAGATGCATGATGTGGCTGTAGCGGCGAATGGTCATGAACTCGACGGTGTCGACGGTGCCGGCACGGCATACACGTTGGAGGTCGTTGCGCGACAGGTCGACGAGCATGAGGTGCTCGGCGCGTTCCTTGAGGTCGGCTGCCAGGTCGTCGGCGTGCTCGACGTCCTGCTCGGGAGTCTTGCCGCGCGGGCGCGAGCCGGCGATGGGGTGGGTGATGGCCTGGCGGCCGGTGACCTTGATCAGCGCCTCCGGGCTGGAGCCCACCACGTCGTAGACCGATCCGTCCGGGTGAGGCAGGCGCAGGTAGTACATGTAGGGGCTGGGGTTGGACGCCCGCAGCGCTCGGTAGACGTCGAGCGAGTCGGCCGGGCAGTCAATCGTCAAGCGCTGGGACACGACGATCTGGAAGGCGTCGCCGGCCCGGATCGCCTCCTTGCACCGCTCGACGATGTCGTGGAACTCCTCCTGGGTGTGCGAGGAGGCCACCGGGAGCTCGACCGGCTGCACGATGGCCACCGTCGAGGGGGCGGGTGCGTCGAGGTCGGCGGCCATCCGGTCGAGGCGCTCGACAGCGTCGGCGTAGGCCCATTCCAGGCGGGCGTCGGTCGCGTCGTAGTTGACGGCATTGGCGACCAGGAGCACCGACCCGTCGGCGTGGTCGAGGACGGCGAGGTCGGTGGCCAGCACCATGGCGAGCTCGGGCAGGTGCAGCTCGTCACGTCCACCGTCGGGGACCCGCTCCCAGCGACGGACGGCGTCATAGCTGATCGCGCCGACCATTCCTCCGGTGAGCGGCGGCAGGCCGTCGACCCGCTCGGTGGCGAGGATGGCGACCGTGTCGCGCAGCGCGGCGGTGGGGTCGCCGTCGGTCGGGACGCCGACCGGCGGGGTGCCGATCCAATGGGCCTGGCCCTCGCGCTCGGTCAGCGTCGCGGCAGCCCGAGCTCCGACGATGGAGTAGCGCGACCAGACTCCGCCATGCTCAGCGGACTCCAGGAGGAACGTGCCGGGTTCGCCCTTGGCGAGCTTGCGATAGACCCCCAGCGGGGTCTCACCGTCGGCGAGCAGCCGCCGTACCACGGGGATGACCCGTCGGGTGCGGGCCAACTCGGCGAAGGTGGGGAGCGTGGGCCAGGTGGTGCCCCAGTCGAGTTCGGCGTGCAGATCGGTCATGCCGCGGGCCCATCTGGTTCATCGGACGCGGGCGCCGAGCCCTGGACCGCCGACAGCGGCCGAGCGTCAAAACAGGTGCGATCTCCCGTGTGACAGGCCGCTCCCACCTGTTCGACCCGGACCAGCAGGGCATCGCCGTCGCAGTCAAGGGCAACCGAGCGCACGTACTGCACGTGGCCCGAGGTGTCCCCCTTACGCCAGTACTCCTGCCGCGAGCGGGACCAGAAGGTCACCCGACCGGTCGTCAGCGTGCGAGCCAGCGCCTGGTCGTCCATCCAGCCGAGCATGAGGACGGCACCGTTGTCGTCGTCCTGAATGACGGCGGCGACCAGGCCATCAGCGTCCCGCTTGAGGAGTGCGGCGAGAGTCGGGTCCAGTTCGGCTGCGGGTGTGGGATTCGCGGCGGCAGACACCCCGCCATTGTGCCTGGCCATGGCGGGGTGGCCGCGCGGTGTCCGCCGAGGGTGCCGTGCTCTAGCCTTGGCCGCCGTGGAGGCCTACCTGGACTTCCCGTGGGCGCCGCTCGGGCACACGGGGCGGCTGGGTTTCGGCGCGCCGGTGGCGGTGATCTCGGCTGCGACGGTGCCAGAGGTCAGGCCCGCGTTGCTCGCGGTCGAGGCCGCTGCCCGGTCCGGCCGGTATGCCGTGGGCTTCGTCTCCTACGAAGCAGCCCCCGCCTTCGACCCCGCCATGCGGGTGCGCGGAGGCTCCGGAGTGCCCCTGGTCTGGTTCGGGATCCACGACGCCCCCTTGCCTCCGGCCGACTGGAGAGAACCCACGGCATACGCCTGCTCGGTGTGGGAGCCAGGCACGGTCGAGGCGGACTACGTCGCCTCGATCGCCGCCATCCGGGCGGCGATCGCCCGCGGGGAGACCTACCAGGTCAACCACACCATGCGGCTGCGGGCGCGGTTCGACGGCGATCCGCTTGGTGCGTGGGCCGATCTGCGCCGGGCGCAGCGCGACGGGTGGTTCGGTTATGTCGACACCGGACGGCATACGGTCGCCTCGGTCTCGCCGGAACTCTTCTTCACCTGGGACGGGACGGCGGTGGTGACCCGACCAATGAAAGGCACCCGGGCGCGGTCGCGCGACGCTGCCGTCGACGCCCAGCGGGCCGCCGATCTGCTCGCCTCCGGAAAGGATCGAGCCGAGAACCTCATGATCGTCGACCTGCTCCGCAATGATGTCGCGCGGGTTAGCGAGCCGGGATCGGTCTCTGTCCCAAGCCTTTTCGAGGTCGAGGCGTATCCCACGGTGTGGCAGCTGACCTCGACGGTGACCGGGGCAGGACGCAGCGGTGTCGGCGTCTCGGACCTCTTCGGCGCCCTCTTCCCCTGCGGGTCGATCACCGGCGCACCGAAAGTCCGGACCATGGAGCTCATCAGCGATTTCGAGGACCGGCCCCGCGGTGTCTACTGCGGCGCGAGCGGGGTGGTGTGGCCGGGAGGTTCTGCAGCCTTCAACGTGGCCATCCGCACGCTGGTCGTCGACCGGGCTGACGGGCGGGCGCGCTATGACGTCGGGGGCGGGGTCGTCTGGGATTCCGACGGGGCCGACGAGTACGCCGAGGCACTCGCCAAGTCGGCCGTGCTCGACATGACCCAGCGCAGCTTTGCCCTCATGGAGACGGCCCGGTGGGAGGGCGGCACGGTGGTCCTGGAGGATCGACACCTGGACCGGATGGCGGCATCCGCGGCATGGTTCGGGCGACGGTTCGACCGGGCTACCGCACAGGCGCTGCTCCGTTCCACGGGCGACCAGCCGGAGGCGGTGGATCGCAGCGCCCTGCGCGTCCGGCTGCTGCTCGCACCTGACGGGGCGCTCTCGGTGGAGTCGACTCCGCTGTCCACCCCCTTCGGTATGCCGTCCGCTCACCTCCGGCCCGTCACGGTCGCCCTGGCGACGACGCCCGTGTGGTCCGGCGATCCGTGGCTGCGCCACAAGACCACCCGCAGAGCGGTCTACGACACCCGCCGGGTGACCGATCCGGACGTGTTCGACACCCTGCTGTGGAACGAGCGCGGCGAGCTGACCGAGTTCACCATCGGCAACCTCGTCCTTGACCTCGACGGTGACCTGGTGACCCCGCCGGTGTCCTGCGGTCTGCTGCCTGGCACGCTGCGTGCCCAGGTGCTGGAGGACGGCGTCGACGGCCGCAAGGTCATCGAGCAAGTGGTGACCCGGGCCGACCTTGCCAAGTCCGACCGGGTGTGGCTAATCAACGCCGTGAGGGGCTGGGTGCCGGTCACCGTTGCCGCGGCACCCACACTGGCCTGATCCTCACCGACGATGTGGCGCCGGAATCAGTGGCCGTGCTGCGCCGACCAGGACGCGTGCAGCCCGGCATACACGCCGCCCTGCTGGACCAGAATGTGGTGCGGACCGCGCTCGACGATGCGGCCTCGGTCGACGACGACGACCTCGTCGGCAGCCTCCGCAGTCGAGAGGCGGTGGGCGATGGCGACCGAGGTGCGGCCACGGGTGAGTCCGTCGATGGCCCGCTGAACCCGGACCTCGGTGGCCGGATCGACCGCCGAGGTGGCCTCGTCGAGGATGAGCAGGTCGGGGTTGGCCAGGTAGGCCCGCACCAGGGCCACCAGCTGACGCTCGCCCGCCGACAGCGACTCGCCGCGCTGCCCCACTGGCGTGGCCAAGCCCAGTGGCAGCGAACGCGCCCAGTCATCGAGCCCGAGCTCGGCGAGGGTGTCCAGAATGAGCTCTTCACCGGCCTCCGGGCGACCGAAGCGCAGGTTGTCCAGCAGCGACGCATCGAAGAGGAAGCCCTCTTGAGGCACCAGCACGACTCGGCTACGCAACGTGTCGAAGCGCACCCGACGCAAGTCGACGCCGTCGAGCTGAATGCGCCCCAGGTCCGGGTCGACCAACCGGGAGAGCAGCTTGGCCAGCGTCGACTTCCCCGAGCCGGTCTCCCCCACGACGGCGATCCGAGCGCGAGGGGGGATGTGCAAGGAGATATCCCGCAGGACCGGTTCGCCGCCGGGGTAGGCGAAGGTCACTCGGTCGACATCGACAGTGATCGGCCCGCGCGGCAGGTCGACGCCGGCTTCTCCCGGGTCAGCGATGTCCGCGGGTGTGTCGATGATCCCGATGACCCGCCGCCATCCCGCGACGGCATTCTGCAGCTCGTTGAGGATCTCGGTGGCCTGTTGCACGGGCATGGTGAAGAGGTTGACCAGGAACAGGAAGGCCAGCAGCTCACCGAGCGTGAGGCGCCCGTTGACCGCCATCCAGGTGCCGACGACCAGCACGATCGCCGTCGTCAAGCCCGAGACGAACTGGCCCGCGGTGAAGGCGACGACCGCCCGCACCTGAGCACCCACCGCGGCCGCGCGATGAGCCTCGATCGCCGCGTCGATCCGCGCCGCGGTGCGCTCCTGCACGGCATACGCGCGGATCGTCGAGGCGCCGACGACGGCTTCCGCGATCGCGCCGAGTAGCTGCCCGACCCGCTCCCGCACGCGCGTGTAGGCCCGCCCGACGACACCTTGGAAGTGGCGAATCAGGAAGAACAGCGGCACGAAACACGCCCACACGACCGCCGCAAGCAATGGGCTGAACCACACCATGAGCAGCGTCGCGAGGGTGATCTGCCCGATGCTGATGACGAGCATCAACCCGCCGAACTGGACGAACGCCGAGATGGTGTCGACGTCGGAGGTGACCCGGGAGACGAGTGAGCCGCGGCGTTCGGTGTTCTGGGTGAGCATCGACAGGTCGTGAATATGCCGGAAAGCACGAATTCGCAATGCCGCGAGGCCGTTCTCCGAGGAGGTGAAGAGCCGGATGTTGACGGCATACGCGCTGAACGCCGTGACGACCACCCCGACCAAGGCGATGCCGACCCACATCCACACCCGGCCGAGGTCGGGTCCCGCGGGGGCGAGCAGTCCTTCGTCGGTGGTGCGCTGGATGACCAGCGGAACGAGCACGCGGCCGAGGGTCGACAGCAAGGCAAGGGCGATGGTGACCCAGATGCCGCGGGTGAGTTCCGGTGACAGCACGGCGCCACGGCGCAGCGTGGCCCAGGTCGACAGCTCGGCGCCGCTGCCGATTCCGGTGTGGTCGACGATCGGGCCCGCAGAGTTGCGGCTCATGCAGGCACCTCCGCAGCGCTTTCCGGAGCATCGGTGTGCCGGGTCTCGGCCCGCGCGGCCGCGTCACGGACGTAGGCGGTCACCAGGTCGGCATAGGGCGGGCAGCGCTCGATGAGCTGCTCGTGTGGTCCATGGTCGACGACGCGACCGTCGGCGAGGAAAACGACGTCGTCGGCGAGCGCGATGGTCGCCATCCGCGAGGCGACGACCAGGACGGTGGTGCCGGCAGCGGCGCGACGCAGGGCGGCGAGAATCTCCTGCTCCACACTCGGATCGATGGCCGAGGTGGCGTCGTCGAGGATGAGCAGACGGGGGTTGCGAACGATGGCTCGGGCGAGCGCGATGCGCTGGCGTTGCCCTCCGGAGAGGTTGGCCCCACGCTCACCGACGACGGTGTCGAGGCCCCCAGGCAGTGCCGATACAAAACCGTCGGCGCGGGCGATGCGCAGCGCCTGCCAGACCTGGTCGTCACTGACCTGCAGACCGAGGGTGACATTGCCGCGGACAGTGTCCTCAAAGAGGAAGGCTTGCTGCGGGACGAAGGCGGCCGCCTCCGCCAGGGCGCCGTGGCGAAGGCGTCGCAGATCAACGCTGTCGACCAGGACCACCCCGGTGTCGGGGTCGACCAGACGGACCAACAGGCCGGCCAGCGTGGACTTGCCCGATCCGGTCGGGCCGACGATCGCCGTCGTGCCGCCCGCCGACACGTCGATGGTGACGCCCTGCAGCACAGGTGCCCTATCCGTCGCTCCGGAGGGATTCTCGACCTCGTAGGCGTAGTCGACGCTGCGGGCAGCGATCGGCAGAGCGTCGGTGCCCGGGGGCAGCGACACGCTCCCGAACTCCATCGCGCCGGTCGCCTGGAGCACCGCATTCACGCGCTCCCAGCCCACCACGGCGCGCGGCACCTCGCCGAGCACCCAGCCGAACGCCCGCACCGGGAAGGACAACACCGAGAAGAGATAGGCGATCTGGACGACCTCGGCCGCCGTGATCTGACCTCGGCTGGCCTGCCACGCCCCGACGGCGATAACGACGAGAGTGCCGATCGTGGGGATGGACTCGATGGCCGGGTCGAAGGTTCCCCGGGTGCGCCCGACGGCGATATTGGCGTCCCGCAGCTCATGGCTCACGGCGGCGAAACGCGCGGCTTCCTGGTCCTCCCGGCCGAGGGCCTTGACGATGAGAGCGGCCTCAAAGCTCTCGTGAGCAACCTCGGAGACGTCGGCACGCAGTTGCTGGGCACGGGTCACCTGGGGGGACATCCGCCGTTGGAAGAGCGCGTTGGCCGCGAAGAGCAGCGGGAAGACGACCATGGCGACCGCAGCCAACAGAGGGTCGACGATGACCATCTGCACGGTGCCGAAGATGAGCATGACGATGACGCCGAGAGCCATCGGCAGCGGCGCGAAGATGTTCCACGTGGCCTCGACGTCGGCGTTGGCGTTCGAGAGCAACTGCCCGGATGGGTGCTTGTGGTGCCACCGCAGCGGTAGCTCCAGATACTGGCGGGTCACCCGCTGCCGGTATGCCGCCCCGAGGCCGTACATCGCAAAACCGGCTCCCACGCGCCTGAGGATGATGCCGGCGACGTTGAGCAGCACCACCGCGGAGATCGTCAGGCCGATCTGCCACAGCTGACCGGCGGTGACTTCGCGGGCTGCGACAGCTGGGCCGATGACGGTCGCCGTGAGGCGCCCGATCACCCACGCCATGGCGCCGGTCATGATCCCGTAGAGCGCGGAACCCACCACCGCGACGCCGAACCACCGCGGCTGCTCCCGTATGCCGCGCGCCACCACCGCAGCCCCCTTGCAGAGGGTGGAGCGGGGAACGGCAGTCATCGCGGAGGTCCTTCACGTCGGGCTTGGGTCCGCCGTCCACGATCTCACGATCCGCCGACAACCCCGACCTCGCCTCACTCTTGCGGGGTGCTCACCGGCGCGCGATAGATGCGGACGACCCCGGCGTCGAGATCGACGTCCAGCGGCGGCGCTCCGGATTCCGGGTGGGCACAGGCCAGTGACTGGCGACGCCGCTCTTGGAGGGTGTGCTCACAACCCGGCTGCACCAACGTGATCGCGACCCCGAGGACTTCCCCGAAGGCGCTCCCTCGTCCAGCGAACATGCTCACCACACTAGGGATCAGGCGGCGTTGGCGCGACGGTCGGTGGGGAACGTGACGTAGTCACGTCCGGTGGGGCTGGTCCAGGTGAGGGTGCCGTCCCATGCGAGGTCGACTCGCCAGCCGGCGTGGTGTTTGAACCCGTGATGCCGCCGACACAAACAATGCAGATTCCGCAGGTCGGTCGGGCCTCTAGGGAACTCGACCGCGTGGTCGATGTCGCACCGCGCGGCGGGGACGGCGCAGCCGGGGAACCGGCAGGTCCCGTCCCGCTCGCGGACCAGCCGGTCGAGTTCGCGTCCGGGGCGGTAGGTCTGTTGGGACAGGTATGCCGTCGCCCCCGTCCCGCCATCCACCCTGGCCAGGCGCAGCCGCACGGTCGGGTCAGCCAACACGCGGGTGACTTCGTCACCGACCAGGGTGCCGGCCAAGCCGCTACCCGCAGTGAGCGCACCTGTGGTGATGGTTTCGTCCGAGAGCGTCACGACCACGGTGGTGGACACCTGCGCTTGAGCGAGGATCAGGTCCAGAAACGCATCCGCCCGCGCCTGCGCGACAGTCAACGCCGGGTCCGCGTGGCGGTAGTCAGCCGCCAGGTCACAGACCGCGGCCCACGCCTGAGCCGACCGACCCGCTGGCGCCAACGCCGACCATGACGTGGTGCCGGGATAAAGACCCGGCTGAATCCGGACTTCCCGCTCGACTCGGCCCCGCTCCACGCGCGCTGCAGCACTGTCCGGGTCGATCCGGGCGGCGACCCGTTCCGCCCGCGCCCGTAACGCTCCCGCCGCCGCATCACCCAGGCCCCCGTCACGGGCACCCGGCCGCACGGCATACAACGCTGTCTCGAACTCCCCCACCCGATCCGCCGCCACCAGATCACTCGCCGACGCGACCACCGCCACGCGCCACGGTTCGACCTCACCCGCCAACGCCCCCGCCAGAGTCAACGGCAGGTCGTTGACCACCCGCCGGGCGTCATCCACCCGAGCCGCCATCGACCGCGGCGACAGGTGCAGCAACGGCGCCAACATCGACGGCACGAAATCATCCGCAGTCCAGGTCCCTAACGGCACCCGACCCGCCTCGATCTGGCGCGCCTGACCCAGCTGCCACTCTCGGTCCTTGGCGCGGGCGAACGCTTCGATGAACACCTGCTGCAGGGCACTGATCTGATTCAACGCCTGCTGCAACGTGGTGATCGCTTCCTCCGCCACCGCCTCGTCGGCCTCCAGCAACGCGACCGGGTCGACCTGCAGCAACACATCCGCCACCTGGGTCGGTCGGGCACCGAGCAACGGACGGCCAGCCAACGACGTCAACCAGTCGTGACCCCAATCCCACTCAGCCCCTTCAAACATGACTCATCCTATCAAACACGTGTTCTAATTGCAAGCCGAATCCAGATCGGTCTCTACCTTCTCGCTTGGGATCCACCCTTGCACCGGACGGCTCGCGTCACCCCCTCGCGGCCGGGATGAGCGCCCGGGCCATGCCGTCGTCCAACAACCACCACAGGATCTGGGGCCGGCCGCCGTCTACGGGCACCCGGAGCGTGACCCCGCCCCGCAACGGGATGCTGAGCGTGGCGCCGGTCGGCGCACCCCACAGCTGCTTCTGTTCGTCCAAGAGTGTGGGCACCGCAGACGCCTTGGCATAGGTCAACGTGTAGGTGCAGTGGAAGGCGCCGACGCCCAGAACCCCCAGGCCGGTCGCTGCGGCTTGCACCAGCGGCGCCCCGCTGGCATCCGTATCGACAGCGCACCTGAACTCCGTCTGCTTCTGCCCCCAGGCAGGCGCATGGACGGTTGACCGCTCAGCGGGAATCATCCCCAGATCGACTCCCGCCGAGACGTCGCCGTCGGCCAGGTAGTCAGTGACGGCCTTGACGACCGACACCGCAGCTGACCGCTCGGCTTCGGTGGCGGGACCGACCGTGCCGAGGTCGCCGAGCGAGTCGGGCAGCCAACCGGACATCTGCAGCAGCCATGGCGCCCCTGCGTCGGCTTGGGTCAGCACGATCATTTTGCGACGTCCGACGCTCGATGGCGCACCCGCAGTCCCGCTCGTCGTTGCGCTCGGCGGTGGCGTCGTGGCCGATGACGTGGCGGGACCGGCGGTCGCAGACCCACGAGGCCCAGCGACGATCACTCCGAGCAGCGCCCTGGCCTGGCCCGAGATGACTGGCGCACCGAGTTGGCGGACGGCCACCATGTCGAAGGGGTCGATCCGTTCAGGGGCGGCTTCATGGCTCCGGAACACGTTCGCGACCAGGTCAGCCTCCAACGCTGGGCCGGTGTCAGCGAGCTTCCACTTGGTCGCGTCCAGCGCATTCGCGGCGGCGAGAGCGACGTTGTTGCGGTCGTTGTAGTCGATGAGCACAGTGCGCAGCAAGGAGTCCGGATCGGTGGGGCTCGCGGACCCGGTCGGCCCCGGCGATGTCGAGGTGCAAGCAGCACTGGCGCTTAGAAGCACGGCTAGGGAAACGACAGATGCGAGTCGTGAGGTCATGGGGTCCATCAAGTCACGGCTCGCGCCGACCCCGCAGAAGTTATCCACAGGGTTGGGCGAGGTTCAGTTCGGCCGCTAACCCGCGGGGACGTCGACACCGGAATCCCGTTGCACGGCAACCCTTCAGCGGTGAGACTCGGGTGATGACCAGCCCGCACGATGCCGTGGTTCCCGACACCGAGCCCGATCCTCGCCCCGCCCTCACCCCGGCCTTCCTCGGCGGCGAACGCGACACCCTCGAGGGCTGGCTGGAGGTCTACCGAGCGTCCGTCTTCGTCAAGATCGCCGGGCTCACCGCCGAGCAACTGGCCCAGCGTTCAGTCCCGCCCTCGACCATGTCGCCGCTGGGCCTGGTCCGACATCTCACCGAGGTGGAGCGCTATTGGCTCACCGATGTCGCCCTCGGCCAGGACTCCCCCGACCTCTACAGCTCCCGCGAGGATCCCGGCGGCGACTTCACCCAAGCCACCGCCGCGACCGCGCACGAGGACGTCACGGCATACCGGCTGGAGATCGCGACCGCGCGCGAGCACCTTGCCAGGCTCAAGGACCTCGACGCCCCGGTCGCGGGGACCCGCCGCGGCCAGCCGGTCAACCTGCGCTGGATCCTCAGCCATCTCGTCGAGGAATACGCCCGCCACCTTGGCCACCTCGACCTGCTTCGCGAGGCGATCGACGGACGCACCGGCTACTAGCCTGAGACCCGACTTGGCTCAATTTAGTGCGCTGGTCGGTGGGTGTGGATGGTGTTGATCGCGGTGGCGAGGTCCTCGGGTAGGGGGTCGGCTGCGGTGAGGGTGTGCTCGCCGGCTTTGATGGTGACTTCGCGGTAGCGGCGGGTGGTCCGCACGAATTTCTTGATGCTCCAACCGGTTTCGGCCTCGATCCAGCGGGATACCGCCAGTGCGGTGAACACGACGGCGAGGTGGGCTATCGACTCGCGTTTGTGGTGGAAGATCGGGCGGGCTTGCAGGTCGTGCTTGGACATCGGAATGACTTCTCGACCTGCCACAGCTGGTGGTAGGCGCCGATCACGAACGCGGGGTCGGTGTCGACGACGTCGGTGACGTAGCCTTCCAGCCGGCCAGGGTGCGGGTCTTGGTCTCCAGGGTCCGGTTGATGCTCTTGGCGCCGCCGGTGATGGTGATGAACCGGTTCCGTTTCACCGGTGCCTTGCCCTCGACCGCGCGTTGGGCTTTGGCGACCTGTTGATCGATACCGCGCAGGGTGCGCCGCGCCCGGTCGGCGCGGTACTGGTAGTGGATCACCTGGTCCTTACGGTGATCGCCGGGGTGGCCGGCCACGGCTGAGTCAGGACCAGCCCGTCGGGGATGTCCCGCCCGGGATTGGTTTCGTGCCAGGCACGGACCACGTGGGGATGTCGGGGATCTTCGCGCCCAGGATGAACGACAAGCCCTCGGCCTCGATCGCGCTGGTTGGCCGAGGAGACCATACCCGCGTCGGCGACGATGACCACGTCAGTGAGCCGGTGAGCGGTCATGAACACCCGGATCGTCGGCAGCATCGTCGTGGTCTCGGCCCGGTTTCCCTCGAACGCCTCGACGGCCAGCGGGAAGCCCGCCGCGTCGACCAGCAACCCGATGGTGATCTGTGGCTCCAGGCGCCGTTCCTTGGAGAAGCCGGGCTCGCGGAACCCGTCGCCCTCGTCGGTTTCGGTAGGCGTCGACACGTCATAGAGCACCAGGCTCGACGGGCCCAGCCCAGCGTGCCGCGCGCACACCGCGGACAGGCGCTGCCGCCACGCGGGATCGGCGTAGCGTGGTAAGTGCCGCTTCAGCGTCGGGTACGACGCCGCCGGCACACCGGCCTCGGCCAAGACCCGGGCACTATCGAGCTTGGACGTCGGCTCCATGATCCGAGCCAGGACCAGCTGCGCGAACACCTCATCCCCACCGGCCGCGGCATCGAACCCCAGCACCCGGTAGGCATGGGTGAGCGCGTCAACCAGGACCGCCATCCGCGAACCCAGGATCGGCAACGGGCCACCCGCCGACGGCCCCAGGCCCAGGTCCAGCTCTCCCTGACCAGCTGCGAGGCGTTGCCGCGCAACGGTTTTCAACAACTCCCCCCGCCCGCGCCTCCGAGCCCCGACCCCCCCAGCGCCCCCGCCCCCCCCCCGACCGGCCCAAGCGGAGACGACAAACGCAAGCGGGACGGCATACCGATCAGGTATGCCGTCCCGCTCCAGTTGCGTTGCGCGAGAACCGATCAGCCGTCGGTCGGGGCGTTCTCCGCGTCCGACTTCTCACCCTCGGCGGTGACCGCCGCGAGCGAGAGCTTGCCGCGCGGGTCGATCTCCTTGAGCTCGACCTGGATCTTCTGGCCGACCTTGAGCACGTCGTCGACCGAGTCGATCCGCTTGCCGCCGACGAGCTTGCGCACCTCGGAGATGTGCAGCAGACCGTCCTTGCCCGGCAGCAGCGAGATGAAGGCGCCGAAGGTCGTGGTCTTGACGACCGTCCCCATGAAGCGCTCGCCCACCTCGGGCATCTGCGGGTTGGCGATGGCGTTGATCGCCGCACGGGCGGCCTCGGCCGAGGGGCCGTCGACGGCACCGATGAACACCGTGCCGTCGTCCTCGATCGAGATGTCGGCGCCCGTGTCGTCCTGGATCTGGTTGATCATCTTGCCCTTCGGGCCGATGACCTCGCCGATCTTGTCGACCGGGACCTTCACCGTGATGATCCGCGGCGCGAACTCGCTCATCTCGTCGGGCGCGTCGATGGCCTCGCCCATGACGTCGAGGATGGCCATCCGGGCCTCACGGGCCTGGGTCAGCGCACCCGCGAGCACCGAGGCGGGGATGCCGTCGAGCTTGGTGTCGAGCTGAATGGCGGTGACGAACTCCCGCGTGCCGGCGACCTTGAAGTCCATGTCACCGAAGGCGTCCTCGGCTCCGAGGATGTCGGTCAACGCGGCATACCGGGTCTCCCCGTCGACCGTGTCGGACACCAGGCCCATGGCGATGCCGGCGACCGGGGCGCGCAGCGGCACACCGGCGTTGAGCAGCGACAGGGTGGAGGCGCAGACCGAGCCCATCGAGGTCGAGCCGTTGGACCCGAGAGCCTCGGAGACCTGACGGATCGCGTAGGGGAACTCCTCACGCGTCGGCAGCACCGGCATGAGCGCGCGCTCGGCCAGAGCGCCGTGCCCGATCTCGCGCCGCTTCGGCGACCCGACGCGGCCGGTCTCGCCGGTCGAGAAGGGCGGGAAGTTGTAGTTGTGCATGTAGCGCTTGCGCGTCACCGGCGACAACGTGTCGAGCATCTGCTCCATCTTGAGCATGTTGAGCGTGGTGACCCCCATGATCTGGGTCTCGCCGCGCTCGAAGATCGCCGAGCCGTGCGTGCGGGGCAGCACCTCGACCTCGGCCGACAGCGCGCGGATATCGCGCAGCCCACGGCCGTCGATGCGGACCGAGTCGCGCAGGATGCGCTGGCGGACCAGCTTCTTCTGAACCGACCGGAACGCCGCCGAGACCTCCTTCTGACGCCCGTGGAACGGGCCGGTGGTCTCGCCGTCACCGACCAGCTTGGCGTGCAGCGCCGACTTGATCTCGTCGAGCTTGTCCTCACGCTCCTGCTTGCCGGCGATGGTCAGCGCCTGCGCAGCCTCGGCCGACACCTCGGCCTCGACGGCGGCATACACATCGTCTTCGTAGTCCAGGAAGCGCGGGAACTCGATGGTCTCCTTGGCTGCCTTGGCCGCGAGCTCGGCCTGCGCCTCGCACAGCACACGGATGAACTTCTTGGCGGCCTCAAGGCCTTCGGCCACGACCTCCTCGGTCGGCGCCTGCTGGCCCTGGTGCTTGACCAGGTCCCACGTGGCGTCGGTGGCCTCGGCCTCGACCATCATGATCGCGACGTCATCGCCAACGATCCGGCCGGCGACGACCATGTCGAAGGTCGAGCGCTCGGCATCGCTGAAGTTGGGGAAGGCCACCCACTGGCCGTCGATGCGCGCCACGCGGACGCCACCGATCGGACCCGAGAACGGCAGCCCCGAAATCTGGGTGGACGCGCTGGCCGCGTTGATCGCGAGCACGTCGTACTGGTGGTCGGGGTTGAGGCTGTAGACCGTGATGATGATCTGGACCTCGTTGCGCAAGCCCTTGACGAAGGACGGGCGCAGCGGCCGGTCGATGAGCCGGCAAGTGAGGATCGCCTCGGTGGTCGGGCGGCCTTCGCGGCGGAAGAACGAGCCCGGGATCTTGCCGATCGAATACATCCGCTCTTCGACATCGACCGTCAGCGGGAAGAAGTCGAACTGGTCCTTGGGGGTGCGCCCCGCGGCCGTCGTCGACATGATCATGGTGTCGTCATCCAGATAGGCGACGACTGCACCGTCGGCCTGCTTGGCCAGACGCCCGGTCTCGAACCGGATCTTGCGGGTGCCGAACCGACCGTTGTCGATCGTGGCTTCGGCGAACGTGATCTCTGGACCCTCCATGGGCCCTCCATTTCTTGTCTTCAATTCCTTCACCCCAACGCATCGTCGTTGTGCGCGGGTTTCCTTCTTGAGGAACTCGCCTCTGCCTGCTCCGGTATGCCGTGTGGCGGCGTCCCAGCGCGGGGTGAGGGGGCTCCTCATGCGAAGAGGCGGTCCCCGCGAATCTCGCGGTGACCGCCTGCTTCGTGGTCGTTATCGGCGCAGACCGAGGCGCTTGATGAGCGCACGGTAGCGCTCGATGTCGGTCGCCTCCAGGTAGCGCAGCATGCGCTTGCGGCGGCCGACGAGCAACAGCAGGCCGCGCCGGCTGTGGTGGTCGTGCTTGTGGGTGCGGGCGTGCTCGGTGAGATCCTGGATGCGCTTGGTGAGCATCGCGATCTGCACCTCGGGGGAACCGGTGTCGCCCTCTTTGGTGGCGTACTCGGTCATGATCGACTGCTTGGTGTTCTTGTCCAACGGCATGAGGTGGGCCGGCTCCTTCGTGATGTGTTGCGCGGTGCGCCAGGGCAGGTCCACCTGGGCTCTCTCGATCCGCGGCCGTTCCGACGGCGTCGTCCAGCTTATCAGCGCCTCGTCGCACCCCTGACCACAGAACTCGCTGCCCACCTATGACCGAGTTCACGCCCGATCGGGCCCCCGCCCGGCGCTTGGTGACTGCAGACCCGGGACTTACCGACCGGTAGGTCAGATACTGCGGACGAGTGAGTCGACCGAGTCGAGCGACGACGAAAGGATGCCGCCATGCAGCACCTCACCGGGCTGGACCAGATGTTCCTCAGCTACGACACGATGACCACCAACGGCAACATCGGCGGCATCTGCGTCTTCGAGGGCTCCGACAACCTCGATGCCGGGCATGGGGACCGCCTCGCGTGGGTCAAGCAGCGCGTGGCCGAACGGCTGCCCACTCTGCCGCCGCTGCGCTGGCGGCTGGCGCCGTTAGGGATGGACACCTACTGGGTGCAGACCACGGTCGACCTCGACTACCACGTCGTCGGCGTCCGACTGCAGGAGCCGGGCGGCGAGAAGGAGCTGCTGACCTACCTCAAGCGGATCATGGGCGTGCACCTGGACCGCACTCGCCCGATGTGGCGCCTCTACGTCATCGAGGGAATGCAGGACGGGCAGTACGCCTACCTGTTCAAGGTCCACCATGGCCTCGCCGACGGCAGCGCGATGTGGACCATCCTCGACCACCTCGCCGACCACCCCACCACCGGTCCTGAGGTGTCCGACACCGAGCCCGACGGACCATTCGAGATCCTCGCTGGGGGGATGCAGGACTACCTCGACAAGCCGCTCAAAGCCGTTGCGCTGCAAGCCAACATCGGCAAATGGCTCGCCGAGCGGGTGGCCGAGGAGCAGGCGGGGGCGATTCCCGCGATGCTCGCGCGGCTCATCCCCGGCGAGTTGGCGTTGCCCTTCGTCGCGGTCGCCAATGCCATTCGCGCCGAGGGAGTGCCCGAGATCGTGTCGCAGCGGCCCGTCCTCATGCCGCCCCCGAGCCCGTTCAACGGCACGACGACCCGCAACGTCGAGATCGCCCTCGTCGACTTCGCCCTCGATGACCTCCGTCGAGCCGGCAAGGCCGCGGGAGGCACGATCAACGACGCGGTCCTGGCCATCACCGCTGGGGCGCTGCGCACCTACATGGAGCGGCACGGCGTGCCGACGACGCTTCCCCTCATGGCCTCGGCGCCGGTGTCCTGGCGCAAGGGTGACGAGACCGAGCGCTGGGCCAACCAGATCTGGATGCTCTTCCTGCAGCTCCCGACCCATATCGCCGACCCCGTGGAGCGCCTGCACTGGGCCCACAACGCGGCGACCTTGGCCAAGGAGAACTGGGACCGGATGCCGTTGCACATGCTGCGCGACGCCAGCGCGCTCATGCCCGGCGCCATGGTCGCCTCAGCCGGCCCGATGATGGCCGCCATGCCGGCGGAGATGATGCCCGCGATCTACAACGTGGCCGTCTCCAACGTCAAGGGCCCACGCGAACGGCCGACCTATGGCGGCAACCCGATGTCGCGCTACTTCGTCTTCGGATTCCTCGCTCCCACAACGGGATTGCTCGTGGGCGGACAGAGTCTTGGCGACCGGATGATCTTCTCGCTCACCGCCTGCCGCGACATCGTCAAGCACCTCGAGAAGCTCCCGGCGCTCTTCCACCAGAGCCTCGCCGAGCTGCTCAAGGCCACCGGCCAAGCCCCCGAGAAGCCGGCGCCTGCGCAACACCGCGACTGACGGCCGCACCGGCGCCCGATCGTCGACAAGTGGGCGGCTTTCCTGCCGGGCAAGCCGCCCACCCGTTCGCATGCGCCGCTGAGGCGCACGACCCCTTCCCTTTCCACCCACGCTTCCTACACTCGGGAGCAACCGACAGCGGGAAGGCCACGGCATGGGCGCACGGCACGAGGGGCTCGCCCCCGAGCGCGAGGCAACAGTGCGCGCTCTCGCAGCCCGGTATGCCGTGCAGCGCACCTCCCTGTTGCCGATGCTCCACGACGTCCAGGAGCACTTCGGCTTCATCGCCCGGCAAGATGTCGTGACTCTGGCCGACGTCCTCAATCTCTCCATCGCCGATGTGCACGGCGTCGTGTCCTTCTACACCTACTTCCGCACCAGTCCCCCACTGCCGCACCAGATTTCGGTATGCCGTGGCGAGGCCTGCCAAGCCGTCGGAGCCGAAGACCTCTTTGCGGCCACACGCACGGCATACCGGGAGAGCGCCGACACCGAGGTGAGCGAGGTCTTCTGCCTGGGCAACTGTGCCCTCGGCCCGTCGGGCACCGCCGACGGGCGGCTGCTCGGCCGACTCACCGTCGACCGCCTCACCGCACTCATTCCTCCTGGCCGATCATGACCACCTTTTACGTGCCGGTTGATGCCGCAGCCCGGTCGGTGGGGGCCGACGAGGTTGCCGCCGCCCTTGCCGTCCTCCATGGCGCGTGCGTCGTGCGCACCGGCAGCCGCGGCATGCTCTGGTGCGAGCCGTTGGTCGAGGTCGACACCGACGCGGGACGGGTCGGCTACGGCCCCGTGACCCCCACCGCCGCTCGTGAGCTGGCCGATCTCGCGGGCGCCGAGCCGCCCCCCACCTCGCCGCTGCGCACGGCATACCTCGGGTTGGTGGAGCAGCACCCGTTCCTGGCGCGTCAGCGTCGTCTGACGACCGCGCGACTCGGCGTCATCGATCCGGGCGATCTCGCCGACTACGAGAGACATGGTGGTTGGGCTGGCCTTCGGCGGGCCTTCACCATGACTCCCGATGCGGTCGTCGCCGAGGTGACCGCCTCGGGACTGCGCGGTCGCGGCGGGGCCGGCTTCCCCGCCGGCGTCAAGTGGGCGACGGTGGCCGGCGCACCAGGGACGGAGAAATGCATCTGCGCCAACGGCGACGAAGGTGACTCGGGCACCTTTGCCGACCGAATGCTCATCGAGGGCGACCCCGGCTCTCTGCTGGAGGGCATGCTCATCGCCGGGTATGCCGTCGGCGCCCACACCGGGGTGGTCTACCTGCGTTCGGAGTATCCCGACGCCATCACCACCCTGCGTCGCGCCGTGGAATCTGCCCGGGCTGCAGGCATTCTCGGTCCCAATGTCCTGGGCAGTGGCTTCGCCTTCGATGTCGACGTGCGGGTCGGCGCGGGTGCCTACATCTGCGGCGAGGAGACCTCGATGCTGGAAAGTATCGAAGGCCGGCGCGGCGAGGTGCGTTCCAAGCCACCGATCCCGGCCCTACGCGGCCTCTTCGGCCGGCCCACGGTCGTCAACAACATCCTCACCCTCGCGACCGTGCCGGCGATCCTCGCCGACGGCGGGAGCACGTATGCCGCCTACGGCACCGATCGCTCCCGCGGCACCCAGGTCTTCCAACTCGCCGGCAACATCGCCCGCGGCGGCCTCGTCGAAGTCGATTTCGGGGTGACGGTGCGGGAATTGGTCGAGGGTTTCGGCGGCGGCACCCGCAGTGGTCGACCGGTGCGGGCCGTCCAACTGGGTGGGCCTTTGGGCGCCTATCTGCCCGAGAGCGCCCTTGACCTGCCGATGGACTACGAAGCCCTCGCTGCGGCCGGGTTCATGCTCGGCCACGGCGGCATCGTCGTCTTCGACGACACCGTCGACATGGCCCGTCAGGCGCGCTTTGCGATGGAGTTCTGCGTCAAGGAGTCGTGCGGCAAGTGCACCCCCTGTCGGGTCGGGTCACAGCGGGGGATGGAGTCCCTGGACCGCTTCCTCGCCGGAGCCGACCCAGCCCGGGAGTTGCCGCTGCTCGATCGGATCTGCACGACGATGGCCAAGGGGTCGCTGTGCGCGATGGGACAGCTCACCCCGATGCCGGTGCGCAGCGCCCTCACCCACTTCCCCGAGGATTTCGCAGGAGGCCGGCGATGACCCTTGCTCCCGAGCGAGACCTCGGCACGCCTGCAGTGAGATCTGGCCCGGGCGACTCAGGCGTCACCCCCGTCACAGTGACGGTCGACGGCATACCGGTCTCTGTGCCGCAAGGCACCTCGGTGATGCGGGCCGCCGCGCTTGCGGGCATCGACATTCCCCGGGCCTGCGCGACCGACTCGTTGGCGGCGTTCGGTTCGTGTCGGCTCTGTCTCGTGGAGATCGACGGGGCCCGGGGCACACCTGCCTCCTGCACCACTCCGTGCGCCGACGGGTTGGTCGTGCGCACCGACACCGAGCAGGTCCAGGATCTGCGGCGCGGGGTCATGGAGCTCTATCTCTCCGACCACCCCGCGGACTGTCCCGGTTGCCTCGACGGGCGCTGCGACATCGCTCGGCTGGCCCGCGAGGTGGGCATGGCCGCAGCCGACGTCGACACTGTGCGGGCCGGGCTGATCGGGCTGACCCATGGCGATGCGTCCCGCGACGACTCCAACCCCTATTTCAGCTTCGACCCGGCCGCGTGCATCGTCTGCTCACGCTGTGTCCGAGCCTGCGCCGAGGTCCAGGGCACCTTCGCATTGACCATCCAGGGTCGTGGGTTCGACTCTGCGGTCTCGTCCGGCGGCACCGATTTCCTTGCGTCCGAATGCGTTTCGTGCGGCGCCTGTGTCCAGGCCTGCCCGACGTCGGCGCTGACCGAGAAGACTCGCTTGACCTTCGGGCCGCCCACGCGGAGCGTCGACACCACGTGCGCCTATTGCGGCGTCGGCTGCTCGTTCCGGGCCGAAGTGCAGGGCGAGGGGGCCGCCACCGAGGTGGTGCGGATGCTGCCGCTGCGCGCCGGTGGGGCCAACGAAGGTCACTCGTGCGTCAAGGGCCGCTTCGCGGTGGGGTATGCCGCCCACCCAGACCGCCAATTGCAGCCACTCATGAGGGATCACATCGACGACCCCTGGCAGCCGGTGTCGTGGGAGAGCGCCATCGAACGGGTCGCCAGCGGTTTCCGGGCGCTGCAGCAGGAGCACGGCCCGGGCGCCATTGGCGGGATCTCGTCATCGAGGTGCACCAACGAAGAGGTCTACGTCGTCCAGAAGATGGTGCGAGCTGCCTTCGGCAACAACAACATCGACACCTGCGCGCGAGTGTGCCACTCCCCCACTGGCTATGGACTGGGGCAGACCTTCGGCACCTCGGCCGGCACCCAGGATTTCGAGTCCGTCGATCACGCCGACGTGGTCCTGGTCATCGGGGCCAACCCCACCGATGCCCACCCGGTCTTCGGATCGCGGCTCAAGCGGCGGAACCGAGAGGGCGCCACCCTGCTGGTCGCCGACCCGCGGCGGATCGACCTGGTGCGCTCGCCGCACGTTGAGGCGACGTTGCACCTGCCGGTGCGGCCAGGCACCAATGTCGCCTTCGTCAACGCGATGGCCCATGTCATCGTCACCGAAGGTCTGGCCGACCGAGCGTTCCTGGCCGAGCGCTGTGAGGACGTCACGGCATACCTGGATTTCATTGCGCGCCAAGAACACTCGCCCGAGGCGACCGAGCAGATCACGACCATCCCGGCGGCCGACCTGCGAGCGGCAGCGCGCCGCTTCGCTGCGGGGCCCAATTCCGCGATCTACTACGGCCTGGGCGTCACCGAGCACAGTCAGGGCTCGACGATGGTCATGGGGATGGCCAACCTGGCGATGATCACCGGGATGATCGGCAGGCCGGGAGTGGGGGTGAACCCGTTGCGCGGCCAGAACAACGTCCAGGGATCGTGCGACATGGGGTCCTTCCCCCACGAGTTGCCCGGCTATCGGCACGTGTCTCGGCCGGAGGTGCGGGAGATCTACGACCGGCTGTGGGGCGTGACGATTCCGCCCGAGCCCGGTCTGCGGATCCCCAATATGTTCGACGCGGCGCTGGCGGGGACCTTCCGAGGGCTCTACGTGCAGGGTGAGGACATCGCCCAGAGTGACCCCAACACCCGGCATGTCGAGGCCGCCTTGCGCTCGATGGACCTCGTTGTCGTCCACGACCTGTTCCTCAACGAGACCTCGCGATTTGCCCACGTCTTCCTGCCGGGCACGTCGTTCCTGGAGAAGGACGGCACCTTCACCAACGCCGAGCGGCGGATCAACCGGGTGCGACCGGCGATGCCGAGCAAGGTCGGCAAGGACGAGTGGCAGGTCGTGTGCGAGATCGCGACCGCGATGGGCTACCCGATGTCGTATGCCGGCCCGGCCGAGATCATGGCCGAGGTCGCCGCGACGACGCCCACCTTCGCTGGCGTGTCCTTCGAGCGACTGGACGCTCTGGGGTCCATGCAGTGGCCGGTGTATGACGCCGAATCGACGGGGACGCCGATCATGCACGTCGACGGGTTCGTCCGCGGGCGCGGGCGGCTGGTGCTCACCGAGTATGTTCCGACGACCGAACGCACCTCGCGCCGCTATCCCCTGCTGCTCACCACGGGCCGCATTCTCAGCCAGTACAACGTCGGGGCCCAGACTCGGCGCACCGCCAACACGGTGTGGCACCCCGAGGACGTGTTGGAGATCCATCCGGCCGACGCCGAGCTACGCGGGATCGCCTCGGGTGACACGGTCGAGCTGGCCTCCCGGGTGGGTGCCACCCATCTGAGGGCGCTCATCTCCGACCGGATGCCGGTGGGGGTTGTCTACACGACCTTCCATCACCCGGTGACGGGAGCCAACGTCGTGACGACCGAGAACTCCGACTGGGCCACCCAGTGCCCGGAGTACAAGGTGACCGCTGTCCAAGTGACCGTCGCCAACGCGGCTGGCCCCCGCTGACCCGGCGCGCCACAACAGCAGCGGCACGGCATACTCGAGCCTCGTGAATGGGGAGCTCAAGGACTACCGGCAGCCAATGGTGACCTCGCTGGGGATCATCTTCGGCTTCTTGCTCAATTTCCTCGCCGAATGGGGGATCAAGAACGGCCAGCCGGAGACCACCTCAGAATGGTTAGTCCTGGTTGTCGTCGTTGTCGCGCTCGCCCTCATGGCGACCGTGCTCTTCCTCATCCTGCACCCCGCCAAGGGCGGCACGGACCCTGGGCGGTACTACCTGGGCATCCTGCGGCTCTACCTCGTCGCGATCTGCACGGCCTTCGCCGGCCTCGCACTCGCAGTGCTGCTCTAAGCCCTCACAGGCTCGACCGCCAGACGGCGACGCCCGCGGGGCACTCAGCGACCCGCGGGCGTCCGATCTGACCAGGGTCCCCCGATCAGACGTGTGGATCAGAAATTGATCATGTGCCCGGCGATGCCGTGCAGGGCCTCCTTGACCGCCTCACCCAGCGTCGGGTGAGCGAAGACGACCCGCGACAGCTCGTCGGCCGTGAGGTCCCACGTCTGGGCGGCATTGATGACCGGCAGCAGTTCCGTGACGTCCGGGCCGATCATGTGGGCGCCGAGGATCTCGTTGTGCTCGGCATCGGCGACGACCTTGACGAAGCCCACCGCGTCGCCGAGACCTTGCGCCTTGCCGTTGGCGGCAAACGGGAAGGTGGCCGTCTTCACGGCATACCCGGCGTCCTTGGCCTGCTTCTCGGACAGCCCCATCGAGCCGATCTGGGGCTGGCAGTAAGTGGCCCGCGGGATGAAGGTGTAGTCGATCTCCATCGTCTCGGCGCCCGCGATGGTCTCGGCGGCGACGATGCCCATGGCTTCGGCGACGTGGGCGAGCATGAGCTGGGCGGTGACGTCGCCGATGGCATGCCACGTTGGGGACATTGCGGTGCGGCACCGGCCGTCGATGGCAATGGCCCGCGGTCGGTGAGGCAACGCCGGTGGCCTCAGGCCGTAACCTTTGCGCGGGGCGAAGCCGATCGCCGACAGGAGCCGGTCGGCTTGAGCACCCTGCTGGTCGCCCGCGGCCGGCGAGACCGTGACCCGCACGCGGGAGCCGGTGTCTTCGACCGCCTCGACGGTGCCGAGCATGGCCTTGACGCCGACTTCTTGTAGTGCTTGGCGAGCTCCGAGAACGTCCTCGTCCTCGGTCGGGACCATCCGGTCGAGGAACTCGACGATCGTCACCTCCACACCGAAATTGCGCATGACGCATAGCGAATTCGACGCCGATGGCGCCGAGCCGGCGATGATGATCGAGCCCGGCAGGTCGGCGTCGAGGATCTGCTCCTCATAGGTGACGACGTTCTTGCTCACCTACGCCGGGATCATCCGGAGTGACCGAACCGGTCGCGATGATGAGGTTGTCGAAGGTGATCGATCGGGTTGGAGCCATCGGCGCCTTGACGTCCATCGAGGTGGGGCTGGTGAGGGTTTGCCCCCAGCCGTTGACCTCCTCGATCTTGTTCTTCTTCACCGGAGGAAGTGGACGCCCTTGACGATGCCGAGGCCATCACCTGCCGCGAGCGCGCTGGGTCGGGCCGTAGCTCATCGACGCATCGCCCTCGATGCCGTATTTCGCCTTCTCGTGGGTCAGCCATGGGCCAGCTCGGCGTTCTTCAGCAGCGCCTTGCTCGGGATGCACCCGACGTTGGAGACAGACACTCCCCCAGTCTTCTCCCTCGACCACGGCCGCCTTCAGCCCCAACTGCGAGGCACGAATAGCGGCGACATAGCTTCCTGGGACCGGCACCGAGCACGACGACATCGAGGAAATCAGCCATGGCCCACAGCCTAGGGGTATGCCGGGTGGTTGCCGAGGGCTCTCCAGCCTCTTGCGGACCCCGGTGCGGTGCAGGTCACGCAGGCCCTCGTAGGTCGGGGCGCTCGCAGTGATCCGCTCGCACTCGTGGGGCTTCAGTTCGCGGATGACCCGCGCCGGGATGCGCCGGCCACGAGGTCCGCGGT
>JADJVI010000052.1 GCA_016710645.1 Actinomycetales bacterium | reverse complement strand
GAGCACGGTCAGGCTCGACATTGGTCATAGAGGGATGGCCAACTGGCGATGATCACCGGGATGATCGGCCGAGGCAGGAGTGAAGTGAACCCGTTGCGCGGCCGGAACAACGACCAGGGGATCCGTGCGACGCCGGGTCCGCTTCCCCACGAGTTGCCCGGCTATCGGCACGTGTCTCCGGCCCGGAAGTGCGGAGATCTCGGAGCAGCTGTGGGGCGTGACGGATTACGCCAGGGCGGTGCGGATCCCAATATGTTCGACGCGGCGCTGGCGGGGATGCTCCGAGAATCCACGTGCAGGGTGGGGGACATCGCCCAAGTGACCCCAACACCCGGCGTATCGAGAACCGCCTTGCGCGCTCGATGGTTTTCGTTGTCGTCCGACCTGTTCCTCCAACGGACCTCGCGATTTTGCCCACGTCTCCTGCCGGGCGTCGTTCCTGGAGAAGGACGGCACCTTCACCAACGCCGAGCGGCGGATCAGCGGTGCGACCGGCGATGCCGAGCAGGTCGGCAAGAGACGATGGCAGGTCGTGTGCGTTGAGATCGCGACCGCGATGGGCTGCGATGTCGTATGCCGGCCGGATCATGGCCGAGGTCGCCCGCGAGCGAAAGCTGCCACCTTCGCTGGCGTGTCCTTCGAACGACTGGACGCTCTGGGGTCCATGCATTGGCCGACGGCGACGCGCCGAATCGACGGGGACGCCGATCATGCACGTCGACGGGTTCGTCCGCGGGCGCGGGCGGCTGGTGCTCACCGAGTATGTTCCGACGACCGAACGCACCTCACGCGCTATCCCCTGCTGCTCACCACGGGCCGCATTCTCAGCCAGTACAACGTCCGGGCCCAGACTCGGCGCACCCGCCAACACGGGTGTGGCACCCGAGGACGTGTTGGAGATCCATCGGCCGACGCCGAGCTACGCGGGATCGCCTCGGGTGACACGGTCGAGCTGGCCTCCCGGGTGGTGCCACCCATCTGAGGGCGCTCATCTCCCGACCGGATGCCGGTGGGGGTTGTCTACACGACCTTCCATCACCCGGTGACGGGAGCCAACGTCGTGACGACCGAGAACTCCGACTGGGCCACCCAGTGCCCGGAGTACAAGGTGACCGCTGTCCAAGTGACCGTCGCCAACGCGGCTGGCCCCCGCTGACCCGGCGCGCCACAACAGCAGCGGCACGGCATACTCGAGCCTCGTGAATGGGGAGCTCAAGGACTACCGGCAGCCAATGGTGACCTCGCTGGGGATCATCTTCGGCTTCTTGCTCAATTTCCTCGCCGAATGGGGGATCAAGAACGGCCAGCCAGAGACCACCTCAGAATGGTTAGTCCTGGTTGTCGTCGTTGTCGCGCTCGCCCTCATGGCGACCGTGCTCTTCCTCATCCTGCACCCCACCAAGGGCGGCACGGACCCTGGGCGGTACTACCTGGGCATCCTGCGGCTCTACCTCGTCGCGATCTGCACGGCCTTCGCCGGCCTGGCTCTCGCCGTGCTGCTCTAGGCCCTCAGAGGCCGGCCCGCCAGACGGCGACGCCCACGGGGCACTCAGCGACCCGCGGGCGTCGGATCTGACCAGGTCCCCCGACCAGACGTGTGGCTCAGAAGTTGATCATGTGCCCGGCGATGCCGTGCAGGGCCTCCTTGACCGCTTCACCGAGCGTCGGGTGAGCGAAGACGACCCGCGACAGCTCGTCGGCCGTGAGGTCCCACGTCTGGGCGGCATTGATGACCGGCAGCAGTTCCGTGACGTCCGGGCCGATCATGTGGGCGCCGAGGATCTCGTTGTGCTCGGCGTCGGCGACGACCTTGACGAAGCCCACCGCGTCGCCCAGACCTTGCGCCTTGCCGTTGGCGGCAAACGGGAAGGTGGCCGTCTTCACGGCATACCCGGCGTCCTTGGCCTGCTTCTCGGACAGCCCCATCGAGCCGATCTGGGGCTGGCAGTAAGTGGCCCGCGGGATGAAGGTGTAGTCGATCTCCATCGTCTCGGCGCCCGCGATGGTCTCGGCGGCGACGATGCCCATGGCTTCGGCGACGTGCGCGAGCATCATCTTGGCCGTGACGTCACCGATGGCATACACGTTGGGGACATTGGTGCGGCACCGACCGTCGATCGCAATGGCCCCGCGGTCGGTGAGGGCAACGCCGGTGGCCTCCAGGCCGTAACCCTGGGTGCGCGGAGCAAAGCCGATCGCCGACAGGAGCCGGTCGGCTTCGAGCACCTGCTGGTCGCCTCCTGCGGCCGGCGAGACCGTGACCCGCACGCCGGAGCCGGTGTCTTCGACCGCCTCGACCTTGGTGCCGAGCATGACCTTGACGCCGAGCTTCTTGTAGTGCTTGGCGAGCTCCTTGGAGACGTCCTCGTCCTCGGTCGGGACCATCCGGTCGAGGAACTCGACGATCGTCACCTCGACACCGAAATTGCGCATGACATAAGCGAATTCGACGCCGATGGCGCCCGAGCCGGCGATGATGATCGAGCCCGGCAGGTCGGCGTCGAGGATCTGCTCCTCGTAGGTGACGACGTTCTTGCTCACCTGCACGCCGGGGATCATCCGGGTGACCGACCCGGTGGCGATGATGAGGTTGTCGAAGGTGATGGAGCGAGTCGAGCCGTCGGCGCCCTTGACGTCCATCGAGGTGGGGCTGGTGAGGGTGCCCCAGCCGTTGACCTCCTCGATCTTGTTCTTCTTCATGAGGAAGTGGACGCCCTTGACGATGCCGGCCGACACCTGCCGCGAGCGCGCATGGGTCGGACCGTAACTCATCGACGCATCGCCCTCGATGCCGTATTTCGCCTTCTCATGGGTCAGCACATGGGCCAGCTCGGCGTTCTTCAGCAGCGCCTTGCTGGGGATGCACCCGACGTTGAGACAGACACCGCCCCAGTACTTCTCCTCGACCACGGCCGCTTTCAGCCCCAACTGCGAGGCACGAATAGCGGCGACATAGCCACCGGGACCGGCACCGAGCACGACGACATCGAAATCAGCCATGGCCCACAGCCTAGGGGTATGCCGGGTGGTTGCCGAGGGGGCCTCAGCCCTCGCGGACCCCGGTGCGGTGCAGGTCACGCAGGCCCTCGTAGGTCGGGGCGCTCGCAGTGATCCGCTCGCACTCGTGCGGCTTCAGCTCGCGGATGACCCGCGCCGGGATGCCGGCCACGAGGGTCCGCGGTGGCACCTGGAAACCCTCCGGGACGAGCGCGCCCGCGGCGACCATGGCGCCCTCCCCGACGACGGCCCCGTTGAGGACGGTTGATCCCATGCCGACCAGCGCACCGTCGTGGATGGTGCAGCCGTGCAGGATCGCGGCGTGCCCGACGGTGACGCCCGCGCCGATGGTGAGCGGACTGCCGGGGTCGGCATGGCAGACGACGTTGTCCTGCAGGTTGCTGCCCGGACCGAGGGTGATCGTGTCGCAGTCGGCCCGCACGACGACGCCGTACCAGACGCTGGCGCGCTCGGCGATCTCGACTCGACCGGCAAGGACGGCCGTGGGGGCCACCCAGGCCGATGGGTCAACCTTGGGGGCATGTCCATCGATCGTCACGCGCATAAGCCCAGGGTATGCCGTGCGCGTTCACTGGCCTTGGGGTGCCCGGCGGGCTACGTTGGCTGTGTGCCGGCTGTGAGTCAGGTCACGGCTGACTGATGCGAAGGAGCTCCGCGAATGAGCGAGGGACCCGTCTCGGTGCGCAAGATCCGGACCGATCCAGATTTGCCTCCGGTCGCCGTTGAAGAACCGCCACCCAACACCACCCCCAGCAAGATCACCTTCGGGGTGATCGGCGTCCTGGGCGCCTTGGGCTGGGTGATGATCGCCATCGTCCGCGGTGAGCGGGTCAACGCCATGTGGTTCGTCTTCGCGGCGGTCTGCAGTTACATCATCGCCTTCCGCTTCTACTCCCGGCTCATCGAGTACAAGGTGCTCAAGCCCCGCGACACCCGGGCGACGCCGGCCGAGAAGTTCGAGAACGGCAAGGACTTCATGCCCACCGATCGCCGGGTGCTCTACGGGCACCACTTCGCGGCGATCGCGGGCGCGGGCCCGCTCGTCGGCCCGGTCTTGGCCGCCCAGATGGGCTACCTGCCCGGCACGATCTGGATCATCGTCGGCGTCATCTTCGCCGGCGCCGTGCAGGACTACATGGTCATGCACCTGTCGATCCGCCGTAACGGGCGGTCACTGGGGCAGATGGCGCGGGACGAACTCGGCCCGATCGGCGGGTGGGCGGCCATTCTCGGCGTGCTGTCGATCATGCTCATCCTGTTGGCGGTGCTGTGCATCGTCGTCATCAACGCCCTCGCCGAGAGCCCGTGGGGCGTCTTCTCGGTCGCGATGACGATCCCCATCGCGCTGTTCATGGGGGTCTACCTGCGCTTCCTGCGCCCGGGCAAGGTCTCCGAGGTCTCGGTCATCGGCGTGGCCCTGCTGCTGCTGGCGATCGTCGCCGGCCGCTGGGTTGCCGAGGACCCGACGCTGCACCAGGTCTTCACGCTGAGCAAGCCGGCACTGGCTTGGTGGATCATCGCCTACGGCTTCCTCGCCTCGGTGCTGCCGGTGTGGTTGCTTCTCGCCCCGCGCGATTACCTCTCCACCTTCATGAAGGTCGGCACCATCATCTTGCTGGCCCTCGGCATCCTCGCCGCCCGGCCCACCGTGCAGATGCCGGCGATCACCGAGTTCGCCAGCAACGGCAAGGGCCCAGCCTTCGCCGGCTCGCTCTTCCCGTTCCTGTTCATCACCATCGCCTGTGGCGCCCTGTCCGGGTTCCATGCGCTCATCTCGTCGGGAACGACACCCAAGCTCATCGAGAAGGAGAGCCAAGCCCGGATGATGGGCTACGGCGGCATGCTCATGGAGTCCTTCGTCGCCATCATGGCCATGGTCGCCGCCGTTTCCATCGACCAGAACCTCTACTTCGCGATGAACTCCCCTACCGGAGTCAACGGCGGCACTCCCGAGAAGGCCGCGGCATACCTCAACACCCTCGGTCTGGTGACCCCGGGTGGGGCGCCGCTCCCACCGGCCGACCCGGCGATGCTCGCCCAGGCAGCCAAGGACGTCGGTGAGGCCTCGATCATCGGCCGCACCGGTGGCGCGCCGACCCTCGCGGTCGGCATGTCCGAGATCATGCACGGGGTCTTCGGTGGCGCTGCGTGGAAGTCGTTCTGGTACCACTTCGCGATCATGTTCGAGGCGCTGTTCATCCTCACCACCGTCGACGCCGGCACCCGGGTCGCGCGGTTCATGTTCTCCGACGCCCTGAGCAACGTCCGCGGGCTGGAGCGGTTCAAGGACCCGTCGTGGACCGTCGGTGCCTGGATCGCGACCTTCATCGTCGTCGGCGGCTGGGGCTCGATCCTCGTCATGGGCGTCAACGACCCCCTGGGTGGGATCAACACCCTGTATCCGCTCTTCGGCATCGCCAACCAGTTGCTCGCGGCCATCGCCCTGACCGTCGTCTTCTCGGTCATCATGAAGAACGGCCAGTTCAAGTGGGCGTGGATCCCCGGCCTGCCGCTGCTCTGGGATCTCGCGGTGACCCTCACCGCGTCCTTCCAGAAGATCTTCTCCAACGTACCCGCGATCGGCTACTGGGCACAGCGGCAGCGGTATGCCGATGCGTTGGCCAAGGGTGAGGTGCTCGCACCGGCCAAGACCAAGGGCCAAATGGAGCAGGTGGTGTTCAACTCCACCGTCCAAGGCGTCCTGTCGGTCGTCTTCGCGGGCTTGGTCGTCGTCGTCGTGGCGGTCGCCCTCTGGGTGGCGGTGCGAGCCGTCAAGGCAGGCGGTCTGCCGACCACGGAAGAGCCCGACACGCCGTCGCGGATCTTCGCGCCGAAGAGCTTCCTGCCGACACCGGCCGAGAAGGAAGTCCTCGCCGAATGGGCTGCGGCCGGCAAGAGTCCGACTCCCGTCGGCAGTCACGCCCACGGATAGGCGCTTTCCGCTATGACGACCCACGCGTCCTCGGTCTGGACGGCTCGCCTCGTGCGGGCCGTCCAGGCCGCGCGCTGGTATGCCCGCGGAGTCATCGGTGCCGACGCCTATGACCGCTACCTCGGAGCACCACCAGCGCTCCGGGTGTCAGGCCGCTCCGATGACCGAGCGGGACTTCTGGCGCGACAAGACCGATCACCAGCAACGCAACCCCACGTCGCGCTGCTGCTGATCGCACTCGCCTACGATCAGCGGCGTGCGACGACGACGCAGGAGCGGGTTCGTGGGTTCACTTGCCCTGCTCGTGCTCGCCGCAGCCGGCATCGGGTATGCCGTGTGGCTGGCTCGCGCCGATGTCCCACCTCCCCCTGCGGGCACGAGCACCCGGCCGGTTCCGTCATCGGCACCGGCGCCCACCTCGGCAGCGGCAGGCGACGTCGAGCCAACCGGGCGGTGCGCGCTGGCGGCTGCAGACGGCATACCGACGCAGGGGCACGACGCCGCGCCGTTGCCCTCGCGGGCCGATGCCTTGACCTCCCTGGCTGGCCTGACGGTGGCAGCTCGCACCAACGGGGACACTTACTGCCGTGGCCGGTTCGGGCCGGACACCTGGCCGGACCTGGACGGCAATACCTGCTCGACCCGGCAGGACGTCCTGGTCCGACAGGCGACGACGATCACCACGCGACGGATCACCTCGCACGGTGGCACCTGTCAAGAGGCGATCAGCGGCACCTGGGTGGACGCCTACACCGGCGCCACCTTGACCTTCAGCAACCTCAAGGACCCGGCCCAGGCGCAGCAACTGCAGATCGACCACGTCGTCCCGCTCTACAACGCCTGGGTGTCGGGGGCCTGGGCGTGGACGGACGACCAACGGGTGATCTTCGCCAACGACCTGGTCCACCCGGAGCTACGGGCGGTGGCGGGCTCGGTCAATTTCGCCAAAGACCACGCTGGCCCGGAGTCATGGCAGCCCGAGCCGGCGCAGCGCTGTGACTACGCCCGCGGCTATGTCACGGTGAAGGCGGCCTATCGGCTGACCGTCACGACTCGCGAGCGAGATGCCTTGGCTGCGATGCTCGACACGTGCTCGGGCTGACCCGGCAGCCGACGGCGACCAACCCCGTTCCAACCAGCACCGACAGCACCACGGGCCCCATGGTGTCGGCCAGGGTCGGCGTGACGATCGCCGCGATCATGGCCCCACCGATCATCGCGGTGTCTGCCAGGCCAAGCACACTCGCGCGGGCGGCGTCGGGCACGGCGTTCTGCACCACGGTCGTAGCCCGCGCCTCCAGGGCGACCGCGCCGGCCCCTACCAGGGCCAGCAGGGCGAGCGTGCCCGGCATACCGAACTCCCAGAGCCGGCGCTCCCCCAGCGGAAGGATCGCGACGATCGCCACCATCAGCCCAGCCGCCACAAGCAGCGGGCGCAATCCCCAGCGGTCGCCCCACCGCGCGAGGACGGGTGCCAGCAGCGCTCCACCACCAAGTGCGGCCGTCGCGTGTCCGAAGCCCTGGGCGCCAGAACCCCAGATCCGCAAGGCCAGGTCCAGCAGCAGGAGTCCGACGGCGGCCAGCGCTGCGTTGAGGGCGACGACGATCGCCAGGGCCTGACGCGGCTCCCGACTGGCCCGCAGGATGGCCAGCACACTGGCGTCGCGCACCGAGCCTGCACCGTCGTCGCGCTGTCCTTCCGGCTCGGGGGCCGGCATCGGCGTCCTGGCAAACAGCCCGATCGCCAGGGCCAGGAGGGTGGCCCCCACGACACTCGACAAGCCCGCCGATCCGTGACCGACCGCCAGGCCACCGAGGGCGGGGCCCACGACGAACGAGGACACCTCCACGGTGACCAGGAGCCGGGTCGCGCGGTCGACATCGGCTCCGGCCAACCGCGGCATTCCAGCCGCCAACGCCGGGTACGCCGGTGTGGCGGCGACGACCGCACCGGTGGCACACACCACGGCCAAGGCGACCTGGCCGCTATTGAGCGCTACGGCGCAGCCCGCGAGCAGGAAGAGCCGCGCCCACAGGGAGAGTCGCACAATCCGGGCGCGCTCGCGGCGGTCGGCCAGTCGCCCGGACAGCCAGGACAGGGCGACATAGGGCAGTAACCGCGCGGCCGCGGCGACGCCAAGCAGGGCCGCGGAGTCGGTCGTCTCCTCGACGCTGAGCAGCAGCACCGGCCACGGCAACGACATGCCGACGGCCGCGCACGCATGTGACAGCACCACGCGGCGGGCGCGGCCGGTCATGTCTGCTCTCCGGTCACCACCAGGGTCGGCATGGGGTCGAATCCGTTGAAGCCGACCGTGGAGTAGCAGGTCGTGTAGGCGCCAGCGGAGTGGAATCGGACCTCGTCGCCTTCGGCGAGGGCCAGCGGCAGGTGGACCGGCTGCTTCTCATAGAGCACGTCGGCGCTGTCGCAGGTCGGGCCGGCCAGCACCACCGGTCCGGTGGGACCACCGTCGGCCGACGTGCTGAGCCGATAACGAATCGCCTCGTCGAGCGTTTCGACCAGTCCGGTGAACACCCCGGCATCGAGGTAGGCCCAGCGCACCCCACCGCGGTCGATGACGGAGACCACGCTGGTGACGACCACCCCCGCGTCGCCGACGATGCCGCGGCCAGGTTCGGCCAGGGTCTGCGGCTGCTGTCCCGGGTCGGCAAAGTAGCGCGCCAGGGCCGCGCGGATGGCAGCCCCGTATGCCGTGAGGCCGGGGTGATCACCCTCGTGGCCCGCGGGGAATCCCCCACCGAGGTCGATGATCCGCGGGTCGAGGCCGGCGGCGCGAGCCCGAGCGAACACCTGGGCCGTGGTCGCGAGCGGCGCCTCCCAAGCCCGCGGCTGGCGTTGCTGGGAGCCGACGTGGAAGGCAACCCCCGCCGCGTCAAGGTTACGGCGTGCTGCCTGCAGGAGCAGGGCCAGCGCGTCGTCCGCGCTACATCCGTATTTGCGGGATAACGGCCAGTCCGACCCTTCGCCGGTCGTCGCGAGGCGGATGAGCACGGCAGCCTCGGGCGCGACATCGGCCAGCTTGTCGACCTCGGAGGGAGCATCGACGACAAACAGCCGCACCCCCATCCGGTAGACCTCGGCCAGATCGGCGCGCCGGGCGATCGGGTTGGAGTGGATCAGCGTGTCGGCGGCCGCCCCGGCGCTGAGCGCCAACTGCACTTCGGCGGGGCTGGCGGCATCGAAGCCGCATCCAGCAGCGGCCAGCAGGGCGAGCAGCAGCGGATGGGGGTTGGCCTTGACGGCATACCGGATGCCGGTGCCGGGCAGCGCCTGGGCGAGTTCCTCGTAGCGCGCCACCGCGAGGGCCGGGTCGAGATCCAGCCGGGGGGTGGGAAGGGATGCGGCGATCGAGGGGTCTCCCGGCAGGGTGGCCGGGCTGACGTCAAGGGTGGCGTTACTGCCGCGGGGAGAACGGGGCAACCCGAACAGGCCCATGGTCGGTTCCTCCAGTGCAGGTGGGGGTGATCACCTGCAAGGAGCACCGCCGTGGGGTGCTGATACCTCGCAACTGGCAGCAATGGCCGCATACCGGACACGCGAGGGTCAGTTATCGCTCAGGGTGTCCGAGAGCGTGGCCAGGTGCTTGTCGGCGTCGGCCGCCGAGATCCCCGTCACCGAGAACGCCAGACCGGTGTCACCGGTCGTCACGACGAGCATCCGCTGGTGGACGGTTTGGCCCTGCATGACCAGGGAGTACTTGAGCAGCAGTGCTTCCCCGAACGGGATGGTCGTCGTGCCGGCGGACTCGATGGTGGCCCCGAACGCCTTGAGCTGCGGCTCCAGCAGCGACGGCGGCGGCAGCGTCTTAAAGGGCATCGGCACGACGTTGATGTTGGCCGAGAACCCCTTCACTGGAGGTGCCATGACCATCCGGAGGCTGGACTTGGCAGCAGCCTTGACGAACTCGTCAACCGTCACGCCGGCCGCATCGGCCATCGGCTTGAACGCCTCTTTGGCCTTGTCGCTCATCGAGTTCAGCGCCGTTGGATCGACTTCTGTCCAGGTCTCCGGCACCCCGAACTTGACTTCCTCAGCGGATAGCACCACCCACTTGAAGCCCGCCGGCAAAGGGCGGTTTACGGGCGTGCGCCCGGAGGGCTCCGGCGTCGACGGCTCCGGTGACGGGGTCGAGGTCTGTGTCTGGGTCTGGGTCGTGGTCACGTCCGGAGCTGACGACGGCGCAGCCTGGCCGCCCGACTGGGTGACGAGCAGGCAACCCGACAGCAGGGTGGAGGTGATGACGGCGACGGGGACGAAGGCGCGCTTGCTCACGCAGCCAGCGTAGAGGGTGCTGGAATTGCCTTCTCACAGCCAAACAGGTAACTTACAAGTTCATGACAAGTGCGCGGTTTGCCAGCATCGCGCACGACATCCGCGAACGGATCGCCCTGGGCGAGTTCGGCCCCAACGGCAGCATGGAATCCGAGTCCGAACTCTGCTCCCGGTATGCCGTGTCCCGCCCCACCGTGCGTCGCGCGCTCGAGCAGCTACGCAGCGACGGGCTGGTCGAATCCCGACATGGGGCCGGGTGGTTCGTCATCGGGTCGGCCTTCCACCAGCGTTTGGCGATCGGCACTTTCCGGCACGCCTCTTCGGCCGTGAGCGAAGCCGGCCGTCACCTCACCCGGAAGGTAGTCGAGTTCCGCTTCTGCGAGGCGCCACCGTCTGTGGGCAGTCTCCTGCTGCTTGACCCGGGCGCCGACGTGCTGCATGCCCGCTCGGTGCGCACCGTCGACGGCGACGGGCTCGACGTCGTGCGGGAGTGGGTGCCGGCGCAGCTCGGGCGCGGGGTGTCCCTCGCGGATGCCACCGACCCCGGCATCTGGGCTAGCTTGGTCCGAGGAGGTCAGCGCATCGCCAACGTCCACCAGACCATCACGGCCGGCTTGGCCAGCGTCCTTGACGCGGATCTGCTGCAGACGACGCCCGGCGTGCCGCTGCTGTTGGTGCGGCGCGTCGCGCGGGACCCGCACGGCATACCTCTCGCCCTGTCGGATCACCGCTATCTGGCGCATCGGTTCGCTCTGGAGGTTGAGTTCAACTCCGGCCCCGCGGCGACCGCCCCCGAACCACCCGGCCTGCGCGCCGTGGCCCCCTAGCCCCTTCACCGACACACCACATCAGGAGTCCCACCATGAAGGTCCTTGTCACCGGAGCCGCCGGCTTCATCGGATCCAACTTCGTGCTGCGCGTGCGCGAGACCCGGCCGGACTGGGAGATCACCGTCATCGACGCTCTCACGTATGCCGGCAACCGGGCCTCGCTGGCGCCGGTCGAGGACGAGATCACCTTTGTCGAGGGCTCGATCGCCGACGCCGACCTCGTCGACCGCCTGGTCGCGGCCAACGACCTCGTCGTGCACTTCGCGGCCGAGTCGCACAACGACAACTCGCTGGACAACCCATGGCCGTTCATGGAGTCCAACATCATCGGCACCTACCGGTTGCTGGAGGCAGTCCGCAAGCACGATAAGCGCATCCACCACATCTCGACCGACGAGGTCTACGGCGACCTGGAACTCGATGACCCCGAGCGCTTCACCGAGACCACTCCGGTCAACCCTTCTTCCCCCTATTCGGCGAGCAAGGCGAGCGCAGATCTGTTGGTGCGGGCCTGGATTCGCTCGTTCAAGATCAAGGCGACGCTGTCCAACTGCTCCAACAACTACGGCCCCCGTCAGCACGTCGAGAAGTTCATCCCGCGCCAGATCACCGGCATCCTCGACGGGGTCAAGCCCAAGCTCTACGGCGCTGGGGCCAATGTCCGCGACTGGATCCACGTCGATGACCACAACGACGCCGTCATCGCGATCATCGAGCAGGGCCGCTTGGGTGAGACCTACCTCATCGGGGCCGACGGCGAACAGAACAACCGCCAGATCATCGCCCTGCTCCTCGAACTGATGGGCAAGCCGGCCGACTGGTTCGAGCATGTCAACGACCGCCCCGGGCACGACCTGCGCTATGCCATCGACTCCAGCAAGTTGCGCGCGGAGACCGGCTGGCGCCCGCAGTACCAAGACATCCGCTCGGGGTTGCGGCAGACCATCGACTGGTATGCCGCCAACCGCGCCTGGTGGGAGACCTCCAAGGCCGCGACCGAGGCCGTCTACGCGCGCCTGGGTCGATAACAGGGCGTGGTCGCGCGACGGCCGACTATGCCCGGTCGTCGCGCGTCCTGCGCGGGCACACCGTGACGACCTCGACGCAGCGGCCGGGTGGCAGCGGGGGGTCGCAGGTTGAGAGCGACTCAGGCTTGGGGCGGGAAGGTCGTCGCGGCGTCGTCGTGCTCTAGTCCGCTGAGTTCGAGCAGGTCTACGACGAGCATCCGAGTCTGCGCGAGCAGGACAGTGGTGTGGTAATCGCCAGGCGCCAATTGCGCGATGCGGTCGCCGACCGCCTGCAGCGCCGGACGGGCAAACTCGGCGCTGCGATTCTCCGACCACGCCCTGGCCAGCACATCGACAGCCTCGGCGAGTTGCTCCCACACTTCAGGGAAGGCCGAGGGAATGTCGGCCTGGTGGTAGGCCGCGATACTGACCCGCCGCACGAGCACTCGGGTGCTGCGCAGCGCCCGGTCCAAGGGCTCCACGACCGAGGCCATGGTCCGCACGCTGTGGCCGTCGTTGCGTCGGAAGGGTGACGACGCGATGACCGACATGCCCTCGTCGGCAGCCGCCTGCAACTCCCGGATGAGTTCGTCGGTCTCCCGAGCGCGGGAGAGCACCTCCGCCGCGCGGTCGACGTCACCGTCCTGCGCGCTCACCGCGGCATCCCGCAGCAGCACGGCGATCCGGCGAGCCACTCGTGCGGCCTGCTGTCGAGGTCGCCGCAGCGGCGCACTCGGCACCACTGCTGCGAAGACCAACGCCACCGCTCCACCGATGACAGCGTCCCACCAGCGCACAAAAGCCTGCCCGGGTGCCGGCACCAAAACGGTGACGACGATGGACTGTACGGCCGCCTGCATGACCAGCAACAGCCCGGCATCCAACAACAGCGCAATGGTCATGGCCGCGAAGACCACGACGCTGATCTGCCACGCTCCGGTGCCAGCCACCCCGACGAACGCATCGGCGATCGCGACTCCGAGCGCCACACCAACAGTGACCTCGGCGACCCGACGCAGCCGCTGCTCGTAGGTCATCCCTAGGCAGATCACCGCGACGATCGGCGCGAAGAAGGGCGCCGCGTGACCCAATAGGTCGTGAGCAATCGCCCAGGCCACTCCCGCGGCCAGGGCGCACTGCACCAGGTGCCAGCCCTTGGACCTCACCCGGTCGATTCGCGTCGCCAGCGACAATCGGCTGCGCCGCCTCCCCCGCTCGATGAGGTCCTCCACGCGGGAATCCCGGAAGATCGAGGTTGGCGTCATGGCTCCATTCTCCGACCCCGACGCTGCGCCAATGCCGAAGCAGGCAGACTGCAGCCATGGACGACCTCGTCGCACTCGCCGAACGCATCGCCCGAGCTGCCCATGCGGGTCAGGCCGACAAGGCCGGTATGCCGTATGCCGAGCACCCCGCCCGGGTCGCCGCGCGCGTCGCCGACGATTCCTATGCTGCCGCAGCAGCGTGGTTGCACGACGTCCTGGAAGACACCTCGGTGACGGCCGAGGATCTTGCGGCGCACGGCATACCGGAGCGGGTCGTCACGGCGGTGCAGGCACTCACTCGCCGGGACGACCAGACCCCTGAGCAGTACTACGCAGCAGTGGCGGCCGACGCCCTCGCGCGGCGGGTGAAGCACGCCGATCTGGCCGACAACAGCGACCCTCGACGCCTGGCCGTCCTAGAGGCCGACGACCCGGCGACCGCCGCCCGGTTGCGCGCCAAATACGCCCATGCCGCAGCGGAATTGGCGCGACTCAGTGGCGATGAGGCCGATGCGGCCGGATCAGCCGGCCGATAGGTCGGGGAACCAGATCGCCATCTCCCGCGCGGCCGACTCCGGCGAGTCCGATCCATGAACGACGTTCTCGGTGGACCCCATCCCCCAGTCGCGCCCGAGGTCGCCGCGGATGGTGCCCGGCAGCGCCTTGGTCGGGTCGGTGGCGCCGGCCAACGAGCGGAACCCGGCGATGCACTGGTCGCCCTCGATGACGATCGCCGTGACCGGACCGGAGGACATGAACCCCAGGAGAGTCTCGTAGAACGGCTTGCCTTCGTGTTCGGCGTAGTGCCGAGCAAGCAGGTCGCGCGTCGGCGTACGGATCTCCAAGGCGACGAGCCGGTAGCCCTTCGCTTCGATCCGACGCAGCACCTCGCCGGTGAGGCCGCGCTTGAAACCGTCGGGCTTGACCAGGACCAGGGAGCGCTCAGAGGTCGTCACGGGGTCAGGGTATCGGCCCCGCCCTCGCGCGCGGCGGCTGCCGCATCGATGCGTTTGCCCTGCACCAGACACACCACCCAGAGCGACCCGAAGATGAGGCCCACCAGTCCCATCATCGGCACGATGGCCATCGAGGCGAAGCAGGCCAACTGCACGAGCCAGCCCAGCGTCACTCCGATCGGCGAGCGCATGAGTCCAGCAGCGACGAGGCACCCCACGGCGAACAACGACCCCACGACGAGGTATGCCGTCGGAGCCCCGGTCTGGTCGGCGCGAGCGATGCCCCAGGCGAAAAGGGCCCCGAAGAAGACGAGGATCGACTGGGAGGCCAGCACCAGGGCGCACATCCGCCAGGTGAATTTGCCCAGCCGTCCGTAGAAGGTCAGCCCCTTCATGACTCGGTCACTCCCAACAGGTGACGAACATCGGCGGCAGTGACGACCGAACCGGTCGCCACCACTCCGCCGCCGAGGCCGTCTGCCTCGGCGATGGTCACGGCGGCCTCAAGAGCGTCGGGCAACGACGCCATGATCGTCACGCGATCGGCTCCGAAGACCTCGGCGGCGATCGCCCCGAGATCGCCGGGATCGGCGCTGCGCGGCGAGGAATTGCGGGTGACGACCACGTGGTCGACGGCCGGTTCGAGCAGGTCGAGCATGGCGCCGGCATCCTTGTCGGCGAAGATCGCCACGACCGCCACGAGGCGGGCGAACGAGAAGGCATCAGCCAACGCATCCCGCAGGGCAGCCATGCCGTGCGGGTTGTGCGCAGCGTCGACAAGGATCGTTGGAGACCGTCGCACGACCTCTAGCCGCCCGGGAGAGGTCACCGCGGCCAGGCCAGCGCGGACCGTGTCGGTGTCGAGACGGCGTTCGCCGGCCCCGAGGAACAGTTCGACCGCCGCGATGGCCAGCGCCGCGTTGTCGCCCTGATGTGACCCGTGCAGCGGGACGAAGAGGTCGTCGTAACGATCGGCCAGCCCGCGCAACGAGATCACCTGACCACCGAGGGCCACTTCTCGGGCACTGAGAGCAAAATCCACCTCGGCGATGTAGCGGCGGGCACCCACCTCGGCGCACCGCTCGTCGATGAGGTCCATGACCTCGGGCGACTGGTCGGCCGTGACCACAGCGGCACCTGGCTTGATGATGCCGACCTTCTCAGCGGCGATCGACTCGATGTCGGAGCCGAGGAAGTGGGTGTGGTCGATATCAACCGGAGTGAGCACGGCCACCTCGCCGTCGGCGACATTGGTGGCATCCCAGCGGCCACCCATCCCGACCTCGACCACGGCGACATCGACGGGCGCGTCGGCGAACACGGCATACGCGAGCACGACGAGCACCTCGAAGAAGGTGAGCCGCGGCCCGCCCTCGGCCTGCGATGCCGCATCCTGCAGTTCGATGATCGGACGCAACTCGTCCCAGGTCTCGACGAAGACCTCTGGTGCCACGGGGTGGCCGTCGACGCAGATCCGCTCACGCATGGAGTGCAGGTGCGGCGAGGTGAACCGTCCCGTGCGTAGCCCGTGCTCACGCAGCAGCCCTTCGATGAGCCGGGTCGTCGAGGTCTTGCCATTCGTGCCGGTGACATGCACCACCCGGAAGGATTCCTGCGGACGTCCCAGCATGTCGAGGACGGCCGCGACTCGGTCCAGGGTCGGGACGATGTCGTGTTCCGGTGCGCGAGAAAGGATCTCGCGCTCGATCTCCGCGACGCGGGTCGCGAGCGCCGGATCTGCAGGGACGTTCATGAGGTCTCCTGGCTGAGCTCGCGGACGACCCAGACGGAGTCCGGTATGCCGTGCCCGCTGTGCTCTCGATGCAGTTCCGTGAAACCCGCCGCGGCGTAGAACCGGGCCGCGCCCTCGTTGCCGTCGAGGTAGGACAGCCGGATATCAGGGTGTCCGGCCAGGGTGGCCTGGGCGACGACGTCCTCCAGCAGGAGTTGCCCGATGCCTTGGCCCTGGTGATCGGGCAGAACATAGAGCCTAAAGAGCACCAGGTGACCCTTGAGCAGCCCGGTCGACGCAATGCCCACGATGTGCCGCTCCCCCGACTCGCCGACCTCCTCGGCGACCGTGGTGCGGCCGGAATAGACCAGCGGGAGGGTTTCTTCGCGGGTCCACCATTTGGCCAGGCCCATCGTCACGTAGTCGTCGCCGGCGATCGGTCCATAGGTCGCCGGCCAGGTCGTGCGACCGACCTCGACGACTGCGTCGAGGTCGTCGGGGACCGCTCGCCTGATCCGGAGCTCGCTCACGTAGTCACCTTCGCAACCGTCACCGCTGCCGTGAGGCCGTCCCCGAGCGTGATCGGCGTGACTGCAGCATCCACCCGCACGATCTGCTCGGCCAGCGTGGCCTCGGCGACACGTGCCTCGTGCGCGTCCAGTGCTGCAGCAACCTCGCCGTCGGCCGAGACCGCCAGGGTGATGCGGTCGGACACGTGCAGGCCAGCCTCACGGCGGGCTTGCTGCACGGCGCGGATAAGGTCGTTGGCGATGCCCTCCGCGGCGAGTTCCGGGGTCACGGCGGTGTCGAGGACGACGAATCCGCCGCCCGGCAATACGCTCACCGCTCGCTCGGCGCCATCAGCGGCCTCGGCGACGACCGTCTCCACGGCATACTCGCCGTCCTGCAGGGCGATGCCCCCGGAGGTGACCGTGCCGTCGGCGATCGACCAGTCGCCGGTCTTGGAGCCCTTGATCGCGACCTGGACGTCCTTACCCAGGCGCGGTCCGGCAGCGCGGGCATTGACCGTCAACCGTTGCGAGACACCGAAATCCGCCTCGCTGGCAGAGGCAAGGTCGCCGAGGACGACCTCGCGGACGTTGACCTCGTCGGCGATGATGGCGGTGAACTCCGAGAGGGCTGTCGGGGTGTCGGTGACCACGGTGAGCCGGGCCAGCGGCAGCCGCGCCCGCAGACCGCCGGCCTTGCGCAGGCCAAGGGCGGCCGAGCACACCTCCCGGGCCCGGTCCATCGATGTGACCAGCGCGTGGTCGGAGGGCAGCGTCGTCGCGTCGGGCCAGTCCTGCAGGTGCACCGAGCGGCCGCCGGTGAGACCGCGCCAGATCTCCTCGGTGGTCAGCGGCAGCAGCGGAGCGACCGTGCGGGTCAAAACCTCAAGCGCCGTGTAGAGCGTGTCGAATGCCTGCTGGGTCGAGCCGGACATGGCGTTGTCGCTGTCCCAGAACCGATCTCGCGACCGGCGGATGTACCAGTTGGTCAGCACGTCGAGGAAGCTGCGCATGGTGTCGCATGCGGCGGCGATCTCGTAGGCATCCAGCTGATCCTGCATGGTCTCGACGAACTCGCGTAGCTTGGCCAGCAGATAGCGGTCCAGGACATCGGCCGACGCGGTCGAAGCCGAGGCGGCGTACCCTTGCCCGGAGCGCGCGGCATTGGCGTAGAGCGCGAAGAAGTACCACGTGTTCCACAGCGGGATCATCACCTGGCGCACGCCATCGCGGATGCCCTGCTCGGTGACGACCAGGTTGCCGCCGCGCAGGATCGGCGAGGACATGAGGAACCACCGCATCGCGTCGGCGCCGTCGCGGTTGAAGACCTCCGACACGTCGGGGTAGTTGCGCAGCGACTTGCTCATCTTGGCCCCGTCGCTGCCCAGGACGATGCCGTGACTCACGCAGGCGCGGAACGCCGGCCGGTCGAACAGCGCGGTTGCCAGCACGTGCAGCGTGTAGAACCAGCCGCGAGTCTGGCCGATGTACTCGACGATGAAGTCACCCGGGTAGTGGTGCTCGAACCAGTCGGCGTTCTCGAACGGGTAGTGCACCTGGGCAAAGGGCATCGACCCGGAGTCGAACCACACGTCCAGGACGTCCTCGACCCGGCGCATCGTCGAGCGCTCGCCTTCGGGGCGCGGGTCGTCGGGGTTGGGTCGGGTCAGCTCGTCGATGTAGGGCCGGTGCAGGTCGGGCTGGCCCTGCGGGTTACGCGGCAGGCGGCCGAAGTCGGCCTCCAGCTCGGCGAAACTCCCGTAGACGTCAACCCGCGGGTATGCCGGGTCGTCGGATTTCCAGATCGGGATCGGGCTGCCCCAGAAGCGATTTCGGGAGATGGACCAGTCGCGGGCGTTGGCTAACCACTTGCCGAACTGGCCGTCCTTGACGTGCTCGGGGGTCCACTCGATCTGCTGGTTGAGCTCGAGCATGCGGTCCTTGAAGCTCGTCACGGCGACGAACCAGCTCGACACCGCCATGTAGATGAGCGGCTGACGGCAGCGCCAGCAGTGCGGGTAGGAGTGGTCGTAGGTCTCGCGCCGCACGAGCACGGTGCCGGGTGAGGTCGAGCCCAGCCCCTCCGAGCTGGCGCCCGCGCTCGCGCCTGAAGAGTCTCCCCCCGCGGCGTCGTACCGGGTCCGGGCCCGTAGTTGCTCGATGACCAGCGGGTTGCTCTCGAAGACGTGCACGCCCTCGAAGTCGGTCACCGGATAGGTGAACCGCCCGTCCGGACCCACGGGCACGACGGTCTCCACGCCCAGCACGTCCAGCGCGGCCTTGTCATCCTCACCGAAGCCCGGCGACATGTGAACCAGCCCGGTGCCGTCCTCGGTCGTGACGAACTCGGCGGCCGAGATCTGGTGCGCCCCGGCATACCCCGCGTAGTAGGAGAACGGCGGGGTGTAGCGCCGCCCGACCAACTCGGCGCCCTTGTAGCGCGCGACGATCCGCTCGGCCGCGTCGGCGCCCAGCTCGCGCGCGTAGGCACCCAGGCGGGCCTCGGCGAGCAGGTAGCGGTTGCCGTCGCCGTCCTTGTCACCGTCGACGACGACATAGTCGACCTCGGGGTGGACCGCGACGCCCATGTTGGACGGGAGCGTCCACGGCGTGGTGGTCCAGATGAGGGCGTGCTCGCCGGTCTCCAGGCGGTAGCCGACGGTGATCGCCGGGTCCTGGCGGTTCTGGTAGACGTCCTCGTCCATCCGCAGCTCATGGTTGGACAGCGGCGTCTGGTCGTTCCAGCAGTACGGCAGGATCCGGAAGCCCTCGTAGGCCAAGCCCTTGTCGTAGAGCTGCTTGAAGGCCCAGATGACCGACTCCATGAAGGAGGAGTTCATCGTTTTGTAGTCGTTCTCGAAGTCGACCCAGCGCGCCTGCCGGGTGACGTAGTCCTCCCACTCCTTGGTGTAGGTGAGGACCGAGCCGCGGCAGGTCTCGTTGAACTGCCCGATGCCCAGGTCGAGGATGTCTTGCTTGGTGGTCATCCCGAGCTGGCGCATCGCCTCGAGCTCGGCCGGCAGCCCGTGGGTGTCCCACCCGAACCGCCGCTCCACGCGCCGCCCGCGCATCGTTTCGTAGCGGGGCACGATGTCCTTGACGTAGCCAGTGAGCAGGTGACCGTAGTGCGGCAGCCCGTTGGCGAAGGGCGGGCCGTCGTAGAAGACGAACTCGTTGGACCCGTCGACCCCGGCCTCGCGCGCCTCGACCGAGGCCCGGAAGGTGTCGTCCTGCGCCCAATAGGCCAGCACACGTTCCTCGATCTCGGGGAAGCGCGGGGTCGGCGGGACACCCTGGGTCGCCGGGTCGGTGCTCGCCTTGGGGTAGCTCACAGGTGGATCCGTCCTTCGTGCTCGTCACTCGTCACTCGTATGCCGTGCCACGAGGACGACGTCCGACAGTCGGGTCGTGATCGCAGGACCACGCCACGGGATCGAGCACCGCGGTACCACCTCGCTTGCGGTATGCCGTCCGGTCCCCTGCCGAGGCGAGGGGCACGGCATACCGCCGCTCTTGTCCAGGCTGTGACGGGCCCACCCGTCCGGGTCTAGTGAGCGCGGCCGTCACCCGAGGGGTGAGGGGCTGCGCTGTTCTTCCGGAGGCTCGCCGGTGATGGCCGGGTCGACGCCGCTCTGGTCAGTCTACGGGAGGGCGTTACTGGCTAGTGCCCCATGCGACATTGCCGCCGCCGAGCAGGTGCGTGTAGTTGTATGCCGTGCCGCCCAGCGGCACGTTGGGACCCTGGCCCATCGGGATGTAGTAGGACCCGCCGGAGGGGGTGGCGTAGACGGCCGGCGAGCAGGTGTGGCCCTGGATGCTCATCCCCACGGTCGCCTGCATCTGCGAGCCGGTGTTGATGTTGTCGGTGAAGCCGGTCCAGTTGAAGTTGATGCCCGCGCAGATCTGGGCATCGCTGATGTTCGTGATGTCGTAGTTCGAGGTCAGGGTCAGGGTCAGGGTGTAGGTGACCTTCAGCCACGAGATCGCCGTCGGATTACCTGCCGCGAAGTTGGCGGGCTTGGCGGCGGCGACCGGGGTGCTGACCGCCCAGCTGGGGCTACAGTCCGCGCCAGTGCCGGCCCCGCCGATCCCGAGGCCGCCGATGCCGGGCTTGGCCGGCGGGGTGGCTGTGGAGGGATAGATGAAGTCGAACGTGTAGACCATCTTGGTGCCCTTGGTCATCGAGGTGCCCATGATCGCCGCGTAGGACAGGTTGTAGGTCCACGTGTCGGTGTTGTTGGTCAGATTGGTGAGGCCTGCTCGTTGATCTGCGTGTTGCCCTGGGCGATGGCGTTCCACGAGCACCCGGTGTTGGTCGCTTTCGAGGTCGGGCAGACGTAGACCGACGCGGCGTGTGCCGGGGCGTTCGCCGCGATGAGCACCGTCGGCACGGCCCAAGCGGTGCCTTTGGCGAACGTGCGGCGGCGAAGGGTTGTGTCGGACACGGGCGGGCTCTCCTAGGACAGCAAGGGTCGACTCAGGGGCCGTACGCCACGATCAGCCCCACATTGCCGCTCGCGCTTTACCCCGAAGTTCTTACGGTGTCGGAAACCCTAGCAATTCGACGAAGACCGAGAACCCGGATTACTCCGATCGAGTCCGCTTGACTGACCAGAGGAAAGCGCCGACGGCCACGACAACGGTGACAATCCCGGAGACCGCCCAGATCACGGCCGTCATCGACTCGGTATGGCCACGGTTGGCCCAGCCGACATAGATCGGCACCACGCCGAGCCCGGCGACGAAGCCCCAGGCTGCCGGACCGGGCGTCTGCGCGAGGGCGAGCTTCACGGCATACCCGGCTGTGACCAGCGCAATTACCCAGCCGTAGCCGAGGATCGTCCAGCTGGCCCACATCGAACCGACACCGACCAGCCCCCACTGGGCGAAGGCGCGCCAGGAGCTGACAGGGGACGCCGGAATCGGTGCGACCGGGACGGGTTCGGTCATGCCAGGCCCAGGGCGTGGGCTTCTTCCCACAATTCAGAGCGCACACTCGGGTGCGCCGCTTTGTTAATAATCGACCAGCATTGGTGGGCTTGATCGTTTCCGAAGATCTCGGCGATGCCCTGCTCGGTGATGATCGCGCTGTGTTGGAAGGACGTGACCGGCTCCTCGATGAGCGGCACGATCGTCGACACCTGAGCCTTGGGGTGCCACGACCGCAACGCCATGATCGCCTGCCCACCGGGTGAGTGCAGCGCACCGACAATGAAGTCGGTCTGGCCCCCGAACCCGGAGAAGATCCGCGCGTTGATCCGCGAGGCGTTGGCCTGACCGAAGAGGTCAACCTGCAGCGCGGTGTTGATCGATGTCATCTGCGGTTGCTTGGCGATGGCCGCGGGGTCGTTGGTCGTCTCGGTGCGCAGCATGAGCACCTGCGGGTTGAGGTGCATCCACTCGTAGAGCTCGGCGCTACCGGCCGCGAAGGACGCGGTGATCTTGCGCTCCGGGTCCATCGCGCCGGCGTCGATGAGGCTGAGCACGCCGTCGCTGAACATCTCGCTCCAGATGCCCAGCCCCTTGAGCTTGGCGAGGAAGGGCAGTGTCGCGTCCGGGACCATCCCGATGCCCAGTTGCAGGGTGGCGCCGTCGTGGACCCGGCTGGACACCAACTCGCCGATGACCGCGGCATCGCCGGTCGCGGCCTCGACCTTGGGCCGGCGCGCATTGGAGGCGATCGGCAGGTCGACCTCATAGATCGCGTCGAAGTCCTCGACGTCGTACTCCGAGTCACCGAAGGTGTAGGGCATCTTGGCGTTGGCCTGCGCGATGATCTTGCCTCCGCGAGCCTTACACGCCTCGATGGCCCCGACCATGACGTTGGCTTCGATGCCGAGCGACACCTTGCCGTTGTGCGGCAGCGAGGTGTGCGCGACGACCGCGTCCGGCAGCAGGGTGCGCGAGAAGAGCAGCGGCACCATGGACAGCCGGGCCGGCACATAGGCCAGCCGCGGGCTCTTGCGCATCCCCGCTCCGACGAACGAGGTCTCGTGGGTGATGCCCTCGCGCATCGGCAGACCGGCGTGAGCGGCGAGCATGTTGAGGGTGAACTCCGGCAGGGTCTGGTCGATGATCCGCAGCATCTCGAACGGGATCGCGGCATTGCCACTGGCGACGATCCGAGGGTTGGGCGGGAGGGATTCGAGCATGGCGACGATCTCGCCGAGCGTTGCGGACATATCTCAACTATGGCCCACCTGACGGGGCGGGATCGACGTGACCCCCTGGGGACGGTGAGGCAACTCTCAGCGGCGTCGGGCCGAAGGTCCCAGGTCCCTTCGGTGCGGTGGGCGTGCGGTCTAGGGTCGGGTCATGCCCGCCTTTCCGAGCGACGTGCCGTTCGCCCCCGCGATCGTCGCCGACCGCGACATCGCCCTCTCGTATGCCGTGGACTCCTCCTTCCGTCCACCAGTGCCCGCCGACTTCACGGTCGTGCGCGCGCGGGACGAGGCCGATGTCGCGGCGGTGCTGCAGGAGGCGCAGGCGCACGGCATACCGGTCGTGCCGCAAGGGGCCCGTACCTCGTTGACCGGAGCCTCGTGCGCGGTGGAGGGCGGCATCGTCCTCAACGTCGAACACCTGCAAGGCATCGACATCGACCCGGTCGAGGGCCACGCCTGGGTCGGCCCCGGGGTCGTCACCGCCGAGCTCAAGGCGGCCGCCGCGGAGGCGGGGCTGTTCTACCCGCCCGACCCGGCATCGGCAGACACCTCGACGATCGGGGGCAACGTCGCCACCAATGCAGGCGGACTGTGTTGCGTCAAGTACGGCGTGACCGCCGACTACGTCAAGGCCCTCGAGGTGGTCCTGCCCGGAGGGGCCCGGATGCGCACCGGCAAGCGCACCGCCAAGGGGGTTGCGGGATATGACCTGACCGGGCTCTTCGTGGGGTCCGAGGGCACTCTCGGGGTGGTCACTCGTGCTCGGTTGGCCCTGCTGCCGGCGCCGGAGCCGGCGCTCACCGCGCTCGCGACGTTCCCCTCGCTGGAGGCAGCGGTGGGCGCGATCCTCGCGCTGCGCGCCGATCCGCACCGCCCGTGTCTGCTGGAGTTTCTCGAGCGTGCGTCCATCGCCGCGATCCAGGCGATCGGCGACTATGGCTTCCCCCGCGACTGCGATGCGGCCCTGCTCGTGCAGTCCGACCGGCCCGGGCACGCGGCCGAGGACGTCCAGCGGTATGCCGTGATGCTCACCGCCGCGGGTGCGTCCGAAGTCGCTGTTGCCGACACCCGCAGCGAGGGTGAACTGCTCATGCAGGGTCGACGGATGCTCAACTACGCCTTGGAACGCAAGGGCAACCGGCTCGCCGAAGACGCCTGCGTGCCCATCGCCCGACTCGCCGACTTCGTCCATGCCGGCCAGGACATCTCGGCTCGCACTGGCATCGAGATCACCCTGTCTGGGCATGGCGGCGACGGCAACCTGCACCCGTCGCTGTTCTTCGACGACGAGCCGGGCTCGTGGCAGCGCGCCGAGGCCGCCCTCGACCAGGTGCTGCAGGCCGCCCTCGATCTCGGCGGCACGATCACCGGCGAACACGGAGTCGGGACTCAGAAGCGCCGCCACTTGGTCTGGGAACTCGGGGCCGCCGAAATCGCGCGGCAACGAGCGGTCAAGGCCGTGTTCGATCCGGCCGGGATCATGAACCCGGGCAAGGTCTACTGACCGGTCCTGACACAATCCCCCTATGCAGGAGACCGAGACCCGCGGCGGCTGGCTCAGCCGCGAGGAGTTGCGCGACGCCCGCGACCGCTTGCCGATCCTCTACGTCAACGTCGTCCCCGTGCGAGTCGATGAGCGCAGCCAGGTCACCAAGGTCGGGTTGTTGCTGCGCGCCGACGCCGACGGCCGGATCGCGCGAGAACTCGTGTCGGGCCGAGTGCTCTACCACGAGCGGGTCCGGGACGCCGTCTTGCGGCATGTCGAACGCGACCTCGGCCCGATGGCACTGCCCCAGGTGCCGTTGTCGCCGCAACCGTTCGCCATCGCGGAGTACTTCCCCACCCCGGGAGTGACGCCGTTCCACGACCCGCGCCAGCATGCGGTGGCCTTGGGCTACATCGTCGTCCTCATGGGTGACTGCGCCCCCACCGGCGACTCCCTCGACCTGGCCTGGCTCACGCCCGGCGAGGCCGCCGACCTGGCCGCAACCTCGGAGATGTCAGGCGGGCATGGCGTGGTCTTGCGGCAGGCGCTCTCGCACCTCGGCATTCCCGTCTAGGGGCGCTTCGCCCGGTCTAGGCGTCGGTCAGGCCGGCGGCTGGAAGTCCAGTCGCATCATGTCTGAGGCGGACCGGAAACCGAGCCCGGCATACAGCGGGCGCGCCATTTCGCTGGGGTTGAGCACGAGCCGCTCCATGCCCGCCTCCCGCGACCACGCCACCAGCTCCTGCGTGAGGAGCCGACCGATGCCCCTGTCGCGGTGGTGTGGATCGACCCACAACTGGCCGACATACGCCCAGCGGGCATCCGGCTGACCCGGCCACGGCATCCGCTGATAGACCGTGAGGCTGGCCATGCCCACAGCATCCGGGCCCGCCGCTGCGACAGCTGATCCGTCGGCGACCGCGGCGGTCAGGCCGCCACCCTCACCGTCGCCGCTCGGAAAGGCCAGCCAGGTCGACCTCCGGTCGGCGGTGTCTTCCCACCACGTGGCAAACCGGGCGCCGAAGCCGAGGTCAGCGTCCGCTGCGGCCCCTGATCCGCGTTCCGAGGCCCACTCAAAGCGGCAACGCGCCACCTGCGCGAGGTCGGCCGCGGAGGCGAGCCGCACGGCATACCCGCCTGGGGGTGGAACCGTCACGGCCGGGACGGCAGCGGGCCCGCGACCGTCAACGGCAGTAGGGTTCGCCCGGTCGGTCCGATTTCGATGGACGTGCCCATCTGCGGGCATACGCCGCAGTCATAGCAGGGGCTCCAGCGGCAGTCGTCGACCTCGTCTTCGGAGAGGGCGGCCTGCCAGTCTTCCCACAGCCACTCGCGGTCCAGGCCGGAGTCGATGTGGTCCCAGGGCAGTACTTCGGACTGCTCGCGCTCGCGAGTGGTGTACCAGTCGACGGACACCGGCGAGTCGGCGAAAGCCTGGTCGGCTGCCGCCATCCAGCGCTCGTAGGAGAAGTGCTCGCGCCAACCGTCGAAGCGACCACCAGCGCGCCAGACCGCCTCGATGACCGGACCGACCCGGCGGTCACCGCGCGAGAGCAGCCCCTCGACGATGCCCGGCTGGCCGTCGTGGTAGCGGAACCCGATCGAGCTGCCGTAGCGGCGATCAGCTCGGATCGTCTCGCGCAGCCTGAGCAGCCGGGTGTCGGTCGCCTCGGCCCCGAGTTGGGCCGCCCACTGGAAGGGCGTGTGCGGTTTGGGGACAAAACCACCGATCGACACCGTGCAGCGGATGTCCCGCCGGCCGCTCACCTGCCGCCCCGTTTCGATGACCCGCGCCGCGAGCGAGGCGATCTGCAAGACGTCCTCGTCGGTCTCGGTGGGAAGTCCACACATGAAGTAGAGCTTGACCTGTCGCCAGCCGGCGCCATAGGCCGCGGCGACGGTGTCGATGAGGTCCTGCTCGGTCACCATCTTGTTGATGACCCGGCGGATCCGCTCCGACCCACCCTCGGGGGCGAAGGTGAGCCCCGAACGGCGGCCATTGCGGGTCAACTCGTTGGCCAGGTCGATATTGAAGGCGTCCACCCGCGTCGAAGGCAAGGACAGCCCGGTCTCGGTGCCTTCGTAGCGGTCTGCGAGTCCCTTGGTGATCTCGGCGATCTCGCTGTGGTCGGCGGACGACAGAGAGAGCAGCCCGACCTCTTCGTAGCCAGTCGCGGCGAGCCCGCGCTCGACCATGAGCCCGATGCCCTCGATCGACCGCTCCCGCACCGGGCGGGTGATCATGCCCGCCTGACAGAACCGGCAGCCCCGAGTGCAGCCGCGGAAGATCTCGACCGACATCCGCTCGTGGACCGACTCGGCGAGGGGCACCAACGGCGCCTTGGGATACGGCCAGGCATCGAGGTCGGTGACCGTGTGCTTAGCGACCCGCCACGGTATGCCGGTCAGCCCCGGTTTCGGGGCAACCCGCTGGATCCGCCCGTCGGGCAGATAGCTGACCTCGTAACACGACGGGACATAGGCGACGCCGCTGCGGGCGATGCGCAGCAGCAGCTCGGCCCGCCCGCCTGGCCGGCCCTGCGCCTTCCACTCCCCCACCAGATCGGTGAGCGCGAGAACGGCCTGCTCGCCGTCTCCGACGACGACCGCGTCGACGAAGTCGGCGATCGGCTCGGGGTTGAACGACGAGTGCCCGCCGGCGACGACAATCGGGTGTGCGTCATCCCTGTCTGCGGCGTGCAGGGGGATGCTCGCAAGGTCCAGCGCGGTGAGCATGTTGGTGTAGCCCAACTCAGTGCTGAACGAGATGCCGAACAGGTCGAAATCCCCGACCGCGCGGTGGGCGTCGACGGTGAGCTGCGGCACCCCGGCACTGCGCATCAGCGCCTCCAGGTCGGGCCACACGGCATACGTGCGCTCGGCGAGGGCGTCGGGCCGTTCGTTGATGACCTCGTAAAGGATCATCACGCCCTGGTTGGGGACGCCCACCTCGTAGGCGTCGGGGTACATCAGCGCCCAGCGGACCGTGAGTTCCTGGCCATCTGGACCGTGCCCGCCGACCTGCCAGTCCTTGACGACCGAGTTGAGTTCCCCGCCGACGTACTGGATGGGTTTCTGGACCCGCTCCAGCAGCGGTTCGAGCTGCGCGAAGCGCGACTGTCCGGGCATCCGTGGAGTCTACCGGCGGATACTGGGGACATGACCCGGCTCGACCTCGCCTGGGCGGCGTGCCCGCGAGCGACGTTCCTCCCGCGCGCGCAACGGCGCGCCGCGTCCCGGGACACGCCTGTGCCCATCGGCCACGGCCAGACCAACTCGCAGCCCTCGACCGTGCGGCGGATGCTTGAGGAGTTGGATGTGAAGGTCGGGCACCGGGTGCTCGATGTCGGGTCGGGATCCGGCTGGACGACCGCACTGCTGGCCCATCTCGTGGGGCCGGACGGGTGGGTGCTCGGGGTGGAACGGGTACCGGCGCTGGTCGCCTCGGGAGCTGCCGTGCTCGCAGACCTCGGTATGCCGTGGGCCACCATCCGCCCGGCCGCACCCGGGGTGCTCGGCGCCCCCGAGTTGGCGCCGTATGACCGGATCCTCGTCTCGGCTATGGCCTCGAAGATCCCCGCAGACCTCCTCGCGCAACTCGGACCGGCCGGGATCATGGTCATCCCCGCTGACGGAGCCCTCTGGCGGGTGACTCCGAACGGCGCACCCACCCGCTTAGGTTCCTATCGATTCGTCCCCTTGGTGCTGGACTGAACCTGCACCGACACCCAGCCTCCGACGCCCCCGACCTCTCCCTGCCCCAACACGAGTTTTGGTGCGGCGGATTGTGCGCCCTGGCGCACAATCCGCCGCACCAAAACTCGGGGGAAAGGCGCGAATCGGCGGTGCGCTCCCCTTCCGGGCGCGCACCGCCGACCACACGGCATACCTGCTGGGCAGGTCAGTCGTACAGACCCTCCAACTCGTCCTTGAACTTGTCGGACACAACCCGCCGCTTGAGCTTGAGGCTCGGAGTGAGCTCGCCGTCGTCGACGGTGAGGTCGCGATCGAGCACGATGAACCGCTTGATCGTCTCCCAGCGGTTGAGGTGGGTGTTGAGCTCGTCGATGTAGCCCTGCATGGCCTCACGCATCTCGGCGCTCTGGGTGATCTCGGCGTAGCTCTTGCCCGCCATCCCGTGCGCAGCGCCCCAGGCTGTGGCGGCGTCGGGGTCGACGGTCAACAGAGCCGTCGCGTAGTTCTTGCCGTCGCCGTAGACCATGGCCTGCGACACCAAGGGGCAGATGAACTTGAGCGTCGACTCGATCTGCGAGGGCGCGATGTACTTGCCGCCGGAGGTCTTGAACAGGTCCTTCTTGCGGTCGGTGATCTTGACGAAACCAAGGTCGTCGATCTCTCCGATGTCACCGGTGCGGAAGAAGCCCTGCTCGTCGAACACCTCGGCGGTCGCGTCGGGTCGGTTGCGGTAACCGCGCATCACGCCGGGACCCTTGATGAGGATCTCACCGTCGGAGGCGATCTTGACGTCGGTGCCTGGGACCGGCCAGCCGACGGTGCCGTAGCGGTAGCTGCCGTGGATCGGCCGGTTGACGCAGGTGGCGGCCGAGGACTCGGTCAGCCCGTAGCCCTCGATGATGAGCAAGCCCACCGAGCCGAACCAGCGAGCGATGTCGGCGTTGAGCGCGGCCGAACCGGAGATGAAGAAGCGCACCCGCCCACCGAACCGCTCCCGGATCTTGCTCAGCACCAGCTTGTCGGCGATGGCGTACTGCAGATTCAGCAGCGCGGAGGGGGCCTGGCCGGCGGACTTGGCTTCCATGACCTGACGACCCACGTCAAGCGACCAGTCCATGAGCTTGCGCTTGATGCCGGTCTCGGTCTCGACCATTCCGGAGACCCGGGCGTAGGCCTTCTCGAAGATGCGCGGGGCAGCGCCCATGAAGGTCGGCTTGATGACCGCGAGGTTGTCGACGATCTTGTCGATCTTGCCGTCGACAGCCGTGGCGAAGCCCATCTGCAGCGGGAAGGTGAGCAGGATCTTGCCGAAGATGTGCGACAGCGGCAGCCAGAGGAACTGCAGGTCGTCGTGGTCGAGCAGCTTGATCGAGTCGACCGACGCGCCTTCGTAGATGATCGCGTCTTGGGTCAACTCAGCGCCCTTGGGACGACCGGTCGTTCCAGAGGTGTAGATGATGACGGCCAGGTGCTCCGGCCCGACGAGGTCGATGCGCTCGTCGACCATGGTGGGTCGCGCGGTGAGGGCTTCGCGGCCGATGGCTTCGAGGTCGGCCAGGCTGATGACCCAGTCGTCGCCCTCCTCGTCTCCGCTATGCGCCTCCCCGGAGAAGGTCACGACCTTCATGACCTCGGGGATCTCACCGCGGTGAGTGCGCAGCTTCTCGACCTGGCCGTCGTCCTCGGCGAAAACGATGCGAGCTCCGGAGTCGGACAGGATGAAAGCGACGTCTTCGGCGATCGTCGTCGGGTAGACCGTCGTCGTCGCACCGCCGGAGCACATGATCGCGAGGTCGGCCAGCACCCACTCGAACCGGGTCGTCGAGGCGATCGCGACGCGGTCCTCCAGGTGCAGGCCCAGCGACATGAGGCCGGCGGCCATCGCGTAGACCCGCTCCTGGGTCTCCAGCCAGGTCACTCGCTCGAGGTGCCCGTTCTTGAAGTACTGCCACGCCTCTCGATGTCCAGACTTGGCGACGCGGTCGCGGAACAACGCTCCGATACTGGGCGCGCGGTTTTCCAGGACGTCGCGAAGAACGCGCTCGTCGACTGCGGACTTCATGGCCACGGCGTGGGCTCCTTCTGCCAAACGGGTATCCCGGGATGATGCCAGGTGAGTTACTTCACAGTACAGTCCCGCATCCACCCCGGCGTGAACAGGGCGAGTCCCCCCAACCGTATGCTGTGCAGCCGCTTTGCAGTGCTTTCGGGCACGCCCATTTGCCGTCATGGCGACACCCACGGGCCCGGGAGCCTCCGAGACCGGCCGAATCGGTGGCAGTCAGCCTTGCTGCGGCCCGGTATCGGGCGAGAAGTCTGCGCCGGCCGGTCCAGCCAAGATGTCGCGACAGGCCGCGACGTCAGCGTGCATTTGCGCGACGAGCGGGTCGATCCCGTCGAACCGCAGGGTCGGGCGTAGGCGTGAGACAAAGGCATACCGGATCGCTTCGCCGTACAGATCGAGGTCGGTGCGGCCCAGCACATAGCCCTCGACCCGTCGATCGACGCCGTCGAAGGTCGGATTGGTCCCGATGGAGATCGCGGCCGGAAGGACGCGGTCGGGCGCGTCGTGCGCCAGACCGCGGCGGACTAGCCATCCGGCATACACGCCGTCTGCCGGGATCATGCCTTCGATACGACCGCCGAGGTTGGCCGTGGGGAAGCCCAGCAACCGCCCGCGGTGGTCCCCGTGCACGACGGTGCCATCAACGGCGTGCCACCGACCCAACTGGGCCGCTGCATCAGCCACCTCACCGGCAGCCAGCAACTCCCGCACGCGCGTGGAAGACCACCGACCGTCGGTGCCGATGTCGGGCACGACGACGACCTCGAAGCCTCGGGTCGCGCCGAGTTCGATGAGCGTGTCGACGGTGCCGCTATTGCGCACCCCGAATCGGGTGTCGGCCCCGACGACGACCACCGCGGCATGAAGTGCCTCGACGAACACGTTGTCGACGAACTCCTGCGGCGTCTGTGCCGCGAACTCGCGGGTGAACTCCAGCAGCAGCACGGAGTCGATCCCGGCAGCGGCGATCTGCTCGGCCCGCTGGTCGGGCGACATCAACTCCTGCGGGGCGCGCTCGGGATAAAGGACCGCGAGCGGGTGCGGCCAGAACGTCACGGCGACCGACCGGATGCCTCGGGCCTGAGCCAGCGACGCCACCTGGCCGAGCACGGCCTGGTGGCCGCGATGGACGCCGTCGAAATTCCCCAGCGTCACAACGCTGGCGCCCATGGTCGCGGGCACCTCGTCGACGCCCTTCCAGAGTTGCACGGAGGACACTCTACGAACCCGCCGGGGCAAACACGACGCGCGTCCGCGGACGGGCACCCGTCTCATCAAGAACCGCCACGAGTATGCCGTCGGGCGCGAAGGCTGCCACGGCGTCGGATCGTGCAGGCCCGGCGGTGATGGGCTGGCCGTAGGACACCGCGCGGGCCTCAGCGTCGGTCAGCTCGCGAATCGGGAGCGCGGCTCGGGCTGCCGCTGCCAGCGGGAGCATCGGCAGGCTAGCTCGCGTCCCTGGGACAGTCGCGGCGCGCGCCTCCAGATCCGCCAGGGGATGACACTCCGGTATGCCGTAGCCGCCCACCCGGGTGCGGCGCAGCGCGGTGAGGTGTCCGCCGACACCCAGAGCCTGGCCGAGGTCGCGGGCCAGGGCCCGCACATAGGTGCCGGAGGAAACCGACACCGCGATATCGAGATCGACGACCGCGTGTCCACTCTGGGTCTGCGCCATGCGGAGCGGGCCGGTCTCGAATCGGGCCACCGTGACCGCGCGCGGGGCCAGCACGACGTCTTCTCCAGCGCGGGCCCGGGCATAGGCCCGCTGGCCGGCCACCTTGATGGCGCTCACCGTGGACGGCACTTGTTCGATAGCGCCGGTGAGGCCGGCCACTGCAGCGCTGACCGCCTCCGCGGTCACCCCCGACGGATCATGGGAGGCAATGACCTCACCCTCGGCGTCGTCGGTCGAGCGCACCTCGCCCAGCCGCACGGTCGCGACGTAGTCCTTGTCACAGCCGACGAGGAAGGTGAGCAGTTTAGTGCCCTTCCCCAAGCCGAGGACAAGCACGCCGGAGGCCATCGGGTCCAGCGTGCCGGCATGGCCGACCCGGCGGGTGCCGGCCAGCCGGCGCACCCGCGCCACGACGTCGTGGCTGGTCCACCCCACCGGCTTGTCGACGAGCAACAGGCCGTGCGGGCCGTCGGTGCCGGACATCGAAGGGCTGACTATCGGTCGCTGGTCAGGCTTGCGCGGGATCCGACGCAGCGCCGTCGCCGACGCCCGACGAGGCGTCGGCGCCAGCGGCTTCGTCGCCCACTTCGGCATCCTCAGCGGAGTCTTCGACCGGGCGCCGATACGGGTCGGGGTCACCGGCATACCGAGCCGCAGCAGCCGCCGCCGCGATCTGCTCGTCGCGACGCTTGGTCGCTTCCAGGAGATCCTCCAAGTGCGCCGCCCCCTCAGGGAGCGCGTCCGCGATGAACTCCAGCGACGGAGTCAACCGAATCCCCAACTGTCCCAACGCGGAACGGATCTTGCCCTTGGCCGACTCCAGCGCGGCCGCCGTCGCGGCGCGCTGGTCGTCGGAGCCAAAGACGGTGTAGAAGACCGTCGCGTGCTGGAGGTCGCCAGTCACCCGGACATCGGTCACCGTGACGAAGCCGAGGCGTTCGTCCTTGACGCGGTATTCGAGTTGTTCCGCGACGATCGCCTTGATCCGCTCGGCGATCTTGCGGGCGCGTGCCGGATCAGACACGAGGCTTCTCCCGCATCTCGTAGGTCTCGATGGTGTCCTCAAGCTGCAGGTCGTTGAACGAGCCGAGGTTGATACCGCACTCGTAGCCCTCGCGGACCTCGGTGACATCGTCCTTGAACCGACGCAGGCCGACGATCTCGACGTTCTCGCCGATGACGACACCACGGCGCAGGATGCGAGCACGCGCTCCACGACGGATCTCGCCCGAGCGGACGATCGAGCCGGCGATGTTGCCGAACTTGCTGGACCGGAAGATCTCGCGGATCTCGGCGCTGCCGACCGACACCTCCTCGAACTCCGGCTTGAGCATGCCCTTGAGGGCGGCCTCGATGTCCTCGATCGCCTGGTAGATGACCGAGTAATAGCGAATCTCGACACCCTCGCGGTCGGCGACCTCGGCATTTTGGCCTTCGGCGCGGACGTTGAAGCCCAGGATGATGGCATTGGAGGCCATCGCCAGGTTGATGTTGTTGAGCGTGATCGCACCGACGCCACGGTCGATGATCCGCAGGTCGACCTCGTCGCCCACGTCGATCTGCAGCAGCGCATCTTCCAGGGCCTCGACCGAACCCGACACGTCACCCTTGAGGATGAGGTTGAGGGTCTCGACCTTGCCGGCCGCCAGGGCCTCGTTGAGGTCTTCCAGGCTGATCCGCTTACGGGCCTTGGCCAGGGCAGCCTGGCGGTCGGCGGCCTCCCGGCGCTCGGCGATCTGGCGAGCCGTGCGGTCGTCGGGAGCGACGACGAAGCTGTCGCCGGCGCGCGGCACCGAGGACAACCCGAGGACCTGGACCGGACGTGACGGAGGCGCTTCGGCGAGCGCATTGCCGTGCTCGTCGAGCATGGCTCGCACGCGGCCGTGGGCCGAGCCCGCGACGATGGCGTCGCCGACGTGCAGCGTGCCCTGCTGGACCAGGACCGTGGCCGTGGCGCCGCGCCCGCGGTCGAGGTTGGCTTCGATGGCCACGCCGCGAGCGTCGGTGTCGGGGTTGGCCCGCAGGTCCAGGGCAGCATCGGCGGTCAGCAGCACGGCCTCGAGCAGCCCGTCGATGTTGAGCTTCTCCCGCGCCGAGACGTCGACGAACATCGTGTCGCCGCCATACTCCTCGGCCACGAGGTTGTATTCGGTGAGCTGCTGGCGAATCTTGGCGGGGTTGGCCCCCTCCTTGTCGATCTTGTTGACCGCCACGACGATCGGCACGTCGGCCGCTTGCGCGTGGTTGAGCGCCTCGATGGTCTGAGGCATGACCCCGTCATCGGCCGCCACGACGAGGATCGCGATGTCGGTGACCTTGGCACCACGAGCACGCATGGCCGTGAAGGCCTCGTGACCGGGGGTGTCGATGAAGGTAATGGCTCGCTCGACGCCCTCGTGCTCGGTGACGATCTGGTAGGCACCGATGTGCTGGGTGATGCCCCCAGCCTCGGTCGCGATGACGTTGGCCGACCGGATGGCATCCAGCAGCTTGGTCTTGCCGTGGTCGACGTGACCCATGACGGTGACGACCGGCGGACGGGCCGCGAGGTGGTCCTCGTCTTCCTCTTCGTAGTCGAGGTCGATGTTGAAGGACGCGAAGAGTTCTTTCTCTTCGTCCTCGGGCGAGACGACCTGGACGTCATAGCCCAGCTCGGCGCCGAGCAACTTGAAGGTGTCCTCGTCCAGCGACTGCGTTGCCGTCGCCATCTCACCGAGGTGGAAGAGCACCGTCACCAGCGACGCCGGGTTGGCGTTGATCTTGTCGGCGAAGTCGGTGAGCGAGGAGCCGCGCCGCACTCGGATGACTGTCGAGCCGTCCCCGCGAGGGACGCTCACGCCACCGATCGTCGGGGCCTGCATCTGCTCGAACTCTTGGCGCTTGGCGCGCTTGGACTTGCGCCCACGGACCGGACGACCGCCGCCACGACCGAAGGCACCCTGCGTGCCGCCACGGCCGGGCGCACCGGGACGCCCACCGAAGCCGCCGCCGCCAGTGCCCGTGCCGGCACCACCGGGACGACCACCGAAACCACCACCACCGGGACGACCCGGAGCGCCACCGGGACGCCCACCGGGCGCCGGGCGGGTGCCGGGGCGACCGATCGACGCCCGATCCGGCATCATGCCCGGGTTCGGACGCGGACCACCTGGACGCGGCCCGCCAGGACCGGCTGCGGCCGGACGCGGTCCGCCAGGACCTGCAGCGCCGGGTCGGGCCTGCGGTCGAGGCATCCCCTGGCTGGGAGAGAACGGGTTGTTGCCGGGCCGGGCACCCTCACGCGGAGGACGGCCCATGCCCTGACTCGGCGCGAAGGGATTGTTGCCCGGACGCGGGGCTCCGGGGCGTGGGCCGCCGGGACGCGGGCCGGGACCGGCTGCCCCACCGGCCGGGCGCTGACCCGGTGCCGCGGGCGGCGCGGCAGCGGGCCGCGGACCGGGAACGCCGGGGCGCGGTCCGGCAGGGGCCGCCGGGCCAGCTGCCGCGGCCGGCGCGGCCGGAGCGGCCGGGCTCGTCGGTGCGGACGGCTCGGTCGGGGCCGGCGCACTCGCGGGGCGGGCAGGAGCAGCCGGGCCAGCAGGAGCAGCCGGGGCCGACGCAGCCGGTGCCGTCGGGTGAGCCGGTGCAGGCGTGCCGCCAGCGGCAGCCGGGGCGGGCGCCGGAGCCGGTCCGGGCCGAGTCGGCGCGGGCGAGGTCGGCGCCGGTGCGGCTGGTGCCGCCGCAGCTGCGGCTGGGGTCGCCGGAGCGGGAGTCGCTGCCGGAGCAGCCGCAGGCGTCTGGCTGGCGGGCTTGGGGAAGGTCTCCGCGACCTTACGAACCACTGGCGCCTCGATCGTCGAGGACGCTGACTTGACGTACTCCCCCATCGCGTTGAGATGGGCGAGCAGGGTCTTGCTGTCGGTGCCGAGCTCCTTGGCGAGCGCGCTCACACGGACTTTTGCCACGTTTCTCCTGTCTTCGGTCTCGCCGGACAGGCGTGAGACCGTGCTACTGCTGGGGCTTGCTCATTGCTGAGTGCTCATCGGGTGCTCATCAGCGTCTAACCCGCCTTGGTCGGTGGTGTGTCGAAAAGGAGTGCTCGCGCAGTTCTCCAGGTATGCCGTGACGGCGGAGGTGTCGGGGGCCGCCTGCAGCCGCAGGGCCCGCCCGAACGCCCGTCGCCGGACGGCATACGCGAAGCACTCGGGGTCCGGATGCAGCCAAGCGCCGCGCCCGGGAAGCCGACGCCGCGGATCGGGAACCACCCGGCTGGTGCCGGAAGGACCTGTCACCGCGACGAATCGCACGAGTACCGACCAGCTATCCGCGCGGCGACAGCCCACGCACGTCCGAATCGGTGTTGCCTCGGGCGAGATGGGAGCCGCCATCCGGAGTCCAGACTGGTCGGTCCCGGCGAGTCTACCCTGTGGCGACCCCTGGGCTGTGCTCACTGCCCCGTCGGCGGCGCGTTCGGGCGACGGGATGCTGCGGGCGCTCCCCCGGGTGCGTCGCCGCCCTCGCTGGTGTCGGACTTGATGTCGATCCGCCATCCGGTGAGTTTCGCGGCGAGGCGGGCGTTCTGGCCTTCCTTGCCGATGGCGAGCGAGAGTTGATAGTCGGGGACGACGACCCGCGCCGCGCGAAGTTGGGGGTCGACGACGGTGACCGAGTGCACTCGCGCCGGGGACAGCGCCGCTGCGACGAAGTGCCGTGGGTCCTCGGAGTAGTCGACGATGTCGATCTTCTCGCCGTGCAGTTCGGTCATGACCGCCCGCACCCGAGCGCCCATCGGCCCGATGCAGGCTCCCTTGGCATTGACGCCAGCAACCTTGGCCCGGACCGCGATCTTGGTGCGGTGGCCGGCTTCGCGGGCCATAGCGGCGATCTCGACCGTGCCGTCGGCGATCTCAGGCACCTCCAGCTTGAACAACGCTTTGACCAAGCCCGGGTGGGTGCGCGACAAGCCAATCTGAGGCCCCTTCGGCCCCCGCTTGACGCTGACCACGAAGCAGCGCAGCCGCTCGCCGTGGCGGTAGACCTCGCCCGGCACCTGCTCGGCGGCCGGCAACACCCCCTCGACCGTCCCGAAATCGACGAGCACCGTGCGGGGGTCCGAGCCCTGCTGGATGACGCCGGAGACGATGTCACCTTCGCGGCCCTTGAAATCACCGAGGATCGCCTCGTCTTCAAGATCCCGCAGCCGCTGGACGATGACCTGCCGCGCCGTCGCCGCCGCCACTCGACCGAATCCCTGTGGCGTGTCGTCGAATTCAGGGCCGGGCTCGGCCCGAGTGGGCCGCTCGCCCTCCTCGGTGGGCTCGATGAGCTCGCCTTCCTCTCGAGCCCACACCGTGACGTGTCCGGTCTTGCGGTCCAGCGCGACTCGCGCGATGCGGAAACTGCCGTCGGTGCGGTGGTAGGCCACGAGCAGTGCCTGCTCGATGGCCGGCACGAGGACATCGAGGCTGATGTCACGTTCCCGTTCCAGCGCCCTCAGGGCGGCCAGATCGATATCCATCAGTCGTCCTCCTCGCTCGCGTCGTTCAGTTCGTCGAGGTCGTCAAGGTCGTCGAGGTCGTCGACCCGACCGAATTCGACCTCGATCCGGGCGCGGGTCAGCTCGGCGATCGGCAGCGTCAGAACAGCAGCGCTCTCTGGCGCCAGATCGACCGCATCCGTCGTGACCGCACGGATCCGACCGCGCACCGCGGTCCCGTCGGGACGGGTGGCGACGACGAGCCGACCGACATTGCGGCGCCACTGTCGCCACTGCAGCAGGGGCCGCTCGACTCCCGGTGAACTCACTTCCAGCACGTATGCCGTCTCGCCCATCGTCCCAGCCGCGTCGAGCGTGTCGCTCACCACGCGGGTGGCGTCGGCGATCTCGTCAAGGGAAAGGGGGGCAATTCGCGAGGTCGTGTCGTCGGAGGCCAGGTCGGCCAGGTCGACGTCGACGGCGACCCGGACCACCCGGCGACGACCGGCGGCCTGCACGGAGAGGTCTTCCACGACCAGTCCGAGGTCAGCCAAGGGTGCGGTGAGAGCAGCCCGGATGCGATCGGCGATCACGCCCCATCACCTCCTGCTCTATCGGCGCTCTTCTCGAATGACCAGTCGTGCGGGGCCCTGGTCCACCCTCACTGTAACCGGCATCGCCGCCGACTGCCCGACTGTCCGCGCCAACTGCGCCTGTCCGAAATGCGGCTCTCCCGCCCGCGCCCCCCCAGGCGTCGCCGAACGCGCATGTCATGATCGGACCGTGTCGGCCCCCCTTGCCCCGCAGCCCGCTTCGGGCGATTGGCGGCCAGCGACCGGTATGCCGTCCCGCCGGCTCCTGCTCCGGGTCACGACGTCAGGGGCGCTCGCCCTGGGGGTCGTCGCGCTCGGCGGCTGTCGGATCCAGCTCGAGCAGGACGCCCAAATCCCGTTCATCACCCGGACGCTGATGCCCGACGAGTCGGCGCTGCTCACGGCATACCGGCAGGTGTCGGAGCTGGCCGCTCTCGCGGCTCGCACCAATTCCCCCGACGCAGCGGTGATCGCCGCCCGGCATACCCGGCAGCGGGCCGTCCTGGAGCAGCTGCTGCGCGATGGAGGCGTACCCGATGACGTGATGACCCGCGCTCTCGGGGTAGCCGCCAGCACGTCCGGGACAGCAGCCACCCCCGGAGCAACGGGAGTGGCGGTTGGCTCGACGGCGGCCAGCACCTCGGCAGGCACGACCAGCGCTGGACCGATGCGACCGGACGACCTCGCGACAGCGGAACTCGCGCTCGTCGCCCCAGAACGGGTGCGGGCGTTGGCCGATGTCGGTCCAGCGCGCGGCATCCTGGCCGCGATCACCGTCCACGGCGCAGCCACCGGGATCCGCCTCGGCGGCACTGCTTCCTGGCCGGCCGACCCCACCACCCCCGTGCTCGACCAAGGCACCGCCACGTCTGTGCTCACCGCCCTGGCCGGGCTCGGCTATGTCATCGACCTCGCGGCCGCGCGCACGGCGGGTGACTCGCGGTCGACGCTCGTCGCTCTCGCGGCCCGGGTCAGAGATCGGGAGCGCCGCCTCAAAGCCGTTTCGCCCGCGGGTCTGGCCGTCTCCCCTTACGGATTCCGCAGTCCGGCCGCCGTGACGGACGCCACCACTGGCCATGCCGCGGTCCAAACCGCCCTCGCCGATCTCATCGACGCGACGCTGAACCCGGTGGCCGGGCTGCCCGTCGGGTCCCCCGCCCTGCCCCCGCTCCTCCGCGCCGCTGTCGAGTCGCTGGTCGACGCCACGGCATACGGGCAGAGCATGCCGACGTTCCCCGGGATGACCCCGTGACTCGGAAGGCAACCCGATGAGCAACCGTCTGGCCCAAGCCCAAAGCCCCTACTTGCGACAGCATGCCGACAACCCGGTGGACTGGTGGGAATGGGGACCTGAAGCGTTCGCGCTGGCCCGCCGACTCGACCGGCCGATCTTCCTGTCGGTCGGCTACGCCGCCTGCCACTGGTGCCACGTCATGGCGCACGAGTCCTTCGAGGACCAGTCGGTGGCGACAGCCCTGGAGGCGGGATTTGTCGCGGTCAAGGTCGACCGTGAGGAACGACCCGACATCGACGCCATCTACATGGCAGCCACCACTGCCCTGACCGGCCGCGGCGGCTGGCCGATGACCGTGCTGCTCACGCCGACCGGCGAGCCGTTCTGGTGCGGCACCTACCTGCCGCGCGACACGCTGCTGGATCTGTTGCGGGTCGCTGCCGACGCGTGGGCGGGTCGCCGCGACGAGGTCGACGCGGCCACCACCCGGCTGATCGCCGCCGTGACCGCTTCCGTGTCTCCCCTGCCGCCCACGCCCATCGTGGCCCGCACCCTGGACGCCGCGGTGGTCCGGTTGGGTGCCGGTTTCGACCGGCGCCACGGCGGCTTCGGTGGGGCACCGAAGTTCCCGCCCTCGATGGTGCTGGAGTTCCTCCTGCGCCACCACGGGAGGACTGGGAGCGCGACAGCCCTGGAGATGGCATCGGCCACCTTCGAGGCGATGGCTCGCGGGGGGATGTACGACCAGATCGGGGGTGGCTTCCACCGGTATGCCGTGGACGCCGGCTGGGTGGTCCCGCACTTCGAGAAGATGCTCTACGACAACGCCCTGCTGGCGCGGGCTTATGTGCACTGGTGGCGCGCGACCGGCATACCGCTGGGTCGTGCGGTCGCCGAGCAAACGTGCGCTGCGATCCTGCGCGACTTCCGCACCGAGGAGGGTGCCTTCGCGGCCGCCCTGGACGCCGACACCAAGGGCGTCGAAGGGCTGACCTATGCCTGGTCGCCCGCCGAGCTGGTGGAGGTGCTCGGAGAGTCGGACGGTCGGCGAGCCGCCGCGGAGCTGTCGGTGACGGCGGAGGGCACGTTCGAGCATGGGCTGTCCACCCTGCAGCGACGGTCCGATCCCGCCACGGATGCCGATCAGCGGTGGTGGGACGACGTGCGAGCGCGCTTGCTGGCGGCACGGGGCCGCCGCCCGCAACCGTTCCGAGACGCCAAGGTCATCGCCTCGTGGAACGGCCTGGCGATCGCGGCCCTGGCCGATATCGGGGCACTGCTGGACCGGACTGACCTCATCGACGCGGCAGCCGCGGCCGCTCGTTACCTCCTGGACCGGCACTGGGTCGACGATCAGCTTCGTCGGGTCTCGTTGGGCGGCGTCGTCGGCAGCGCCGCCGGCCTGGCCGACGATTACGGCAACCTCGCCGAAGGGCTGCTCGCACTCCACCAGGCAACCGGCGCCGGCGAATGGTTGGCCGAGGCCGGCGGTCTCCTCGACGTGGCCGTCGAACGCTTCGGCGACGACACAGGGGTCTTCTACGACACCGCAGCCGACACCGACCTGCTCGTGCGACCGCACTCCCCCAGCGACAACGCCGAACCAGCCGGTCATTCGGCCCTAGCCGGGGCACTGCTCGGGTATGCCGTGCTCGCCGGTTCCGAGGTTCACCTCGCCCGTGCCGACGCAGCACTCGCGGCCGGCGGGACGGTCGCTGCGTCGGAACCGCGATTCGCCGGCTGGCTGCTGGCGGTCGCCGAAGCTCGTCAGGCCGGACCGTTGCAGGTCGCCATCGTCGGATCCGGGCCGGCAGCAACCGCACTGACCCACGCCGCACGCTCAGCCACCTCCCCAGGCGTGGTCGTCGTGACCGGCCCGCCGGATGCCCCCGGGGTGCCGCTGCTCGCGGGGCGAGCGACCGTCGGCGGGCAAGGGACCGCATACGTATGCCGTGGTGCAGTCTGTAGCCTGCCCATCACCACCGTCCCCGCCCTCCTCACGGCCTTGGCCGACGATGGGGCAACCCCTGCGTCGGCTGGAGGTCAGCCTTGAGTTCCCCCACACCTCCGGGATACCCGCCCCAACAGGGTTACCCGCCCCAACAGGGTTACCCGCCCCAGCCTGGCTATCCGCCAGCCTCCCCGTACGCCGCCGCACCGCCTCTCCCCATGGGTCCGCCCATCCCGATTCGTCGAACCGCACCATTGCGCTCGGCCGGTGTCAACGCCGCGCTCGCCGCAGTGTGGACGGGCGGGATCTGGGGTGCCTTGGCTGTCCTGTGCTATGCCGTGGCCATCTGCGTGGTGATCTTCGGCTGGATCTTCATCATGATGTGGGCCGCCCCGCAGTCGGTGCTGGACCAGACCTGGAACTCGGGGATGGCAGCTATCCACCGGGTGGTGTTCGGCTACCTGTGGCTCTGGTCGTTGTCCCTGGCCTTGGCGCTGATCGGATCAGCGATCGTGGCCGTCGTGGGCACCCGGGGCCAGGCCAGCCGGCCCACGGCGACGGCCAGTGGTCCAGTCACAGCCGGGGTGCTGATCGGGATGGTGCTCGCGGTGCTGCCGATCATCGTGTGGGTGTTCACCCTCTCGCGCTGATCCACGGCCCCGTCAGAGGTCGAAGGCGGAGTACTCCGCCTGGGCGGCGAAGTGTTCGCGCGCCGCGGTGCCCCCGACGAAGAGCGCGGTGGCCCAGATATCTGCCCAGAGCAGGGTCGGCCCGACGACGGTGCTCGACCCGGCCCGCCCAACCTGGACGTCGGCGACGGGGTCGTATAGGTGTGCGCCCCGAGCCGCCGTGCCGGATGTGGCGACGGCTCCCGACTCGACGGTCACCACGCGGGCGACCTGGGCGCGGTCGTGCGGGTTCTCCACCCCGATCCGCCAGGGGGCGGCGTCCACACCTGGCGGGGGGACATACCGGTGCCGTCCGGCGAGCACATCGCCTCCAGCGTTGATACACCAGGACACCCCGGCGAGCCCGGCGAGGTAGTCACCAGCGCGATCGACGGCCCACCCCTTGACCAGCCCGGTGGGATCGAACGCGAACCCTCCGGCACCGTCGGGAAGCTGGGTCGTGAAGGCACCACCAGTCACCTCCCGGGCCTGTTCCCCGAGATCCCGCGCCGCGGCGACGAGGGGGTCGCAGCCCGCGAACGTCAACTCGCCACGGCGTAAGCGGGAGAGCTGCGAATCGGCCCGGTAGGTCGTGAAGAGGTCCTCCATGCGAGCCAGCTCCGTGTATGCCGCCTGGACTGCCCTCTCGATATCCGAGCGGTTGGGGTCGTCGGCGCGCACGTGGATGCTCATCGGCATCCCCATGAGCTGCTCGACCCAGGCCCGGCGACTCACAAATGGGCCTGGTCGATGGCCGATTGCAGGGACTGGATGTAGGCAACCGAAGTGACCGTGGCCCCAGACACCATGTCGATATCCGCGCTCTGGGCCGAGACAACCTCCTGGTTGAGGATCGGGACCGCGCGGTTGTTGATCTGGATGTCGTGGCGGTCCCGGTTGGGGATCTGCAGCACGGAGGCGCTGGTGATCTTGCCGTTCGCCACGGTGATCTGCACCTGCACATTGCCGAACCGGGTGGGCACGACCGACCCGGCGACCGCTGTGCCGGCTGCCGACCCCGCGGACCCACCGGCACCCGACGTGCCGTTGGAGCCAGTCGAGCCGTTGGAGCCGGATGATCCGGAACCCTGCGGTGTGCCAGCGCCCGGGACGGTGCCCTTGGACGCCGTCCCGTTCGAGCCAGTGCCGTTCGAACCAGCGCCGTTCGAGCCGGTGGTGACCCGGGTGGACGCACTCACCGTGCTCGAGGTCGAGGTGTGGTAGCTGAACAACAGCACCAGGGTCGTGATGGTGGACAGGGCCCACAGGACGATGCGTCGCATGATCGGTGTTCCTTTGGTTGTGCTCGCCGGTCAGTAAGCGAAACGTTCGAGGTGGATATTGCGCTCGGGCACTCCCCCGGCGAGGGCGGCCTCGCGGACCAGGTCCATCCAGCGGGGACCGCCGCAGATGTAGACATCGTGGTCGGCCAGGTCGGGCACGAGGTGACGCAATGCATCCGTGTCGCTGAGGTGAGCGGCACTCCCGGGCAGCCAGCTCTCGCGCGAGGTGGCCCGTCCGCCGAGCACGGTGAAGATCCGGGCTCCGCGCTGGCCAGCCAGGGCCAGCAGCTCGTCGGCGAAGAGCACGTCGTCCTGCGCGTGCGCGCGATAGACCAGGGTGACATCGCCAGGCGCCTGCGGGAGTTCCTCCAACAGCGCGCGCATCGGGGTGATCCCGATGCCCGCACCGATGAGCAACACCTTGCGACGGGTGCGGACCCCGCCGTGGAGTCGACCGTAGGGCCCTTCGATCATGACCCGCGCGCCCGGAGTGAGCTGAGCCAAGGCCGAGGAGCCGTCGCCCAGATGAGCGGCGGTGATCCGCAGGCTCCGGCCATCGGGCGCGGCAGAGAGGGAGTAAGGGTGGGCGCGTGAGGCACCGGGAGCATCGAGAAACCGCCACTGGAAGAACTGCCCCGCAGCCGCAGGTAGTCGGTCGAGGTCGCGACCGGTGACGACGACAGTCGTCGCATCGCGTCCCTCGGGCCGCACCTCGGCGACCAAGAGCCGATGGCGAAGCGTGCGAGCGATCGGCACCCCCACCCGCCACACGAGCACGGACCCCAGCGCGGCGGCATACAGGGTCCACCAGAAGACGGTGGCGGGGCGATTGCCGACGAAATCCTGACCGCTCCACAGCTGGTGCGGCACGGCGAGTCCGACGCCGAGGTAGGCATAGAGGTGCAGCAGGTGCCACGACTCGTAGCGCAGCGCCGACCGCGAGACCTTGATCGAGGTGACCGTCACCATGGTGAGGGCGACGACCGCTGCCACCGCCAGGAGGATGCCCGGGTAGTTGGCCACGAGGTCGACGATCGTGCCCCACAGCCCTTGGCGAGTCTGCACGGCATACCCGAACCAGGTGAGAAGCAGGTGCGCGACCATGAGGTTGAAGGACCAGAAGCCCACCAGCCGGTGCCGTCGGGCCAGCTCATCCTGGCCGTAGGAGCGTTCGACGAACGGGATGCGGGCCATGAGCAGCACCTGGACGAGCAGCAGTTGCGAGGCGACCAACCCAAGCAGCCGCCCGAGGCTCATGAGCCCTCCGCCCACCGTGGCGAGTTCCTGGATCCCGCCGTTACGGACCCACAGCGCGACGACGACGAGCATGGTCAGCCAGGTGAAGGCACCGGCCGCATCCCGCCACCACTGCGGCGTCGGTCGGCCGCCCGGCATGGGACGCGGCGCCGGACCGGGCCGAGCACCCGGACCGGGCATGGGGTGCTCGGTCATCGGGTGGAGGGTAGCGGTGCTCATGAGCGTCACCCTGTCCCGCGAACCTGAGCGTTTGCTGTGAGAGGGCTCAGATCTGGGGATGAACCCGCGCGTCAGCTCCAGAATCCCACGAGCGCGCCGCCGATCCGCACGGTGAAGGCCGACACAACAACGACAAAGACGGACCGCACGAAGCCGCTGCCCAGCCGCAGCGCCGAACGGGCACCGAGATAGCCGCCGAGCAGGTTCATCACCCCGAGCCACAAGCCGACCGTCCAGATCACCTCGCCGTGCGGGACGAAAACGGTGAGTGCCCCCAAGTTGGTCGCGAAGTTGGCGATCTTGGCCAGCGCGCTGGCTTCCAGGAAGGCATAGCCGAGCAGGCCGACCAGCGCGAAGACGAGGAAGGACCCGGTGCCTGGCCCGAGCGCCCCGTCGTAACACCCGATGGCGAGACCCACGAGCACGGCATACGAGGTATGCCGTCCGGCCGAGTGCCGCAGGTCCGTCACCTCTCCCAGCGAGGGCTTGAGCAGGGTGTAGGCACCCACGGCGATGAGCAGGACGAGGATGATCGGGTTGAAAGCGGCCTTGGGGATGTGCAGACCGACGAAGGCTCCGCCGATCGCGCCGACGTAGGCCGGGACGGCGACCGACACCGCGGTGCGCAGATCCGGGCGCAGCCGCCGGGCATAGGTGAGCGCGCTGACCGAGGTGCCGCAGATCGAGCCGAGCTTGTTGGTCGCGAGCAGTTGAGCGGGCGAGGAGCCGGGCAGCCCGAGCAACAGCGCGGGCAACTGGATCAGCCCTCCCCCGCCGACCACGGCGTCGACCCAGCCGGCCAGCAGCGCGGCACCACCGAGCAGCGCCCAGACGAGCAGCCCGTCAGGCATGCCCGTCCAGCGACCACGCAGTGACGATGTCGGCGATGTCGGACAACTCGTGCGCGACGGCATCGGGCGTCGCCTCATGCGAGACCTGCTGCTCGGTCGGGATGTCCGAGTGCGGGATCCAGATCGCGCGCATGCCAGCCGACTGCGGGCCGTGGACATCCTCGAAAGATCGGTCACCGACGTAGACGCACCGTCGCGGATCGGCCTCCACCGCCGCGGCCGCCGCGAGGAAGATCTCCGTGCGCGGCTTCACCCATGGTGTCTCGCTGGAGTAAATGTCGCCGTCGATGAGATGCAGCACCTCGTCGCGGGCGAAGATCTCACGGTGGTAGTCGCGAGTCCAGATCGTGTTCGACAACACACCGACGCGAATCCCCTTGTCCCGCAACGACTCCCAGAGTGACGGGATGGCGGGGTGGGTGAAGGTGTGCGGCTCCCAGAAGTCCCGGTATGCCGTGAGCCCGGCGTGCGTGGCGGGCGCCTGCGGGTCGAGTCCAGCGTCCTGGAGGATCTCGTCCAAGCGGGCGCTGGTGCCCTCGGACCGCCCGCGCTGCCAGGCCGCCTCCTCAGCGGCATGGACTGCGCTCGCGGTGTCGTTGAGCGAGCACGCGATCGCGCCCATACCGCGAGCGAAGACCGTCCACTGCTCGCGCAGGTCGACGCTGTGCCAGGGGGTGATCGTGCCGCCCCAATCGAAGATGACGGCGTCGATCGGACCGGTCACCCGCGGACCTCACGGCATACCTGGTCGACAGCCTCGGCCAGCGGCACCTCGCGGCGCTCGCCGGAACGGCGGTCCTTGAGTTCGACGACCCCGCTGGCCAGTCCGCGGCCGACGACGACGATGGTGGGCACCCCGATGAGTTCGGAGTCCTTGAACTTCACGCCCGGTGACACCCCGCGTCGGTCGTCGTAGATGACCTGCAGACCCGCGGCGGTGAGCTCGCGGGCCAGGGTCTCGGCGGCGACGAAGACCTCTTCGTCCTTGCCGGTCGCGACCAGGTGGACGTCAGCAGGGCTGATCTCGCGAGGCCAGCACAGCCCGGAGTCGTCGTGGTTGCCCTCGGCCACGCAGGCGACGGCGCGCGAGACGCCGATGCCGTAGGACCCCATGACGACCGTCGTCAGCTTGCCGTTGACGTCGAGGACCTTGAGGTCCAGGGCCTCGGCGTACTTCTTGCCGAGTTGGAAGATGTGGCCCATCTCGATGCCGCGAGCGGCTTCCAGGCCTTCGCCCTGCCCGCACGAGGGGCAGACGTCGCCGACCTTGACCTCGGCGGCTTCGATGGTGCCGTCGGCGCTGAAGTCGCGACCGGCGACCAGCCCGATGACGTGCTGACCGGGACTGTTGGCGCCGGTCACCCACGCGGTGCCCGCCGAGACCCGCGGGTCGGTGAGGTAACGGATGCCGGTCGCGGACTCAGCGCCCAGAGCGGCGGGGCCGATGTATCCCCGAACCAGGCCGGGGTGCTTGGCGAACTGCGCCTCGTCGAACGGCAGGACGACGGCGGGCTCGACCTGGGCGGCCAGGCGCTTCTCGTCGACCTCACGGTCACCTGGCACGCCGATGACGAGGGGCTCCTGGCGGCCGTCGGGGTGGGCCAGCAGGACGACGACGTTCTTGAGCGTGTCGGCCGCGGTCCACGGCCGATCGGTTCGTGGGTGCGCCTCGTTGAGGAAGTCGACAAGGGTGTCGATGGTCGGCGTGCCGGGCGTGTCGACGACCTGGGCGGACGGCATACCGGTGTGATCGATCGCCTCAAGGGTCGGCACCTGCACGGCCTCGACATTGGCGGCATACCCGCAGCTCGCGCAGCGCACGTAGGTGTCCTCGCCGTTCGCGGCGGTGGCGAGGAACTCCTCGCTCTTGGAGCCGCCCATCGCCCCGGCCATGGCCTGGACGATGACGTAGTGGAAGCCGAGCCGGTTGAAGATCTTGATGTAGGCATCGCGGTGGGCGTCGTAGCTCTTGGCCAGACCGGCTTCGTCGACGTCGAAGGAGTAGGAATCCTTCATGACGAACTCGCGCCCGCGCAGGACACCGGCGCGCGGCCGGGCCTCGTCGCGGTACTTCGTCTGGATCTGGTAGAGGCTGATCGGCAGGTCCTTGTATGACGAGAAGAGGTCCTTGACCGCGAGCGTGAAGAGCTCTTCGTGGGTCGGGCCGAGCAGGTAGTCGGCGCCCTTGCGGTCCTTGAGCCGGAAGATGTTGTCGCCGTATTCGGTCCAGCGACCAGTGGCCTCGTAAGGCTCCTTGGGCAGCAGGGCAGGGAAGAGCAACTCCTGGCTGATCTCGTCCATCTCTTCGCGGACGATGGCCTCGATGTTGCGCAGCACTCGCAGCCCAAGGGGCAGCCAGGTGTAGATCCCGGGGCTGACCCGTCGGATGTAGCCCGCGCGCACCAGCAGCCGGTGGCTCGGCACCTCGGCGTCGGCAGGGTCCTCTCGGAGGGTTCGCAGGAACAGCGAGGACATGCGCAGGACGGTCACGATCTCTCCTTCAGGGGGTCCCGGGAAGGATATCGGCCCGTATGCCGTGCGCCCGACGCGTTGTCGGGTGCCGGTCGAGTCGCGCCCCGACCGGTCGGCCTAGCCCTCGATGACGTCGGACACGTCGGCGATGACCGCCTTGAGGGTGGCGACCGACGCGTCGAACTTGGCCTGCTCGGAGGCGTCGAGGTCCAGTTCGATGATCTGACGGACGCCACGGCGGCCCACGCTGGCCGGCACGCCGATGTAGACCCCGTCGTGGCCGTAGTCGCCCTCCAGGAGCGCCGAGACGGGCAGGGTCACCTTCTGGTTGGACAGGACCGCGCGGGTGATCCGGGCCAACGCCATGCCGATGCCGTAGGACGTCGAGCCCTTGGCTTCGATGAGCTGGTATGCCGCGTCGCGGGTCCGCACGAAGATCTCATCGAGATCGGCCTGCATCTCCGGCTTGGCAGCCAGCCGCTTGGCCAGGGAGCGCCCCGCCACCGACGCAGCGGACCACACCGGCAGCTCGGAGTCGCCGTGCTCGCCGATGACCAGGGCATGGACATTGGTTGTCGACACCTCGAAGTACTGCCCGAGGTTGAAGCGCAGGCGAGCGGTATCCAGGGTCGTGCCCGAGCCCATGACCTGGGCGGACGGCAGCCCGGAGATCTTCCACGTGGCATAGGAGAGCACGTCAACGGGGTTGGTGGCCACGAGGATGATGCCGTCGAAGCCGGTCGCCATGACCTCCCCGACGATTGTCTTGAAGATCCGGATGTTCGTCTCGATGAGCTGCAGCCGTGTCTGGCCGGGCTTCTGCGCGATGCCGGCGCAGATGACGACCATGGCCGCGTTGGCGCAGTCGGCGTATGACCCGAAGATCACACTGACTGGGGAGGGGGCCCATGCCTCGCCGTGGTTGAGGTCGGTCACGTCGGCCCGAGACTTCACCTCGTTGAGGTCGATGAGCACGAGTTCGTCGCAGACGCTCTGATTGACGGCCGCAAAGGCATAGGCCATGCCGACCGCCCCCGTGCCGATGAGGACGACCTTGTTCTCCACGTACTTCACGATGAATTCCCTTCTCGGTCGGACATGTCGCAGGTGGACGGCAGTTAGAAGAAGACGACGAGGAGTTGGTCGACGATGACCTTGACGACCATCATCACGGGGAAGAGCAGGGCGTATCCCATGGCCACCCGTTGATCGGGCACCCGCTCCAGGGCGAACCCGTAGACCCCCGGGCACAGTTGTGATCCGGTGAGGCCTCCGAGCGTGCGGGCGGTGCCATAGCGCAGCAGCACCCGCAGGCCCACGATCGCGACGACGGAGTGGGCTGTGGCGGTGAGGACGTTGACGAGGAGCACCGTGACCCAGCCGCCGCTCTGAACTGCGGCGACGAGGTGCTCCCCCGCCCCGGACCCGACCCCGACGAGGAAGAGCAGCAGGGCGAATTGAGTGAGGGTCGCGCTGACGGTGCCCGGCAGTTGCCAGAGGACGCGTCCGGTCCGGCCGATGGCGCCGAGCACGGTGCCGACGATGAGCGGGCCGCTCGCCGTGCCGATGACCAAGGCCGCCCCGCCCGGCAGCGGGATCGAGATGAAGGCCGCCAGCAGCCCGATGGTCAACCCCAGCGCCAACCCGATGCCGTTGATATCACCGGCTTTGCGCTCGGAGTCACCGAGGAATGACCCGACCTCGCTCATCCGCTGGCGCGGCGCCGTCACGCGGAGTCGATCACCCAGCTGCAGCGCCAGGTCTGGGGTCGCGAGCAGGTCGAGGTCCCCGCGCCGCACGCGCGACACGACGGCGCCAAACTGCTGCGTCAGGTCGAGCGAGCCGACCGTCTGCGTCACCAACTCGGGCCGCGAGAGGGTGATCCGTCGGAAGTCGATCTCGGTGCGGTCGAACCACGGCTCTACCTCCGAGAAGGACCCGAGGTCCGAGGCCGCCTGCTCCAGGTGGTCGGCGCGTCCGGTGACCGTGACGAGATCACCGGGCCGCAGTCGATCGGTCTCACGCGCGACCGCAGTCTGCTCACCTCGGGTGACGCGGGAGGCCACCAGCCGGTATGCCGTGCGCAGCCCGGCGATGGTCAGCTCACCGGCATACGCAGGCCCGATCGCGATGGTACGCACCTGCAGCGGGGGGATCTCGGCGCGGTCCTCGGCCGTGGGCCGCCGCCGCCCGAGGGCCATGACGAGCACCGCGAAGAGGATGGTGACCACGACCCCGACCGGGTAACCGATCCCGTAGCCGACCGCGGCCCCGTCGACGAGGGCCTTGGTATCCGGGCCGCCGGAGGCGCCGAGTTGGGCTTGCACCACCCCCAGCGCCGCCGTGGCGGTGCCGGCCCCCGCGAACACTCCCCCGATTTCCCCGATGGACAGTCCGAACAGCCGACCGAAGCCCAACGCCGCCGCCGCTGTGGCCGCCGTGGCCGCGAGAGCGACGAGGATCGGCTGCCACCCGGTGCGCAGCGCCGCGAGGATGGAAGGACCGGCGCTGACGCCGACGAGGTAGCAGAAGACCGCGAGCGCAAACGCGTTGAACATGGTCGGAAGAGCGACGGATGCATGCGGCAGGAGCTGGCCGTGTGCGTCGAATTGCGTTCCGGGATTGGGCAATTCGGCGAGGTGGACGATTCCCGACAAGGCCAGCGCCGCAAAGAGGGCACCGGCCGCGCCGAAGGAGATGCCCGCGATCTTGATCTTGCCGAACAGCAGGCCGACCGCGGTGCACGCGAAGAGGGTGAGCACGGGGCTCGCCACGAAGAGCCCCAAGAGGGAGGTCATGGGCGTCCTTCGACCAGTGTCCGATTCGCTGGTCACGCTAGTCGGTGCGATGCGCGTCCAACCACTCGGTCACTGCCGCCACCTCAGGCGGTCACCAGTGCGACTCGCTCGGGCACCGCAGGGTCGGCTCTAGCCAGGAACGGGCACGGACGGCACACCCGCGGCTGACCGATCAGAGCAGGACGGTCGAGAAAGTGCCGACCTCGGCATACCCGAGCGCGCGATAGGTCGCCCGGGCGGGGACATTGAAGTCGTTAACGTAGAGCGACGCCTCGGGGGCAATCCGAGTGAGCACCTGGTCGGTAACCGCCGCCATGAGCGGCTCGGCCAGACCCTGGCCACGCAGGGCGGGGGCCAGCCACACCCCTTGTACTTGGGCGGCACCGACGCCGACCGAGCCGATGTCGGCCTTGAACACCACGCGGCCGCGATCGGACCAGATGTAGGTGTGCCCGGTACGGATCAGGCCGGCGATGACCTGACGATAGGAGGCCGTGGAGCCGACGTAGGGCGGGTAGCCGATCTCGTCGGTGAACATCGCCGCCGCAGCCGGCAGCACGTCGTCCACCTCGTCCGCGCGGGCCAACCGGACGCGCAGGTCCGGCTCGACACCCCAATGGTGAGGGCGCACCGTCGTGGACATGAGCGGTTGCGGGTGGCGGATCGCGCGCGGGCGCCCCCAGCTCGGCCCCAGCCGTTCCCAGAGCCCGAGCACCTGATGGGAGGGCCCGAAGATCGACGCACACTGCCGCCGCCAACGACGCAGGCGGTAGGCGAAAGCGTCGAGGGCTTCGTCATCGCATTCGACGGGCACCAGGTTGGCCGAGGCCCAGGCCAGGGCTCGCAGCCCCGATCCGGTGTCGAACCCCAAGAGCGCACCCGGCATCGAGAGCAGGGCGCCCTCCTCGATCCGCGCTGCGACGAAGACGTTGGCGGTGGGGTTGCGCGCGCAGAGCGCGAGCGCCTCGTCACGGTCGGCGGCCGTGAGGGCGCGCACCGGGGTCTGAGTGCGCAGCACGGCACCAGGGTGCCAGAACTTCGCCGGTCGCAGCAGGTATGCCGTCCGGCCGGGGCGCCGTGTCCCAGAGTCCCGCCCGGAGCTGGGCGGGTGCCCCGGTCAGCTGACGCTGACGACCGGTCCCCCGGTCTGCTCATCGATGGGCTCGCCCATCTCGTCGGCCAACCGCATGGCCTCCTCGATGAGGGTTTCGACGATGAGCGCCTCGGGCACCGTCTTGACGACCTCACCCTTGACGAAGATCTGGCCCTTGCCATTGCCGGAGGCCACTCCGAGATCGGCTTCGCGGGCCTCGCCCGGGCCGTTGACGACGCAGCCCATGACGGCCACCCGCAGCGGCACGGTGAGTCCCTCCAGGCCCGCAGTGACCTGCTCGGCGAGGGTGTAGACGTCGACCTGGGCGCGACCGCACGAGGGGCAGGAGACGATCTCCAACTTGCGCGGCTTGAGGTTGAGCGACTGCAGGATCTGGTTGCCGACTTTGACCTCTTCGACCGGCGGGGCCGACAACGAGACCCGGATGGTGTCGCCGATGCCGCGCGAGAGCAGCGCGCCGAAGGCGGTGGCCGACTTGATGGTGCCCTGGAAGGCCGGGCCGGCCTCGGTGACGCCGAGGTGCAGCGGCCAATCGCCGCGAGCCGCGAGCATCTCGTAGGCCCGGATCATGACGACCGGGTCGTGGTGCTTGACCGAGATCTTGAAGTCGTGGAAGTCGTGCTCCTCGAACAGGCTGGCCTCCCACACCGCCGACTCGACGAGCGCCTCGGCTGTGGGCTTGCCGTACTTGTCCAGCAGGCGCTTGTCCAGGGACCCGGCGTTGACCCCGATCCGGATCGAGACGCCGGCATCCTTGGCTGCGGCCGCGATCTGCTTGACCTGGTCGTCGAAGGCGCGGATGTTGCCGGGATTGACCCGCACGGCAGCGCACCCGGCATCGATCGCCGCGAAGACGTACTTCGGCTGGAAGTGGATGTCGGCGATGACCGGGATCTGCGACTTGCGCGCAATATCGGGAAGCGCGTCGGCGTCGTCCTGGCTCGGGCAGGCCACCCGGACGATGTCGCATCCGGCGGCGGTCAACTCGGCGATCTGCTGCAGCGTCGCGTTGACGTCGACCGTCGGGGTGGTGCACATCGACTGCACCGAAATAGGGGCGTCACCGCCGACCTCGACCTTGCCGACCTTGATCTTGCGGGACGGGCGGCGGGGCGACACGACGGGAGCGGGGCCTTGCGGCATACCGAGCGAGACAGCCATGGCGACATTGTCCCCCAGGTCGGGTCAGCCGGCTGCCACCTCGGCGCGGCGCAGGATCGCGACGATGAAGTCGCCCCCCTCGGACCAGGGGACCAGATCCCAGGTGGCAAGCAGCAACTCGGGCTGCAACCCGGCCCCGGCCACGTGCGCGAGGAACTCCGGGACGGCATACCCGCGGTCGGTGCCGAACCCGACGATGGCGCGGCCGCCGGAACGCAGGTGGCGCGCGAAGCCGCGCAGCACGTCCTGGCGAGTCGATGGGGCTGCGAAGGGCAGCACGTTCCCCGCGCACACGATGGCATCGAAAAGCTCCGGTATGCCGTGCGCCTCCAGATCCAGCCGAGAGAGGTCCCCGACCAGCCAGGTGACCGCGGGGTGGTCCTGGCATGCCGCATCGATGAGGGTGGGGTCGACGTCGACGCCGACCACGGTGTGGCCGACGGACGCGAGGTGCCCACCGACACGGCCTAAACCACACCCCGCGTCGAGGATGCGCGAGCCGCGGGCGACCATCGCGTCGACGGTCCGCGCCTCGCCGACGATGTCGCTGCCCTCGGCGACCAGGGTGCGGAAGCGCTCGACGTACCACTGGGAGTGACCGGGGTCGGCTGCGAGCTTCTCCTCCCAGAGCGAGGGGATCCGGTCGTTCATCGGACGGCAATCCCCGCGGCACGCATGGCGTCCTTGACCTGGGCCACGGTGAGTTCACCGAAGTGGAAGACGCTCGCCGCCAGGACCGCATCGGCACCGGCGTGCACCGCCGGCGCAAAATGCTCGACCCGACCGGCTCCGCCGCTGGCGATGACCGGGATGGACACGGCCGCACGCACCGCTCGGATGAGTTCGAGGTCGAACCCGTCCTTGGTGCCGTCGGCGTCCATCGAGTTGAGCAGGATCTCGCCCGCCCCGAGCTCCTGGGCGCGCGCGCACCAGGCGACGGCGTCGAGGTCGACCGGAGTGCGACCACCGTGCGTGGTCATGACAAAGTCGGCGGTCGGCTGGCCGGCTGCGTCACGGCGCCGCCGCACGTCGGCCGACAGGACCAGCACCTGGGCGCCGAAGCGATCGGCGATCTCGGCGATGAGTTCCGGGCGGGCAATGGCCGCGGTGTTGACCCCGACCTTGTCGGCACCGGCGCGCAGGAGCCGATCGACATCGTCGACGGCCCGCACGCCCCCACCCACGGTGAGCGGGATGAAGACCTGTTCGGCCGTGCGGCGGACCACGTCATAGGTCGTCTCCCGGTCACCGCTGCTGGCCGTGACGTCGAGGAAGGTCAACTCGTCGACGCCCTGGGCGTCGTAGGTCTTGGCCAGCTCGACCGGGTTACCGGCGTCGCGCAGGTTCTGGAAGTTGACCCCTTTGACGACGCGGCCGGCGTCCACGTCGAGGCAGGCGATGACCCGGGTAGCGACCGACATGGCCCTCACTGTAGTGACCAGGATCGGCGAGGCTAGGGTGCGGCTCGTGACCTATCGACCGGCCGGCGGCGCCGACCCTGGTGATGTCGCCTCGCTGATGGCCCTTGTCGAGGATGCCGAAAGCCGTTGCGGCACAACGACTGTGGTCGCCATCGACGGGCTGAGCGGATCTGGTAAGAGCTCCCTGGCCGACGCCGTCGCCCGTCACTTCGAGGCTCCGATCGTGCACATGGATGACCTCTACCCCGGGTGGGATGGGCTGGCGGTGGCCGTCGACCTGGTGACCACCCAGGTTCTGGAACCCCTCGCCAGAGGTGCGCGGGCGGCATACCGGCGGTGGGACTGGCACCGCAGCCGGTGGGCCGAGACCGTGCCGGTCCCCGACGCGCCCGTGCTCGTCCTGGAGGGGTGTGGGTGCAGTGTCCGCCCGGCGGGCGACTACGCAGCGGTGCGGGTGTGGGTCGAGGCAGCGGCCGAGGTCCGCAAGGACCGCGGGATCGCCCGCGATGGCGCGGCCTATGCCCCGCATTGGGACCGCTGGATGGCCCAGGAACGGGCCCTGTTCGCCGCCGATGGCACCCGCGAGCGTGCCCACCTGGTCATCGACACCACGCCCACTGCCGCCAACTAGCCTGGACGCCATGGAACCCGCCGATATGAGCGCAGCCCTGGCCGCCTCGATGCGGGAACGCACCGGGCGCACCCTGACCGAGTGGGTCGAGCTGGTCCATCGCGACGGGCCTGATCCGCTCGACCAGCTTGCGGTCCGGCGCTGGCTCAAGCAGGTCCACGGACTGCCGCAGAACAGCCAGTGCGCGGTCGGCTTCGCTGCTGCCGAATCCGCCGGCTGGATCCGCCCGAGCACCGACGGTTACACCGAAGGCCTGTATGCCGGCCGCTCACCTCAGCTGCGCGCCCTCCATGACGCCGTGGTCGCTGCCGCCCTCGCCCTCGGGCAGGACACCGAGGCGCAAGGCCGCTCGACCTACATCCCGGTTGTCCGCAAGACCCAGTTCGTCGCCGTCGCGCCCGGACCCCGAAGCACCTTGCGCGTCGGATTCCGTTACCGCACAACGGTTCCCGACGATGCCCGGCTGCAGACGGCGAAGGGTTTCGCACAGGCCACTCACTGGCTGCACCTGCCGGCCGACACCGATCCTTCCGACGTCGCGGCATCGCTGGGCGACTTGCTCGCAGTCGCCTACGCCCAGAACGGCTGACCGGTGTCCACGCCACCGGGGCCTCGCCTCGGGCTCGAGCTGCCCTACTGGCGCGAGGTGCTCGTCGGTGGGGCGCTGGGCACGATCGCGCGACTCGTGGTCGACGCCCTGGTCGGGGCGCCCTTCGGCACCTGGGACGCCGGGGTGGTCGTCGCCAACGTGACCGGCGCCTTCCTGCTGGGGATCCTCGCCGGACTCCCCCTCGACTCGCCCGGCCACGCCCGCTGGCGCGCCTTCGCCGGCACCGGCATCCTCGGCGCCTACACCACCTTCTCGGCGCTCACCCTCGGCTTTGTCGACGGCAGCCCCACGCCGTATGCCGTCTGGGGCGTGATCGCGAGCCTCACCTTGGGGGTCGCCGCTGCTTGGTCTGGGTTCGCCCTGACCCACGGCCGGACGAGGTCGCAGTGATCCCGCCCTGGGCGTATGCCGTCGCTCCCCTGGTCGGCGCACTCGGTGCGCTCCTGCGCTATGCCCTGGTGGCGGCGGGAAGCGTTGCAGGAGAACGACGCTGGAACAGGAACACCGCCACAACGCATCCGTTTCCAGCGGGCGTCCTGGTCGCCAACGCGCTCGCGTCGCTCATCGCCGGAATAGCTGCCGCCCTCACGGTCACCGGCACGACGGGTCGGCTGCTGGCGACGGCCGCGTTCTGCGGCGGCCTGTCGACCCTGTCGACGCTCGCTGTCGACACGGTGAGCCTGTGGCGAGCCGGACGGCATACGGCCGCCGTACTCAACCTCACGGTGACCGCCGCTGCGGGAGTCCTCGCGGCCTACGTCGGCTGTCTCGTCGCGCGCGCCCTGTCTGGCGGCTGACGCCCGGCTCAGCGTTGCGGCTCGGCCGCCTCGCCCAGACCCTGCGCCAGGGCGACCAGGCGCGAGCACTCGGCCAGCGACCGCTTGCCGTCCGAGCGCTGGATCGCCATGACGGCCAGGCTCTCGGTGTCGCTGAGCTCCATGCTCGGCCACGGCATCCCGTGCTCGAAGGTGATGGCGACGACTTGCGGCCAGGTGACCGTGCGCGTGGTGAAGAGATTGCGCACGACCAAGCCCTCGCGGCTCGGGATGGCCCGGATCGTCGCGTAGCGCCAGAACAGCAGCGCGAGCACCCACCCGATCGAGGCGAAGAAGACCCGGTCGATCGGCTTGAAATCGTGCGTCTTGGTCGCCTCGATGAAGAACCCGATGAAGGTGAAGATCGTCACGACGGCGACCATGAGCCCGATGGCGACGAATCGCCCGCGTCGAGGGCGGAAGACCTCGAAGGGACTCGCGTCGGTCGGGATGCTCACGTGGCTCTCCTTATCGTGCGTCACTGCGACGTTACAGCCGGCAGGCGGCGATGTCGGTCACGAGGATGCCCCTGGCGCCCAGGTCGTAGAGCTCGTCCATGACCCGGTTGGTGCTCGACCGCGGCACCATCGCCCGCACTGCGACCCAGGCGGGGTCCTTCAAGGGGGACACCGTCGGCGACTCCAGGCCGGGGGTGACGGCGCAGGCCTGGTCGATGAGGGCAGCCGGCACGTCGTAATCCATGATCACGTAGGTGCGCGCGGTGACCACCCCGAGCAGGCGTCGGCGCAGCACCCCGACGCCGTTGTCCTCAGCCACCTCGGCGCGTCGGATGAGGACCGCTTCAGAGGACAGGATCGGCTCGCCGAAGACCGCGAGGCCCTGGCTGCGCAGGGTGGCGCCGGTCTCGACGACGTCGGCGATGACATCGGCCACACCTAGGGTGATCGCGGTTTCCACCGCTCCGTCCAAACGCACGACCGTGGCATCGACGCCTTGGGCCGCAAGGTGCGCCCGCACCAGTCCCGGATAGCTCGTCGCCACCCGTTTGCCGGCGATATCGGCGACCTCGTGCAACTCCCCGACCCGGGCGGCATACCGGAAGGTCGAGCGCCCGAAGCCGAGCGCCATCATCTCGACGGCATCGCTGCCAGAGTCCAGCAGCAGGTCACGGCCGGTGATACCGGCATCGACCGTGCCCGAGCCGACGTAGATCGCGATATCGCGCGGGCGAAGGTAGAACAACTCGACGTCGTTGGCGGGGTCGGCGACGACGAGTTCCTTGGGGTCGCGGCGGATCTTGTAGCCGGACTCGCGCAACATCTCGGCCGCCGACTCGGACAGCGAACCCTTGTTGGGCACGGCGATACGCAGCATGGGACTTCCTCAGGCAGGTTCAGGACTTCACAGGTGGGCGTAGACGTCGCCGGGGGTCAGGCCCTTGGCGACCATGAGCACCTGCAGGTGGTAGAGCAGTTGGCTGATTTCTTCGGCGGCCCGGACGTCGGACTCGTACTCCGCGGCCATCCACACCTCGGCGGCCTCTTCGACGATCTTCTTGCCGATGGCATGGACGCCGGCATCGAGCGCCGCGACGGTCCCGGACCCGGCAGGACGCGTCACGGCCTTCTCGGCCAATTCCGCGTAGAGCTGCTCGAAGGTCTTCACAGGGTGACAGCCTACCGAGCGGCGGGTATGCCGTCCGCGCACCTTCCAGCGCGCGGACGTGAGCGGACGGCATACCTGCCTGGTATGGCTGTGGCTCGGACGCGGGAAGCTCGCTAGCGAGCCGCGACCGGTTCGGAGGCGTTCGTCCGCTCCAGCCGGGTCGCCTTGACCCATTGGGTGAAGCCGTAGAGAACGAACATGCCGTAGCCGATGTAGAGGACGGCGGTCGGCACATAGCCGGTGGCGAAGCCCAGGGGCACGCCGATGAGGTCGACGGCGATCCAGCACAGCCAGAACTCGTTCCACCCTCGGGCCATCGAGTAGGTCGCGAGGACCGACCCGACGAAGATCCAGGCGTCGCACCAGTAGAACCACCACTGCGGAGTCCAGTAGGGGTTGGGTGCGAGGTTCCAGAGCCCGACGAAGACCTGGTGGACGACGAGCGTTCCGAGAATCCACCCGCCGACAATGAACAGGCGCTCGCGGGAGGTCGCCCAGCGCGGGGTGATGGCTGGGGCGGAGGAGTCGACCCCACGAGCCCGCCGCGACTGGTTCCAGCGCCACCAGCCGTACAGGCTAGTGGCGATGAAGAAGATCTGGCGGCCGGCCTGCCCGAACAGCGGGATCCGCTGGTCGGCGCCGAAGAGGGCGCCGAGGTAGACGAAGAAGAGCATGACGTTGGCGACGATGCCGACCGGCCAGGCCCACACCCAGCGCTTCATGCCGAGATAGGCCGATGCCGCGCCGATGAGGATGCCGATCAGCTCAAGCCAGTGCATCTCGTAACCGGCGATGGGGAAGGTTGCAGCGATGAGCTGCTGGAAGATGTTGCCGTTGTTCATGAGTGGTGTTCGTCCTTGAGTTCGAATCCGACTGGGACGAACTCCGGGGACACCCTCGACACGGGTCGACGTCAGTCACCGTGCCCGCGAACGCCACGGACACGGCATACCGGCGTCGAACGCCTCAAGACGCGCTGCCTACCATCCGGACTTTCACCGTCGGTCCTGGAATCCCACCAGGTCAACCGGCCGCTGGCTGCGGTCGGGTCGCGGACTGTCACCGCCGGTTCGGAGTTACACCGACCCCGGAGCACGTGAGGCCGATTATGCCAGGACGGCCGGGTGGGGCGTTCCACCCTCGGCCGAGCGGCTCAGTGACGGTGTCGGTTGGCCAAGGCGCGGAGCCGGTCGACGGCGCCGGCTGCGCTGTCGGCCCCATAGACGGCCGACCCGGCGACGAAGACGTCGGCCCCCGCCTCGGCGCAGGCTTCGATGGTCGATGCGCTGACTCCCCCGTCGACCTGCACCCAGATCTGCCCGCCACGACGCCGCACCGACTCGCGCACCTGGCGTACCTTCGGCAGCTGGTCGGCGAGGAAGGACTGCCCGCCGAAACCCGGCTCGACGGTCATGACGAGGACCATGTCCAGCTCGGGCAGCAACTCCTCGTAGGGTGCCCACGGCGTGCCGGGCTTGAGGGCCATCCCAGCCCGGGACCCTGCGGCGCGCAGGTCACGGGCGAGTCGGCGGGGGTCGGTGGCTGCTTCGACATGGAAGGTCACCGAGCCCGCACCGGCCTCGGCGTATGCCGGTGCCCACCGATCGGGGTCGGCGATCATGAGGTGGCAGTCGATCGGAATCGGGCTGACCCGCAGGAGCGCCTCGACCACTGGCAACCCCAGCGTGAGGTTGGGCACAAAGTGGTTGTCCATGACGTCGACGTGAGCCCAGTCGGCATTGGCCACGGCATCGAGCTCGCGCTGCAGGTTGGCGAAATCGGCGGACAAGATGCTCGGCGAGATCTGCACGACCGACACCCTATTGGAGGGCCCCGCCGGTTCGGCTCCGCACGGCATACCGAGCGATGCGGATGGCCTCAGCGTTTGCGCAGCAGGGCGAGGAACATGGCATCAGTGCCGTGCAGGTGCGGCCACAGCTGGGCGAACGGACCGTCACCGAGATCCGGCAGCGGGCGACCCGTCGCGTCGACGACGAACTCGCGCGCGTCGAGCACCTCGACATCGCTGCGCTTCTTCACCACGTCGCTCACGGCGAACCGGGTCTCGACCAGGTGCGGGCTGCACGTGACATAGGCGACGACGCCGCCAGCGCGGGTCGCATCGAGCGCCGACGTGAGCAATTGCCGCTGCAGCACCGCGAGCTGGGTGACGTCGGTCGGCTGCTTACGCCAGCGCGCTTCCGGTCGCCGACGCAGGGCCCCGAGGCCGGTGCAGGGAGCATCGACCATGACCCGGTCGAAGCTCTCCGGCTCATCGGTGCCGATGTCGCGCCCGTCGCCGACTCGCACCGTGACCTGACCGGGCGCCCCGGCCGCAACCACCGGCCGCAACGTCGCCCGCACCAGGTCGACCCGGTGCTCACTCACGTCGCTCGCCACAAACTGCGCACCGCGCTGGACTGCCAACGCGCCGAGGAGGCCGGCCTTGCCTCCGGGTCCCGCGCACAGGTCCAGCCAGCGCTCCCCCGCAGTGCCCGTGACCGGCACCGCGGCCAGGGCCGCGGCGACGAGTTGCGACCCTTCGTCCTGGACGGCCGCCCGCCCATCTCGCACAGCGGGTATGCCGCCCGGGTCACCTCCCGGCCAGGTCACCGCCGTGGCAGCCCAGCGTCCGGGGGTGCCGCCTGCGGCGCGCAACTCACCCACCTCGGCCAAGCCGGGTCGGGCGACCAGGGAGACCAGGGCCGCGGCGTTGTCGACCTCGAGCAGGTGCGCCAGCTGCGCATCGACCGTCTCGACGGTCGCGGTGCCATGGCCGAGCAGGGCGGCACGCAACGCTTTGACGATCCAGAGCGGGTGGGAGTGCTCGACCGCGAGCCGCTCCAAGGGGTCCGGGATCGGGTCGAGGATGGCGCCAATCCACTCGGCCAGGGTGCGCTCGGAGAGGCGTCGCAGCACGGCGTTGACAAAGCCCGCGGCACCCGCCCCGTTGACCTGCCGCGCCAACGCGACGGTCTCGGCGACAGCGGCATGGGCCGGCACCCGCATCCCGAGGATCTGGTGCGCGCCGAGCCGCAGCGTGTCGAGCACGTTGGCATCGATCGCGCTCAGCTCGCGCCCGGCGGCGATCGCGATCATCGGGTCATAGCGTCCCTGAAGGCGCAGCGCGCCATACGCCAGTTCGGTCGCGAACGCCGCGTCGCGACCGGAAAGGTGTTGCGCCCGAAGGCGTTTCGGGAGTTCAAGGTTCGCGTACGCCCCGCCCGCCACATCGCGGAGCAGACTGTATGCCGTCAACCGCGACGGATCACCTGTGCGTGCGCGCTCGGCCGGCCGCTGCGCTGACCGTGGCCGACGCCCACCACGGCCACCCAGCCCAGCCACAGGTCCGGGCGGTCGATCGGCCTGACCGGGACGATCAGCCATCCTCGCCCAGCCGCTCCCCGGGTTCGATGCGAACGCCGCGGGCCCAATCGGCCGCAGCCATCTCCTTCTTGCCGTGGGCCCGGACCAGGCCGAGCTTGACCGGGGAGGTGAGGGTCCCGGCATACACGGCGTTCTTGGTGACCAGGAGCTCGCCGGGGGCGTTCGGAGCAGCCAACCCACCCGGCAACTCGCCCTCGACCACGGTGAGCGGACCGAGCTTGACCCGTTCGCCCCGGAAAGTCGACCACGCGCCCGGTGCCGGAGTGCACCCGCGGACCAGTCGATCGATAGCCACCGCGGGACGGGTCCAGACCACGCGGGCGTCCTCGACCTCGATCTTGGGGGCCAGCGAAATGCCCTCTGCGGGTTGGGGTTTGGCCTCCAGAGTGCCGTCCTCGATGCCGTCGAGGGTCGCGACCAACAGCCCCGCACCACCGACCGAGAGCCGATGCAGCAGGTCGCCGCTCGTGTCGGTCGGACGGACCGTCTCGGTCATCACGCCGTAGACCGGGCCGGTGTCCAGGCCCGCCTCCAGCAGGAAGGTGCTGGCCCCCGTCACCTCGTCGCCGGCCATGACGGCGTGCTGCACCGGAGCCGCCCCGCGCCAGGCCGGCAGCAACGAGAAGTGCAGATTGACCCATCCGTGTCTCGGGATGTCCAGGGCAGCCTGCGGGACCAGCGCGCCATACGCGACGACGGGGCAGCAGTCGGGAGCGAGGTCGCGAAGCGCCTGCTGGAGCTCCGGCTCGCGCGGCGACCGCGGCGTCAGCACCGGTATGCCGTGTGCCTCTGCTCGCACTCGCACGGGCGAGGGCACCATGGTCCGGCCTCGACCCGCAGGCGCATCGGGACGGGTGACGACCGCGGCGACGTCGTGTCGCGAGGCGATGAGCGCCTCCAGGCTCGGGATGGCGACGTCGGGCGTGCCGGCGAAGACGACTCTCATGAGCTAGAGCCCCCGACCGAAGGTGGCGTGCGGGCTGGTGCGCACGACCGGACGCTCAGACCCGGCCCAGTCGGCCTCGCGGATGAGCTTCATGGCGGCCTTTCGCGCCTGGCTGTCCAGACGGTCGATGAAGAGGATTCCGTCGAGGTGGTCGGTCTCGTGTTGGACAGCCCGAGCGAGGAACTCGCTGCCCTCCAGCAGCACCGGCTCGCCATGCTGGTCCTGGCCGCGCGCAACGACGCGCAGCGCCCGAGGGGTGTCGATGGACAACCCAGGGAAGGACAGGCACCCTTCCGGGCCGTCCTGGCGCTCGTCGGACAGGTCGAGCACGGGATTGATGAGGTGACCGAGGACGCCGTCGACGTGATACGTGAAGACGCGCAGCCCGACCCCGATCTGCGGCGCCGCCAAGCCCGCCCCCGGGGCATCGAGCATGGTGTCGGTGAGGTCGGCGACCAGTTGGCGCAGTTCCTTGTCGAAGTCGACGACCTCGGTGGCAGGAGTACGCAAGATGGGATCACCGAACAGACGGATGTCCTTGACCGACACGGGCAGACCTCAGAAGCACGGGAGAAGCGGACGCGGGATGAGTCGCCAAGTCTAGGGCGTCCAAGAGGTGCCGCCCCGGGCCGCAGACGCTACTGGTCGCCCAACCAATCCACCCGGATGCTCAACGGCTCGGGGTCCTTGCGGGCACTCCGGACGGCTCGCACGGCTACCAGGGCCGCAGCCAGCGCCGGGGCGTCAGACAGTGCAGCCCTCAGGACAAGTTGCACCGGGGGTGGGTCGGTCGGGTCACCTTCACCACCTCCGGTATGCCGTGTGGTCGGCACCGGGAGCGGGCCCAGCCGCTCGACCGGGACGACTGCGGCCACCTCGTCGGCCGCTGCCAGCACGGCGCGGCGCGACCCAGCCAGGCGGGCGACAGCGCTGGCCGGAGGCAGCCCCAGCTCACGTCGCTCCGCGAACTCACGCTCGGCCAACCACGCGGGATCCCAGCGCACCAAGGCCTCGACCGGCGTCGCGGTGACTCCAGCGGGCACCCCGGCGACGACGACCAACCCACCGGCCCCGGCCGGACGCACCAACGCGGCTGCGGCACACCAACGCCGCAGGGTTTCCAGGCCGGCGTCGAGGTCGGCCCGCTCCAGCAGCGCCCAGGCGTCCAAGAGCAGCGCCGCGGTATAGCCCCCTTCGGCCGTGGGCTCCGCTCCGGGCGTCGCCACGACGAGGGCCGGGCGAGCCGGCACGGTGGCCGTGACGTCTCCGGCGCCAGAGGTCACCAGCGGCACCCCGGGGAAGGCCCGCCCCAACTCCTCTGCGGTGCGTCGCGCCCCGACCGTACTTGATCGAAGCGTGGTGCCTTCACAGTGCGCGCAGATGAAGCCCTGGGGCCCGAAGTCGCCTGCACACCAACGGCATCGGGCCGCCTGAGCGGGCGCCGGGATCGCCATCGGCCCGTGGCACCGCGGGCAACGAGCCGGGGCACGGCATACCTGGCAGGACAGCGCTGGGAGGTAACCCCGGCGCGGGACCTGCACGAGCACCGGCCCATCGGCCAGGGCGTTCTTGGCCGCACGCCAGGCAGCCGACGGCAGGTGGGCGCGAGCGGCCGGGCCATCTCGCTCCAGGTCGATGCCCTCCCCGGCGATGAGCACCCGCGGTGCGGCGTTGCGCACCGTCGCGGAGGGGCTCGCGACGGAGGCCCACTCCCCTGCCTCCACCCGCTGTTGCGCCTGCACGGTGCGTGTGAACCCACCACTGAGCAGCGCCGCCCCCGTCTGTCGCGCGCGCCGCGCCAGCACTTCACGGACATGCGGATACGGGGCCCGGGGCTCCTGGTGCAGGTCGTCGCCGTCGTCCCACCAGGCGACCAGACCTAGTTCGTGCACGGGGGCAAATGCCGCAGCGCGGGTGCCGACGACGACCCGCACCTGGCCGCGTAGCGCCTTGAGCCAGGCGGTGTAGCGGGCCTGCGGTCCCTGCTCGGCGGTCAGCCGGACATAGCGCCCGACCCCGAGGATGGTGCTGAGCTCCGCCTCGACCCGCACCAGATCCCGCTGGTCGGGCACGACGAGGAGCGCACCACGGCCTGCCGCCGCAGCCGTCGCCCCGGCTACAGCCAGGGCTCGCGGCCAGTCGGTCTCCGGGGCCTGCCCCGGGAGGGCCAGCCACGACGCGGCCGGGGCCTCGCCCGCCGCGATCCGGCGCAGGAAGGCTGGTCCCGCCGGGTATGCCGTCCAGGGTCCCTCCGCGGGTATCTCCGGCGGAGACGCGATGGGTGCGGGGTGGGCGTCGAGAGCGCGCTCGGCGGCGGCGTGTCGCGGCGGGATAGCCAACCGGAGCACGTCACCCAGCACCCCGGCATACCGTTGCGCAACCGCCCGGCAGAGCGCCAGCATCTCGGGGGTGAGGACGGGTTCGGGGCTGACCACCCGCCGCAGCGGCGCCAGGCGACCGTCGTGCTCGGCCTCGGCCCGCCGAGCGACGACGAACCCGTCGACGTCCCGCCCGGCGAAGCGGACCCGGACCCGCACCCCGGGCTGGGCCGCCTCGGACAGGTCGGCTGGAACGGCATACTCGAAATCGCGGTCCAAGTGCGCGAGGCCGCTGTCGACGACGACGGCCGCGACCGGCAGCGCAGGAATCTGCACTGCCGGTCGCGGCCGTTCGGTCGAACTCATGAGGGAAACCTAGCGGCCCCCTCCGTCAACGCCTCGGGGCTCAGGCACCCGCCGCGCGACGCTTGTTGATCAGGTCGAAGGCCACCGCGATGAGCAGGACCAAGCCCTTGATGACGTTCTGCAGGGCGGGGTTGGTGCCGATGATCGACAGACCCATGTTGAGCACGCCCATGATGAGCGCGCCGACGATGACACCGGACACCTTGCCGACACCACCGGTGACCGCCGTGCCACCGATGAAGCAGGCGGCGATGGCGTCGAGCTCGTAGTTGTTGCCGGCTGCCGCGAGCGCCGCACCCGCACGGGAGGTCGTGACGACTGCCGCAAGCGAGGCGAGCAGGCCCATGTTGATGAAGATCCGGAAGTTCATCGTCTTGACGTTGACACCGGAGAGCACCGCCGCGTGGACGTTGCCACCGATCGCGTAGATGTGTCGCCCGAATACCGTGCGCCCCATGAGGAAGGCGTAGGCGAGGATGAGCACCGCGACGAGAATGAGGACGTACGGCGTGCCGATGGCACTCTGGGCGAGGATCCACGTGAAGACTGCGAGCAGCACCGAAACGCCCACGAGCTTGGTGAGGAACATCGCGTTCGGCTCGACCTTGAGGTTGTGCGAGCGCATGGTGGCCCGAGTGCGCAACTGGCTGAACACGAAGGCGACGATCGCCGCGACCCCGATGAGCAGGGTGAGCACGTCCGCGGCGCCGGCGAATCCGAGCAGCCCGAGCAGGCCGGCGTTGGAGATCCCGACGAACCCGTTAGGCAGGCCGGCGATGGTCTCCCCGACGATAAGGATGGCCAGGCCGCGGAAGATGAGCATGCCAGCCAAGGTGACGATGAAGGCCGGAACGCCGACATAGGCGACCCAGAAGCCCTGCCAGGCTCCGATGACCAGACCGAGCAGGACACCGACGAGCACCGCCACGATCCACGGCAGGTGCCAGTTCATCATGGCGATGGCGAGGACCCCACCGATGAACGCGACGATGGAGCCGACCGACAGGTCGATGTGGCCAGCAATGATGACCATGACCATGCCGATGGCGAGGATCATCACGTAGGCGTTCTGCTGGAACAGGCTGGCCACGTTGTCCGGCATGAGCAGCTTGCCGCCGGTGAGCAGCTGGAAGAGGATGACGATCGCGATGAGGGCACCGACGATGCCGTACTCGCGCAGGTTGGTCTTCTTGGCAGCCTGCGCCACCTCGGCGGTCGCGACCGACTCGCCCGTGGCGGATGCGACCGCTGCCGCGGCGGCGTCCTGCGGTCCTGTTGGCGTGACCTGGCTCATCGGCCCGCCACCTCCTTCTCCTTGGTCATGAAGTGCATGAGATGTTCCTGTGTGGCTTCGGCGCGGGGCACCTCACCGGTGATGCGGCCCTGGGACAGGGCGTAGATCCGATCACAGAGGCCGATGAGCTCGGGCAGCTCCGAGGAGATGACCAGCACTCCCTTGCCGGCGTCGGCGAGCGCATTGATGTGGGTGTAGATCTCGTACTTCGCTCCCACGTCAATGCCGCGGGTGGGCTCGTCGAGGATGAGGACGTCAGGGTCGGTGAACATCCACTTGGACAGGACGACCTTTTGCTGGTTGCCACCGGAGAGCTTGCCGACCACCGCGTCGACCGTGGGGGTCTTGGTGTTGAGCTTGCGCCGGTATTCCTCGGCGATGCGGTACTCCGCTGCCTGGTCGACAACACCCCGGGACGAGATCTTGCCCAGGGCGGCAGAGGTGTTGTTGTGCTTGATGTCGTCGATGAGGTTGAGTCCGAACCGTTTGCGGTCCTCAGATGCGTAGGCCAGGCCGACCTTGATCGCATTAGTGACGCTGGAGGTGTCGACCTGCTGACCCTTGACGAAGACCTGCCCGGAGATCTTGGTGCCCCAGGTGCGACCGAAGACGCTCATGGCGAGTTCGGTACGGCCGGCACCCATGAGGCCTGCGATGCCGACGATCTCACCTCGGCGCACCGTGAGGTTGGCCTTGTCGACAACGACACGGGAAGGGTCCTGCGGGTGGTAGACCGTCCAGTCGACCAGACGGAAGACCTCGTCGCCCACGGTTGGAGTGTGCTCCGGGAAGCGGTTGTCGAGGCTGCGGCCGACCATCCCACGGATGATGCGCTCCTCGGTCACCCGCTCGGCGCCGTGCATGTCGAGCGTCTCGATGGTCATCCCGTCTCGGATGATCGTCGTCGAGTCGGCGATGGCCGCGATCTCGTTGAGTTTGTGGCTGATGATGATGCAGGTGATGCCCTCAGCTCGGAGGCTGCGGATGAGGTTGAGCAGGTGTGCGCTGTCCTCGTCGTTGAGAGCCGCTGTGGGCTCGTCGAGGATGAGCAGCTTGACATCCTTGGACAACGCCTTGGCGATCTCGACCAGTTGCTGCTTGCCGACGCCGATGTTGACGATCTTGGTGTCGGGCAGCTCGCTCAAGCCCACCCGGGCGAGCAGCTTGCTCGCTTCAGCGTTGGTCTTGTACCAGTTGATCACCCCGCGGGAGGCCTGCTCGTTGCCCAAGAAGATGTTCTCGGCGATCGAGAGGTAGGGCGAGAGGGCGAGCTCCTGGTGGATGATGACGATCCCGTCGCGCTCGCTGTCGCGGATCGACTTGTATGAACACGGGTGACCCTCGAAGAGGATGTCTCCGTCGTAGGTGCCGTGCGGGTGGACACCCGACAGCACCTTCATCAGGGTCGACTTCCCGGCCCCATTCTCGCCGCAGATGGCGTGAACCTCACCCTTCCGGACCTTCAGCGTGACACCCGAGAGTGCCTTGACGCCGGGGAAGGTCTTGGTGATGTCCCGCATCTCCAGGATGATCTGCTGTTCGCCGGTGGCGCTCATCGGCACGAATCCCTTCCGACACATGACTTTCGGTGGTCACGGACCCGTCGCAGCGCGACGGGGGCAAGCGGCGCGGAGGCCGGGCCGGGGTCGCCGTCCCGGCCTCCGCGCGCGAGGGAATCACATCCCGAGGTCGGCTGCCTTGTAGAAGCCGGAGTCGATCAGCTTGGCCTTGATCTCGTCCTTGGTGACGACGATCGGAGCGAGCAAGTAGGTCGGGACGACCTTCTTGCCATTGTTGTAGGTCTTCTCGTCGTTGACGTCGACCTTGGAGTTCTTGACGATCTGGTCGACCATCTTGGCGACCTGGTCACCCAGCGCGCGGGTGTCCTTCCACACCGTCATCGACTGCTTGCCAGCGATGATGTTGAGGACGTTGGCCTTGTCGGCGTCCTGGCCGGTCAGCACGGGGTAACCGTCGCCCGGCTTGTACCCGGCGCCCTCGAGGGCCTGGGCGATACCCAGAGCCAGCGAGTCGTTCGGGGAGAGGACGACGTTGACCTTCTTGCCGCCGGTGTAGAACGAGTTGAGGCGGTTCTGCATCTCAGACTGAGCGGTGTCGGAGCCCCAGCCCTGGATGCCGATCTTGGTCCACTCGTCGTTAGTGGCCGGGGCCTTGCCCGAGGGAACGACGATGTCGCCGGACTTCACCAGCGGGTTGATGACGTCCCACGCGCCGGAGAAGAAGAACTTGGCGTTGTTGTCGTCGGGCGACCCGGCGAAGGGCTCGAGGTTGACCGGCTTGGTCATGTTGGCGAGCTTGGCCTTGATGAACTCGCCCTGGAGCTGGCCGACCTTGTAGTTGTCGAAGGTGGCGTAGTAGTCGACGTTCTCCGAGCCGTTGATGAGGCGGTCGTAGGCGATGACCTTGATGCCCTTGGTCTTGGCGGTAGCCAGGACGGGAGCCAGCGCGGTGCCGTCGATCGAGGCGATGACCAGGACCTTGGGGCTCTGGTTGATCATGTTCTGGATCTGGGTGATCTGCTGGTCGACCTTGTTGTCGGCGTACTGCAGGGTGGTCTCGTAGCCGGACTTCTTCAGCAGCTCCTCAAGGTGAGCGCCGTCCTTGTTCCAGCGCTCGAGGCTCTTGGTCGGCATCGCGATGCCGATGAGGCCTCCGGCCGCACCCGAGCTGGCAGCCGGGGTGGCGGTTTCCCGGGTCGAGCTGCAAGCGGCGGTGGACGCGATAAGAGCGATCGCACCGAGGCCGGCGATGACCGGGGTGATCTTGCGGGTCATGGACGTGTCCTTCCTCGCACGGCGGGGCCGGCGTTGGTCGTCCCAGGATGGCTCCTCCCGAGACATTTGTTGTGTGACTGAACATATTCCCGAGGCGTCTCCTGCGCAAGAGACCGGCCCCCGGCTCGAGATAACGATTCGGCAACGCTGCGATCCATCTCCGCTTGCGTCTCACCGCTCGGGGACGAGCGCAGCCTCAACCAACCGAGCCGACCCATTCACTGGGGTCGGCGACGATGTGGTCGATGACGCGCAGCGCCGCCCCCGTCAGGCTGGCCATCTCACCGCTGACGGCTCCCTCGACATGGATGGGCACCCAACGTCGCGAGATGACCCGACCGGTGAGTTCGGCCTCGATCCCGGGCCGCAGCAGGTCGCTCAGCACGGCATACGCCCCCCCAAGGATGAGGCGGTCCACGTCGATCAGGCTCATGGCCGACGCAGCGGTGCGACCGAGGGCCGTGGCAGCGGAGGTAATGGCGCCCATCGCGCGCGCATCCCCCGTCAACGCCAAGCCCCGCAGCGTTTCGGTCGAGGTCTCTAGCGCCAAGCCCGCGGCGCGGCTGAGAGCATCCTTGCCGGCGAACTGCTCGAGACAGCCGAGGGCCCCGCAGTTGCATTGCGGCCCATTGGGGTCGACGACTGCGTGACCGATCTCGCCGCTCCACCCGTGCATTCCGGCGGCCAACTCGCCCCCCAGCACGATGGCTCCACCGATACCGACCTCGCCCGCGATGAAGAGGAAGTTCTGATCCAGGCGGGACAAACCGGCCAGTCTCGACCGTGTGCGCGCCTCGGCCAGTGCGCCGAGATCGGCGTCGTTCCCCACTTCGATTCGGACATCCCGCAGAGCCGTCGAATTGCCGAGCACGTGTGTCACGTCGACGTCCTCCCAGCCGAGGTTGGGCGCATAGCGCACCACGCCGGACCCGAGCCGGGCGAGGCCAGGAATGGACACACATGCTCCGGCCACTCGACCGCCCTGGGCTCGCGCGGTGGCCACCACTGGCTCGACGAGCTTGGCCAACTGGCGCAGGGTCACATCGGCGTCGCTGCGCCGATAGTCGCCATGCACGATGCGTTCATAAAGCGTCGTCCCCTGCAGGTCGACCGCGCGCACGGCGATGTGGTCCACCTGCACCTCCAGGCCGAGACCGACAAAGGTCCGAGCAGAGGGAATCAACGGAACGCCGGGACGGCCCACCCGCTCGCCCGCCTCGGGTTCCAGCTCGGTGACCAGGCGCGCAGAGACCAGCAGGTCGACCAGCTCAGACACTGTGGCCTTGGTCAGACCGGTGCCGTCCGCGACCCGAGCGCGGGTGGTTGGGGCCGGTGAATCCACGATGAAGCGCAGCGCCAGCGACAGATTGTGCTCGCGCAACGACGACTGTCGAGCGGGGCTCGAGAGTGCACCCCGGCGTCGTTCGGTGGGCAGCGGGCGGCGCGGGCGGTCAGCTGTAGAGGTTCGGTCGATCACGGCATTGACCATACAGGCCATCACTGCTTATGTTTAGTGAGTCAACGAACCTGATGAGGAGACCCCATGACCCGCCGACCCGCTCCCTCTGACAAGTTTTCGTTCGGCCTCTGGACCATTGGCTGGCAGGCGCGTGACCAGTTCGGCGACGCCACCCGCACCCCGCTCGACCCGATCCACGCCGTCCACCAGCTCGCCGAACTCGGCGCCTGGGGCATCACCTTCCACGACGACGATCTGGTGCCGTTCGGCTCCACGCCGGCCGAGCGCGACGCCATCCTCGCCCGCTTCCGGACTGCGCTCGACGAGACCGGCCTGGTCGTCCCCATGGTGACGACCAACACCTTCACCCACCCGATCTTCAAGGACGGCGCGTTCACCTCCAACCGTCGCGAGGTGCGCCGCTACGGCCTGCGCAAGGTGCTGCGCAATGTTGACCTCGCCGCCGAGCTCGGCGCCCAGACCTTCGTCATGTGGGGCGGTCGCGAGGGTGCGGAGTACGACGGCGTCAAGGACCAGCGCGCCGCCCTCGACCGCTACCGCGAGGGCATCGACACCGTCGCGAGCTACATCAAGAGCCAGGGCTACGACCTGCGGATCGCCATCGAACCCAAGCCCAATGAGCCCCGCGGCGACATCCTGCTCCCGACGGTCGGGCACGCCCTGGGCTTCATTGCTCAGCTCGAGCACGGCGACATCGTCGGGCTCAACCCCGAGGTCGGGCACGAGCAGATGGCCGGACTCAACTACACCTCGGGCATCGCCCAGGCGCTGTGGTCGGACAAGCTCTTCCACATCGACCTCAACGGTCAGCGCTCGATCAAGTACGACCAGGACCTGTGCTTCGGTCATGGCGATCTGCTCTCGGCCTTCTTCACCGTCGACCTCGTGGAGAACGGTTTCCTCAGCGGCGGCCCGCGCTACGACGGCCCACGCCACTTCGACTACAAGCCCTCACGCACCGAGGACTACGACGGCGTCTGGGCCTCAGCCGCGGCGAACATGTCGACCTATCTGTTGCTCAAGGACCGCGCTGCTGCCTACCGGGCCGACCCCGAGGTGCAAGCCGCGATCGCCGCCAGCCGGGTGCTCGAGCTCGCCGAGCCGACGATGGCCCCCGGTGAGACGCTCGCCGACCTGCTGGCCGACCACACGGCATACGAAGACGTCGACCCCGACGCGATCGCCGAAGCCGGCTACGCCTTCGTCGCTCTCAACCAGCTCGCCGTCGAGCACGCGCTCGGCGCCCGCTGACCCCTTGGAGGGAAGGAGAGGCCGGTATGCCGTCCCGCACCGCTCGCACCCTGGTCGCCGGAGTCGATTCCAGCACCCAGTCGTGCAAGGTCGTCATCCGCGATGCGGCGACCGGGGAGCGGGTGCGCTCCGGCCGCTCCTCCCATCCGGACGGCACCGAGGTCGACCCGGAGCACTGGTGGACCGCATTGCAGGCTGCCATCGTCGACGCGGGCGGCCTGGACGATGTGGCCGCCGTTGCCGTCGGTGGCCAGCAGCACGGCATGGTAGCCCTCGACGCACAGGGCGAGGTCATCCGGCCAGCTCTGCTGTGGAACGACACGCGATCGGCCCGGGCTGCCGCCGACCTCGTCGACGAACTCGGAGCGCAGGCCTGGGCCGACGCGACCGGGTCGGTGCCCGTGGCCTCCTACACGGTGACCAAGCTGCGTTGGCTGGCCGAGCACGAGCCGGCCAACGCCGCGCGGGTGGCTGCGGTCGCGCTTCCCCACGACTGGCTCACCTGGCGGCTGGCCGGACATGGCCCTGGTGGTGACCTCGATGCGCTGCGGACTGATCGGTCCGATGCGTCGGGGACGGGCTATTGGGACCCGTCAACGGGCGACTACCGCCGCGATCTGTTGGTCAGAGCACTCGGCCACGACGCTTTGCTCCCCGCGGTCTGCGCACCGAACGCCGTTGCTGCCCAAGGAGATGCGCGACGCTGGGGACACTTGGCCATCGGCCCAGGTGCTGGTGACAACGCCGGCGCGGCCCTGGGACTGGCCATGTCGGCGGGCGATGTCGCGGTCTCGATCGGCACGTCGGGGGTGGTGTCTGCCGTGAGCACCGTGCCCGCCCGGGATGCGTCGGGTCTGGTGAGCGGGTTCGCCGACGCGACGGGAGCGTTCTTGCCCCTGGCCTGCACGCTCAACGGCGCCAGGGTTGGCGAGTCCATGGCTCGCGTGCTCGGGGTCACGCTCCCCCAGTTGTCAGACCTCGCCCTGCAGGCGCCGTCCGGTTGCGACGGATTGGTCCTCGTGCCCTACCTGGAGGGCGAGCGCACTCCCAACCTCCCCGAGGCCTCCGGGTCACTGCACGGCCTTCGGCTCGACACCACATCCCCCGCACACTTCGCCCGCGCAGCGGTCGAGGGTCTGCTGTGCGGGTTGGCCGACGGTCTCGATGCACTCGTCGCCACCGGCGTCGAGATCAAGCGCATCTTGCTCATCGGTGGCGGGGCACGAGCAGAAGCGCTGCGCCAGCTCGCCCCCGGCATCCTCGGAGCGGCCGTGGATGTCCCTGCTCCTGGTGAATACGTCGCTGACGGCGCCGCGCGCCAGGCCGCCTGGGTGCTGACCGGCACGGACACCCCACCGGAGTGGGACGAGCCCGGCACCGAACACTACGCCCTCGACCCGTCGGCTCAAACCTCGGGACAGGCGGTCAGGGCGAGGTATGCCGCGGCACGGCAGCACCTGCTGAACCGCCCATAGCACCGAACTTCCCAGGCAGGGCGGCGTCCGCCCTGCCTGGGAAGGTTGGGGCTAGCGAATGGCCGACCGCAGCGCGTCGACGCGGTCGGTCTGCTCCCAGGTGAACGGTCGCTCGACGTGCCCTGCGGTGGTGCGGCCGAAGTGTCCGTAGGCGGCGGTCACGCCGTAGATGGGGCGCAGCAAGTCGAGGGCCTCGACAATGGCAGCCGGGCGCAGGTCGAAGACCTGCTCGATGGCCGCCTGAATCTTGTCCGAAGCCACGGTTTCGGTGCCGAAGGTCTCGACATATAGACCCACGGGCTTGGCCGCACCGATCGCGTAGGCCACTTGGATCTCGCAGCGCCGCGCCAACCCGGCAGCGACGACGTTCTTGGCGACCCAGCGAGTGGCGTAGGCCGCGGAGCGGTCCACCTTCGACGGATCTTTGCCGGAGAAGGCGCCGCCACCGTGCCGGGCCATTCCGCCGTAGGTGTCGACGATGATCTTGCGACCAGTCAGACCCGCATCTCCCATCGGTCCACCCACCTCGAACCGCCCGGTGGGATTGATGAGCGTGCGGTAGCTCGACACGTCGAGGTCTGAGCCGGACTCCTGCAACTGGGCCAGGACCGGCTCGATGACCTGCGCGATGACGTCCGGCTGGAGCATCCCCGCCAGCGAGATATCGGCAGCGTGCTGGCTGGAGATGACGACCGTGTCCAACCGCACCGGGCGGTCACCGTCGTAGGCAATGGTCACCTGGGTCTTGCCGTCGGGCCGCAGGTAGGGCAGCGTCTGGTCCTTGCGCACGGCGGTGAGCCGCTCGGCAAGCCGGTGGGCCAGGTGGATCGGCAGCGGCATGAACTCCGCGGTGTCGTCGCACGCAAATCCGAACATCAGCCCTTGGTCGCCCGCCCCTTGCTTGTCCAGCGGGTCGACCGCTCCGGTGCGGCTCTCGTATGCCGTGTCGACGCCCTGGGCGATATCGGGGCTCTGCTGGCCGATCGAGACCTCGACGCCACAGGACGCGCCGTCGAAGCCCTTGGTCGAGGAGTCGTAACCGATGCCGAGCACGGTGTCGCGCACGATCCGGGGGATCTCCACGTAGGCCTCGGTGGTCACCTCGCCCGCGACATGGACCAGCCCGGTCGTCACCATGGTCTCCACGGCAACGCGCGCGCGTGGATCCTGCTCAAGCATGGCATCGAGGATGCGGTCGCTGATCTGGTCACAGATCTTGTCGGGGTGTCCCTCGGTAACCGATTCCGAGGTGAACAGGCGTGCAGACACGATGATGCTCCAAGCGACCGCAGGGAAAGGAATGGGGAACGAGCCGAAGCTCAGTCTAGCCGCCACCAGCGGCTGGCCAACTGCCTCACGATCAGTCCTTGCGTGTGGGCCTTGCCCCGGTCAAGGCCAGCACAGCGTCCCAGACCGCCTCCGCCACGCGCCGTTTGGTGGTCGGCCCCACGGTGCGATCCGGACGGCCGTCCCGGAAGAGCAGATGGACGGTATTGGTGTCGGCGCCGAAGGTGAGGTCCGATCCGACCTCGTTGGCCACCAACAGGTCGCAGCCCTTTCGGGCCAACTTGGCCCGCGACAACTCGAGGACCGAACCGGAGGCGTCACCGGTCTCGGCGGCGAAGCCGACGATGACCGGCGACGCCTCGGTGCCACGGTCGGCGACCAGCCCGGCGAGGATGTCGGGGTTGCGCACGAGTTCGACGACCGGTGCGGCATCGTCATCGACGCCGCGATGGGTCTTCTTGATCTTTGCTGCGGCATAGTGCTTGGGCCGGAAGTCGGCGACCGCGGCGCACATGACGACGACATCGGCGGAGCTCGCCTCGCGACTCACGGCGTCGGCCAGTTCGAGGGCCGAGCCGGCGGTGACCATGCGCATCGCGGCGCGGGGCAGGACGGATGCGTCGAGATTGCATGCGACGAGAGTGACGTCGGCGCCCCGGGATGCGGCGACCTCGGCCAGGGCGACGCCCTGCTTGCCCGAGGACCGGTTGCCGAGGAACCGGACGGGATCCAGGGGTTCGCGGGTGCCGCCAGCAGTCACGACGACGCGAAGTCCGGCCAACGGCATACCCGTTGCGTTTTCCGCTGCGGCGCCGGGCGCTTCGGCGGCCGTGGCCGCGCGTTGCGCCGCCGCAGCGACGGCCAGCGCCTCGGCGGCGATGTCGGCGGGTTCGGGCAGCCGACCAGGCCCGGTGTCAGCGCCGGTGAGCCGCCCGGAGGCAGGGTCGATGACATGAGCGCCACGCGATCGGAGCGTCGCGACGTTGGCCTGGGTGGCCGGGTGCAGCCACATCTCGGTGTGCATCGCCGGGGCGAAGACGACCGGGCAGCGCGCCGTCAGCAGGGTGGCGGTGAGCAGGTCGTCGGCCAGGCCGCACGCGGCTTTGGCCAGCAGGTCGGCCGTCGCCGGAGCGACGACGACGAGCTCGGCCTCCTGGCCGATGCGCACGTGGGGCACGCGGTCGACCGCGGTCCAGACGTCGCTGGCGACCGGCTTCCCGGAGAGGGCAGCCCAGGTGGGAGCGCCGACGAACTCCAACGCAGCCGCCGTCGGCACGACGGTGACGTCGTGGCCGCTCTCGCTGAACAAGCGCAGCAGCGCGGCGGCCTTATATGCCGCGATGCCGCCGCTCACGCCGAGGACGACCCGCACGATGGGATCAGCCCTCCGCCGACTCCGCGGTGAGCAAACCCTCGTTGATCTCGCGCAGAGCGATCGACAGCGGCTTCTCGTGGACCTCGGTCTCGACCAGCGGGCCGACGTAGTCGAGCAGGCCTTCCTGCAACTGCGAGTAGTAGGCGTTGATCTGGCGGGCCCGCTTGGCCGAGTAGATCACCAGGGCGTACTTGCTGTCGGTCGCGCGCAGCAGGTCGTCGATGGGCGGGTTGGTGATCCCGATGGGGTTGGCCACGGTTCCGGACACGTCGAGGTCTCGCTTCGATCGGGGGCAGGCTTCTAGAGCGCCGATGGGCGCCAATCCATCAATGATACGAGTTCCTCGCTGGCCCGGCGAACATCGTCGTTGACGATGACCCGGTCGAACTCGTCGGCGGCCGCCAATTCGCGGCGTGCCGTTTCCAATCTGACCTCGCGCTCGGCCTCGTCTTCGGTGCCTCGACCGACCAACCGGCGCACGAGTTCGTCCCAACTCGGGGGCGCCAAGAAGACGAACATCGCCTCGGGCATCGTCTCGCGGACCTGACGAGCTCCCTGCAGATCGATCTCCAAGAGGGCCGGTTGGCCGAGGGCCAGGGCCCGCTCGACCGGACCACGCGGGGTGCCGTACTTTGCGCGGCCGTGCACGACGGCATACTCCAGGAACTCCCCCGCAGCGATGAGCCGGTCGAACTCCTGGGGCGCGACGAAGTGGTAGTGCACCCCGTCGACCTCCCCCGGGCGCGGCGGCCGGGTGGTCATCGACACCGAGAGATAGACCTGCGGGAAGTGGGTGCGGATGTATGCCGAGACCGTTCCTTTGCCGACCGCGGTCGGCCCGGCCAACACGACCAGACGCGGCTCGTGGTTGGCCTGCGGCATCTGGTCGGTGCTCACGACCCGTCGAACCGGGCGACGAGCGCGGACGTCTGATTGATCCCGAGGCCGCGCACGCGACGGGACTCGGAGATGCCGATCTCGGCCATGATCTGCCGGGCTCGCACCTGGCCGATGCCCGGCATGGCCTCCAGCAGTGCGGAGACCTTCATCTTGCCGATGACCGGGTTGTCCTTGCCCTCGGCGATGACATGGCCGAGGGAGCCGCGGGAGGTCTTCAGTCGGTTCTTCACGGCGGCACGCTCACGCCGCGCCTCGGCGGCCTTCTCCAGCGCAGCCGCACGCTCTTGCGGGGTCAGCTCGGGCAGCGCCACGTCATACTCCTGCGGGTCGGTCGATCATCGAAGATGAACCTACCCAGGCCCCACCAGGCACGCAACGACAGCCGTGCGGGTGTCGCCGTCGGATCCGCCGTCCCTGTCGGGTGGGAGCATGAGCCATGAGCCCCGGCGTGAGCCCGCCCCCGCCCGACCAGGTCCGGATCGGGGTGATCGGCCCGGGGCGATTGGGACAGTCGTTAGTCCGGGCGCTGGTGGCGGCCGACGTCCATGTCATCGGGCTCGCCGGGCGCGCGTCGGAGTCGGCGCCGGCTGAGCCGCCGGGCCGGCAGCCTGGACAGGTGTCGGAGCAGGTGCGCCTGGTTGCGGCCTCGCTCGGAGTGCCCGCCCTGCTCAGCCACCAGGTGCGGGAGCTCAGCGACCTGGTCTTCCTCACGGTGCCCGACGCTGGGATCTCGGCGGTGGTGAGCGAGTTGGCGGGTCGTGCTCCGACGAGGGATCCCCGGAGGTGGCAGGCCGTCGTGCACTGCTCGGGAGCGGTCGACCTCTCGGGGTTCGCCCCACTGGTCGCACGCGGGTGGCTGGCGGGATCCTGGCATCCTCTGCAGGCCGTCCCCAGCCCAGACTCCGAGTTGCGCGCCGGCATCACCTGGGCCATCACAAGCGACGACGCGGGACTGGTCACGCTGCTGGGCGGGCTCTCCCGAGCGCTGCACGGCATACCCCGGGTGTTGCCCGAGGACGCCAAGGGGCGCTATCACGCCGCAGCGGTCCTCGGCTCCAACTATGTCGTGGGTCTGCTCGCGCAGGCTACCGAGCTGCTCGGAGCGTGTGGCCTCTCTCGTGGCGAGTCGTTGCAGGCGCTGATTCCCTTGGCGCGCAGCGCAATCGACGCGGTCGAGACCTCCGGACTGCCCGACGGACTCACCGGCCCGCTGGTCCGCGGCGACGTCGGCACGGTCGCGACCCACCTGGGCGAGTTGACGGCATACCCTGAGGTGCGAGCGGTCTACCAGGTGTTGGGCCGTGCCACGCTGGCGTTGGTGCAGGCGCGGCTGCCCGCGCCGATCCACGATGAGATGCTGGACCTGCTGGGTGGGCCGGCCGACGACCGCCCGCGGACCTGACCACCCAGGAGGCTGACCGATGCGCACGAGCATCGCTGCGATCCACCGGATGCGAGCCGAGAGCGTGCGGATCCCCATGATCACCGCCTACGACTACACCAGCGCCCGCATCGTCGACCGCACGAGCATCCCCATGATCCTCGTGGGGGATTCGCTCGGCATGGTGGTGCAGGGCCGGGACTCGACCCTCCCGGTGACGGTGGACGACATCGTTTATCACACCCGAGCCGTGATGCGGGGATGCGCCAGGCCCCTCGTCGTCGCCGACCTGCCCTTCCTCAGCTACGCCACGCCCGAGGACGCCCTGCGCAATGCTGGGCGGCTGATGGCCGAGGGCGGCGCTCAGTCGGTCAAGCTGGAGGGCGGCGCGGTCATGGCGCCCACCATCCGGCGGTTGGTCGAGGCGGGCATCCCCGTCATGGGCCACCTCGGCTTCACCCCCCAGTCGGTGCACCAGATCGGGCTGCGGGTGCAGGGCCGCGATGTCGCAGCAGCTCGACAGCTGGTCCTCGATGCCCTGGCCATCCAAGAGGCCGGCGTGTGGGGGCTGGTCCTCGAGTTGGTGCCGGGGGCGCTGGCCGAGGCGATCACCGCCCGGCTGCGCATCCCCACGATCGGCATCGGCGCCGGAGTCGGGTGCGACGGCGAGGTCCAGGTGTGGCACGACGTCCTGGGTCTTTATGACGAACTCGTGCCACGGCATACTCGCCGGTTTGCGTCGTTGGCCGACACTGCGGTGGCCGCCTTGGACGAGCTAGCCGGCCAGGTGCGGGACCGCTCCTTCCCGACCGCAACGCAGACCGCGTCGATGTCACCCGAGGTGCTGACCGAGGCGCTGGCCGACGTCCCCGGCGCGATCCGGTCGGTGTCTGGTGCCGGGGCAGCCCCCGCACCAGGAGGTATGCCGTGAAGGTCGTGACCACGCGCGCGGAATTGCGTGCTGTCCGAGCCGAATTCCCTCGGCTGGGGCTGGTGCCGACGATGGGCTACTTGCACGAGGGACACCTCTCCCTCGTGCGCATGGCTAAGCAGGAATGCGGGGCAGCTGCCGTGTCGATCTTCGTCAACCCGACTCAGTTCGGTCCCGGGGAGGACCTGTCGACCTACCCGCGGGACCTCGACCGCGACTTGCGCTATCTGCGCGAGGCCGGGGCCGACCTGGTGTGGACGCCGCGGGTCGAGGACATCTACCCGAGTGGGTTCGCGACGACGGTCACCGTCGGCGGCATCACCGATGTGCTGGAAGGCGCCCGGCGACCGGGGCACTTCACCGGCGTGGCGACGGTGGTGGCGGTGCTCTTGGGCGCGGTCTCCCCCACCAGGGCCTACTTCGGTCAGAAGGACGCCCAGCAGGTGCGGGTCATCCAGAGGATGGCGACCGACCTGGCGTTGCCTTTGGACGTCGTCGTCGGGCCGACCGTGCGGGAGAGCGACGGCCTGGCGATGAGCAGCCGCAACACCTACCTGTCGGAAGGCGAGCGGGCTTCGGCTAGCGTGCTCTATCGGGCTTTGTGCGCGGCTCGGGCGGCCGCCGAGGGCGGCGAGTTCGACGCGCACGCGTTGCGGCGGCTCATGGCGCAGCTCATCGTTGGCGAGCCGATGGCCGAGATCGATTACGTCAGCGTCGCCGACCCGGACTCGCTTGCCGAATTGGCGACGATCGACCCGGCGCGCGGAGCCCTGCTATCACTGGCGGTGCGGTTCGGTCGCACTCGGCTCATCGACAACGTCGTGCTGCCACCCAGCCGCTGAGGTCGATCACTCCTGCAAGCAGCGCAACTCAGCCGCCACGGCCTCGACCTGCCGCGCCAGGCTCCTGACGTCTGGACCTGCTTGCAACACCTCACGACTGGACGAGGCCAATACCCGCGGCAGGGCTGTCCCGAAAACCCGCCGCAGTGAGTCGACCGTGCCGCCCTGGGCACCGACCCCGGGAGCGAGGAAGGCTCCGTTGACGCCCGGCAGGTCCAGCCCGAGCTCGGCCACCGCGTCACCGACCGTCGCCCCCACGACCAGACCGACCGATCCGAGCTCGCCCGCAGCAGCCGCGGCCGCGTTGTCCGCGGTCGCGCCGGCCACGACATGGCCTGCGACGCTCACTCCACCCAGGCGCGCGTGTTGCACCGCCGGGCCTTCCGGGTTGGAGGTCAGCGCGAGAACGAAGATCCCGCGCCCAGTGGCGTGGGCGAGGTCGATAGCCGGTCGCAGCGAGCCATAGCCGAGGTAGGGCGACACGGTGATCGCATCGGGCGGATCGACGGCGTCCTTGCCCAGGAATGCCTCGGCATAGGCGTCCATGGTGGTGCCGATGTCACCGCGCTTGACATCAAGAATGACCAGGGTGCCGGCCGCCCGCAGCGCGCCGACCGTGCGCTCAAGGATGGCCACACCCGCCGATCCGAAGACCTCGAAGAACGCCGACTGCGGCTTGACCGCCGCTACCCGACCACCGAAGGCCTCGACGCAGGTCAAGGCGAAGCGCTCCAGACCACGCAGGTCGTAGGACAACCCCCATGCCTGCACCAACCCGGGGTGGGGGTCGATGCCGGCACACAGCGGCCCGAACTGCGCCATCGCCTCAGCCAGCCGCACCCCGAAAGAGGGCGGGTGAACACCACTGGGGTATGCCGTGGGGAGACTCTCAGACACGGGCGCTCCTCGCGCGTCGGGCAAGTTCGGCGTTGACCTGGCGAACCCACAGCGGCCCGCCGTAGACGAATCCGGTGTAGGCCTGCACGAGGGTGGCGCCGAGATCGAGTCGACGCGCGACGTCGTCGGCAGTCGACACCCCACCGACGCTGATGACGACCGCATCTGCAGGCAGCTGCGCCCGCAGCAACCGCAGTACCTCGATGGATCGGCGGGCCAAGACCGGCCCAGACAGCCCGCCCAGGCCGAAGGCCGCGACCTTCTCCGGCGCCGTGCGCAGCCCCTCTCGGCTGATCGTGGTGTTCGTCGCGACCACTCCCGCGAGCCCCAGCTCGGTCACCAACTCGGCCACGGCGACGACGTCTGCATCGGCGAGGTCCGGCGCGATCTTGACCAGAAGCGGCACCTCTCGACCAGCTGCAGCGTCGGCTGCCGGGCCGACGGCGCCGAGCAACGGCCGCAGCGACGACACCGCCTGCAGGTCACGCAGGCCAGGCGTGTTGGGCGAGCTCACGTTGACCACGAGGTAATCGGCATACGGGGCCAGGTGGCCGGCGCTGAGCAGATAGTCCTCGATGGCCGCGTCGTTGGACACCACCTTGGTCTTGCCGATGTTGACCCCGAGCAGCACGTCACTGGGCCGTGCAGCGGCCCGACGACGCAGCCGCTCCGCGACGACGGCCGACCCGTCGTTGTTGAAGCCCATCCGGTTGACGATGGCGCGGTCCAATGGCAGCCGGAACAGGCGAGGCGCCGGATTGCCGGGCTGCGGCTGCCCGGTCACGGTGCCGATCTCGACCGACCCGAACCCCAGCGCGGCCAGGGCATCGATCCCCTTCGCGTTCTTGTCGAAACCTGCCGCCAAGCCCAGCGGACTGCTCACCCGTCGCCCGAACACCTCGAGCGCCAGGCTCGGGTCCGGCGGTGCCACCCGAGCGCCGAGCGCACGGCCCAGGCCGGGCACGGCATACAGGCTCTGCAAGCCGCGGAAGGAGACCTGGTGGGCGAGCTCGGGGTCGACGTGCCGCAGGACGTGGTGAAAGACGGCGTCGTAGGTCCTCATCCGGCCACCACGGCGTCGCCCGCCGCCGGGTGACGGGCATAGAGGTCCAACGCGATGGCGTGCTGCTGCAGCGAGGTGACCTCCAAGGGCGCCATCCGCATCGACGCGATGCCCTGAACCGCCGCCGCCAACTCCTGCACGGTCGTGATGAGGGTGACGTCCGCGGTGATCGCCGCCGCCCGGATGGCGTAGCCGTCAGCGCGGGCGTTGGACCCGGTCGGTGTGTTGACGACCATGGCCACCTCACCGGCGAGGATCCGGTCGGCGATGGTGCGCCCGTCCTCGGCGACCGACGCCTCTCCCGCGCGCTCGGTGATCTTGCGCACGACCTCGACCGGTATGCCGTTGCGCCGCAACACATCTGCGGTGCCGACGGTGGCCAGGATGGTGAACCCGAGGTCGACCAGACCCCGCACTGGGAAGAGCATGGCGCGCTTGTCACGGTTGGCGACCGAGACGAACACCGTGCCGGAGTCGGGAAGCCCGCCATAGGCCGCGAGCTGGCTCTTGGCGAAGGCCCGACCGAAGTCGACGTCGATGCCCATGACCTCGCCTGTTGACTTCATCTCCGGGCCGAGCAGGGCGTCGACATTCTGGCCCTCGGCGGTGCGGAACCGGGCGAACGGCAGGACCGCCTCCTTGACCGACATCGGGGCGTGCGCCGGGAGGGTGCCGCCGTCGCCCTGCGGGGGCAGGATGCCCTCCTCACGCAGTTGCGCGATCGTGGCTCCCAGCATGATCCGCGACGCGGCCTTGCTCAGGGGCACCCCCGTCGCCTTGGCGACGAAAGGCACCGTGCGCGAGGCGCGCGGGTTGGCCTCCAGGACGTAGAGGACGTCCTGGGCCAGGGCGAACTGGACGTTCATCAGTCCGCGCACGCCGATGCCTTGGGCCAGCTTGAGCGAGGACTGGCGCACCCGGTCGATCTCGGCGCTGCCGAGGGTCGCCGGCGGGAGCGCACAGGCGCTGTCGCCGGAGTGGATGCCGGCCTCCTCGATGTGCTCCATCACGCCGCCGAGATACATCTCCTGGCCGTCATAGAGCACGTCGACGTCGATCTCGATCGCGTCGTCGAGGAAGCGGTCGACGAGGATCGGGTGCTCCGGGCTGGCGATGGTCGCCCGGGTGACATAGGTCGCGAGGGTGTCGTCGTCGTAGACGATCTCCATCCCCCGCCCACCCAGGACATACGAGGGCCGGACCAGGACGGGGTAGCCGATGGAGCGCGCCACTCCCAGCGCGTCTTCCACGCTGTATGCCGTGCCGTGTTTCGGCGCGGGCAGGCCGGCTTCGGCCAGGACCCGACCGAAGGCACCGCGGTCCTCGGCGAGGTGGATCGCCTCGGGCGGGGTGCCGACGATCGGCACCCCCTCGTCCTTGAGCGCCTGGGCGAGCCCGAGCGGGGTCTGACCACCGAGTTGGACGATGACGCCGGCGATCGGGCCGGCGGCTCGCTCGGCCGCGACGACCTCGAGGACGTCCTCCAGGGTGAGCGGCTCGAAGTAGAGGCGGCTCGAGGTGTCATAGTCGGTCGACACGGTCTCGGGGTTGCAGTTGACCATGACCGTGTCGAAGCCGGCGTCGCGCAGCGCGAAGCTGGCGTGGACGCAGGAGTAGTCGAACTCCACGCCCTGGCCGATCCGGTTGGGTCCGGAGCCGAGGATGATGACCGCCGGCCGCTCGCGCGGGAGCACCTCGGATTCCTCGTCGTAGGACGAGTAGTAGTACGGCGTGAGGGCCGCGAACTCGGCCGCGCAAGTGTCGACGGTCTTGTAGACCGGACGGATCCCGAGGGCGTGCCGCACCCCACGGACCACCGCCTCCGGCATACCCCGTAGTTGGGCGAGCTGCCGGTCGGAGAAGCCGTGCCGCTTGGCTAGCGCGAGCAGGTCTGGACGCAGCCGATCGGCCGTCCGCACAAGCTCGGCGACCTCGTTGACCAACGCGATCTGGTCGAGGAACCACGGGTCGATGCCGGTGGCCTCGTGGACCTCTTCGACCGTGGCCCCCGCCCGCAGCGCCTGCTGGACCGCGACGATGCGCCCGTCGGTCGGACGAGCGATCTCACGCAGCAACTCGGCGCGCTGGTCGGCCGGGTCGGGACCGGCCCAGTGGAAGGTCGACTCTTTGCGCTCCATCGAGCGCAGCGCCTTCTGCAGCGCTTCGGTGAAGTTGCGTCCGAGCGACATCGCCTCGCCGACCGACTTCATCGTCGTCGTCAGCGTGGGGTCGGCGGCGGGGAACTTCTCGAAAGCGAAGCGCGGCACCTTGACCACGACATAGTCGAGGGTCGGCTCGAAGGACGCCGGGGTCTGCTTGGTGATGTCGTTGGGGACCTCGTCGAGGGTGTAGCCGATCGCCATCTTGGCCGCGATTTTGGCGATGGGGAACCCGGTCGCCTTGGAGGCTAGCGCCGACGAGCGCGACACCCGTGGGTTCATCTCGATGACGATGACCCGGCCGTCACGGGGGTTGACGGCGAACTGGATGTTGCACCCGCCGGTGTCGACGCCGACCTCGCGGATGACCGCGATGCCGATGTCTCGCAGCCGCTGGTACTCCCGGTCGGTGAGGGTGAGCGCCGGCGCGACCGTGATCGAGTCACCGGTATGCACGCCCATCGGGTCGACGTTCTCGATCGAGCAGACCACGACCACGTTGTCGACGTGGTCGCGCATGACCTCGAGTTCGTATTCCTTCCAGCCGATGATCGACTCCTCCAGGAGCACCTCCGTCACCGGGGAGTACTGCAGCCCGGCGCCGGCAATGCGCCGCAGGTCGGCCTCGTCATAGGCGAATCCAGATCCCAGACCGCCCATCGTGAAGGACGGCCGCACGACCACTGGGTAGCTCAATTCCGCTGCGGCAGCGAGACATTCGTCCATGGTGTGGCAGATGAACGAGCGCGCCGACTCGGCGCCGCAGCGCTGCACGACGCCCTTGAACTTCTCGCGGTCCTCACCGAGCTGGATGGCCTGGACGTTTGCGCCGATGAGGGGACAGTTGTATTTCTCCAGCACCCCGCGCTCGTGCAGCGCCATCGCGCAGTTGAGCGCGGTCTGCCCGCCAAGGGTCGCCAGCACCGCGTCGGGGCGCTCCTTGGCGATGATCGCCTCGACGACCTCCGGGGTGATCGGCTCGATGTAGGTGGCGTCGGCGAACTCCGGGTCGGTCATGATCGTCGCCGGGTTGGAGTTGACCAGGATGACCCGGATGCCCTCGTCGCGCAGCACGCGGCAGGCCTGGGTACCGGAGTAGTCGAACTCGCAGGCTTGCCCGATGACGATCGGTCCCGAGCCGATGACCAGGACGCTGGTGATGTCCTCGCGCTTGGGCATCAGTTCGTGCCTTCCTCGGTGGGCGCGTGCGGTGCGGTCGCGCGGTGGCGTTCCATGAGGTCGGTGAACCGGTGGAACAGGTATGCCGCGTCGTGCGGCCCGGCCGCAGCCTCCGGGTGGTACTGCACCGAGAAGGCCGGGATGTCCAGGCACTCCAGGCCCTCGACGACGTCGTCGTTGAGGCACACGTGACTGACCCGCACTCGCCCGTAGGGGGTCTGCGAGTCGTGCTTGGTCGGCGCGTCGACGGCGAACCCGTGGTTGTGCGCGGTCACCTCGACCTTGCCGGTGGTGCGGTCCATGACCGGCTGGTTGATCCCGCGATGGCCGTACTTCAGCTTATACGTGCCGAATCCGAGCGCCCGCCCGAGCAATTGGTTGCCGAAGCAGATCCCGAAGAACGGAATCCGCCGCGCCAGCACCGCCTGCAGCACGGACACATCGGCCGTCGCCGGGTCGCCCGGGCCATTGGAGAAGAAGACCCCATCGGGCGCCTCCTGGCCGATCGACCGACCCACCTCGAGCACGTCGTCCAGGGTCGCGGAAGCCGGCAGCACGTGCACCTCGATGCCCTCTTTGGCCATCAGCGTCGGCGTCATCCCCTTGATGCCCAGGTCGACGGCCGCCACGACGAACCGCCGCTCCCCCGCCGCCGGCACGACGTATGCCGTGTCGGTGCTCACCTCGCGGGCGAGGTCGGCCCCGGCCATGTGCGGGGCCGCGTGCACCCGTTCCAGGAGCTGCTCGGGTCGGGCGTCGGCCGCCGTGCCGGAGAAGATGCCCACCCGCATCGCGCCACGTTCACGCAGGTGCCGGGTCAGGGCCCGGGTGTCGATGTCGCAGATCCCGACGATCCCCTGCGTCTCCAGTTGCGCCTCCAGCGAGCCCGACGAGCGCCAGTTGGAGGGGCGCAACCCGGCCTCGCGGACGGCATACCCAGCGACCCAGATCCGCCGGGACTCGTCGTCCTCGTCGTTCCAGCCGGTGTTGCCGACGTGCGGCGCGGTCATGACGACGACTTGGCGGTGATAGCTCGGGTCGGTGAGGGTCTCCTGGTAGCCGGTCATCCCGGTCGAGAAGACCGCTTCCCCGACCGTCTGCCCCACGGCGCCATAGGCCCGGCCGGCGAAGCTGCGCCCGTCCTCGAGGACGAGGACGGCCGGGTCGCGCTGGGTGAGCAGGGATGTCACGAAAGCTCCTCGAGAGTGAGGGCGCCACCAGCAGGTGCCACCCGTCCGCGGTATGCCGTCAACGCTCCGCGCAGGAAGGTCGCTTCGACCTTGCTGTGGACCGTGCGACCGTGCCACGGGTTGTTGCGAGATCGCGAGCGCGAAGCGTCACGCTCGACGGTCCAGGATGCGTCGGGGTCGACCATCACGAGGTTGGCCGGCTCCCCCACGGCGATCGGCCGACCCTGATCGGTCAGGCCGGCGATCCGCGCCGGCGCGGATGACATCCGATCGGCGAGGTCGGCCCAGGACAGCAACCCGGGTCGCACCAGGAGGTCGGCGACGACGCCGAGCGCAGTTTCCAGACCGAGCATGCCGAAGGCCGCGTCGGGAAAGGCGTGCTCCTTGTCGTGTCGGGCATGCGGGGCGTGGTCGGTGGCGACGGCGTCGATCGTGCCGTCGAGCAACGCCTCGCGGATCGCCTCCTGGTCCTCGCTCGGGCGCAGCGGCGGGTTGACCTTGAAGACCGGGTCGTAGCCCGCCAGCAGGTCGGTGCCGAGCGCCAGGTGGTGAGGGGTCACTTCGGCGGTCACGGCGATCCCGCGGGACTTGGCCCAGCGCAGCACCTCGACCGACCCCGCGGTGGAGACGTGGGCGACATGCACCCGAGAGCCGGTATGCCGGGCCAGCATGACGTCGCGCGCGACGATGACGTCCTCGGCGACTCCAGGCCAGCCGGGCAGCCCCAACCGGCCGGACCACTCACCCTCGTGGCAGCACGCCTGCCCATCGGCCAGCCGCGGGTCCTGGGAGTGCTGGGAGATGACGCCGCCGAACGCCTTGACGTAGTCGAGGGCGCGCCGCATGAGCCGGGCGTCGGCGACGCACCGACCGTCGTCCGAGAAGACCCGGACGGCCGCGCGGGAGCGGGCCATCAGGCCGATCTCGGCGAGCTCGGCGCCCTCTAGCCCTTTGCTCACCGCTCCGACCGGGACGACGTCGACCAAGCCGGCGGCTCGGCCGAGATCGAGAACGCGCTCGGCGGCCTCGGCGGTGTCGGTGACCGGCGAGGTGTTGGCCATCGCGAGCACCGAGGTAAACCCGCCGGCGGCAGCGGCTGCCGACCCGGTGGCCACCGTCTCGGCATCTTCACGGCCGGGCTCCCGCAAATGGGTGTGCAGGTCGACCAGCCCCGGGAGCAGCACGAGACCATCGGCGTCCACGGTCCTGACGTCGGATGGCGTTCCGAGAGAACCGATCTCGGCGATCACCCCGCCGCGCACCAGGACATCGGCGCCCGACTCCCCCAGGACTCGCGCACCGCGGATCAACACATCGGTCATCGTGGGCTCTCCCCCGGATCGAGCGCTCATGACTGGGCCCCCTGGTCGCCGGCCAGCAGGTGGTAGAGGACGGCCATCCGGACCGCGACACCCGCCGACACCTGGTCGAGGATCGCCGAGCTGCCGGCGTCGGCGGCCTCGGCGGCGATCTCCAGACCTCGGTTCATCGGGCCCGGGTGCAGGATCGGGATCTGCGGGTTGACGGCATACAGTCGCTCCAAGCGCTCGGAGGTGAGCCCATAGCCGACGGTGTACTCCCGCGCGGTGGGGAAGAAGCCGCCGCTCATCCGCTCTTTCTGGACCCGCAGCATCATCACGGCGTCTGGCGGGTCACCGGCATACAGGATCTCGTCGAGATCCCAGCTCGTCGCGAAACCGTCGCGGGCCGACCACGCGCCGATGCCACTGGGCATGAGGGTCGGCGGGGCGACGACGGTGACCCGGGCGCCGAGGGTGGCCAGGGTGATGACATTGGAGCGGAAGACCCGGGAGTGCGCGAGGTCGCCCACGATGACGACGTGTTTGCCGGTCAGATCGCCGAGCCGGTGGCGCAGCGTGTAGGCGTCGAGCAGCGCCTGGGTGGGGTGCTCGTGGGTGCCGTCGCCCGCGTTGATGACGCTCGCGTCGACCCACTGCGAGACCTGGCGACAGGCCCCGGAGGCGTTGTGCCGGATGACCAGGGCGTCGACCGACATCGCGGCGATGGTTTTGACCGTGTCACGCAGCGACTCGCCCTTGGAGGTCGAGGAACCCTTGGCCGAGATGTTGATGGTGTCGGCCGACATCCACTTGCCGGCGATCTCGAAGGAGCTGCGGGTGCGGGTGGAGTCCTCGAAGAAGAGGTTGATGACGGTGCGGCCGCGCAGGGTGGGCAGCTTCTTGACCTCGCGCCGCTGCACGTCGTGCATCGAGGCCGCGGTGGTCAGGATCGTCTCAATGTCCTCGCGGTCCAGGTCGGCGCTGGACAGTAGGTGCTTGCCGATCATCGGTCTCCCCCCGAGATGCGCACGTCTTCCACGCCTCCGTCGGACTCGGCGAGCGCCACATGCACGCGCTCGGCGGACGAGGTGGGCAGGTTCTTGCCGACATGGTCGGCCCGGATCGGCAGCTCACGGTGGCCACGGTCGACCAGGACGGCCAGCCGCACCGCGCGAGGACGCCCAAGGTCATTGATCGCCTCCAGAGCAGCCCGAATGGTACGACCGGAGTAGAGGACGTCGTCGACGAGGACGACGACCTTGTCGTCGATGCCCCCGGCGGGTACGACGGTGCGACCGGGCGCCCGGGTGGGCTGGCGGCGCAGGTCGTCGCGGAACATCGTCACGTCGAGCGTGCCGACCGGGATGTCGACCCCTTCGACATCGTGCAGCACCGCGGCCAGCCGCCGAGCGAGCGGCACACCGCGGGAGGGGATGCCGAGCAGGACCAGGCCAGCCGGACCTTTGTTGCGTTCGAGGATCTCGTGAGCCACTCGGCGCAGGGCCCGGGAAATGTCACCGGAACTCATCACCACACGTGCGGCCGGGGGTGGCGGCGTAGCGCTGCCCACACGGACCTCCTTCCCCGCCTCACTGGACGGTGGTTAAAGGACGTCGACTTCCGGGCCACCCTACTCCCGCGGAGGAGATGCCCCGGACCGGGTCCAGGTGTCGGGCGTCGTGGTTCATGTCACGCCGCTACAGTCATCGTCAATACCGACTCTTCGTTCTGCAATGACGCCGAAGGAGCCCCCGTGGAGCCAGTGCACGTCGCCCCAGTCGACGCTGGATACCTGTCGATGGATGCGTCCAACACGACCGGCAATGTCACCCTTGTGCTCTCGCTCGCCGGTGATCTCACTCTCCCGGCGCTGCGCGCCCACGTCCAGGACCGGCTCCCCCTGCTGCCCGAGTTGCGGCGAGTGCTGCACGAGGTGGCTTGGGGCATGGACCGCCCCTGGTGGGTCGACGATTCCTCGTTCGACCTCGGCCAGCATCTGGCCGAGCATCGCCTCCCGAATGCCCGCGGCCGCGAGGCGGACGACGCGATCGACGGTCACATCCCCGATGCCGTGCGCGAGGCGGCCGCCCGCGTGCTCATGACGCCGCTGGATCGCAGCCGTCCGTTGTGGCGTCTGGACCTGGTCCGCGCGGGCCGCACCGGATCCCGCCGGGCGTTCCTCTGCGTCACCATCCACCACGCGATGGCCGACGGCACCCAGTTCCTGCATGTGCTGCGCACCCTCTTCGACGCGCACTCCCACCCGGCGCCACAGGGCGACACCTGGGTCGCCACCCCCGCCCCAGCCGACGCCGAACTGCTGCGCCGCAGCGCGGCCGAGTCCATCGACTGGATCTGGCGCAACACGGTCGCCGCCGCGGGATCGATCGCCGGCACGGTCGGCCACCAGGCCTGGCAGAACCTCGTCACCGCCTCGACCCAGAGCGCGCCCGTCACACCGTTCAACAAGACGCTCAGCGCAGACCGCGCGTGGGGGGTGGCCTCGGTCTCGATCGCCGCCAGCCAGGCGGTGCGGCGACGCCTGGGAGTCACCCTCAACGACCTGCTCCATGCCATGGTCGCCGAGGCGCTCCGGGATTGGATGCTCGCCCGACGCGCCCTGCCCGCCGCGCCCCTGGTCGTGCTCGTGCCCAAGGTGGCCGCGGGCACCGGGCCAGACCCAGCCGCCCTCAACCGCATCGAGATGGGCGTGAGCACCCTGCCGACGCACGTCTCGGACCCCGTCGCCCGACTGAAGACCATTCACTCCGCGATGCGCCAGGCCAAGGACGCCCCGCTGTTCACCGAGACTGTCATGGACCTGGCAGCGCGGATGTCCAGCGCCTCCACCTCACCGCTCACCCGGTATGCCGCGGACCTCGCCGTGCAGTTCCGCGTCATGGACTACGTCCCCACCGGCACCAACCTGGTCATCTCCAATGTCAGCATGGGCACCGACCGCTATGAGATCGCCGGCGTCGAGGTCACCCACGTCCACCCGCTCTCGCCCTTGTCCAACGGCCAGGGCATGTTCGTCACGACCCAGGGCTACCGCGGCCACCTCGACATGGGGGTCACCAGTTGCCCCGCACTCATGCCCGACGTCCAAGAGGTCGTCGACGCCATGGTCGGCTGCTATGACCGGCTGTGCGCACTGGGGTGACCTCCGACCCGTGACGCGGCCACTTGTTGCGGTCTAGGGTCACCTCGGGCCTGCCTACCGCCGGTATGCCGTGCGGTCACCCGGGCGGCACCTGACAGCAGCTCCCCAGCGCACCGGAGGTGGGCACATGCAGGCCGAACAACTGCGGCCCCTCGACGCGGCATACCTGGCTTTGGACGGGCCCCGCACGGTCGGGCACGTCTGCCTCATGTTGCCGCTCGACGGTCCGGTGACCTTCACGGAGTTGCTGGCGCAGGTGAAGACCCGGGTAGGACGTCTGCCGGAGTTGCGGCGTCGGCTGCGGCTGATGCCCTTCGGGGTGGACCGGCCCTGGTGGGTCGATGACACCGAGTTCGACGTGCGTCACCATGTCTTCGAGGACCGAGCGGGCGAGTCCGGGATGGCCGGTGCCGTCGCCCGGATCGCGATGGGGCCCCTGGACCGCTCCCGGCCGCTGTGGGAGGCCCACCTGGTCACCGCTCTCGACGGCAGCTGCGCGGTGGTCACCAAGGTGCATCACGCCATCGCCGACGGCTCTCGGATGCGTGACATCCTGCATGCCCTGCTCGGCATCGGCGACGAGGTCGGTGAGGATCGCGACCCCGAGGACCCCGAGTGGGAGCCCGAGCCGTCTCCCTCGCTCACGTCGCTGCTCACTCGGGGCGCGCTGGGTCTGATGAGCTGGTCGGTCGAGGCTGGCGTCTCTGCCATGCGGCAAAGCGTCACCGACCCGAGCGGTCTGACGCGGGCCGTCGACTTCTCCGGCTGGCCCGGCGCACCCGCCACGATCCTCAACAAGCCAGTCAGCGGCAAGCGCTCCTGGGCCTTCGGCACGTGGGACCTGCAGGCCAGCAAGCCGGCCCGCGCCAAGCTCGCCGCGACGGTCAACGATCTACTGCATGCCACCGCCGCAGCCGGCCTGCGGACCTGGCTGCTGGAGCGCGACGCCCTGCCCGCCGCGCCGCTGGTCGCCATGGTGCCGATCTCGGTGCGCCACCTAGCCGTTGACCAATCTGGAGCCAATCGGATCGCGCTCACCTTGTGCACCCTGCCGACCGACGTCGGTGATCCGGCCGAGCGCGTCGTCGCGGCCCGAGAGTCGATGGCGGTGGCCAAGTCGCACCCGGCGATGAGCGAGGAGGCCCTGGCCGTCGTCTTCCGGGCGTTCGCTCCGGTGCTCTCCCCGGGCAGCACGCTCGCGACCGCACTACGGCTGCCTGACTACGTCCACCTGCCGTTCAACACGGTCATCTCGAACGTCCCCATGGGCGGCGACCTCTTCGGCGTCGGCGAGCGCCGGGTCACCGCCGTCTACCCCTTCCCTCCGATCGGAGAAGGGATGGGGGTCAACGTCACCGTTCAGGGCTATCAAGGACGGCTGGATGTCGGGGTCAGCGCCTGCGCCGAGATCGTGCCCGATATCGACGAACTCTTCGCGGCGATGACCCGCGAGTGGGACACCCTCTGCGCGCTCTGACAAGCGTCTGCACGCGCCAAAAGGGCTAGGGAGTGGTTCCCCAGCCCGGGGGCGGCGGCGGAGGCGGCGGGACGCTCGGCTGCGCGGACGGCATACCAGCACCGGGGTATGCCGTGGGAGTCGCCTGAGCCGGTGGAGGAGGCGGCGCGGCAGCCGCGCCCGGAGGGGGCGGGGGTGCGGCCGCAGGTGGCGGCGGGGTGCCATAGCCGGACGGAGGCGGCGGGACGGCATACCCTGCGGCGACCGCCCCGGGAGGCGGCGGTGGCGCTGTCTGCAGCGCGAAACCGGGGATCGCCCCTTGGGTCTCGAACCCCTGCAGCGCCGTCATGAGTCGGGCTCGCTCGGACTCGTCGACCGGGCGTCCGGTGGCCTGTAGATAGGCCAGCACGCCGAGGTCGCGGAAGTGCCGATCGGCGGCCTTGGCGGCGACGCCCGGACCTGCCGCTCCGGCTGTGGTGAGCGCTTCGTCAGCCTTGGCTGCGAGCTCGGTCGCTGCTGCGCGGGCCTTGTCGAGGAATCCCATTGTCAGTGCCTTTCAGTCGAGACGCACTGCGCCACGGGCAGCGGTGGCGGTGCCTCTCCCATCGTGTCCCTTCGCCGCGTCTTTCGGGGCAAAACGCACCAACCGCCCGGCAACGAGGACTAGCGTCAGAGGTGGCCCGCCGGAGGCGGCAGGCCCTGGGTCGCGCCCATCAGCAGGAGGCACAGCTCATGCCCATTCATGGCTCGCTATTTGCCGAGTACCAGGAGAACCCCTCCGTCGATCCGTTCGTGCTGCAGAACAAAAAGATGCTGAAGATCTCCATGCAGTACGGACCAGTGTGGGCGCGGACGGGATCGATGGTCGCCTACCAGGGCGATGTGCGCTTCGAGAACACTGGGGCCGGTGGGCTCAACAAGATGCTCAAGTCGGCGGTCACGGGCGAAGGCGTCAAGGTGATGCGCTGCACGGGGTCGGGCGAGCTGTTCGTCGCCGATATGGCCAGCGAGATCCAGCTCTTCTACCTCGAGAACGACATGGTCTCGGTCAACGGCAACAACGTGCTGGCGTTCTCCGGTTCGGTGGAATGGGACATCCACCGGCTGCAGGCCCGCGGCGGGATGATGGCCGGCGGGATGTACAACGTCGCGCTGCGCGGCACCGGCTATGTCGCCGTGACGACCAAGGGCGACCCGGTCGCGCTCGATGTCGCGGGGGCCCCGACCTTCGCCGACGCTCAGGCGGTCGTGCTGTGGACCAGCGGGGTCTCGATGGACATCCGGGTGGACACCGGCGGACTCGGGTCGATGCTTCGCGGTGGCACCGGAGAGACCTTCCAGATGGCCTTCGGCGGCCAGGGTTACGTCCTCGTGCAACCCAGCGAGTCGGTGGTTGACGGCGGGCACCAGGGCGCGACGGGGTCCGGGGGCAGCGGCGCAGGCGGGTTGCTCGGCGGCCTCATCCGCTAGCAGCGGCATCCCGGGCGTCCGCGCGTCACCGGCGCCACCGGCGTCACCGGACGAGAAGACAGAACGGATGGCCCGCAGGGTCGGCGAGCACGTAGAGCGGCTCGTCAGCATTGGCCGAGCGGTCGTGCAGCAGCCGGGCGCCGAGGCCCTCGGCGCGTTGGCGGTGGTGCTCCAGCGCCTCGAACGACGGCACGGTGAAGTCAAGGTGCATTTGCATGGGCACCTGCTCCGAGGGCCAGGTCGGAGCGCGGGTGTCCAGCTTGCGCTGGATCGCGAGCACGCGGGCCCCCTGGCTGTCGAGCAGGACCAACCAGTCGGCGTCATCGGGTGAGCCATCGGTCGGCGGCTCGTCACCCGGGCGATAGTGCAGCCCTAACAACTCGCGATAGAACTCCGCCAGCCCGCGACAGTCACGCGCGTCGATGGCCGTGTGGAGCACCACCGGGTATGCCGTCCCCGCCCCGCCTCCGTCGGCAGGGATCCCATCGTCCGTCACGAGGACATCGTGGCGCGAACCGCTAGAGGGTGTGGCGGATCTCCGCGATCCGGCCCAGCAACCCGTTGACGAACGCCGGCGAGTCGTCGGTGGACAACTCCTTGGCCATAGCAACCGCCTCGGAGATCGCCACCGCCACCGGCACCTCGTCGCTGTGCACGATCTCCCAGGTGGCCAGCCGCAAGATCGCGCGATCCACGGCCGGCATCCGCTCGACCGTCCACCCCTGGGAGTAGGTCGCGAGCAGGTCGTTGATCTCCGACCAGTTGCGCACGACCCCCTCGACGAGCGTCACGGCATACTCGGGCAGCGCGGTCTGAGCCATCGGACGGGCCAGCCGCTCGACGAGCAGTCCTTGCACGTTGACGCCGCGCTGGTCGGCCTCAAAGAGGATGTCCAGCGCGCGCTTGCGTGACTTGGTACGTGCACCCATGGGGTATGCCGTTCGGTTGAGGGAGGGTGCGCCGCGGCGAGCGGCGCGTCAGTGCCTCAGCGCGTCAGTTGACGCGGCCGAGGTAGGAGCCGTCGCGGGTGTCGACCTTGACCTTGGTGCCGGACTCGAGAAAGAGCGGCACCTGGATCGACGCGCCGGTCTCCAGGGTGGCCGGCTTGGTGCCGCCGGTGGAGCGGTCGCCCTGCAGGCCCGGCTCGGTGTGCGAGATGACGAGCACGACGGACGCCGGGAGCTCGATGTAGAGCGGCACGCCCTCGTGGGTCGCAACGATGGCGTTCTGGTTCTCCAGCAGGTAGTTGGCCGCCGTGCCGACCACCGTCTCGGAGACATGCAACTGGTCGTAGGTGTCGATGTCCATGAAGACGAAGTCAGACCCGTCCTTGTAGAGGTACTGCATGGTGCGCTTGTCGACATTGGACGTCTCGACCTTGACGCCCGCGTTGAAGGTCTTGTCGACGACCTTGCCGGACATGACGTTCTTCAGCTTGGTGCGCACGAACGCGGGGCCCTTGCCGGGCTTGACGTGCTGGAACTCGACGACGGTCCACAGCTGCCCGTCGATGTTGAGAACGAGCCCGTTCTTGAGGTCATTGGTGGTTGCCACGGGGGTGTCGCTTTCTTGCTCGCTGGTATGCCGGGCGCGCAGCACCCGTCGAAGGCCTGGTGGGATTCCGGTCGAGTCTACCGTGCATGGGCTGCTACCCCGATTCGCCGATGCGCCGCGCGTAGTCGGAGGTCAGATCACCCGGTCGAAGGCTGCTCGCAGTAGGTCGTCGCTCGGTCCGGCCAGTCGCTGGGGCTGTCCCAGCCCCGCCAGGACGACGAAGCGCAGGGTGCTCCCCCGCGCCTTCTTGTCTCGCCCCATGGCGGTAGCCAGAGCCGCCCAGCGCGCCTCCCGATCCACTTCGGGCCCGATCCGGTATGCCGTGGGCAGCCCGACCGCGGCGAGGATCCGCCGGTGCTCGGCGACCTCGGCCTCGGTCAACAGCCCTGCTAGGCAAGCCAATTCAGCCGCATAGACCATCCCGACCGACACGGCCTCACCATGCCGCCAGCGGTAATCCTCGACTTGCTCGATGGCGTGTCCGAAGGTGTGGCCGTAGTTAAGGATTTCGCGCAGCCCGGCCTCGCGCAGGTCCTCGGTGACCACCGCCGCCTTGACCTCGATCGATCGCGTCACGAGCTCGGCCAGCACCGGGCCACTGGGATCGCAGGCGGTCGTGGGGTCGGCGGCGATGAGGTCGAGGGTGCGCTGGTCGCGGATGAACCCGTGCTTGACCACCTCGGCCATCCCAGCCACGAGATCGGCGCGGGGCAGGGTGGTCAGCGTGTCGAGGTCGCAGATGACCCCGACCGGCGGATGGAAGGCCCCGACGAGATTCTTGCCCTCGGCGGTGTTGATGCCGGTCTTGCCGCCCACGGCAGCATCGACCATCGCGAGAAGCGTCGTCGGCACCTGCACCACGGCGACCCCACGCAGCCACGTGGCCGCGACGAAGCCGGCCAGGTCGGTCACGGTGCCACCACCCAGCCCGATGACGGCGTCACTTCGGGTGAAGCCCGCCAGACCGAGCTGCTGCCAGAGCTGCGCTGCCACGGTGGCGGTCTTGGCCGCCTCGGCGTCGGGGACCAGGCCCAGGTGCACGGTGAGGCCACGCTCGCGCAACCCGGCGGCGAGCACGGCTGCCCGCTGCTCCATCGACTCAGGATGGACGATGAGCACCCGCGCCACCCCGGGCGGGAGCAGGCCATGGACGGCCGACCCGCCATCGGCGAGCAGCCCGCGACCCACGAGCACGGCATACCGGGGGGAGGCAGGAGAACCGTCGCCGACCTCGATGCGCGCGGTCATGAGCCTTCCTCCAGCAGCGCGGCGATCTCGACGGCAATGTCGGCCGGCGTGCGGCCGGCGGTGTCGACCCGCCAGGTCGCCACCCGCTCGTAGGTAGGGCGGCGCTGGGCCATCATCGCGACCCAGGACGCGCGCGGATTGACCGCCAAGAGCGGCCGGGACTGGTCGAAGCCGACCCGTCGCGCGGCATCTGCGATCCCCACGTCGAGAAAGACCACCCGATGCCCGACAAGGGCGGCCTGCGTCGCGGAGTCCATCACCGCGCCACCACCGAGCGCGACAACGCCGGCTTCCTCGCGCAGCGCCCGCGCCACCTCGTCGCGCTCCAAAGCCCGGAAGGCGGGCTCGCCATCGTCGAGGAAAATGTCGGAGATCGTGCGCCCGGTCGCCGCGACAATCGCCGCATCCGTGTCGTGCAGCGCCACCCCGAGGAGAGTCGCAAGCGCGGTGCCGACGGTTGTCTTGCCCGACCCGGGGGGGCCGGCCAGGACGACCACCGGTCGGGCGGCAGCACTCACCACGACCGCATCCGCTCGGGAACAGCAGCCAGGTATGCCGTGTGGTTGCGTGCCGTCTCGGCCACGCTGTCGCCGCCGAACTTCTCCAGGCAGGCCTCGGCCAACACGAGAGCGACCATCGCCTCGGCGACGACGCCGGCTGCGGGCACGGCGCAGACATCGCTGCGCTGGTGGATCGCCTTGGCGGGCTCATCGCCAGCGATGTCGACGGTGTCCAAGGCACGGGGCACGGTCGAGATGGGTTTCATCGCGGCCCGGACTCGCAGCGGCTGGCCGGTCGACATGCCGCCCTCGGTGCCCCCGGCCCGGCCGGAACGGCGCCGGATGGTGCCGTCGGCGTCACGCTCCATCTCGTCGTGAGCGGCCGACCCCCGCCGGCGGGCGGTCTCGAAGCCGTCGCCGACCTCGACTCCCTTGATCGCCTGGATTCCCATCAGGGCGGCGGCCAGCCGGGCGTCGAGCCGACGGTCCCAGTGGACATGGGAGCCCAAGCCCGGCGGCAGACCGTAGGCCAGCACCTCGACGACGCCGCCGAGGGTGTCGCCGTCTTTACGCGCCGCCTCGACCTCCGCGACCATGGCCGCGGATCCGTCGGTGTCGAGGGTGCGCACTGGGTCGGCGTCGAGCCGGGCGACGTCATCAGGGGTGGGCAACTCGGCTTGATCGGTCACACCGGCGGCGCCAATGGCCACCGTGTGCGACACGAGCCGGATGCCATAAGCCTGGTGGAGGAACCGCGCAGCGACCTCACCGAGGGCCACCCGCGCCGCAGTCTCGCGAGCCGAGGCCCGCTCCAGCACTGGGCGGGCGTCGTCGAAACCGTACTTCTGCATTCCGGCCAGGTCGGCGTGACCGGGACGGGGCCGGGTCAACGGCTTGTTGCGGGCGATCTCCTTGTCGGCGTTGACGTCGTCGGCCGCGGCATACGCATCCGGGTCGACCGGGTCGGGGCTCATGACGGTCTGCCACTTGGGCCATTCCGAGTTGCCGATCCGGATCGCCACCGGGGAGCCAAGGCTGCGCCCATGCCGCACCCCGCCCAGGAACTCGACCTCGTCACGTTCGAAGGCCATCCGCGCTCCGCGGCCGAAGCCCAGCCGACGCCGGGCCAGGGCCGCCCCCAGGTCAGCGGAGGTGACCTCTACCCCGGCAGGGAGGCCCTCCATGATCGCCACGAGCGCAGGTCCGTGTGATTCCCCCGCGGTGAGCCAGCGCAACATGCCCGAATCTTCCCACGCTCCCTTCCCTCACCCCGCGCGGCCACCGGATGGCAAGACGCCGTGGCGGCCGGCTCAGGAGGCACTCCAGGCCAGCAGAGCCAGCAGCGCCCCGAGCAGCAGAAAGGGCCCGAAGGCGATGTGACCGCGCAGCGTGACGCGGCGACGCACGAGCTGCACCACCGTCCACATCCCCGCCAGGACAACCGCAACGAGCACTGCTGCGGCCGGGAGCCAGGGATGCAGATAGCCCAGCGCCACCCCGAGGATCGTGCCCAGGAGCGCGTCGCCGAGTCCGAAGCCGCCGCCAGGGAGCACCGCCAGTAGCAGGAACACGACGCCAACGAGAAGCCCGATGACCAACGCCCACCCCAGCGCCGCCCACCGTCCGGTCGCCACCGTCGAGACGGCGAGCAACCCCGGCACGAGCACCGCCGTGGGATGGGTCAGGCCCTGCGGCAGCCGGTGCACGTCCGCGTCGATGCGAGCCAGAGCCACCCCCACCAGCCCCAGGAGCAGGTATGCCGGTAGCTCCAGTCCGCTGGCCCGCCCGCCGATCGCCCAGGCCAGCAGTCCCCACGTGGCGGCCACGACCACGGGCACCGTCCAGAGCTTGCCGGGCAGCGGATGGGTCTCGTCCTCGACGATCCGGTATGCCGCCACGGCGAGCCGACGCGCGAGGAAGGACCCCACGGCATACCCGAGCAGGGTGGCCCCGAGGACCAGCCAGGCGGGCCCGCGCATCGGCCTACTGCCCCGGCAAGGCCGCCTGCAGGGCAGCTCGCATTTCGGCAACCGGCGGCTCATGACCAGTCATCAGACGCACCTGCGCTGCCGCCTGGTGCAACAGCATCTCGGTGCCCGGCACGGCGGCATACCCGGCCAAGACCGCGGCGGCAAGCAACGGGCTGGGACCGCCGCCGTAGACGCAGTCGAGCACGACCCCGCCCTCGCCCGGAGCAAGCTGGAAATCGGCGGGGTAAGCGGCCGGAGGGACAGTCCCGATGACCACGTCGACGGCATCGGCCAGCGCCGTGAGCGGCGCGGCCTGGACGGAGATCCCAAGCTGCTGCGCGACCGCCTCGGTCTTGTGGCGGATCTCACGCCGCACCAGCAGGACCGCCTCGGTCACGCCGATCTCGGCAAGGGCCGCCAGCGCAGATCGCGCAGTGGCGCCGCCGCCGACGACAACAGCTCGACCGCCACGACCCACGCTGGCTTCGGACAGCGCCGCGACGATGCCATGGACATCGGTGTTGTCACCCGCCCACGACCCGTCGGCAGCGCTGCGCACCAGGGTGTTGATCGCTCCGACGACCCGCGCCAGGTCGCTCACCTCGGCGCACGCCTGGAAAGCGACCTCCTTAAGCGGCATGGTCAGCGAGAGCCCACGCCACGACTCGTCCAAGCTCGCGACATGGGGCAGGAACGAGTCCTCGTCGACCTCCGCCCGGTCATAGCTCCAGTCGGTCAGCCCCAGGGCCTGGTATGCCGTTCCGTGCAGCACCGGCGACAGCGAGTGGGCAATCGGCTTGCCACACACGCCGGCGCGATGGTGGATCACCGGGTGCACTTGCCCTGGTTCTCCGGCTTCTGACACCACGCCTGGAACTCCGCGACGTTTTTGTCGTGCTCGGCCTGCGACGCGGTGAACTTGGTCTCGCCGTACTCCGGGTTGACCGCCACGAAGAAGAGCCAGTTGCCGGCAGCTGGGCTGAGCGCGGCCTGGATCGAGGCCACGCCGGGGTTGCTGATCGGACCGATCGGCAGGCCGTCGTTGACGTAGGTGTTCCACTTGTTCGGGTCGGCCCGCTCGGCGTCGGTCGTCGTGATGGCCCGCTGTTTCACCCCGTAACTGACCGTCGAGTCCAACTGCAGCCGCATCGGGACCGCCAAGCGGTTATCGATGACCCGGGCCACCTTGGGACGGTCCTCGGCCCGGCTGGCCTCGGCTTCGACGATGCTGGCGATAGTCAGCACCCGGGGCGCCTGCTCGGCCGTCACACCCAGCTTGGCCAACTCGCTCACTGTCTTGGCGACCATGGCGCGCAACTGCTCGGCGGCGCTGTTCTTGCTGGAGAACTCGTAGGTCGCCGGGAAGAGCCAGCCCTCGATGTTGCCCTTCGCCGTGCTCGGTAACCCCAGTGCGGCCGCGTCCTTGGCTGCGGCCTCGTAGTCGGCCACCGGCTTGCCGGTCGCCTTGGCTAGCAGCGCGTAGATCTCCGTGGCCCACAAACCTTCTCGCACGGTCACCTTGGGAACCTGGCGGTTCTTGGAGTCGATGAGGAAGGCCACGACGTCGGTAGCCTTCATCTCCTTCTTCAGCGCATAGTCGCCCGGCTGGATGGCTGCCGACTTCGGCTCGGCCGTGAATGCCTCGACGAAGGCCTTGGCCGTCTTGACGACGCCGGCCTTCTCCAGGTTGGCGCCCATGGTGCGTCCGGTATCGCCGCTGTTGACGGTGAAGCTCACCGCTTCGGTGCCAGGCCCGGGGTAGTCGTTGGCCGACCCGGTGAACATCGGGCGGACAACAGAGACGCCGACGTATGCCGCTGCTGCCAGGAGCGCGAGGGTGATCAGCAGCACCAGCCCACGGCGACCCTTGCGCCGGCCGCGGTGCGCCTTGAGTTCACGTCGACTGGTGGCCGCGACAGCAGCCGCGGGAGCGCTGGCGAGGAACTCGTCATGGTGCTCGGCGGACCCGTCCACATCGTCGGAGTCGTCCGCCCATTGCCCGTGGATGTCCCCGTCCCACCCCTCCGGGTCATGGGCATCGGAAAACTCAACGGTGTCCTCCCAGGGAGCTTCCTGGTCGTACGGCACCGAGGCCGGGTCGGTGGGCTGGCCTCCACCGCCGCTGGCGTGGTCGCTCATGAACGTTCCTTCGTTCGGGGCTTCCGGCCCACTGCTGTCACGACATCGCCGGGCAGCGCCCCTGTACTGCGTTCGGCGTCTAGCGCACCCTGCAGGATCAGGACGGCAGCGACCTGGTCCACGACGGCTCGGTGCTGCCGACCAGCCCGGCCACTGGCATACAACTGCCGGTGGGACTGGACGGTGGTGAGCCGTTCGTCGACCAACCGTACGCTGCCAGGCGCCAGCAGCACCGCAAGCTCGCGGGCGTAGCCGCGAGCTCGTCGCGCCGCTTCGCCCTCCGTGCCGGACATCGACCGGGGCAGCCCGACGTAAACGACCCGCGCGCCGCGCTCGGCGGCCAGCCGCGCGACGGCATACACGTCGGTCTTGGTGGGTTCGTGGTCGCGAGGCAGGGTGTCCACGGGGGTGGCGAGGATGCCGTCGGGGTCGCTTTCCGCGACCCCGACGCGGACCTCCCCCACGTCCACGCCGAGGCAGCGGCCCACGGGCAAGGGTCAGGCCTGCCCGCGGAGGAACTCTTCGATCGCACCCAGCGCCGGGCCCATCCGGGAAGCGTCGGTGCCTCCGCCTTGGGCGAGGTCGTCCTTGCCGCCACCGCCTCCACCGAGCACCTGGGCCGCCAGGCGAACCAGCTGACCTGCCTTGACACCAGCTGCGCGCGCGGACTCATTGGTCGCCACGACGACCACTGGCTTGTCCCCGGGCGCCGCTGTCATCGCGACAACCGTGCCCTGGTCGTTGCCGAGACGGGCCCGCACGTCGAGCACCAGGGTGCGCAGGTCATCGGCCGTGATCGAGCCGCCCGCGTCGTGAGTGACCAGGCGGACCGGGCCGATCTGCCGGGCCCCGGCCACCAATCCCGGCGCGACGGCGAGAGCTTGCTGTTGGCGGATCGTCGCGATCTCCCGTTCGGCGTCGCGCAGTCGGGTGAGGATGCCGTTGATTCGCTCGGGCAGCTCCTCCGGGCGGCCCTTGAGGACATCGGTGAGCTGGCCGACGATGGCGTGCTCGCGCGCGAGGAACGAGTAGGCGTCGGCACCGACCAGCGCCTCCACGCGCCGGACCCCGGACCCGATCGACGCCTCGCCAAGCAGCTTGACGACGCCGAGCTGGCTGGAGCGCTGGGCGTGCGTGCCGCCGCAGAGCTCGCGGGCCCAGTCACCGACGGACACGACCCGCACGGCGGAGCCGTACTTCTCGCCGAACAGCGCCATCGCCCCGGAGTCGAGGGCCTGCTGTTGGGACATCACCTCAGCGTGGACCGGCAGGTCTTCCAGGAGGACGGCATTGACCCGCGCTTCGATGTCGCGCAGCAGAGACAGCGGTACCGCGTGCTGAGCATTGAAGTCGAACCGGAATCGGCCGGGCGCGTTCTCGGAACCGGCCTGCGTCGCGGTGTCCCCGAGGGCCTCACGAATGGCCTTGTGGACCATGTGCGTGGCGGTGTGGGCCCGGGAGATCGACCGACGGCGCTCGATGTCGACCAGCGCATGGGCACTCTCCCCCACCGAGACCTCGCCGAGCACGACAGTCGCCCGGTGGACCGGCAGGCCGGTGATCGGGCTCTGCACGTCGCGGACCTCGATGACCGCACCGTTCTCGAGCTCGATGCGGCCGCCATCGGCGAGTTGGCCACCGCCTTCGGCATAGAAGGGCGTGCGGTCCAGCACCAGTTCGATCTGCTCACCCGGCCCAGCCGAAGCCACCGATACGCCGTCGCGGAGGATGCCCGAGACTCTGGCCTCCGAGACGACCTCGTCGTACCCGGTGAATTCGACGGCGTGGCCGAGAGCGTCGGCCAGTTCGCGGTACATCCCGGTGTCCCCGTGCGCCGACTTCTTCGCCTTGGCGTCGGCCTTGGCGCGGTCACGCTGCTGCGCCATGAGCCGCCGGAATCCGGCCTCGTCGACCTCGACACCCTGCTCTGCCGCCATCTCCAGGGTGAGGTCGATGGGGAAACCGTAGGTGTCGTGCAGGGCGAACGCCTGAGCCCCCGAGAGAGAGGTCGACCCTGCGCTCTTGAGCCGCGCGACCGCCGTGTCGAGGATCGTCGTGCCCGAAACGAGGGTGCGCCGGAATGCCTCTTCCTCGGCATACGCGATCGAGGAGATTCGCTCCCAGTCGGTGCGCAGCACGGGGTAGGACTTGCTCATCCGCTCCATGCTCACCGGCAGCAGCTCGGGCAGCGCGGGGCGGTCGTAGCCCAGCAGCCGCATCGAGCGCACTGCCCGGCGCAGCATCCGACGCAGCACATAGCCGCGCCCCTCGTTACCCGGAGTGACACCGTCACCGATGAGCATGAGCGAGGAGCGCACGTGGTCGGCCACGACTCGCAGGCCTACGTCGTCGGGGTGGCTCGTCGCGGCATCCTTGCCGGACTGCTCGCCGTAGACCTTGCCGGTCATCTGGGCGGCCTTGGCCAACACCGGGAAGACCTCGTCGATCTCGTAGAGGTTGTCGACGCCCTGCAATAGCGAGGCCATCCGTTCCAGGCCCATGCCGGTGTCGACGTTCTTGGCGGGCAGGTCCCCGAGGATGGGGTAGCCCTCCTTGCCGCCACCCTCACCGCGGATGTTCTGCATGAAGACGAGGTTCCAGACCTCGAGGTAGCGATCCTCGTCGACGGCCGGGCCACCCTCGCGGCCGTACTCCGGCCCGCGGTCGTAGTAGATCTCGCTGCACGGCCCACACGGCCCGGGCACGCCCATCGACCAGAAGTTGTCGGCCATCCCACGGCGCACGACCCGCTCGGCCGGTATGCCGGTCAGCTGCACCCAGAGGTCGGCCGCCTCGTCGTCATCGTGGTAGACGGTGGCCCAGAGCTTGTCACCGTCCAGTCCATAGCCGCCAGACTCGAGCGAACTGGTGAGCAAGTCCCAGGCGAACTCGATGGCCCCGGCCTTGAAGTAGTCGCCGAACGAGAAGTTGCCGTTCATCTGGAAGAAGGTGCCGTGCCGGGAGGTCTTCCCGACCTCCTCGATGTCGCCGGTGCGTAGGCACTTCTGGACGCTGGTGGCCCGGTCGTAGGGCGGGGTCTCCTGCCCGAGGAAGTACGGCTTGAACGGCACCATGCCGGCATTGACGAACAGCAGGTTGGGGTCGTCGTAGAGCAGCGGGGCGCTAGGGACGACGGTGTGCCCCTTGCCCTCGAAGTACGACAACCAGCGGCGCCTGATCTCGGCGGTTTCCATGAGATGTCCTCGGGTCGGTCTCGCAGCGCCTAGAGCCCGGAGGGGCACGGCGCGGGTGGTCGGCGGTCAGGTATGCCGTGCAGCGGCACCCGGCCTCGGGTCGGGGGTGTCGGGGGCGGGCCGGAGGCTCACCCCGTGGGAGCTCGCCACCGGGCGGGGTCGTCGAGCAGGGCGCGGGTGGCATCGGGGTCCAACCTGGTGCCCTCGGGGGCTGCGTCAAGCCCCAGAGCGACCCGCAACTGTTCTTCGCGTTCGGCCATGCCCTCGGCCACGTCATGGGCGAAGTCGCGCAGATCGGCGCGGGCAGCCTCGAACGGGGTGGGCAGGCCGCCTTCCTGCTCGTAGCGGGCCAGCACCGCGCGGCCGACGAGGACCGCGCCGAAGCCCACCGCAGCACCTGCAGCGAAAGCCACTGCCTTAGCGAACATCGCCCGATCCCTTCCGCTCCCCTGAGGCCCGATCGGCGGCCCGCGCCGAGCGCCCACCCATGGCGCTTCGAACCCCGTAACTGAAGGCTGCCACCTTGACCAGGGGCCCACCGAGGGTCGCGGCGAACAACGAGGTCAACGCGTTGACGTTGCTGGACATGTGGGCCAAGTTGGTGGTGACGGTGTCGATCCGCGCCAGCTGCTCATTGGTCGTGGCGACCGTCGTCGTGACCTCACCGAGCAACGGCATACTCCCGTCCGAGAGGCCCTTGACGCCCAGCCGGGTCTCGTCGAGGATCTCGCCGGCCTTGCCGATCACCGAGCCGAGCCGCCACACCAGATAGGCGAAGGCCAGCGCGGCAATGGCACCGGCGATATCGCCCAGGGTGATTGGCGCAAGGGTCACGCGGTCACCATAGCCGACCGCGCTCGGTGACCGAGGGTTGCTCGCCTGAGGACGACCGGTCAGGACGGTGGCGCCGCGCTGCCTCCGCGGCCCCGGATCCGGTCGCGCAGCCACGCCCACCGAGTCTGTAGCCGAGCCTCGAAGCCCCGATCGGTGGGGTGGTAATAGTCGGCGGTCGTCAGGCCCTCAGGCAGGTAATCCTGCGTGGCCACGGCATCGGGTTCGTCATGGGCATAGCGATAGACCGGGGCGGACGGACGACCCGCCGCGGCCGCCGCCGCTGACGCGACGCGCGACGCACCGGCATACCCACTCCCCCGCAGATGCAACGGCACTGGCCCGCCCAACCCGGCCCGGACGTCGGCGATCGCCGCGTTGATGGCGAGATAGGAGGCATTGGATTTTGGCGCGAGCGCGACGTGGACGACCGCCTGACCGAGGATGATGCGGGCCTCGGGCATCCCGATCTGGGCCACGGCGTGCAGCGCGGCGACGGCGGTCTGCAGCGCGGTCGGGTCGGCCATGCCGACGTCTTCGCTGGCCGCGATGACGATCCGCCGGGCGACGAACCGCGGGTCCTCCCCTGCTTCGAGCATCCTCGCCAGATAGTGCAATGCGGCATCCACGTCCGAGCCGCGCATCGACTTGATGAGGGCGCTGGCCACGTCGTAGTGCTGGTCCCCCGCCCGGTCATAACGCACCGAGGCGACGGCGACAGCCCGCTCGACGTCGGCCAGCGAGATCTCGATCGGCCCATCGTCAGCGGCTCCGACCGGCCGGTCGTCCAGAGCTACGCCGGCCGCGGCCTCCAGCGAGGTCAGCGCCCGGCGAGCGTCGCCGCCGGCGATCCGCACAAGGTAGTCGCGGGCCTGCTCTTGGAGGGCGAACTCCCCGGCCAGACCGTCGTCGTGAGCCAGCGCCCGCTCGATGACCTCGCCGACGTCGGCGTCGCCCAGCGGCACGAGGGTGACGAGCACCGACCGGGACAGCAGCGGCGCGATGACGCTGAACGACGGGTTCTCCGTGGTCGCCGCCACGAGGATGACCAGGCGGTTTTCGACGGCCGGCAGCAGCGCATCCTGCTGGGCCTTGCTGAACCGATGGATCTCGTCAAGGAAGAGCACGGTATGCCGTCCGTACAGGTCCCGCTCCCGGGTCGCCGCCGCGACGACCTCCCTGACGTCCTTGACCCCGGCGGTGACGGCTGACAACTCGACGAAGCGCCGGTCGGCCGCCGTGGCGACGAGGTGGGCCAGGGTGGTCTTTCCTGTGCCGGGCGGCCCCCAGAGGATCGCCGACACCGGACCCGCCGCGCCGGCAGATCCCTCGACCAGGCGCCGCAAGGGGCTGCCCGGTCGGAGCACGGCTTCCTGTCCCCTCACCTCGCCCAGGGTGCGAGGACGCATCCGCACCGCGAGCGGGGGCCGCACGGCATACCCGTCGGTGGAGTCGGTGACCGCGCCGGAAGCCGACGGGCGGGAGTGCGCCGCCGCGAAGAGGTCCTCGCCGGTCATCTCACACTCCTTCCGTGCAGGAGCCGTCCTGCCTCGGTGGCAGGCTATCGGGGTGAGCAAGAAGCCCCCGACCCTGCACACCACCCGGCTGGCGACCCTCGGTCGCGCGAGTGCTCGGCACCCCTGGCGCTTCCTGCTGGTGTGGGCGCTCATCTCGGGGATCACCTTCGCGGTTGCCGTGCTCGGGGTGGCGGGCGGCTCGCTCTTCTCGCGGCTGGGCTCCGGCGAGCCTGGGGTGGGCGGTGAGGCGCACGACGGGCGCGCCATCGTCGAGCGCGTCGAACCGTCCTCCAGCAGCCTCATGCTGCAACTCACCGGGATCGATCTCACCTCGCCTCAGGTGGCGAGCGTCGCCACGAAGGCGGTCGCCGACATCATGGCGATCGACGGGGTGAAGTCGGCTGTCAACCCGTTCGTCTTCGCCGGCGGTCCGACCGACCCGCAGGCCGCGCCGTTCGTGCGGGCCGGGAGCGACCGCAGCGGCATGCTCACCGTCACCACCTTCGATCCGGGGTTGAGTAAGGCCGACACCAAGGTGGCCGAGGCGGCCGTGAACGCGGTCTACGACCGAATGACGCGCGAGCTGCCCTCTGGTGCCCAGGGTGCAGTCGGTGGCGGCAACCTGCTGCTCGGCGAGATCCTCCACCAGATCGAGGTCGACCTGCGGGCCGGCGAGGGCATCGCCCTACCGCTGAGCTTCATCGTCATGGTGCTCGTCTTCGGCGGGTTCATCGCGGCGGGGATGCCGATCGTCGGGGCGATTGCATCGATCTTCGCCGCGCTCGGCGCGCTCTACGGCTTCTCCTACGTCATGGACCTGGACGCGAGCGTCGTCAATGTCGTCACCCTGCTCGGGTTGGCGCTCTGTATCGACTACGGCCTGCTCATCGTCAGCCGGGCCCGCGAGGAACTGCGCGCACAGGCGGCGGGCCGACCGGCCGCCGAGCTCACCCCGGCCGAGATTCAGGCCGCCATCGGCCAGGCGGTCGCGACGGCCGGTCGCACGGTGTTCTTCTCCGGGCTGACCGTCGCCATCGCCCTCTCGGGTCTGCTCATCTTCGACGCCCATGTCATCCGCGCCATCGGCGCGGCTGGGGTGTCGGTCGTGCTCATCGCGATGATCGTCGGGCTCACCCTGGTGCCACCGCTGTGTGCCCTCGGCGCCCACCGGCTGCTGGCCAAGGGCACCGAGACCGCCCCCGAGGACGGCGTCTTCTCCAGCCTGGCCCGCGGGGTGCACCGGGTGCCCTGGCTGGTCATTGCCGGGTGCCTAGCCCTGTTGGTGGCCCTCGCCATCCCCACCCTGTCGATGCGGCTCACCTCCTCCGGCGCCGAACTCATGCCGGTGGGCACCAGCCAGCGCGACTTCTTCGACCGGCTCGCCGCCGACTACCCGCTGATGTCGGCGCCCGCCGCGACCGTCGTGGGCCGCACCAGCGTTGCCGCGGCCACGGCATACGCGCAGGAGGTCAAAGCCCTGCCGGGGGTCACCGGCGTCTCGGTGCGCCCGCTCGGCTCGGAGTATGCCGCGGTGTCGGTCCGCACCGCGGGGCCTGCCCTGGGCGACCCAGCGCGCGATGTGGTCACCCAGTTGCGGGAACATCGGCCGCTCTACCAGTCCTGGGTGACCGGTCAGGCGGCCGGCCTGATCGACTTCACCGCGTCACTCGCTGCCCGCGCCCCCTATGCCGCCGCGCTCATCGTCATCGGCACCTTCGTACTGCTCTTCCTCATGACCGGGTCGGTCGTCATTCCCACCAAAGCGCTCCTGCTCAATGTGCTGTCGCTCGGTGCCTCGCTCGGCGTGGCGACATGGATCTTCCAGGAGGGTCACCTGCAAGGTTTGCTCGGGTTCACCTCCACCGGGGCCCTGGAGTCGATGATCCCGCCGCTGGCCCTCACCTTCGGATTCGGGCTGTCGATGGACTACGAGCTATTCCTCATCTCCCGCATCGCCGAGCTCTACCACCACAACGGCCACGACAACGACCGCGCGGTCGAACTCGGGCTGCAGCGCTCCGGACGGATCATCACGTCGGCGGCCCTGCTGGTGGTCATCGTCTTCGCCGGATTCATCGCGGGGAAGATGCTCGTCATCAAGCAGATGGGGGTCGCGCTCACTGTGGCGGTGCTGCTCGACGCGACGATCGTGCGGATGCTGCTCGTGCCCGCGACGATGTCGATCCTCGGCCGGTGGAACTGGTGGGCTCCGGCGCCGTTGCGGCGCTGGCACGCCTTGCACGGCATCGAGGAGTAGGTCCCACCCGCCCCCGAACGGAAGCGGGACGGCATACCGAGCTGGTATGCCGTCCCGCTTCCGTCGCGTGGTACTCGCCGGTCAGCCGGCCGGGGCAGTCTCAGTCGCTGGCGCCGCCGATGCCGGTTTGGCGTCGACTCCGGCCTCCTTGCGCTGCGCGGCGGTGATCGGCGCCGGGGCCGAGGTGAGCGGGTCGAACCCGCCGCCGGACTTGGGGAAGGCGATGACATCGCGGATCGACTCGGTGTGCGCGAGCAGCGAGACGATCCGGTCCCAACCGAAGGCAATGCCGCCATGCGGCGGGGCGCCGTACTTGAAGGCGTCGAGCAGGAAGCCGAACTTCTCCTGAGCCTCGTCCTCGGACAACCCCATGACCGCAAACACGCGCTCCTGGATGTCGCGACGGTGGATACGGATGGAGCCGCCGCCGATCTCGTTGCCGTTGCACACCATGTCGTAGGCGTACGCGAGCGCCGAGCCCGGGTCGGTGTCGAAGCTGTCGAGGAACTCCCGCTTGGGTGAGGTGAAGGCGTGGTGGACGGCGGTCCAGGCGCCGCCGCCGACGGCGACGTCGCCGGCCGCGACCGCGTCACCGGCCGGCTCGAACAGCGGCGCGTCGACGACCCAGAGGAAGGACCAGGCCGACTCGTCGATGAGCCCGACCCGGCGCCCGATCTCCAGGCGAGCCGCCCCGAGCAGCGCGCGCGAGGTCTTGGCCGGGCCCGCCGCGAAGAAGATGCAGTCGCCAGCTTCGGCTCCGACGTGGGCGGCCAGGCCGGCCTTCTCTGCATCGGAGATGTTCTTGGCCACCGGTCCGCCGAGCTCGCCGTCCTCGCCGACCGTGACGTAGGCCAGCCCCCGAGCGCCGCGCTGCTTGGCCCACTCCTGCCAGGCGTCGAAAGCACGCCGCGGCTGCGACCCGCCACCCGGCATGACGACCGCGCCGACGTAGTCCGCCTGGAACACCCGGAACGGCGTCTCGGCGAAGAAGGCCGTGCAGTCGGTCAACTCCAGCTCGAAGCGTAGGTCGGGCTTGTCCGAGCCGTACCGAGCCATCGCCTCGGCATAGGACATCCGCGGGAACGGCGTGGGCAGGTCGACGCCGATGAGCTTCCAGATGTTGGCGACGATGGCCTCACCGAGCTCGATGATGTCGTCCTGCTCGACGAAGGACATCTCGATGTCGAGCTGGGTGAACTCCGGCTGCCGGTCGGCGCGGAAGTCCTCGTCGCGGTAGCAGCGGGCGATCTGGAAGTAGCGCTCCATCCCCGCGACCATCAACAGCTGCTTGAACAGCTGCGGGCTCTGCGGCAGCGCGTACCAGGCACCCGGTGACAGCCGCGCGGGCACAAGGAAGTCGCGCGCGCCCTCAGGCGTGGAGCGGGTCAGCGTCGGGGTCTCGATCTCGACGAAATCACGGGCGCCGAGCACCTCACGGGCGGCGGCGTTGACCTTGGACCGCAGCCGGATGGCGGCCCCGGCCGAGCTGGCCCCCGGACGGCGCAGGTCGAGATAGCGATACTTCAGGCGAGCCTCTTCACCGACCGTGACCCGCTCATCGATCTGGAAGGGCAACGGGGCGCTCGCGTTGAGCACCTCGATGCCCGAGGCGACGACTTCGATCTGGCCGGTCGGCAGGTCCGGGTTGACGTTCTCGGCAGTGCGGGCGACGACCTCGCCGATGACCTTGACGCAGTACTCGTTGCGCAGATCATGAGCGGCCCCGGTCAGGACCTCGTCGCGAGCGACGACCTGGGCAATGCCGCTGGCGTCGCGCAGATCCACGAAAGCAACCCCACCGTGATCGCGCCGCTTGGCCACCCAGCCGGTGAGGGTGACGGTCTGGCCGACATGGTCGGCGCGCAGGGCGCCGGCCTGGTGGGTGCGCAACACGGTGGTTCCTTCGGTTCGGATCGATCGGTATGCCGTCCGCTCACCCTCGTGGGGCCGCGCGGCCACCCAATCCTAGGGCGGCACGGCATACCGGCTCGACTCGGTAACCGTCGCGCTGACGGACGACTAGGGGCGCTGGATGCTCTCCCGTTCGCCACTCTCCGGTCTTGGCAGGTCTTCCCACCCCGTCAGCGGAGAGTGGAACCGCACGAAGAGGTCCGGCCTGGCTGCGGCCACTTGGCCCGCGAGGGCCCGCCCGCGAGCATAAAAGGCGGCCTCGTCGGCGGCACTGGGAAACGCGGCAGAGCCGGGATCGTCGACAGGGACGATCGAATCGAAATCGTCCGACCACTCATTCAGCCGTTCCGCCAGGTCGACGGGCAGCCCCAACGTCGAAGGGTCAGGGTTGTCCTCGCCACCGTCCGCCAGCCTGACCCAGGTCGGGTAGCACAGGTATTCGGCGTTGATCCGCAAAGACTCGATGTTCGGGGTCATCTGATGTTTGCTCCGACGATGTAACCGTTCGAGCCGACTGTGATCGCGACCCGGACGATGGTGTTGTTGAACGGGACTTCGTATATGGGGCGACCGAATCCCTTCCCTTGGTATCCGATCTGCTTGCCCTTGGTCAAGGCTTCCTCCAACAGCGTCGGGATCTGCTCACGAGGTATCCCTTTCGCGAGGAACTCGCCCTCGTGCGACAAAATGTGCTGGAATCCAGTGTTGTTCGAACCCCGTTCGAGGAACACGATCTTGCCGTCAGCAGAGCGGAAGATTGTCATCACGGCGTTCGGGTCGTGCTTGATCCCCGCTGCCGCCAACTCATCAAGAAGAGCGCGGCGCTCTGATCGCGCAGCCCCCTGGCCGGCCGCAAGGGCAGCTCGGCGGATGGGCGCGCTGACAAAGGTCTTCAGTCGGCCTAGACGCGCTGCCACCCGTAGCTTCGCACTCTTGACGGCCGTGACCGCAACGCGGGCCAGTGCCCGTAGGCGGCGCAAGACCTCGATGATCCGCACGGCATACCGGGCCATGATCCCGGCCTCCACCAGTTGGGCTGCCACTTCGGCCGCCCCGAAGGTGAAGAAGCTCAGCACCACACCTGCGACCTGATCGACCACCGTCCACGCCAGCAACTCCACCAGGATGGACACCACTTCGTCACGATGGGCGTCGACGTGGGTGCCGTAGTCGGTGCACGCCGCGCCGACCTCTCGGTAGGCGGCGGCGATCTCCTCCACATGCTCCCGAAGGTCGAGACAGGCACCGACGGCATCGGCCACCTCGGGCCCGTGGTTCATCCCGATCGCGTCGGCGGCTGAACTGCAGTTACTGGCATAGCTGGCCAGCGTGTCTGCCGCCGTTGTCCAGGCCGTTCCCGCCCGGCGCAGGCGGTCGGTGTCGGCATCGGGCCAGACGAACTCTTCGAGATGCTCGGCGATCCAATGCCACCAATCTGGCTCGGCTGCGTTCCCCCCGAAGGCCGACGTGGGCGCCGGCAGAGAGACGTCGTAGGTCCGCGTGCTCGCGCCGGCACCTGGCTCCGTTGACCCGGACCGGTGCGCACCATCCAGACGCGCCCCGCCATCGGCGGCCTCGTGGTTGGCCAGGGCAGCGTTGAGGAGGTTGCCCATGTGCGCCAGCGCGCGACCGAGCTCGGTGCCCGCCTCCAGGAGCGGTCCAGCTGCGTCGTCGTACGCGGCGGCCCACTCGCGGCCACCAGAGTCGGTGCCGGCCATCGATCCGCAGCTCTCCAGAGCCTGGGACAGCCGAGTCACCGCTTGGCAGATTCCTCGGTTGGCTGCGTAGAAGTCGTCACAGGCTGACGTGTATGTGCCCGAATCGACGTCCACCCTCACCCTCGGGCCCGCCTGAACATCGTGGCGTTGGCCTCTACGGCTGCGGTGTAGTTCTGGTGGGCCACCCGCGCTGCCGAGCGCATCTCAACTAATGCCTGATGCATGGTGCGGGCTCCGTGGACGAGGCGGGAGTGCGCGTCCGCTTAAGCATCGGCGGCTGCGCCGTGCCACACCCCCTGCAGTTGCTCGATTTCTGCATCGAGGTCGGCGATACGGGCGCTCAGTGTCTCCTCGAAGGTGCTCATCGCGGCGATCACCGCGTCGAGTTCGGCCAGGTCGACGGCATACGAAATGCTCATGACAGTCGACTTTGGATCCGCGTGCGAGTTGCCGAGTAGCGCTCGACCGCAGAGTTCTCCGCGAGACCATAGGCAGCGCGAGCGTCCCCGAGCAGCCGCGACATCGACCGCAACCCGTCGAGTACCTCTGCGACCCCCGTCGTCCAGTCTTGCCAACCGTCGCGGTAGGTCTGAGCCGCCGGACCTCGCCAGCCGCCCTCCAACAGGGCAGCGGTGACCCGATCAAGGTTCGCCATCTCCTGACGGAGGCCAGCCTCGATGCCCTCGACTGCGGTGCTGGCCTTCGCCAAGCGGTCGAGCTGTACGTCGTAGGTCGTCACCGATTCCCCTCCTGCGCGATCGTGGCGTGACCATCCTGCCCAGTGGGAGTCGGCAGCGCCTGGGTACACCTACCCAACTACGGCCGGTATGCCGAGTGCTCGGGCCACGGGGCGTCGTACGGCCGCAGCGTGCGCCAGCCTTGGGCCCGACTCCCCCAGGCCGCGAGAATGCCGATGACGGCGCCGCTGTTGTGGATCCGGCCAGCGAGCGCCGCGGCATACGCGTCGTCCAAGGAGACCCAGGTCGGGCGCAGGTCGAGCTCCTCCCCCTCCCGATCATGCGGCTGCGGCGAGGGGCGCAGCTCGCGCGCGAGGTAGATGCGCACCGCCTCGGTCATCCCGCCCGGAGAGGAGTAGGCGTCCGCGAGCACGTCCCAGCGGGCCGCGACCAGATCGACCTCCTCGGCGAGCTCGCGCGCCGCTGCCTCCCACGGGGGCTCGCCGGTCTGGTCGAGCAGGCCGGCCGGCAGCTCCCAGAGGAACGAGCTCACCGGGTGGCGGTACTGGCGGATCAGGACGATCTGGTCCACCCCTTCGACCTCGCGCAGGCCGACGACCAGCACGGCGCCGGTGTGCTCAACGAGGTCTCGGGTCACGACGCCGGCCGCACCGAGATCCACTCGGTCGCGGCGGACATCCCACACCTTGCCGCGGAAGACGACCTCGGACGCCTCGACGGGCAGCGTCACCACCTCGTCGCAAAGATCGGCAAGAGTCCCGGTCGGCGCGTCCCAGCTCATCCCGGCAGTATGCCGGTCAGTCGACCTCGACTTCGACGAGCCGCTCGCCGCGCTGCCGGTCCAGGGCCGCCCCGATCAGCCCGGCGAAGAGCGGGTGAGCGCGGTTGGGGCGGGAAAGGAACTCGGGATGCGCCTGGGTCGACACGTAGTAGGGGTGCACGTCGGCCGGCAACTCGACGAACTCGACCAGCGATCCGTCCGGCGACGTGCCGGAGAAGACCAGCCCGGCCTGCGCCAGTTGGTCGCGGTAGGCGTTGTTGACCTCGTAACGGTGGCGGTGCCGCTCGAACACCTCGGTCTGCCCGTATGCCGTGGCCACGACGCTGCCCTCGGAGAGGTGCGCGGCATACCGGCCCAGGCGCATCGTGCCCCCGAGGTCGCCGGCCCCTTCGACATAGGCCCTCTGCTCGGCCATCGTCGCGATGACCGGGTGGGTGGTATGCGGGTCGAACTCGCTGGAGGACGCATCGGCGATCCCGAGCACCGAGCGGGCGTATTCGATGACCATGCACTGCAGCCCAAGACACAACCCGAGGGTCGGCACCTGGCGCTCGCGGGCCCAGGTGAGCGCTCCCAGCTTGCCCTCGATGCCACGCACGCCGAAACCACCCGGCACGAGCACCGCGTCGACGCCCTGGAGGGCCTTCTGAGCGCCCGCAGGGGTCGCGCACTCGTCGCTGGCGACCCAGCGGACCGTCACCTTGGCGTTGTGGTGGAAGCCACCGGCACGCAGTGCCTCGGTCACCGAGAGGTAGGCGTCAGGCAGGTCGATGTACTTGCCGACCAGGGCCACCTCGACCCGGTGGGCCGGGTCGTGGACGCGGCGCAGCATTTCGTTCCACGAGGTCCAGTTGACGTCGCGGAAGCCCAGTCCGAGCCGCCGGATGACGTAGGCGTCCAGCCCTTCGCTGTGCAGCACCTTGGGGATGTCGTAGATGCTCGGGGCATCGACCGCGGCGGCGACAGCCTCCCGATCGACGTCGCACATGAGCGAGATCTTGCGCTTGATGCCGTCCGGGATGGGCCGGTCGGCGCGCAGCACCAGGCTGTCGGGTTGGATGCCGACCTGGCGCAGCGCCGCGACCGAGTGCTGGGTGGGCTTGGTCTTCAGCTCGCCGCTCGGGGCGAGATAGGGCACCAACGAGACGTGCAGGAAGAAGCAGTTCTCCCGGCCGATGTCGTGACGCACCTGGCGGGCGGCTTCCAGGAACGGCAGCGACTCGATGTCACCGACCGTGCCGCCGATCTCGGTGATGATGATGTGCGGCGCGTCGGGCTTGCCGGTGGCCAGGTCGCGCATCCGGGCCTTGATCTCGTTGGTGATGTGCGGGATGACCTGCACGGTGTCACCGAGGTACTCGCCGCGGCGCTCCTTGGCGATGACGCTGGAGTAGACCTGGCCGGTCGTCACGTTGGCCGATCCGGTGAGGTTGACGTCCAGGAAGCGCTCGTAATGCCCAATGTCGAGGTCGGTCTCGGCCCCGTCGTCGGTGACGAACACCTCGCCGTGCTGGAACGGGTTCATCGTTCCGGGGTCGACGTTGAGGTAGGGGTCGAGCTTCTGCATGGTGACCCGCAATCCGCGGGATCGGAGCAGGTGCCCGAGGCTGGAGGCGGTGAGGCCCTTGCCCAGCGAGGAGGCGACACCCCCGGTCACAAAGATGTGCTTCGTCTCGATCGCCACGGGATGCCAGTCTATGACAGACCGGACGGGTCCTTTGACCGCGCGCTGCCGCGTCGGCGCGTCGCGGCCTCCAGGAGTTCCCGCGCGTGCTCAAGGCCGGCAGACGTCGCACCCCCACCCATCATCCGGGCCAGTTCTTCCAATCGCGCCTGGCCGCCGACCTCAATCACCGAGCTGGCAGTCACCGAGCCGTCATCGGCCTTGCGCACGATGAGGTGCCGGTCGGCGTAGGCGGCCACTTGCGGCAGGTGGGTGACGACGACGACCTGCGCGTATGCCGCGAGGTCGGCCAGGCGTGCCCCGATGTCCAGGGCCGCTTGGCCTCCCACGCCGGCGTCCACCTCGTCGAAGACGAAGGTGAGATCGCTCCCGGCCTGGGCCGACTCTCTGGAAGCGGGGCGACGCCCGCTCACGACCTCGATCGCAAGCATCACGCGAGATAGCTCACCCCCAGAGGCGGCCTTGCTCACCGAGCGCAGCGCTGCTCCGGAGTTGGCCGCGAGCAGGATCTCGACTTCGTCTGCGCCGTAAGGGCCCGGCTCGCGCTCGGTGACAGTGACGCTCAACCTGGCCGATGCCATCGACAGTTGTGCCAGTTCGGCTTCTACCTCCGCTGCAAAAACGGTTGCCGTAGAACGACGTTGCTCTCGGAGTGCGGCTGCGGCGTCGGATAGCTCGGCTGTGAGACGGGCGACTTCCGTCTCCAGAACGGCCAGGCGATCGTCAGCACCGAGCAATTCGGTGAGCTGGGCGGCCGCGGTGCGGCTCCACTGCAGGACCTCGTCGACGGTGTCGCCATAGCGGCGGGTGAGGCCGGCGAGTTCGGCGCGGCGAGCCTGCACGGCGGCCAACCGAGCGGGATCGGCATCGAGATCGGCGAGATAGCCGGCGAGATCGGCGGCGAGATCCGCGACGACATAGCCGGCCTCGCTGACTCGACGATGCAACTCCTCCACCCGCGGGTCGTGCCGGGTCTCCGCCGCCAAGGTGGCGCGCGCCGTGTTGATCATCTCGACCGCATTTGCCGTCTCGGCGCCGTCGTCCGACCCGACCAGGGCACTGTGGGCCGCTGCGACGGCATACCGCAGCCCTTCGGCGTGCGCGAGCCGCTCGTCCTCGACGCGCAACGCCTCGTCCTCGCCGGGTTGCGGGTCGACGCGCTCGATGTGTTCGAGGGCGGCCGTCAGGGTGTCGACCTCCCGCGCGCGGTCGCGGTCCGCGCTGGTGAGCCGGTCGCGCTCGGCGCGGGCGGCGCCGAGGGCGGCATACACCTGCTGGTATGCCGTGAGTCGCTCGGCGATCGCGGGGCCGCCGAAAACGTCGAGCAATTCGCGGTGTTGGTCAGGTCGGCGCAACCGCCACTGGTCGGCTTGCCCATGAACGGCAACCAATTGCTCACCGAGGTCGGCGAGCACGCCGATCGGCGCTGACCGGCCGCCGACGAAAGCCCGGGATCGTCCGTCCGCCCCGACCGTGCGGGCCAGGACGAGGTCCCCGTCGTCGATCTCCCCGCCGGCGTCGACAACCCGGCTGATGGCGGGGTGCTCCGGTGGGAGGGTGAGCAGGCCCTCGACGGCGGCTCGTGGCGCGCCGGAGCGCACCAGCGCGGAATCGGCGCGGGCGCCGAGCAGCAGCCCCAGCCCCTGCACCACCATGGTCTTGCCGGCTCCGGTCTCGCCGGTGAGCACGGTGAACCCGGGGTGCAGCGCCAGCACGGCGTCGTCGATGACGCCCAGGCACCGGATCCGCATCTCCCGCAACACGGCCACAGCCTAGGCCGCGACACCGTCACGCTGCAGCGAGCACCCACAGGGTGTGGAGCGCGAGGCCGTGACAGGTGATCAGGGGGTGCGGGTGCGGGCTGCGCCGTTGCCGCGCCACCCGACGACCGAGAGGTCGAACTTCTCGACCAGCCGGTCGGTGAACGGCTCGGGAGTGAGCCGAGCCAGGCGCATCGGCACCGCAGAGCGCCGCACGTCGATGCGCGAGCCGGGGCGCAGGTCGACCGGGCGTCGCCCGTCGCACCACATCACCCCGAGGCCTTCGGCATGGGGGATGACCTCGACGGCCAGCCGCGAGGTCGGACCGACGACGACGGGTCTGGCGAAGAGGGCATGCGCCGAATTGGGCACCAGGAGAATGGCTTCCACATCCGGCCACACCACCGGTCCACCGGCGGAGAACGCGTATGCCGTCGACCCGGTCGGGGTCGCGATGATCACCCCGTCACAGCCCCAGGTCGACAGGGGCCGCCCGTCGATCTCGACGATGACCTCCAACATCCGCTCGCGGGCCGCCTTCTCGATGCTCACCTCGTTGAGCGCCCAGGTCGTCGTCCTGACCTGCCCGCCGTCGCTCACGGTCACCTCGAGCGTCATCCGCTCGTCGATGGCGTAGTCACGAGCCACGATGTGCTGGATGACCTCGTCCAGTTCGCCCATCTCGGCCTCCGCGAGGAAGCCGACCTTGCCGAGGTTGATCCCCACCAGGGGCACCCCGGTCTCCCGGGTGATCTCGGCTCCACGCAGGATCGTCCCGTCACCACCCAGCACGATGGCCAACTCGCGACCCTGCGACGGGTCCTCATCCGACACGACCTCGACCCCGGCGAGATCGGCACCGTGGAACGCGGCTGCATCACTCTCGCTGATGACGGATTCGATTCCGGCGGCACGCAATTGGGTCGAGACCTGGCGGACCACGTCGATGACGTCGGGACGTCGCGGATGGGTCACCAGGAGCACCGAACGCTTCACGGGCGGGACTCCATCTGTGCCATCACTCTTTCCAGGTCCTGCGCTGTCGGGGGTGCGGAGCGTGCTGTCATCCAGACTAGATACTCCCGATTCCCACTTTCACCCGGCAGGGGGCTAGGAAGTAACTCCCGCGGGTGCAGCCCCGCTGCCATGGCTGCCGTGACGACCCCCTCGACAGCCCCCCGGCGGTCAGCGACGCTGCGCACCACCCCGCCCTTACCCAGCCGTTCGCGGCCGACCTCGAACTGCGGCTTGACCAGCACGACGACCTGTCCTGATGGGCCCAGGAGCCCTGTAATCGTCGGCAGGACCAAGCGCAGCGAGATGAAGCTCAGGTCCGCGACGATGACATGGAAGGGGCCACCGAGGTCCGCAGCGGTCACCTCTCGGATCGAGGTACCCGATCGCTCGGTCACCCTCGGATCGTCGCGAACGGTGGGAGCGAGCTGATCGTGCCCGACGTCTAGCGCCACGACGTGTGCGGCTCCGCGCTCGAGCAGCACCTGAGTGAAACCCCCCGTGCTCGCCCCAACATCGAGGCAGCGGGTCCCGGTGACCTCCAGTCCCCGCGGCAGCCACGCCTCCAGTGCGGCCAGCAACTTGTATGCCGCGCGGCCCACCCAGGGGTCGACCTCGCCGTCGAGGGCCACGTCCTCGTCTGGGTGCACTATCGTCGCCGGTTTGTCGACGATGGCGTCCGCGACTCGGACCCGGCCCGCGGCGAGCAACTCGCGAGCCTGGCCCCTGGACCGGGCCAGGCCCCGCCGGACGAGTTCGACGTCGAGGCGGGCCCTGGTCACTCCGGTGCGAGGTCGTGCAACCGAGATTGCAGGGCGCGTTCGATCGCCTCACCCGCTTCGGGATGGCCCGAAATGTCGCCGCACATCGCCACCGCGAAGTCGGCCAGTGCCTTGTCGACGGTCGGATCGCCCGTGCGCGGTGGGTCTGGCACGCTCGCAGGGAACAGTGTCCCCTCCGACGTCGAGTCGCTGGCGCGCGCGGCGGAGTCCGCGTCGAACTCGCCAACAGCTGCCGTCATGCATCAGCTCCATGAGCCGCCGGCGCAGAATCGGCAGGTGCCGCGGGAGCGGATGCCGCAGGTGCTGTGGGAGCGGGTGCCGCCTTCTTCGCAGGTGCCCGCTTCGCCGGAGCCGACTTCGCCGGAGCCGACTTCGTTGGCGGAGCTGCCTTGGCCGGTGTCGCCTTGACTGAAGCTGCCTTCTTCGCGGGCGCCGCCTTCGCGGGCGCCGCCTTCGCGGGCGCAACCTTGGCGGCTGGTGCAGCCTTGGCCGGGGCTGCCGTCTTCGCGGGCTCAACTTTGGCGACTGGTGCAGCCTTCGTGGACGCAGCCTTCTTCGCCGGAGCCGCCTTTGCAGCGGGCGCGGCCGATGCGTTGGCGGGCGCAGCCTTCTTGGCAACCGTCTTGCTCGCGGGCCTGGCCGGCTCGGCCGGAGGCTCTGCAGCGGCTTTCACGGCCGGCGGGGTATGCGGGGTCGGCGCGGCCGCCGGTGTCGCACCAGTTGCAGCGGTTGCAGCGGCGGCGAAAGACGCTCGGCTCGGACGAGCACCACTGCTGGCCCTTGGCTTCACCGTCTCGATCCGTGCAGCGATCGTTTCCGGCACGCTGGTCGGCTCCTCGACATTGCGCAGCACCTGCAGTCGCAGTGCGTCTACCTCCGCCGCGAGGCTTGCCACCCGCGCCTTGAGCGAGTCGAAGTCGGTGACCTTGACCAACGCCGTCGAGCTGTCCAAGAGCGAGGCCAACTCATGACGCATGAGCGTGAGCATCGACTCCTGGTTGGCCTTGGCCGAAGCCAGCAGGTCGTCGGTGACGGCCGCCACCTGGCTTGCCACGTCAGCGGGGCTGGTCCGGCTGGCCAACATGAGCAGGCTCTGGGCCACCTCGGTGGCCCGTGCACGGGTCGCCTCCCCCAGGCCGCTGGCCAACTGCACGTATCCGCGAATGCCGTCGAACGACATGAGGTGCCTCCTAAATCGGGTCAGTCCCACCGTACTGCCCCGGTGCGCCCTCCCGCAGGGCACCCAGTGCCCGGTCGAAGGTGACGCCCACCTGCACGACGTGTCGATCCCCCGCCTCGCGCAAGGCAAGGACGACTGCACGCCCGAGAGCCGCGACGGCCGGGGCGTGGACGGCATACTCGTCGGCCCCGTTGATCGTGACCCGCCCGTCGCCGAGGAGCCGGGCCGTGACTCTCCCGGCCGACCACTGCGGCGCCGATCCCGAGACCTCCACTGGCGGGCAGAGCAAGCCTTGTAGATCAGGTAGCGCCCAGGTGGGCACGACGTCACTGGCGGCCAACTCGGCGAAGCCATCGACGCCCGTGAGAACCCAGACTGAATCCACTCCGAGCCGCATCGCTCCCAGGACGTCGGTGTTGAGGCGATCCCCTATTGCGAGCAGCCCTTCGACCGGCACGCCGACCCGAGCGGCGACCGTGTCGTAAAGTCCGCGCTCGGGTTTGCCCACCACCAGCGGTCTCCGCCCGCTCGCTGACGCCACAGCCGCCACCAGGGTGCCGTTCCCAGGCACCACACCGGCCTCCGTCGGCAGCGTGAGGTCGGTGTTCGTCGCGACCCACAGGGCACCGTCAGCGACCGCAAGGCTGGCGTCGGCCAGATCTGCCACCGTGACGGTGCGCGCCCAACCCTGCAGGACCGCCTCTGGACGCGCCGCCAGGGTCCGCATTGGTCGCAACTCGGCGTCCGCAAGCGCCTCAGCCACCCCGTCGCCACCGACGGCCAGGACGACCGCTCCTGGCCCTAGCCGGCTTCGAAGCAACGCGGCGCCGGCCTGGGCACTGGTGACGACCGCGTCTGCACCCGTGCCCGTCAGCCCGAGCCCTTCAAGCTGACCGGCGACCTCCGTCGGCGTTCGTGAGGCGTTGTTGGTCGCGAAAACCACGGGCGTGTAGGCCTGCGACGCCTGGAGGCTGGACACGGCAAACGGCACCGCGCGTGCACCCCGGTAGACGACTCCGTCCAGGTCGCACGCAATCGCCCGGTATGCCGCGACCAGCGCCTCCCCCGGGCGGTTCACTCCGCGTCGGCCCCGTCGCGAGACACGTCGTCGTCTGGCACCTCGTCCAGGTCGGTGAAGGCGATCCCATCGAGCTCGTCGAGGCGTTCGGCTGCGTCGGTCTGCACATCCACGTCGGCATCCACCGCCCGAGCGAACCAGTCGCGGGCACGGGCCTCGTTCCCCAGCGCCAACTGAGCCTCGGCATAGGCATAGCGCAGCCGCGCGGCCCATGGGGAGGACGCGGACCCCGCGAGTTCCGGAATCTCCAGACCAGCCGCAGCGGCAGCGGCCTGGCCCAGGTCCCGTCGAATCCCGGACACCACAATGGCCAGCTCCACGCGCTCATGTTGGGTCAGACCGCGAGACTCCGGCCCCGTGGCCAACTCGAGCGCTCGCTCCGGCCGGCCGAGGGCGCGCTCACAGTCGACCATGAACGGCAGCAAGTGAGACGACCCCGAAAGCCGACGAACAGTGCGGAACTCCGCCAGGGCGCGAGCCCAGTCACCACGTCGATAGGCAACGATGCCCAGTGCCTCCCGAGCAGCCGGCACCCGACCAGCCCGACGGACAGCTGTTTCAGCGTGGGCCTCTGCTGCGACGACGTTGTCTTCGAGCAGGCGAGCGACCATCACCAAGTGCTGAGCGACACCGGCAGCGTTCTCCTGTGACAGCGTCCGCAATTGCGCCCACACGGCACGGTCGAGCTCTTTACCGGTGACATCAGGATCAATGGCCGGCTCAGGAAGGCGTGGCGACTTGGGAGCCAACCGCGACCCACCGCGACGCTCCTCAGCATCGCGGTCGCTCCCACCCCGGCGATCATCACGGGACGCCACCGGGCCAGGCGCCCGGCGCGCGCTGCGGTCTCCCCCAGCGCTCGGTCCGCCACCAGCTCTGCGGCCGGCCGCGTCACCCCGGGCCCCCGCTCCAGACGAAGGAGTCCTAGGACGACCTCCGCGTGCCCCACCACGGGCGCCCGACGAGGGGGTTCCCCCACCACGCGGTGCTGAGGAACGCCGTTCCGATCGGTACTCGTCCATGGTCCCTATCCTCGCTCGAATACACGTCAGGCTACAAACAAGAACGCCCCGCCGGATTGCTCCGCGGGGCGTCTTGTTTCAAAGTATGTCCGGCTGCGTCCTACTCTCCCACACCGTCACCAGTGCAGTACCATCGGCGCTGAAGGGCTTAGCTTCCGGGTTCGGAATGGGACCGGGCGTTTCCCCTTCGCTATGACAGCCGAAACTCTATGGAGATATCAATCGCTCCCGACCATACCTCGGGAACCACACAGTGGACGCGTAGCTTCTTTGTGTCAAGTTATCGGCTTATTAGTACCGGTCAGCTCCATGCGTTACCGCACTTCCACATCCGGCCTATCAACCCAGTAGTCTAGCTGGGAGCCTCTCGGGGTAAACCCCATGGAAACCTCATCTTGAAGCATGCTTCCCGCTTAGATGCTTTCAGCGGTTATCACTTCCGAACGTAGCTAATCAGCGGTGCTCTTGGCAGAACAACTGACACACCAGAGGTTCGTCCATCCCGGTCCTCTCGTACTAGGGACAGCCCTTCTCAAGTTTCCTGCGCGCGCAGAGGATAGGGACCGAACTGTCTCACGACGTTCTAAACCCAGCTCGCGTACCGCTTTAATGGGCGAACAGCCCAACCCTTGGGACCTACTCCAGCCCCAGGATGCGACGAGCCGACATCGAGGTGCCAAACCATGCCGTCGATATGGACTCTTGGGCAAGATCAGCCTGTTATCCCCGGGGTACCTTTTATCCGTTGAGCGACGGCGCTTCCACAAGCCACCGCCGGATCACTAGTCCCGACTTTCGTCCCTGTTCGAGTTGTCACTCTCACAGTCAAGCTCCCTTGTGCACTTACACTCAAAACCTGATTGCCAACCAGGCTGAGGGAACCTTTGGGCGCCTCCGTTACCTTTTAGGAGGCAACCGCCCCAGTTAAACTACCCACCAGGCACTGTCCCTGATCCGGATCACGGACCGAGGTTAGATATCCAGAACGACCAGAGTGGTATTTCAACGTTGACTCCACCGATACTGGCGTATCAGCTTCACAGTCTCCCACCTATCCTACACAAGCCGTACCGAACACCAATACCAAGCTGTAGTAAAGGTCCCGGGGTCTTTCCGTCCTTCTGCGCGTAACGAGCATCTTTACTCGTAGTGCAATTTCGCCGAGTTCGTGGTTGAGACAGTGGAGAAGTCGTTACGCCATTCGTGCAGGTCGGAACTTACCCGACAAGGAATTTCGCTACCTTAGGATGGTTATAGTTACCACCGCCGTTTACTGGCGCTTAAGTTCTCAGCTTCGCCGTGAGGCTAACCGGTCCCCTTAACGTTCCAGCACCGGGCAGGCGTCAGTCCGTATACATCGTCTTGCGACTTGGCACGGACCTGTGTTTTTAGTAAACAGTCGCTTCTCCCTGGTCTCTGCGGCCGTTCGGGCTAGAAGAGCAAGTCTTCTTCACCTTCCGGGCCCCCCTTCTCCCGAAGTTACGGGGGTATTTTGCCGAATTCCTAACCACGATTCACTCGATCGCCTTGGTATTCTCTACCTAACCACCTGAGTCGGTTTGGGGTACGGGCGGCTAGAACCTCGCTAGAAGATTTTCTTGGCAGCATAGGATCACCCTGCTTCCCGCTGATGCGGTCACTATCAGGTCTCAGGCTATGTGAGGTGCGGATTTGCCTACACCTCGCCCTACACCCTTGGACGTGGACTACCATCGCCACGCGGAGGCTACCTTCCTGCGTCTCTCCATTGCTTACCTACTACTAACTAGGGTCGCGCGCTCCACGTCAGGTCCGTCCGAAGACTTCACCAACGCTTCAGGCGCTTAGCATCACTAGGTTCGGTATGGGCGGTTCTTCGCCGGTTCCGGAATATCAACCGGATGTCCATCGACTACGCCTGTCGGCCTCGCCTTAGGTCCCGACTTACCCAGGGCAGATTAGCTTGACCCTGGAACCCTTGGTTATTCGGCGGACGGGTTTCTCGCCCGTCATTCGCTACTCATGCCTGCATTCTCACTCGTGTAGCCTCCACGGCTGGATCACTCCGCCGCTTCCCTGGCCACACGACGCTCCCCTACCCATCAACATGCTTGGACCGTGAGTCCTCAGAGTTCACGGCCGGGCTATATGTCAATGCCACAGCTTCGGTGGTGTGCTTGAGCCCCGCTACATTGTCGGCGCGGAATCACTTGACCAGTGAGCTATTACGCACTCTTTAAAGGGTGGCTGCTTCTAAGCCAACCTCCTGGTTGTCAATGCAACTCCACATCCTTTCCCACTTAGCACACGCTTAGGGACCTTAGCTGGTGATCTGGGCTGTTTCCTCTCGACTACGGAGCTTATCCCCCGCAGTCTCACTGCCACGCTCTCACTTACCGGCATTCGGAGTTTGGCTAACGTCAGTAACCTGGTGGGGCCCATCGGCTATCCAGTAGCTCTACCTCCGGTAAGAAACACGTGACGCTGCACCTAAATGCATTTCGGGGAGAACCAGCTATCACGGAGTTTGATTGGCCTTTCACCCCTACCCACAGCTCATCCCCTCAGTTTTCAACCTAAGTGGGTTCGGTCCTCCACGCAGTCTTACCTGCGCTTCAACCTGGCCATGGGTAGATCACTCCGCTTCGGGTCTAGACCCGGCGACTAAGACGCCCTATTCGGACTCGCTTTCGCTACGGCTTCCCCACACGGGTTAACCTCGCCACCGAGCACTAACTCGCAGGCTCATTCTTCAAAAGGCACGCTGTCACCCCACAAGGAGGCTCCAACGGATTGTAGGCACACGGTTTCAGGATCTATTTCACTCCCCTCCCGGGGTACTTTTCACCTTTCCCTCACGGTACTTGTCCGCTATCGGTCACCAGGGAATATTTAGGCTTAGCGGGTGGTCCCGCCAGATTCACACGGGATTTCTCGGGCCCCGTGCTACTTGGGATGACTCTCTGGAGTGCGCTTATTTCGTCTACGGGGGTAGCACCCTCTGTGCCGGGCCTTTCAATGCCCTTCGACTATAACGCGCATTTTTGACTCCATGCCGGCCTGTCAGAGCCGACCAAGAGGTCCCACGACCCCAACCATGCAACGCCTGACAGCTATCACACATGGCTGGTTTAGCCTCTTCCGCTTTCGCTCGCCACTACTCACGGAATCGCGGTTGCTTTCTCTTCCTGTGGGTACTGAGATGTTTCACTTCCCCACGTTCCCTCCACCTGTCCTATGTGTTCAGACAGGGGTGACTGGACTTGCCTCCAGCCGGGTTTCCCCATTCGGAAATCCTCGGATCACAGTCTGGTTATCGACTCCCCGAGGCTTATCGCAGATTCCTACGTCCTTCTTCGGTTCCTGGTGCCAAGGCATCCACCGTGTGCCCTTAAAAACTTGGCCACAAAGATGCTCGCGTCCACTGTGTAGTTCTCAAAGTACGGGCGGTACCTCACCGGATCCGACACGCCTGGCCGCAATGGCGGGGGTTCGTGTCGTGGTGAGGTCCTAGCCGGTATCCCGGCCCGAAGGTGAGCTTCTTGC